>JBOGKE010000153.1:0-29716 GCA_050745265.1 Terriglobia bacterium
TTGCCGGGAGGCCGGAAAATCTGGAGGCGGCCGTCCGCCACACCTTGGCCAACATCAATCCGAACCTCACCGTGATCGATATGATGAGTCTGACTGAACAACTGGACCGCAACTTCAATCAGGACAAGCTGATTGCGCGGCTCACCGAACTTTTTGGCCTGCTCGCTTTGATCCTGGCCTGCGTGGTACTTTACGGCGTCACTTCCTATTCGGTGGCGCGCCGCACCAGCGAAATTGGCATCCGCATGGCGCTCGGCGCGGACCGCGCCAACGTGCTGTGGCTGGTGCTGCGCGGGGCGCTCGTCGAGCTCGGCATTGGGCTTGCCATCGGGATTCCGGTGACGCTGGCCGGCGGCCGCTTGGTGGCCAGCCAGCTTTATGGCGTCAAAAGCCATGACCCGCTGATTCTCGCCGTCGCCGTGGCGGTGCTCGCGGCCTGCGCAGTGATGGCGGCGCTCGTCCCAGCCCAGCGCGCCGCCTCAATTGCGCCCATGCAGGCCCTGCGGGTGGAATGAGGCGCGTAGGGCCGCGCTTCAGAGCCTGTCCTGAGCGCCATGCGCCGTCATTTGTGGCGGCGGTCTATGACCGCCGGAGTGCCGCGACGAAGTTCGGCTGGGTCCACCAAATCCCTGTACAAACGCCTGGGTGGCGCACACCTGGCCGCTCGTTGCGATGTGTGCGGTTCTCAAGGGTCGCGCACATCCCGAACAACGGGATGTGTGCACCACGCTTTCAAGTCTATTGTCTGGCCCAATCGTAGACGGTCCAAACGGCGCCGTGTCAGTCGCGATCTCGCCGGTCATGGTGGTCGCCTCAGTGGCCCTTGCCCTGCTTCCAACCTAACGGCGGCCGCGCCAGTAAAATCCCCGGCCTATGAAGAACGACGGGCCGTAGTAGAACGGATAGTGACCCGGGCCGTAGTACCCGTAATAGAGCGCGTACGGGGGCGCGTAGAGATAAGCGGGCGGCGCGCATCCGTTACCAGAACACGCGCGGGACTGCGGCGGAGCATTTTGCTGACTTGCGGGAGCCTGGTAGTCCTCCGGTTCGACATAGCGAAACGCCTGGCGAGACTGAACCGTTGAGATCGTCACCGGAGCGTCAATGCGGAACGTCAGGAGGTCCTCGGGATACACAACGGCCGCGCGGCCGCGCGTGAGCAGAACGCCGAGCGCGCCCGCGGCTGCGCCGGCTCCCGCTCCGATCGCCGCGCCCGTGCCCCAATCGGCGGCGGCTCCGATTGCGGCGCCGAGGGCCGTGGTTCCCGCGACCGTGCCCGCATCAATCCCTCTCGACGTGCCGCCGCTGCGGCGCATCATTTGCGACTGAATCGTGATCTCCCGCCCGTCCACCAGCGTGAGGTCCGTCAGCTCAAGCGCGAGCCGCGAGGTGCCCTTCAGCTTGCCGGCCTTTTGAACATACGTCACTCGTCCGGCCACCGTTTCGCCCCGCTGCGCCACCACCACGCCTTCCGCCACGATGGGCTTCTCGAGAGTCGCCGAAAACGCATCTCCGGGCTGGTTCTTGTCGGAAGAGAGCTTCTGATCGATTCTGACCGTAATGAACGTGCCCGGCCGCACCGTCAGGTTCGCCGGTATGCCTTGGTCCTGCTCCGAGGGCCCTTGATCCTGCTGATCCTGATACTGCCCGTTATCCGGTGGCGCCTGCTGCTGGGCCGGCGCGGCCTGCGGGTTCTGCGAGTCCTCTTGCGGCGCAGCATTGCTCTGCTTCGATGGCGGGTTCTGCTGGCTCGGCGGTGGTCCGCTAAAGTGATGCCAGCCGCTGTTGGGCGCCGAGCTTCCGCTGGAGGCAGGCGGAGGCGGAGCGCTCGACTGGTTTTGCGCCAGCAAGAACGAGGGGGCGCTCAGCGCCAGCGCCAGAACGACGCCGACGGTGATTCGAGGCGGCAGAATACGGTGCATGGGCTCTCTCCTCAAGAATTTCCGAGGGATTAGATTGCACTCCCGGTGCCAAACGTTGCATGCAGGTAAATCCCTGAAATCATTGGAATTGAGCTGCTTCTCCGCCCGCCCGCGAAGAGGGCGGCTGGCCGTAATCCACCACCCGTGCAAGATTTTAGCCACGTCGCGCCGTGAGCGCCGCCACCGGGGACGGTTTTGCACCGTGCGGGCGTGAGCCCCTCTGTTGCCTCGGTGCTCCGTGTTGCGAATGTTTGGTTCACAACGACGCTCACCACCAGGTCGCAGAGAACACCAAGGAAGACAATCTACTTCGAGGCTTGGCGCCGTTCGCGACGACGGCAAACGGCATTCCGGCGCTGAACCGAGGCCCAACCGGGCCGCCTGAGGCTCCCTGCGGCCCGCAGCGCACGCCCTTCCATTGGCGATGTACTCGCGCCAGGGCCGGTGCTCCATCCGTCAAAGGATGGCACGGCCGCAGGAGAACTTGGAGATAGTTGAGACAAACGAGACAGGAAGGTGCGCGCGGCGCGTCTACGCCAGCCAGCAGTTTCACCGGCTCGGCCAGGCACTCGGCGGGCGCGAACATTAGGGCGTGCTAATGTTTGTTGATTCTAAAGGATCGCCAGGCTTCGTTCCGCAAGTTTTTTTATTCGGCGCGCCTCCCCACCGCAAACGCCCGCGCCGGACACGGAAGTTATTATAGCCCGAGCGACCACAAGCTGCTGAGACCCGCGAGACGGATGAGACGGTAAATTGCGGGCCACCCTAACACTTTGCGAGATTATGGCTGAGTGAATTGAAGAAGCAGGTCTTCGAGGGCACTCTTCTTGAAAAGCTTGATCTCCTCCACGTAATTGACCGAGCCTTTCTTTCTGTTATATTTTGGCAGCTCGAAATGGAGTTGCCTGAATGTCGCCAACCGTGCGGATTCCAGGTGCTTCCAAGTTTTCATTCTCTTGCGACCGGGGCATGTCGCGATATGGACTTCGATCTTCTTAACCCCGCGTAGCTCGCTGAAAGCCTGACTTGCTTTATCTCGTGCCGTCTCAGACAAGCCAGGCATATAGACGCCTGCCCTTTGCACCGTGGCCATAAGTGTCAGGCTAAAGACCTCATCTCTGAGAAAGCTTTCCTGATCCTCCACGTCCCCAGCCTTTCTCTGGTTCGAGGTCTCTGCTATGACGCCGATTCTCTATAACGATCCCGCGCTGAACACCAGAGCTCCCGAGTCATTCTGAGCGCAACGCAGTGGCGCGAAGAATCTCGCCCTGTTTCTTGCCTGCCCAACCTCCTGGGCGAGACCCTTCGCTGGGCTCAGGGTGACACCTTCTGTCACTACGGCAAGACTAAGCAGGGAGTGGCGTCGATATGCTCGGCTCGGCTCGCTGCGCAGGCCGTCGGCCGGCGTGAAAACACGCGTTCGAGGACGGGAACGCCACCCCTTCACAATGAGCAAACCGCGGACCTTAACAGCGAAGGTCCGCGCGATTTGCTGCAGCGGTCGGGCTCACGGGATTCAATGCCCACTGGCGCAGGCTGACCGCACCCACTTGCCTGTAAAATGGAAGTTCATATTCATCGACCTGTCGCCGCCGCTGTTGGTACCCTGTAGATCGCCCTTCACGTTTTCCGAGTTAAGGGCCTTGAGCCGAATCGTCATATCGGTCTTCCCACCGTTTCGTACGCATACTTCGCGCACCGCCATCTCGCTTCCTGTTGAAGTCAGCACGGTCTGAGTGCATTGCTTGCCCTGCCCGCTAAATGGGTCCTTGTTCAGTTGTTCCTTCGTTACGCAATCGGTGCGAGTTATCGTGTTTGGCTTGCCAGAAGCCCTCTGGTTCATCATGGCGCCAAACTTGGCGCGCTGTTCAGGAGTCATTCGTGCCAGCACTTCGGGGGGAATTGGCGGCATGCCGCTGATCTTGCTGGTTGTCGTCACCTGCCAGAGGCCGGGCTTGACGTCCAGCGGCCGCACTTTGCCGCTCTGGGCCAATAGGACCGAAGCTGCCAGGCCAATCGAAATTACAGTAATCGCCTTTCGCATTTGAGCCTCCCTTGAGCTGTTTTTGGCGGATTCATCTGAGATCCATCTGGCTGCCGCCGCCAACCTCGACAGAACTGGGCGTGCGGCGCAGGACTCCCTCGCGCTTATTGGGGTTTGCCCTTTGTAGTGACGGTCGATCGCCGTCGCGGCGCTCTCTGAGCGCCGGAATTCCTGCGGCCAGAGGCCGCCGCTACAATAACATGCAACGCTCAGCAGTTAGCGCTAACATTCCGAAAGTTGAGGCGATTATACCTGAAAAGGCCTTTGGCGGCCTTTTTTTTGTTCTACGGCGGATGACAGATTATAGCGAGAAGGAGGCCTGTAGCGACGCTGTCCCCAGCGCCGAAAAATGCCGGTGAGGACACCGGCGCTACAGCCCGCGGCGGCGGCGGGGTAGATCAGCCGCCCATCTTTCGCAGCACGCGGGGGGTAAGCAGCCAGGCGAGGTCGCCGGAAGTTTTGGCGGTGGGAAATTCGTTGTAGGTGATCAAACAGCATCCGCCCTTCTTGAACTCAACCCCGGCGTCGCGGTTTGCGCCGATCAGCTCGGAGGCGAGCTCGCCAATCGACGGGTTATGACCCACGAGGAGGACGCTCGCTCGATCGGGATATTGGGATAAAAACGAAATGAGCTTTTGGGCCGAACCGTCTTCGGGCGCGAGCGCCTCGCAGAGATCCCTCGCGGCGGCGGTCTCGAGTTCCTCTGCCACAACGTCTGCCGTCTCGACGGCCCGCTTGAGAGGACTCGAAACGATCCAGTCCCAATCGACTCCGAGCCGCTTGAGCCCTTTGGCGCTGGCGCGCAGTTTCAGTTTTCCTTCCGCCGTCAGAGGCCGTTTGGAATCGTCCGCCGAGCCGGAGGGGTCGCGGTCGGCGGCAATCCCGTGGCGCATCAGATAAATCTCGTAGCCGTTGTTGGAATGGGATGGCGTCTTCTTGGTCATAACAAAAGCCCTCAGAAGCGGCGGGTGATGGCGCGGGACCGGCTATTCGCCACACATGCCGCGCCGCGGCGCTCCGCAGGGACACGGTCCTGACTCCGCTTTGCTCGAAGCGCCGGAAGGCGCGGAAACGGCAAACACCGAAAGCTGCTGCTCGACGTGCGGTCCGCCGCAGTCCCCGCATACGACACTTTTCTCGCGGGAGGCGACGAATCGCTCAAACTTGGCTCCGCAATCGCGGCACTGATATTCGAAGATCGGCATGGAAGACTCCGAAATGAACAATGAACTGCGAACCTTCAACTTACCCCGCGCGGCCACCTCGCGTCAAAAGCCCAGGGTACTCGCAAAAAAATGTGGAGAGTTAAGCGGGGCGGCTGAATTCGCCCCCCTGATACAACGCGCCCGTGCTTGTGATGCTTCGGAGTGTTGCGAAGCAACACGAGAAACCGCTCCGAATGACAGATCGGGGGTTTTCCCCAGCGCGTGTGGCCGTGAACGGTGATCGCCTCGGTTTGTAGCGGCGATTTCCGCGGCCCGGAGCAACGCCCTCATTCCACGGAATCGAGGGCTTGTTTACCGCGGTGTTTGGGGGGCTTCTTGCGTTTGTCTTGCACAACGCGAGCCGACGGAGGTTGCCCCTGCAGCAGGCGGGCCCGCCTTTTCACTTCTTTAGCGGAAGTGTACGCTTTGCGCTTCCGGGGCTTCGGCATGAATCGGCGTAGCGGCGGCACGATTTCGTGCCGCCGGCTTTCCCCCTGCGAAGAAATGACCCACGGCACACACCGTGCCGACGCTATTTCTTCAGCACAAAAGAAGCAGTCTTATCGACGCTCTTTTTGTTGATGTTGTCGGTGATCTTGACGGCTACGGTGTAATCGCCGGGCGATAACGGCTGGATGGGCAGGGTTTTCTCAATCGTCACCTGGTTCGAAGCGTTCTTGATGTCCGCCGCTTGTTCGGTCGTCGTAAATACGGTCTTGCCGCCTCTGGTGAGCTCGTACTGGATCTCGGCGTCGGGCCGGTGCGTCTTCGGATTCACGCCGAGGTTGTACACCTGCATGTAGATTCCGACGTAGCGGTTCTTCCCGGTGAACGTGTCCCCGATGCTCGGGCGCACCTTGGAACTGCCGATGATGAACTGTCCGGTCCCTACGTCGCTCGTCGGCACTTGCTGGAGCAGATCGGCAAGAATCAGCGAACTCGACTCGAGCGAATCATCCGGGTACTCCGGAACGACAATGCCCACCGAGCTGCTGCCCATATGGCCGCTGTTGTCATCTTTGAGCACAATCGTCAGCTTGTAGCGCCCAGGCTGCAAGGGGACCATCCACTGGTAAACCGACTTATTGTTTGCGTAGCCCGCGAAAGCGTCCTTCGGCACGTCGACCACCAGCGACTTTTCATTCGTATTGGTCACCCGCCCGCTCAGCGTGCTGAGCCGCTCGAAGATATCCATCGAAGCGTGCAGCACGCCGCCCTTGTTGGTGAACTCGAGCTCGTTGTTGCTCACCTCAAGCGTGATCGGAACAAAAACGTCGTGCTCCGTAAGCCGGATGAAATCGGTATGCACTTTGAACGGCAGAAGCTGAGCCGAAATCTGGTGCGTGACGAGCGCCTTCAGATCGTTGAATTTCACCGAAGGAGGCTGAAAGATCTTCGCGTAGGTATCTAACTGGGTGAATTCCTCCAGGCTCTCGGGCATGGTGTTGTTCACCATCATGTCGCCGGACGTATTCCCCATCTGGCTCGGATTGATCACGAGGTTGGGATTGAAGATCGGCCCGATCGATACGCCGCCCTGACATCCCGTGCTGTCACCCGGTACTTCCGCCATCGCATCCTTCTCGCAAGGGTTCATCGTCAGCCGGAATTCGCCCGACATGGTCGGATCCACAAACTCTAGCTTCACGTTCTCGCCGATGCCGGGGATGTAGTGGTAATACCAATCCTCAAACGGATAGGTGGTCATTTCGTTTGAGGCGCTCGGGCCTTCATACGGCAGTTCGTTGGGATTCGCCACGTACGTTCCGCCCGAATCGTGGTTTTCCTGCTCGTCGGGCGGCCCGTACATGATATAGATGCGGCCGCGGTCGGTCTTCCATCCCGGAATGCCCGAAGCGTAATGCTCGTTCGCATACGCGATCCGGCGGTAGAACTCTTCCTTGTATTCGTTTTCCGGATCGCCGGGATTGGGATTACGCCGCTCCCAGAAGTTTTCGATGAACTGTTCGCGCTCATCGTCGGTGGACAGCTTCTTGAACGCGGACTTTTCGTCGGGCGTGATGATGTAGCCCGTCGGCCCCTCGATGAAGTCCTTATACGCGCTCTCCATCTCCTTGCGGATCGCTTTCTCGCGCCGCTTCTGCTGCTTGGTCAGTTTTTGCTGGCCCTGACCGGCTTCCCCCTGCGCGAACATGCCGGAAGTCGAAAGCCCAAGCGACGCCAGACAGAACGCCGCGATCAGCAGCGCCGTCCCCGGGCAGCGCGCTGGCCGCCGGTCTGAACGCCGCACGGGCCGGACCGGTCCGGCGCACCCCTCTTGAGCGTGGATTGGCTTCATTGACCCTCCTGCCTGTCCATTCAAAATTCTATGGTTCGGGTGCGTCCAATGTCAAGGAACGCTCTGCGCCGTAGCGCAGGCCTCTCGCCACGGCCGTCCAAATTGGCGGCGCGGTGAGCGGCCCTGCCGCTGAGAATGCGGCGCTATGATCGAAACTGCTGGAGCTTCGACATAATGCGGTCATGAATCCAATGCGCGTCCCACCACTCCTTGGGAACCACCGGCACGCCATCGAGATAAACACCGAAGTGCACGTGATCGCCGCCCGCAAGCCCTGTCGAATCGCTCGCTCCGATCACTTGGCCGCGCTTCACGAGTTCACCCGGTTTCACCTTGAACGACGCCATATGGCCGTACAGCGTCTGAAGGCCGCAGCCGTGATCGATGATCACGGCGTTGCCGAAAATGTCGAACCACCCGGCGAAGATCACCTGCCCGTCGTTCGCCGCCTCAACCGGCGCGTGCTCGACCGATGCGAGGTCGTATCCCAGATGCACCTCGTGATCGATGGCCTGACCTTTGTAAACATACGTTCGGTGATCCGCGAAGTTCGCTTCGAGCTTGGTGTTGGGAAGCCGCAGAAAAGCTTGGGTCCACATGAAGTGGGGGTTTGTTTCCTTGGAAAACTGCACTAGCCGCCGCTTGTCGATGATCCGCAAATCGCGGTTGATCTCAACGTAATTCTTTACGAGGCTGCCCGCGTCCTGAATCGCCGAGGTCTGGCTCAAGATCGGAGGCACCACGCGCTGCATGTAGGCGTCGTCAAGCTTAATGGTGCTTTGCTTCCATTTCACGGGGAAGACCCGGTAGTTGAAGCTGGCAACGCTGCGGTTCCCGGCATCATCGTCGGCGACGATCTGGGCCGGCGTCGTGACCTCGACGTCATACGGAAAGGCGAAGAGGGCAAGCCGCGTGAGCGGCTTCGAATCCGTGATCGGGAAACTGGGGAAAAAATAGTGGCCGACTTGGACGCCCGATCTGACGGTTCCGGGCGAGACGTTGAACACCACCATGTCGCATCCGCCGAGATTCACGTAGTGCTGCGTCGTCAGCACTTCAATCTGCGGAGGCATGAAGCGGACCGGCACGTTGAGCGAAAGGGAGGCGACACCGCCGCGGAAAAAACGTCCCCAGGAATTGTTGTGGGCGGTGACGCGAATCGTGGCGCGGCCCTGCTTGAGCCCGGGAATCGAGCGCCGCCCCACTTCAGCGGTGGCGCGCACATCGTGTCCCCCGCGCCTGCCCGCCTCTGGCTTCACCGTCACGGGCGCTTTGAACCACTTCCCGTCTTGGCCCACTTCGACGCTCACCTGGGTGATCCGGTGGCCCGCATCGCGCACTTCGAAGACGGCTTCACGCGTCAATCCGATTCCTGGGACGGGCGCCGCTGCACGTATGGAGGGCGGATGGTTGGCGGAAAGCTCGAACACCACGAAAATCACGATCAGGATAATGATGATCACTGCGATAATGGCGCCTCTACCTGAGCCTCGTACAGCCGTTCGCCTGGAATTGTGCAACTCTGGACCTCCCGCCAAATTTTTCCCGTCTCGACGCCGAGCCAAGGTCAGGTTTTCATAATACAGGAAATCGATCTTCGAAAAGCGCGACGCCGGAGTCCGCGCGCGGCCATCAAAAAGTGTTCACGCGAAACGTTGCGGCAGAGGAGCGCGGACCTGCGATTCTTCAGATCCGCGGCTTGTCCCGGGCGGAGCTGCCGATGTGCGAAGCGTCAATCGCGGCCGCCGCTGTCGTTCCGTTTTGAAACCGAAATTCCCGAAACGGAACTGCGAACCGCGAACTGCGGTCACGCCGCGAGGGTTTGAGAAACGCAGAGCAGCGCCGGAGTAGCAATGCTAAGACGCCATTAGCGGCGCCTAACTACGACGATAGATCGCATTCCGTGAGCACTTGAGGTCGCTGCATCTGCCTGTCAACAGGGCCATTAGTCGCATCGGGTGCAAGTCGATGGCGCGCGATTTTTGCGGATGTAACTCAGGCTATTCGCCGCACTACCGCGCGAGCGCCGCCGGCAAACCGTCGCCTGCATTCCGCCAAAATGCTGCGCCCGTAAGCTGGCACGCGGGTTGCATTCTATCGGTGCGCACCGCATTGAAGGCGCGGCGCAACACAGAAACGGAATCGTGAGCGAGCCCGGCAGAGCAGCCCGAGGCCGGGGGGAGGGACAGCGGTTATGAACGGCAGCGCAAAGTTCGGAATTTTCACCGCCTGCGGAATTCTTGTCATGGCCGCATCGTTGGCTGTGGCGGGAGAGCCGAAACCCGACGTGCAACCGGCCGTTGTTCCCGAGGGCGCCGCTGTGGGAACAATCTCTTCGACTCGCAGCTTGGCGAAGCTTTCAGATCCGGCGTGCCCTGCCGGGGCAGCGTGCCTCAAGCCCGGCGAGCTTGCTCGCGAGATGGTGGAACTGATCGACGCGGACCGGCTGAATGCCGCGAACGAACCTGAGACGGGCGGCCACGCGCAGCCGCTCAGGTGGGACGCGCGCCTGGCGGAAGCCGCGCTCGCTCACTCGAGGGACATGGCCGCGCGCCACTACTTCAGCCACATCGATCCAAACGGGAACAGCCCCGTCGAGCGCGTCACCAAAGCGGGAGTGCCTTGGCGCGCGCTGGGCGAAAACATCGCCAAGAATTTTTCCATCTCCGGCGCGGAAGAAGCCTTCATGAACGAGCCGCGATTTCAGCGGAACCATCGCGCAAACATTTTGAACCCCGGCTTCAATTGTGTGGGTATCGGGGTTGTCAAGACGACCGATGGAATGGTTTACGTGACCCAAGAGTTCGCCCAAGAGCAGTAGCCCCTCCTACCTGCGGAGCTGGTCCCCTCCGGCTCCGCAGCCTCCTCCTGAAAACTTCCAACCTCGTTTCATCGCAGGACTTTATACGCTGCGGAAGAACGTCGGACCGTGTCATTCTGAGCAGCCGCGGGCGACGAAGAATCTCCGTATTAGTGTGATTCTTAAATGCAGAGATTTTTAGCGGAGTTTACCCTGAGCGGAGCCGAAGGGCTCAGAATAACAGTTCGGAGCACTCTTTTCCACAACCGGTCTATCCCGTGCGGTCTTTCGCGGCCCCGCCGGGCGCGCGCTTCTGAGGATTGTTGTCGATGCGCAGGCTCGGGCCGAGCGATTCCAGCAGGTGCCGTTGTTCGCGGCTCAGCCGGGCGGGAATCACCACCTGAACTTTGACGTAGAGATCGCCGTGCCCGCGCTTCTCGACGCTTGGCACGCCAAAGCCGCGCAGGCGGAACAGCGTGTTCGGCTGAGTTCCCTCCGGCACGCGCAGCTTTTCGTGGCCTTTGAGCGTGGGCACCTTGAGTTCGGCGCCGAGCGCCGCCTGAGTCAGTGAGATCGGGATCGTGCAGAACAGGTCGTTTCCCTGCCGCTCGAAAATGGGGTGAGACCGAACGCGAAGCACCACGTAAAGATCGCCGCCGGGTCCGCCGCGCGCGCCGGCCTCGCCCTCGCCCGCCACGCGCAGCCTCATGCCATCTTCCACCCCAGCCGGAATCCTTATGGAGATAACGCGCTCCTCCCTCTTGCGTCCCGTTCCCCTGCAGGACGGGCAAGGTTCGGGAATCACCTGCCCTGCCCCGCGGCACTGCGCGCATTCCTGGGAGAGCGTGAAGAAGCCCTGCTGCCGGCGCACGTAGCCCGCGCCGCCGCACGCAGGACAGGTCACGGGGCTGCTGCCTCGTTTTGCGCCGCGCCCACTGCATTCCGGGCAGGTCTCCATGCGAGGGATCTTGATCTTGGTTTCCAGGCCCGCAGCCGCTTCTTCGAACGCGATCGGGAGGTCGTATCGCAGGTCGGCGCCGCGTTCCGCCCCGCCATGCCGCGCACGGGAGCGGCCGAATACGTCGCCGAAGCCAAACAAGTCGCCGAAGCTTCCGAAGATGTCCCCGAAATCAGCAAAGATCGTGGACGAGAAATCCGGCGCCGCGCCGCTCCCAGACACGCCAGCGTGGCCAAAGCGGTCGTAAGCTGATCGCTTCTGCGCGTCGGCCAGCACGCCGTAGGCTTCGGTGATCTCCTTGAATTTTTCCGTGGATTCTTCCCGCGTTCCGGGGTTGCGATCGGGATGATACTGCAAAGCAAGCTTGCGATAAGCCGCCTTGATTTCAACATCCGACGCGTCGCGGTGTATCCCCAGCACTTCGTAATAGTCAAGCTTTGAGCTCAAGCGGAATTCCCTCTCTAATGGGATGATCGAGACATCGGCTCATCTAATCCGTGGTGCGATACCGTGCCTTTGGCCGCCGGCATCGAGAATTCGTGATTCAACGAATGAATGGCTCAGCCGCGCCGGTCTTTCGGAGGAACCGCTACCTTCACGATCGCGGGCCGCAGCAGACGGTGGCGCAGGGTGTAGCCGCGCTGCAACTCCTCAATCACTTCCTGATCGCGGTGCTCGTCCGATTCGACGGTTTCGACAGCTTGGTGCGCGTGCGGGTCGAAGATCTCGCCTTTCGCTTCCACCGCCTTGAGGCCGGCCCTGCCCAGCGTATCCATGAGCTGACGATAGATCAACTCGAGCCCTTCGTAAAATTCCGCCGGAGCGTTCGCATCCCGATGCTTCAGCGCGCGGTCAAAGCCGTCGAGCGCCGGCAGCAGCGAGCGCATCAGCTCGGCGTTCGCGTGCTGGACGATCTCGTCTTTCTCGCGCTGCGTTCGCTTGCGGAAATTCTCGAGCTCCGCCTGCTTGCGGAGGGCCAGATCGTACCATTCCTGCTTCTCCGCGAGAGCCTTCTGGTAAGCCGCCGGCAAATCTTCCGGGAGCTTCGGCGCATCGGCCCCAGACGCTTCTCTGGCTTCTCCCGGGGCGGAGTTCTCGCCCGCCGCGACGTAAGCGTCGTTCAAGCTGTTATCGTTCTTGTCGGGTTCCATAGCATTGCGTTGGGTGAGCTTTACCGTTTTGTGCCGGCAAAGCGCAGCCGGCCGTGCGTCCTCGCGCGCTCGACCACGAATCCTGCTAATTGGCGCTGAGCAGGCGGCTGGTGATCTGCGCGACGTATTCGACCGCCTTGATCGCGCGATCGTACTCCATGCGCGTCGGACCGATCACGCCGAGCGCGCCGACCGGGCGCTGCCGGTAGTGGTATGGCGCGACGATAAACGTGCAGTCCGTCATTTCCGCATTCGGGTTTTCGCGGCCGATCAGCGCCTGCACCCCGCGATGCGGCGCGTCGAGACAGGCGCTGAGGATTCCCACCACCTTCACCTTCTCCTCAATGGCCGCCAGCAGCTCGCGCAGTCTTCCCAGCTCGACGAACTCCGGCCGATGCAGAATTCTTGCCGCGCCCCCTACAAAGAGCGGTCCGGGCTCGGGCTCGGCGAGGGCGCCCCACATGAGCAGCTTCGCGACATTGGTGAGGAGCTGGTCCGACATCGCTTTCATCTCCTCCAGCCGCTTCACGATTTGCAGGCGAAGGGTGCGGAGCGACCAGCCTTTGAACTCTTCGTTCAGGTATTCCGCCGCGCTGTCGAGCTCGCGCTGCGTGATGTCGTCCTCCAGCCGGAACACTTTATTCTCAATCAGGTCGGGCTTCGAGACGATCACAGCGAGCACTCGCGCGTCGGGCAACCGCACGAACTTGATGTGTTCGAGCAGTTTCTCCTGAAGCGAGGGGCCCAGAACCAGTCCCAGATTATTCGACACCTCGGAAAGAATCAACGAAATCCTTTCCATCCATTGTTCGAGCGGCACTCCGTCGGGAATCAGCTTCTCCGCAATGTACTTCTCGGTTGCGCGGCCTAGCGACGTGGGCTCCGTCAGGCGGTCGACGTAGAAACGGTAAGCCTTGTCAGCGGGCACCCTTCCCGCCGACGTGTGCGGGTGGGTCAAAAAACCTTCCGCTTCCAATTCGGCCATGATGTTGCGAATGGTGGCGGAGCTCAGCGGCTCAGAAAACTGCACCGCAAGGGCTTTGGAGCCTACCGGCAGACCGGTGGCCACGTATTGGCGCACGAGCATCGCCAGAATCTTGCGCTGTCTCTCGCCAAGCTCAGTTTCAGCCACCATAAGCCAACCTTTTCAAAGAGATGCAACGGTCCACTTTCATTTTATCCGGGCGCTGTTGGAGCTGTCAAGAATTGCGCCAGCGCCGCAGCGGGCAAGCATCACGCGTTACGGTACGTGGAGGCCGCGGGAATGCCATCGCAGCAGGGTCCGCCGGATCCCACCGGGCGCATGCGGATTGGCAATTGACAAAACGCGCAGCCCGGGAGTAATCTCTCTCCATTCACTTTGGCAATCATAAGCAAGCAGTAAGACGAGCGCTGCGGGGTGTTTTCTCTGCCGTGAGGGACGGGTGCGAGCGGGGTTGCGCCTAACCGAGCGTGCGGAGCCTACGGGGCGGGCTGACGTGACGAGTCCAGGCTCGCAGCCTCGCGCCGAAGGCGACGGCGGCCTGAGCCGCGGCCGGGTACGCCCACTGAGCTCCTCTGTCCCTTAGCGACACGGGGAAGCTCAATTCATCAGGAGGATCTCCCATGACGCTACAACACCTGGATACGGTGATCGCCTTCGCCGTGGTGATGCTCGGAGCAAGTCTCCTTATTACAATCCTTACGCAGACGGCCTCGACGCTCTTCGGGCTTCGCGGCACCAACCTGCTGTGGGGTCTCAAGACGGTTCTCGAAACGGTCGACAGCCGCTTGGGGCGCGATGCCGAGCAGATCGCCTGCGTGGTGCTGACCCATCCGATCATCTCCGATTCCACCTTCTCGCGCGTCGCCCACGTGCCGGTGATCGGACGGCTGGTGAGGAGGTGGAAACTGGCTACGGCGGTTCGCGTGGAGGAGGTCGTCGCCATTTTGAGGCTGCTCTCGAGCGAGGGCAACGCGGACGCGCAGCAGGCCCAAACCGAAGTGGCCCGCGCGCGGGCAGCGCTCAATGCGGAGCAGAAGGAAAAAATCCGGGCGATGCTCGAGCGCATCGACCCGGGGGCCGCAGGCGATATCCGGCAGCTCGCGACGGCGCTCGGCGCGCTGGCCCCGGGCGCGACGGATGAGGCGCACGAGAAGGTGCGCCAGATTGCGGTCACGGCGCAGAAGTCTCTGGGCAACCTGGAGCGCTGCTTCAACGCCGCGATGGACCGCGTCTCGCAGCGGTTCGTTACGCAGATGCGAATCTGGACGATCATTTTTGCAATCGCCTTCGCATTCTTGGCGCACATGGACGCGTTTCGCCTGTTCTCCCAGCTCTCGTCGAACGCTGAACTGCAGGCGCGCCTGATCGCGAGCTCTGACGCGTTGACGAAAGAGGCGAGCGTGATCACGTCCGCCGGAGGAAATGCCGTCCCGGGAATCTATTCGGACGCGATGAAGCAATTGGTCCGCCAGTCTCCGGCGCTGGGCCGCTTGAAAGACCCGCCTTCGTTCACGAATCCCACCCGGCAGCAATATGAGGACTGGATTCGCCGGAACGTGAATCCTCCGGCAGCTGCCGAGCGGCTCGTGGCGCAGTACGATCTGCTCGTTCAGGAGGGCCTGAAGACCGGTTCCGACAATCTCGCGGATCAGGTGAGTGCCATTAAGAGCATCTATGACCAAACACAACTCCAGCTCTTTCCCCAGCCCTACGTCTGGAACTGGGACAGTGACAATATCTTCGGTTTGCTCGCGGCCGCGGGCCTGCTGAGCCTCGGCGCGCCATTCTGGTATAACGCGCTGAAAACGCTCACGAGCTTGCGGCCGCAGGTCGCCCAGAAACAAGAGGCGGAGCAGACGTAGGCCGGACTTCGCCGCGCTTCGGCCTGGATTGCCGCTGTCGCCGGAACAACCCCCCAAGCAGAATGATTCTTTAAATGGAGGGATTCGGGAAACTGGTGTACCGCTGCGGCAAACGAAGAGAAGAAGCCCCAAAACCGGAGCAGGGTTAGGCTGGGCACGGGGAAATTAGAATGCCCCCCACCCCATGCCGCGACCCCGCGAGAGAAGGGGGGGAGCTCGCAGAGTGGGCCGGGTGGGGGGCTACCCGCGGGAAATTGACTGAAGCGGTGGCGCCGCGATCACAGGCGCGCTACCTTGCAAAACCTTTCTGAGAACGACTCGTTCTGCGCCACAGACTGGGCGCCGCGTTCATCATTGCCACCGGAAGCGATGCCGCGCCGGACCCTCGATGTCCCGCACGCGCCATGGCAACAGCATGCCGGCGGCTCCGAAGCTGCTGATGAGTTTCAGCGATTCTCAAATTCGGTGGGGATCGGTGCTGAACCACCACGCCCCCTGCGGGAAACGCGGTGCTCATTCCACAGAGTGATACAGCCCTCCAATTGGCAATCGAACCTACAATCTAACCGTTTGTTGGGCAGAATGCAAGCTGGATTTAATTGCACGCCCGCGCGCCCGAATCTCGCCCTGCGCTTGCGCTGGGCGAGAGGCGCGGCCGAGATCGTAAGAGGTTCGCCTTACCCACGGCTCGCGCCGTGGGCTACGTTGCTCCGCCCGCTTCGCGGGCGGCGGTTATAGAGCGCAATTCTCCCATGTTATACTCGGACCGTTTAGACGCTTCACTCCGCGGGTTGGAGGTGTTATGAGCGTAGCGGAATCGGAAAAAGAGCTGAGCGTTTACGAATCGATGGCGGTCCGTTTCGACGTGGCGGCGCGGAAATTGGGCCTGGACGACGGTCTTTACAAGTACCTGCGCCGGCCGAACCGGGAGATCATCGTTCACATTCCGGTGGAGCTGGACAACGGCGGCGTCGAGGTGTTTGACGGCTACCGCGTTCAGCACAGCATCGCGCGCGGGCCGTGCAAGGGCGGCGTGCGTTTCAGCCCGGAGGTGACGTTGGACGAGATTCGCGGCCTGGCGGCGGAGATGACCTGGAAATGCGCCGTCGTGAACATCCCCTTCGGGGGCGCGAAAGGCGGCGTGGTTTGCAACCCTGAAATACTTTCCCGCGGCGAGCTCGAGCGGATCACGCGCCGCTACACCGCCGAAATTCTTGACTACATCGGTCCGGAACGCGACGTTCCGGCACCCGACATGAATACGGACGAGCAAATCATGGCGTGGATGATGGACACCTACTCCATGCACGTTCGTCACACCGTCACCGCGAGCGTGACGGGAAAGCCACTCGATCTTGGCGGCTCGCTCGGGCGGCGCGAGGCGACAGGACGCGGCTGCATGATCGTCTGCGATCAGGCGCTGAAGCGGTTTGGGCGCTTGCGGGAATCGACGCGCGTGATCGTCCATGGCTTCGGCAATGTCGGCTCGCAGGCGGCGCGGCTGATGCACGAAGCCGGCTACAAGATCGTCGGTGTCGCGGATATCCACGGCGGCGTCGTCAATCCGCGCGGCCTCGACATTCCAGCTCTTCTCGCCTACTCGCGCGAGACGAAATCCGTCAAAAATTTTCCCGGAACCGATCAGATGTCGCACATGGAAATTCTTGAACAGGAGTGCGACGTGCTCGTCCCGGCGGCGACGGAGAGCGTCATCACCAGCCGCAACGCGTCCAAGGTGAAGGCCAGAATACTGGTCGAAGGCGCCAACAGTCCCACCACGCCTCCGGCGGACGATATCCTGTTTGACCGCGGCATCTTCGTGATTCCCGACATTCTGGCCAATGCCGGCGGCGTGACGGTCTCTTACTTCGAGTGGGTGCAGGACCGCCAGGGATTCTTCTGGAAAGAAAGCGTTGTGAACGACCGCCTCGAGCACATCCAGGTCTCCGCCTTCAACGACGTGGTTCGTTACGGTGAAAAGCACGCGGTGAACAACCGGATCGCCGCGTACATGCTCGCCATCGACCGCGTGGCCTTCTGCCTCAAACTGCGCGGCATTTACGCCTGACGCGTTCCGGCCCGGGAAACCTCCATCCGCTTCGGGCTCGCCTCCCCTCCGCGAAAACAGCACCCGTCGTGCGTCGCGAATTTACTCGCGGCCCCGCCTTTCATGCAGTCTCTGAACGAGCGCGCGAATCGATGATTTCTCCGCCTGCGGGCTTCGCGGGGGCCATCAGATTCGTGCGGGGCCGGGCCGATCCGAGACCCAAAATTGTGGAGATCACGTCACGCTGAGCGGCGAGGGCATAAAGCAGAGAACCAACATGGCGAGCGCGGCCAAGACGAGGAGTTTGCGCCAACGGTCGAGGGGTTCGGAATCGATGAGCGGCGGAGGATGGCGCAAGCCGATGACGATCATCAGCACCGCCCATAACCACCAGCCCGGCCAGTAGAAATAGCCCATCGGAATGAGGGCCACAAAGAAGGCGATCGAAACGTAGCGGTGCGCGCGCCCAAAAGCCGCGTAGAAAATATGCCCGCCGTCGAGCTGGCCGATCGGGATGAGGTTCAGCGCGGTTACAAAAAGTCCCACCCAGACTCCTCCGCCGAGCGGCGTCAGCGCGAGGTGCGCGGAGGCGATGGTGGGATGAAACAGCCGGGCGAGCAGCGTGATCGCGAGCGGATGGCCGATCACGAGCGCCTCGCGCGGTAGCGCCGCCGTCCGCCTCCCCGCATCCGCCGCCGCGACGATCAGCATCGGGACGGCCACCAGAAAGCCTGCGATCGGTCCCGAAATGCCTATGTCGAAGAGCTCCTGCCGGGTCGCCAGCGAGGACTTGATCTGGATAAAAGCGCCCCACGTTCCCACAACTGTGGGCGCGGGAAGGAAGTAGGGATAGGTCGCTTGAATGTGATAACGGCGGCAGGTGAGATAGTGCCCCATTTCGTGCGCCAGCAGGATGGCGATCGCGCTGAAGGCGTACGGCGCTCCAGCCCAGAGCCTTGACGGATGATCAAATAGGCCGGCGAAAAACGCCCAGCTTACGTCGAGATCGAACAGCGGCCGGGCGGCGGCGTAGTTCGCCGCGAGGTGCGCACCGACGATGAGCGTTGTGACGACGGTCGCGAGAAAGAGGAGGACGCAGAAGGGGAGGGATGCGAGAACACGCCGCGCCAGCAACTTCGTGCGCCGCCGCTGTTTCTCGCGAGCGCCGGTCGCTTCGGGCAGCGTGAGATAAGAGCTGTCCTCAAATCCGTGGCTCATAGGCGCAACCGAAACGCGGTCTCTTCGTTTTCACGCGAAGCGGTCGAAAACGGCGGGCGCTAAACCGACTGAAGGTCTTTTCCAGGCTTGAAGCGCACGGCCTTGCCAGGAGGAATGCTCACTTCTTCTCCGGTTCGCGGATTGCGGCCTATACCCGTCTTGCGGGGCCGCACGTTAAACACGCCAAATCCGCGCAGCTCGATGCGATCACCTTTTGCCAAAGCCTTTTTCATGGCTTCGAACACCGTCTCGACCGCGGCCTCGGCCTTGGTCTTGGTGATTCCCGTGCGCTCTACGACTTCATTCACAATGTCGTGTTTGATCACGCCGATCTCCTGGAAAGGAAAGAACTTTCATCGTAGAGGCTGGGATTCGCTATTGTCAAGGGCACCAGCCCCGAAGCATGAGGTGATCATTTGCCGCGAACAGCCGTTGGCGTATACTAGCGACCGGCAGAGGAATCAGGCTGTCTAACCATGGGAGGGGACATGAACCCGGAACCGGACGAGAATCGGGTCAGCGCAGAAGGTATCGAGCTTCTAGCGTGGAGACGGGGCGTGTTGTTCTTTGTGCTGCTTTTCGTGTTTATCGTTTTGTTTGTACTTGCCTCGGGACGATCTGCTGATCAAACTCAACGCCAGCACCTTGTGATCGGGTCGCTGATTGTGATGATTGTAGCCGCCGCCGCGATTTTGCTAGCGGGAAAGCGTTTCGAGAAGGGGTGGTCCACGTACCGGCTGCGATTCGAGGTAGACAGCATTGTGCGATTTCGAAAAGGCCTCGATCCGATGCGTCTCCGTCGCAGTGAGATCGCGAAAATCGAGGACGTGCCGAGGACCGGATTGACTATTAGGACCAAAGCTAGACTTCGACGCCTTTTCATTCCTACGCAGCTTGCCGGCTACGAACTGGTTCGAGACGTCGTCAGCCAGTGGCAGACGGTGGAGACGCTTTCTTTTTCCACCCGCGCCCTGAGAAAGGGTTTGCTGATCGGATTCATCGTTCTCTGTCTGGCGGCTTCGATCATTTGTCTCGGGTCAGCAGATGCAAGTGCGGTTGTCGCGAGCGCCGTGGTATTTTATGGAGTCGCCGCGGTGGGCCTTGCGGAGCACACCAGAAACCCAGAGCTCACTACGAACCAGAAACTGCTCGGCTGGATTGTACTGCTCGTTGATTGGAAGTTCATAGTTCTGCCGTTCGTGACGATGTGCACCGTTCTTGCACGCTGAGCAGACCAGGCGGTCTACAGCGCAAAACGCAGACTATTGCGGAGAATATGCTCGATGGGAAGACTGAGCGGCAAAGTGGCGATCGTGACGGGCGGCGGCGGGCTGGGCATTGGCCACGGCATTTCGACGGAGCTCGCGCGAGACGGCGCGCACGTGGTGATTGTCGAGCTGGATACCGCGTCGGCTGAGGCGATCTGCGGCAAGATTCGGAACGACGGCGGCGCCGCCGAGGTCATGCGCTGCGACGTGAGCCAATCGGACCAGGTCAAGGCAACGATTGACCGCATCGCCGAAGCGCACGGCAGGCTTGACGTGCTCGTTAACAATGCGGGCATCGGACTAATCCGCGCGCCCGCCGACGCCACGGAAGCCGAGTTCGATCACCTCTGCGCCGTGGACCTGCGAGGCGTCTGGCTCTGCGCGAAGCACACGATTCCGCACATGCGGCGGCAAAAGAGCGGGTCGATTATCAATATCGCGAGCGTTCATAGTCGCGCGACGCTCGCGAGCTTCGGCGTTTACGCGTCGATGAAAGCCGGCGTGACGGGGCTCACCCGGGGACTCGCGGTGGAATACGGCCCGGAGGGAATTCGCGCTAATACAATTTCGCCGGGCTTGGTGGATAGCCCGCAGAACCGGGAGATTCTGGCGAAAGTCGCCGGCGACGCGGAAGAGTGGATGCGCAATTACGTGCGGCGCGATCAGGTGTTGCCCTGGATGATTCAGCCGGAAGATATCGGGCGCGCCGTGGCGTTTCTGGCGAGCGACGATGCCCGCGCGATTACGGGCGCCGAGATCCCCGTCGATGCCGGCACGTTGGCCCAGCTCACCAGCCGCGCGTAAAACGGCGCCATTCGAGCCAGAGCAAAGCGCCGC
The DNA here is from genome assembly GCA_050745265.1 of Terriglobia bacterium. Classification (GTDB taxonomy): domain Bacteria; phylum Acidobacteriota; class Terriglobia; order UBA7540; family UBA7540; genus RH2-MAG17b. The sequence goes on from JBOGKE010000153.1 coordinate 20,597, forward strand.
TATGGTTGTGCCGTTTTAGCGGGGCTTCAACGACTGCGGACCGGTGCTGCCGGCGGGAGAAGAATCGGCGTAGCCCGCGCCAGCGGGGGGCGCAAGCGGATCGACTTGGGCTGGAAGGGCATGCGGCCCGAGGCCCATCTTCATGAGCGACTTGGCGTCTGGGAGCCCGGTGGGCGAAAACCCGTTCTGGTGCTGATAGAGCCGCATCGCCTGACGGGTCTGGCCATCCCAGCGCCCCGTGGGCGGCTCGTGCAGGTCGCCGGCTTGGGCGAGCGCCTGCTGAATCTCGGTGGCGCGCCCCGGCGCGATCTCAAAGCCGGGCATGTGCCAGCGCCTTGACCTAGCGGAGTGCGTGCGCTTGTATCGCGAATGGGCGAGCGTACGCCTTCTCGAGGAGCGCCGCAGGGGAATGTGACCTCGGACGCGACGAAGCCCGGAGATATATCGCCGGTGCGTCAATCGGCTCTTGTGCCTCGTTTTCTTGGCGTGATGAGCCGTGCCCGTTGCGGTAGCCGAGGCGAGTGCCGGCGCCAGCACGCAAATCAGCGCGCACAGGAAGACCCGGCTGCAAGCCGCCTTTAATCTCCGCGCCAACGAGCTGCACCTCCGGCTGCGCATTAATCTTACGGGAGCCGATCCGCAAGAAAGAAAGTCGCGTATCCCGATCTGCTGCTCCGGGCAATCATCAGAAGAACGTCCTGCCCGGACTTCAGTTGCGATTGCACGCGGTTGAACTCTGCCACGCTGTGAACGTCACGGCGATTGACGCTGAGAATCACGTCAAAGCGCTGAAGGGCGAGGTCGTCCGCAAAGCTGCCCGGCTCGACCTCCTCGACCATCACGCCACTCGCCTGCCCCAGGTGCAACTGCGATGCAAGCTGCTTCGCCTCACCGGGCGCGAGGTCTTTCACTGCAACTCCGATGCCACGGCTCGCCGGGGCTGCAGGCGCGGTGAAGATTCGGGCCTGCTCCGGGTCCACCCCGGCAATCTTATTCCAATCCGCGACCAGCACGCGGCAATTCATCCGCCTTCCGTCGCGGAGGAAATCCACACTTAACTCGTGGCCCGGATCGCTGTTCGAGACGACGTTCAACAGCTCACTGCCGCCCTGAATCTGCCGGGAATCGATGGCCGTGATCACATCGCCCCGCTGAATGCCGGCGCGGGCAGCGGGGCTGCCGGCGGTCACACTTTGCACCACAACTCCGTGGCGCGCGCCGAAGCTCTGCAGCAGCGCCGGCGTCTGCAATTGCATAAACTTCACGCCGATCGCCCCCCTGCGCACGGCGCCCCTTTCCACGATGTCGTTATAGACCTTGCGAACCAGCTTGGAAGGAATGGCGAACCCAACGCCGTCGTAGGCGCCTCGGGTGGTGGCAATCGCCGTGTTAATCCCGACCACCTGGCCGGACAGGTTCACGAGAGGGCCGCCGCTATTGCCGGGATTGATTGCCGCATCGGTCTGCAGAAAGCTTTTGAACTCGTCGTTCTCCGAGCCGCTGAACTCGCGACCCTTGGCGCTGACGATCCCCGCCGTTACTGACGCGTTCAACCCGAACGGGCTGCCGATCGCCAGCACCCAATCCCCCACGCGCACCGCGTCGGAGTTACCAAGCTGGGCGGTGGGCAGTGATCTGCCGGCGTTAATTTTGAGTACGGCTAAGTCCGTCAACTTGTCATAACCAACTACCTTGGCGTCGTAGCCTCGCAAATTATCGTCGTCTCCTTGCAAGTGAACCCGGATCATGTCCACAATCCGACCGGACTCGTCGGTAATGACGTGGTAATTTGTGAGAATATAGCCGTTCTTGTCGAGGATCACCCCCGAGCCAAGGCTCTCCGGCGTTAAGTACGGCTCGCGCTGGGGTCCGAGGCCAAAAAAGTGGTCGAAGAGGCCGCTGTGTGGCCCCGCGCCGTTATGCGAACCCTTCTGCGTTAGCCGGATAACCGACTCAGACTTCACATTGACCACCGCCGGAGTCAGGCGGGCAGCGACCCGCGCGAAGGAGCTCGATAGACTGGCGGGCGAGGGAGCCGAAAGCGGTCCGCTGTCCACCGGGTCTGGCAATGCCCCGGCCAAGCGCCCACGCCCGGACGCGAAGATTCCGATCAGAATGCCAACGCCGAGCGCTGCCGCGATGATAAAGACAACCCAGTAGCGACGGATGCTAAAGTCCGACTTCATAAGAGCGTACTAATGCTGCGAGCGCCGTTCGGTCGGTTAGCGGCCGCCAGCAATGGCATTATTATAGCACCGTCGAAGATGCCCAAACCTAAGTTTACGTTTGTGGGCGCGAGGCGCCACGCCGGTTCTAATCTAAGCGGCGCTTCGCGATCCGAGGGCAACCCGGCCGTGTCAATCGTCGAACGATCGCTCAGCGGATAGCGGCTCCCGGCCGGTGCCGCTTCCCCAGCGCTCGGAAACCCCAACTCCGGCCAGGATCAGCGCTGAACCGATCAATAACCGGCTCCCAAGGCGTTCGTGGATTATCACCACCGAGACGAGCGCGGCGAACACCGGCTCGAGCGCGAAGATCAGCGCCGCATGAGCGGCGGGAACATAGCGCTGCGCCCAGTTCTGCACGGCAAACGCAAAGGCCGTAGCGAACACCGCCGTGAGGAGGACCGCCGCGGCGAGGTAACCGGTCCAGTGAATGCGCCAGCCGATGCCGAGCGGCCAAGCCAAGCCGCCGAGCACGCCAACCAGCAGAATCTGAGCGGGAGCAAGGTCGACAAACGAATGCGCGCGGCTGTATCGCTCGAGCAGTACGATGTAAACAGCGAAGGCGGTCGCCGCGAACAGCGTGAGGACGTCGCCTCGATTGAGCCCGCCGGCGCCGCTCGGAACCACGAGAAGATAGATTCCGCCGAGCCCCATCAGCGCCCCCGCAGCGCTCCCCCAGCGCAGCGGAGCGTCCACGAAAACAAGGATCAGAGGCACGAGCACCACGCTGAACGCGGTGATAAACGCGCACTTTGACGGCGTGGTGTATTCCTGACCCCAGGTCTGGAACACATAACCTGCGAAGAGGAGGAGCCCGAGAACGAGCGAGGGCCCGAGCGCGCGCCGGCTCAGCCTTCTGCGCCCGAAAACCAGAACAAGCAAACCCCCCGCGACAAGAAATCGAGCGGCGATAAACGCCACGGGCGAGGCATCGGCGAGGGCCTCCTTGACCACGACAAACGTCGCGCCCCAGAAGAAGGTCACGATTACCAGGAGGATTTCAGCCTTCGAACGCGTTCGGATCATCCGCTGCCGGCGCTGCCGCCTCTTCTCCTTTCGGCGTTGGCCGAATTGACCATGATCGCACGTTCGGCGCTGAGACAGCGCCGAAGCCGCACTGTCCTCTCGCGGCGACTATCATCGCCGGTGTGGCGCGTTCAGGAGGATCGGCTGAAGCTGCGACATTATCGCCGGGTTAGCGCTCTGAAGATCGGCGAACGCAGTTCCCGCTACAGCCCGCTTGGCGCTGGCGATCAGGCTCTGCCCCGCTCCGCCCGATTCATGCTACTTTTAAGGGTTGGCCGGTCTTGTATGCGCTTGGCTGCGGGGCCTAATCATCGGGCCCAGCACATCGCGATGGACCCCGTAAAATCTATGTCCTCGGGTAAAATGAACGCTTTTAACTCGCGGTCCACGCTCCAAACCGCCGAAGCGGCGGCGATTATCTATCGGCTCGACCGTGTCGAGAAGGCCGGCATCGGCGCTGTTTCCCGCCTCCCGTTTTCGATCAAGATCCTTCTCGAATCGCTGCTGCGTCACGCGAGCGACCGTCCCGGCGCACCCGTCACGAACGAACACGTCGCGGGGCTTGCCGCCTGGACGGGCGCCGATCCGGGACGCCGTGAAATTCCGTTCAAGCCCGCGCGCGTGATTTTGCAGGATTTCACAGGCGTCCCCGCGATCGTGGACCTTGCTGCGATGCGCTCGGAGATGAAGCGGCGGGGCGGCGATCCTTCGCGCATCAATCCGTCGGTGCCGGTCGATCTCGTGATCGACCATTCGGTGCAGGTGGATGTCTCCGGCACGCCTTTCGCGATTTTGCGCAACGCCGAAATTGAGTTTGACCGCAACCGCGAGCGGTACGAGTTTCTTCGCTGGGGCCAGAAATCCTTCGCAAATTTCCGCGTCGTACCGCCGTCCACGGGGATCGTCCATCAGGTCAACCTGGAATTCCTTTCCAAAGTCGTCGTGGCGCGTGAAGTCGATCACGATCTGCAGCTCTTTCCCGACACGCTCGTGGGCACCGATTCGCACACCACCATGATTAACGGGCTCGGCGTGCTCGGCTGGGGCGTCGGCGGAATCGAAGCTGAAGCGGCGATGCTCGGCCAGCCGTATTACATGCTTCCGCCAGAAGTCATTGGAGTGAGGCTCGAAGGGCGCCTGCGCGAAGGCGTGACGGCCACTGACCTCGTTCTTCGCGTCACAGAGATGCTCCGGCAAAAAGGCGTGGTGGAGAAGATCGTGGAGTTTTACGGCAGCGGCCTCAGCCAGGTCTCTCTGCCCGATCGCGCCACCATCGGCAACATGTCTCCCGAATACGGCGCGACCGCGGGGTTCTTCCCGGTTGACGACGAGACGCTCCGCTATCTGCGAATGTCGGGACGCAGCAACGAAGAAGTGGATCGCGTCGAGCGCTACACCAAGGAGCAGGGGCTTTTCCGCACGGATCAAACGCCGGAGCCCGAGTTCACCGAAACCTTGCGGCTCGACCTTGCAACGGTTGAGCCCAGCCTTGCCGGGCCGAAGCGCCCGCAAGACCGAGTCTCCCTCAGCGCCATGCGCGAGGCGTTCCGCAAGACCCTCACCGCGCCGATAAAAGAGGGCGGCTACGGCGTGCCGGACGATCCGCTTGCGCGCTCCGTCGCGGTGCGCTTTAACGGCTCCAGCGAATCGCTGCGCGACGGCTCGGTGGTGATCGCCGCGATTACGTCCTGCACCAACACGTCGAACCCGTCGGTGATGATCGGCGCCGGCCTAGTCGCGCAGAAGGCTGTGGCGCGCGGCATGAGGGTGCCACCGTACGTCAAGACGAGCCTCGCCCCCGGTTCGAAAGTGGTCACCGAATACCTGAACGCGGCGGGTCTCCTCGAACCGTTGGCAAAGCTCGGATTTGACCTGGTCGGATACGGCTGCACGACTTGCATCGGGAACAGCGGCCCGCTCGCGGAAAACATCTCGGAAGCGCTGAGCGAAAGCAAGCTAGTTGCGGCGGCGGTGCTTTCCGGGAACCGCAACTTCGAGGGCCGCATTCACCCTCTGGCCAAGGCGAACTTCCTGGCGTCGCCTCCGCTCGTGGTCGCCTTCGCGCTCGCCGGGACGGTTGAAATCGATCTCACGGCCGATCCGCTGGGCCGCGACGGCCAAGGGCAGCCCGTGTACCTGCGCGATCTGTGGCCCACGCAGCGTGAGGTCGACCAAGCCATGCAACGTTTCGTCAATCCCGAGATGTTCCGCAAAACCTACGCCGAAGTCTGGGACGGAAACGCCGTGTGGAACGCGGTTCCGGTGAGCGGCGGCGAGATCTACGAGTGGCGCGCCGATTCAACTTACATTCAGGAACCGCCATTCTTCACCGATCCGAGCCTCAAGCCTGGCAGTGCCCTCAAGGGCGCACGCGTCCTGGCCATGCTGGGAGATTCGATCACCACGGATCACATCTCGCCCGCCGGCAGCATTCCCGCGGATAGCCCTGCGGGCCGATACCTGGTAGAACACGGCGTAGGAAAAAAGGACTTCAACTCCTATGGCTCGCGCCGCGGCAACGATCGCGTGATGGTGCGCGGGACGTTTGCCAACATCCGTCTCAAGAACCAGCTCGCGCCGGGGACGGAGGGCGGCGTCACGATTCATCTCCCGTCTGAGGAACAGATGAGCATCTACGACGCCGCGATGCGCTACAAAAAAGAGGGAGTGCCGCTCCTGGTGATCGCGGGCAAGGAGTACGGCGCCGGGTCCTCGCGCGACTGGGCGGCGAAAGGGACGCTGCTCCTTGGCGTGAAGGCCGTGCTGGCGGTGAGCTACGAGCGCATTCACCGCAGCAACCTGATCGGCATAGGCGTCCTGCCGCTGCAATTCAAACCCGGCGAGAATGCAGTAACTCTCGGGCTTGCCGGACGCGAGGTCTTCGACCTCGACGGCCTCGACCGCCTGCAGCCACGTCAGGAGGTTGAGGTGATCGCGACGGCGCCGGATGGGAAGAAGATTGCCTTCAAAGCCACGGCGCGTCTCGACTCTCCGGTTGAAATCGGCTACTACCGCAGCGGTGGCATTCTCGACGCGGTGCTCAACACCCTTTAGAGGTCGGCCTTCCGCGCGGGCGCGGTGTGGCGCGGACCTTATGAGGTCTGAGGCTTCTATACCTCACTGGCGGCTAACCTTATCGCCCCTCACCCGTCTCGCTCCACTCGCCACCCTCTCCCTCAGGGAGAGCGCCGGAGTTCCGCTTCTTCAAGCTCTCTCCCTCTGGGAGAGGGTGCCGAGGGCGGGTGAGGGGTCATTTCGTGCTTCGGAGTGTCGCGAAGCGACGTGAGGAACTGCTCAGGACCGCTGGCGTATCCATTCCGGGTTTGTTCCGTTATACTTGCAGTGAGACGGTCGTAGGAGCTCCCAACCATGGGCATGTTTCAGGTTCGGGTCAGGGTATCGAATCCCACCGACCGTTCCCGGCACTTCGAAGAGGATTTTTGGGTGGATACGGGGGCGCTCTATTCGTTCGTCCCGGAAGCGCGGCTCAACGAGATTGGGATCGGACCGCTGCGGGCGCGAGATTTGATTCTCGCGGACGGCCGGCGCGATCGGCGGTTACTTGGGGAGGCCGTGTTCACGATTCCTCAACTGGAAGAGTCCTTGACGTGCCCCGTCATCTTCGCGCCGGCTGGTTCGCTTTACCTGATCGGGGCTACGGCGCTTGAAAACTTCGGCGTGCAGGCAGATCCAGCATCCCAGCAGCTACGACCGATCGCGTCCGTCATCGGGGGCTTCCTCGCCTCTGCCCAACGGCGGGATCACGCGTAGGTTCTCAACTCGAGTCCTCGCTTCGAGTCATCGCGGCCCGTTTGGGTTTACGTGGCCGTCCCAGCTTACAATAGGATCACTTGGGTGGCATGCGCCGGGGGCGAACCGACATCCACGCCCTGAAGCGGGTCGTGCCGCTCTTTGACGGAGAAGACACCGCAGAGTTTCTAGATAGGCCGCGTATTGTGCGACCCGCCGAGACTGCTCTTCGTGTACACCGTAAAGCCGCGCCTGGGCTCGACCTCGGACCAAAGTCCGAACGCATGAACGAATCGATCCGCAACATCGCGATTATCGCTCACGTTGACCACGGCAAGACGACGCTGGTGGACGCGATGCTCTGGCAGAGCGGCATCTTCAGCGCGCGCGACGAGCACGTGGACCGCGTAATGGACTCGAACGAGCTCGAGCGCGAGCGTGGCATCACGATCCTGGCCAAGAACACGGCGGTTTTTTATCAGGGCGTGAAGATTAACATCGTCGATACGCCCGGCCACAGCGATTTTGGCGGTGAAGTCGAGCGGGCCCTGAAACTGGTGGACGGCGTCCTGCTGCTGGTGGACGCGAGTGAAGGACCGCTCCCGCAGACCCGCTATGTGCTGCGCAAAGCGCTTGAAGCGAAACTCGCGCCGATTGTCGTGGTCAACAAGATCGACCGCTCCGACGCCCGCCCGCAGGAAGTGGTGAACGAGATCTACGACCTCTTCATCGACCTCGACGCCGGCGAAGACCAGCTCGGCTTTCCCATTCTTTACGCCAACGCCCGCCTCGGCACGGCGGCGGAGTCGCCGGACGCGTCTTCGGAAAATCTCCGGCCGCTCTTCGATTCGATCCTCGAACGCATCCCGCCGCCCGGGGGCGACTCTGCGGACGTGTTGCAATTGCTGGTCGCGAACCTCGATTACAGCGAGTATCACGGCCGCCTCGCCATCGGACGTATTTTTTCCGGCGCCCTCGCGCGCGGCGATGACGTCGCCATCGTGAAGCTCGACGGCGCAACTGAACGGACGCGCATCACCAAGCTCTATAGCTTCAAGGGCCTTGAACGAATCGATGCGGAACGGGCGATTGCAGGCGAGATTGTCGCCATCGCCGGCGTCGAGGGGATCACCATCGGCGAAACGGTGACCAGCGCCGAGACGCCGCGCGCGTTGGTGCACGTGCCGGTGGATGAGCCGACGATCTCAATGCTTTTCACCGTCAACACGTCTCCGTTTTCGGGCCGTGAGGGCGCCTACGTCACTTCGCGCCACCTGCGTGACCGGCTCGAGAAAGAGCTGCTCACCAATGTCGCGCTGCGGGTGGAAAACACGGAGAGCACCGATTCGTTCAAGGTGCTGGGCCGCGGCGAGCTGCAGCTAGCCATTCTCATCGAGACGATGCGCCGCGAAGGCCACGAACTGGCTGTCGGCAAGCCCGAAATTGTTACCAAAGAGGTGAACGGCAAAAGCCAGGAGCCTGTCGAACAGCTCATCATCGACTGCCCGGCGGAGTTTACCGGCGTGCTCATGGAAAAGATCGGAAGCCGGAAGGGGATTAACACCCGCATGGCCGGGCATGGGACCGCCGGGGGTCGGGTGCGCCTTGAGTTCACGATTCCCTCGCGCGGCCTCATCGGCCTGCGGAGCCAGATCCTGCAGGATACGCGCGGCACGGCGGTGATCAACACGCTGTTTGGCGGATACAGCGATTGGCACGGCGACATCGCCACGCGGCTGACCGGGTCGCTCGTGGCGGACCGGCCGGGCAGGTCCACCGGTTACGCGCTCTACAACCTGCAGGAGCGCGGCGAGCTATTCGTCGGGCCGGGTGTTGATCTCTACGAGGGCATGGTGGTGGGCGAAAATTCGCGCTGGGACGATATCGACGTGAACGCGGTGAAGGAAAAGAAGCAGACTAACATGCGCGCCTCGGTGGCGGACGAGGCGATCCGGCTTATTCCCGTGCGGCAGCTCAACCTGGAGCTCGCTATGCAGTTCATCGCAGAGGACGAGTTGGTTGAGGTGACTCCCAAATCCATCCGCGTCCGCAAGAAAATCCTGCAGGCGAACAAGCGCCCTCGCCGCAACCGCCCGCAGGCGTAAGCCGAGCTGAGCGG
>JBOGKE010000154.1:0-23200 GCA_050745265.1 Terriglobia bacterium
ACGAGGTTAAACGCCACGAAATTGTGCAGCATCCGGTAATGATGCTGGAGGAACGTGGCGGCGTAGAGCGGCAGGAATTTGTAGAAGAGAATGAAGAACACCAGCGAAAAGATCACGTTGAGCGCCAGAAACCAGTCGCTGAGTTCGGATTTCTTCTTCTTGTTTGTGGCGGCTCCCGCCTGAGCATCGCCCGCGCCAATATCCTCATATGCTTCCTGCGCCGAGTACCGCAGCGCCCTGATGCCGAGCACCATCGCTTGGCCTAGTACGCCCAGGCCGCGCAGCAACGGGTAGCGGAGCCACGGACGCCGTTCCGAGGGGCGGTCCAGATGCGCCTGCATCACCGCCATCGACCCGGAACTCTTGCGCACCGCTACGGCCCACGAGTGCGGCGAGCGCATCATGACGCCTTCAATCACCGCTTGGCCGCCCACAAGGATCTCTTCCGGCCCCTGCACGAACGGAAGCAGAGCGAGACGCCGGAGCGCGTTCAAAGTGCGTTGCATACGTTACCTTAGATGCCCCTCCGCGCGCTGGGTTCCGGCTCCGCGGGACCGGGTGCGAGGACACTCTCCTGAATCGATCATACGATATACCGCGGCGTGAAACCAGCGGCTCCCAGGACTGCTCGGCGAACGCCCCGCGGCCCCCTATCCGCACTCTTGAATCAGCAATCCGACCGGGTGTGTTAAAGGTAGAACGCTACTGATGGCAAAGGATTTCGCGGCTTCGAACCCAGAATGGTTTCGCCTTCGGCGGTTGGCCGTGCCAGGCCGCCCGGTGGCGCTCCACTCTACGCATGAGTGCGTGGCCGCTTTGAATCGTCACGGCCCTTCACCGGGGTCCGCGCTATACTGATGGACATGGACGTCGAACGGACGATGCAGTTCATTCTGGAGATGCAGGCGAGGCACGAGGCCGCGATCCAGAAGCATGACGAGCAGATCGCGCAGAACGCTTCGCAGATCGCGCAGAATTCGGCGCAGATCGCCGGAGTCACGGACCTCATCGGCCGCTTGGCGGCCGCGGAGATCCGGCTCGTCGAGCGCATCGACCGGCTCGCCGTGAAGATCAATGAAATGCGCGACGCCCAGCGCGACGCCCAGGCAGCTACGGATTACAAGCTCAATGCCCTCATTGAGACTGTCGATAAGCTCGTCCACCGCAACGGCGGAAAAGCTTCCTAGACCCGCACCGATACGTCTAACTTACCCGCCGCGCATCCTACTCGAACGGATAACGGCCCAACTCAACCGCGCGGTCCGCAAGGGCGCGCTTCAATTCAATGACGTCTGCGGGCGGATGCTTCAAGAATCGCCTGACGAGCGCGATTTGCGCACGCAGCGTGTCACCCCCGGCAACTCGCGGCAAGACGCGACGCGCCTCCATTTCCACCCGGTCGAGCGCTTCGTGGACGTAACACCGCGCGGCCGCCAGGTGAAGTCCTTGCGGCGCCGTGGCCGCGCGGTCTTCGTGCTTCTGCGCCCGGAGCAGCGCGCTCTCCATGGCGTAAATTTCTATGATCATGTTGCTGAGAGCTCCCGCAACCTCCTGCTCTTCCGCGAGCGTCTGCCCAAATTTTTGCACCGCGGAGCCGGCGACGAGCAAAACCGCCTGCTTCGCCCCCTCGACCCACTGCGCCTCGGCCGACAACGGCTCACCCGAGATGGCAACTTCGGGAAGAACGGGTTCGAGCGCCGCGTCCAGCGCTTTCCGTGCGGCTGGAATCAGCGCCAGCTCGCCCTTCAACGACCGCTTCAGCAACTGATCCACGATCAGCAGCCGATTGATCTCGTTCGTTCCCTCGTAAATCCGGTTCACCCGCTGATCGCGATAAGTGCGCTCGATCTCGTAATCCGCGCTGAATCCGTAGCCGCCGTGAATCTGCACCGCTTCGTCCGCCACCCGATCGAGCGCCTCGGTGCCCATCACCTTGAGGATGGAGCATTCCACGGCGTATTCCTGCAGCGCATCGAGAACGGACGCGGCGGCTTGCCCCAGATCGGAATCGGCGAGCAGCGCGTCGATCATGCCCGCCGTCCGATAGGACATGCTCTCGGCAGCGTAAATGCGCGCTACCATCCCGCCGAGTTTCTCGCGGATCAAGCCGAATTCTGCAATCGGCCGCCCGAACGCTTCTCGCTCCTTCGCCCACGCGAGAGTCGGGGCCATCAGAACCTTGCAGCCGCCGATACAGCCCGCCCCGAGCTTGAGCCGCCCCATGTTGAGAATGTTGAATGCGATCTTGTGCCCCTTGCCGATCTCGCCGAGGACGTTCTCGACCGGGACGGGGACGTTGTCGAGGTTTAACGGGGTGGTGGAGGAGCCGCGAATGCCCATCTTGTGCTCTTCGGCGCCCGGAGTTACGCCGGGAAAGCGGCGCTCGACGATGAACGCCGTGAAGTGCTCGCCGTCAACACGCGCGAAAACTATGTAGACGTCTGCGATGCCGCCGTTGGTGATCCACATCTTGTTTCCGTCCAAGATGTAGCGCGATCCGTCGGCCGACAGAGTGGCTTTCGTCCCGCAGTGAAGTGCGTCGGACCCCGAGCTCGATTCGCTCAGGCAATACGCGCCCACCCACTCGCCGCGCGCGAGCCGGGGGACGTAGCGGCCCTTCTGCTCGTCGGTTCCGAAGAGCGCGATGGGTAAAATGGCGATTCCGGATTGCGCCCCAATCGTGGCGGCCCAGGCGCCGTCGCGAGCCATTTTTTCGGAGACAATGATGGACGACACCTTGTCCAGGTCCAGGCCGCCGTAGGTTTGGGGCACGTCGGTTGCGCAGAGTCCGAGCTCGCCTGCCTTCTCGAGCATCTCGCGCAGCAGGCCGGGCTGCTTCTCCTCGATCGCCTTCAGACGAGGAACAATTTCCTGGTTGACGAACGCTTCCGCGGTTTGCGCGATGAGCCGATGCTGATCCGTGAGGTCTTCGGGAGTGAAGATTTCGTGCGGCCGCCGGGCTTCAATGAGAAAACTGCCCCCGCGAACGAAGATCTTTTTTTGCTCGGTCAAAGTGCGGGATCCGGGGTTCATTGAAGGTTCTCGAAAATTCCCGCTGCGCCCATTCCGCCTCCGACGCACATCGTGACCATCCCGTAACGCGACTTACGGCGCTTCATTTCTCCGAGCAATGTGGCCGTGAGCTTCGCGCCCGTGCATCCGAGCGGGTGACCGAGCGCGACAGCGCCGCCGTTGACGTTGATCTTGTCGGGATCGAGCCCCGCGATGCGCACGACGCTCAGCGCCTGCGCCGCGAACGCTTCGTTGAGCTCGATCAGATCAATATCAGGAAGCTGAAGCCCCGCAAATCTGAGCGCCTTGGGGATTGCGTACACCGGACCCAAGCCCATTTCCTCCGGTAAAGTTCCGGCAACGCCATAGCTCACAAACCGCGCCAGGGGCTCTATGCCGAGGTCGCGAGCGCGAGAGTCAGACATCACGAGCGCCGCTGCGGCGCCGTCGCTGGTCTGCGATGAATTCCCCGCCGTGACGGTCCCGTGGGCGTGGAACACCGGTGTCAGCGCGGAGAGCGCGTCGAGCGACGTGTTGCGCCGCGGGCCCTCATCCGTGGTGAAGAGCCGCTTGCGTCTCTCAGGCGTCGCGTTGCCGTTCAAGACCACCTCGCTCACCTCGAGCGGCGCCGTTTCCTCGCTGAATTTGCCTGAGTCGATGGCGGCGAGCGCCCGCGTGTGGCTTCGCAGCGCGAACTCGTCCTGGTCTTGGCGCGCTATCTCGTATTTTCGGGCGAGGTTCTCCGCCGTCAACCCCATGGTGAGATAAGCGTCCGGGTAGTGTCCGACCAGATAAGGGTTCGGCGAGAAGTCATGGCCTCCACGCGGAATCATGCTCATACTTTCCGCGCCGCCGGCGATGATAACGTCTCCGAAGGCCGCCATGATCCGCTCGGCCGCTAGCGCAATCGATTGAAGGCCGGACGAGCAAAACCGGTTAATGGTCATCGCGGCGCAATCCACCGGCAGACCGGCTCGCAGCGACGCCACGCGCGCCACATTGCTCCCTTGCGGGCCTTCCGGCATCGCGCAGCCGATGATCACGTCTTCGATCTCGCCGGGCTGCACCTGGGGAGCGCGGCGAAGCAATTCCTGAATCACCGCCGCGGCCATGTCGTCCGGACGCGTGTTGCGCAGCGCGCCGCGCGGAGCCTTGCCGACGGCTGTCCTTGCAATGGAAACAATCCATGCTTCCTTCATGGCTCGTCACTCTTCACTGCATTTAATTCCGCAGCGGCTTTCCGTGCCTCAGCATATGTTGAATTCGCTCGGCGGTCCTTTTGCGGCCGCAGAGGCTCAGGAAACTCTCGCGCTCGAGACCGAGCAGGTATCCTTCGGAGACGCGCTGCGGCGCCGTAAACTCACCGCCTCCGGAAAGCACCTTCGCGAGTATCGTCCCGACCTCCAGGTCGTAGTCGGAGATATATTCGGCGCGGCGCATGAGGTGCAGCGCAAGGTTCATCTTCGCAAACGCCGGCTCTCCGAGCGCCAACACGTCGTCGCGGGGAGCGGCGGGGCGGTAGCCGAGCTTCACGAGATCGAGCGCCGCGCGCTTCGCCGTGGCGAGCTGGTGATCGCGGTTCATCGTGATCACGTCGCTCGGCGAGAGGTACCGAAGTCTTCTCGCCTCCGCGGCGCTGGTTGAGACCTTCGCCATGCCGATATTCTGGAAAACGTCTCTCAGGCGCAGGAAGAGGTCCTCGTCCGAAACGGCCGAGTCCGTCGCGCGAATGATCATCTCCTTGACCCCGCCTCCGGCCGGAATTAAACCGACTCCCGTTTCGACGAGTCCCATGTACGTCTCAGCCGTGGCCACGCGGCGCGCGCAGTGAAGCGACGTCTCCGCGGCGCCGCCCAGCGTCAGGCCGCGCGGAGCGGCCACGACCGGCTTCCCCGCATACTTGAGAGCCATATTCGCGTTCTGAAACGAGCGTACCGCCTGATCAATCTCGTCCCATTCGCCTTCCTGAATGCTCAGGAGCACCAGCATCAGGTTCGCTCCGGCGCTGAAGTTCGGCGAGTCATTGGCGATCACGATGGCGTCGAAGTTCTCGTCGAGAACCCTCAGGCCAGCGTGGATCATCTCAATCACGTCCGGCCCGATCGTGTTCATCTTGGAATGGAATTCGAGGCACACCACTCCTTCGCCGAGATCGATGAGACTCGCGCCGGCATTCTTCCGAATTTCGCCGGCTCGCGACCTCACCGACGCGAGCCGCACGACGCCCGGTCTCTCCTCAAGCCTGACGTAAGCCGCGCTAGACGAGTCAAACACTGATTTTCCGGTTGAATCGTCCGCGTAGAAGGCCTTTTTTCCTCCACGAAGCAGGCTGTCGACCAGGGGCGGCGTCTCTACCCCCTCCGCCCGCCACTCCGCCGCGATCTTCTCCACACCGAGCGCATCCCAAAGCTCAAACACTCCGCATTCCCAGTTGAAACCCCACTGGAGAGCCCGATCGACCGACACGAGATCGTCCGAGATTTCAGGAATTCGGTTCGCGACGTAATGGAACGTCCGCGGCCAGAGCTTCCGATAAAAGCGCCCGGCGCGGTCGCTCGATTCGAACAGCGCTTTCACCCGCTGGCGTGTGTCTTCAATGGTTTTCGCCATTTCAAGCGAAGCGAACTGCGGCTTCTGGCGCGGTCGGTACTCGAAGCTCGACAAGTCGAGCGTGAAGATTTCGCTCTCGCCTCCATGATCTCGGCTCGTCCGCTTGTAGAAACCCTGCCGGGTCTTTTCACCGAGAAGGTTACGCTCCATCATTCGGGTCATGAAGTCCGGGATGTGGAACCGCTCGCGCTCTTCGTCGCCGGATAGCGATTCGTAGAGATTCCTCACCACGTGCGCCATTACGTCGAGGCCGACGAGGTCCACGGTGCGGAACGTCGCCGACTTCGGCAAGCCGATCGCAGGGCCGGTGAGCGCGTCCACCTCATCAACCGTGAGGCCTTCCTCCTGCATGATCTCGAGCGTCAGCAGGTGAACAAACACCCCGATCCGATTCGCAATAAAGTTCGGACGGTCCTTGGCGCGAACCACGCCCTTACCGAGCACGTCCTCGGCAAAGCGCGAAATCCCGTCCACAACTTCGGGGAGCGTGTCCGGGGTGGGGATGATCTCGAGCAGCTTCATGTACCGGGGAGGGTTGAAGAAGTGTGTACCGAGCCAGCGCCGCCGGAAATCGTCGTCGAAACCGTTGGCGATCTTTCCAATCGAAATCCCCGAGGTGTTTGAGCTGATGATCGCGCCCGGTGCAATAAGAGGCCGGACCCTCTCGAGCAACCTGCGCTTGACGCCCAGGTCCTCCGTGACCGCTTCGATGATCCAGTCGCAGGCGCTAACGCGGCTGAGGTCGTCCTCGAAATTGCCGGTTGACACGAGGCGCGCCCCTTCGGGGGCAAAGAACGCCGGCGGCCGGGCCTTCAGGGCGCGGTCCAGCCCCAATTTCGCGAATCGATTGCGCTCATCGCGATCGGCGCTCGAGTGCTTCGTTTTTCCCTCTCCGGAAGGGCTCGCGGGCGGAACACGGTCAAGCAGAACGCACGGAACCTGAGCATTCGCCGCATGAGCAGCGATCTGCGCTCCCATCGTCCCGGCTCCGAGCACGGCAATCCTGCGGATTTCGTTCATGATACAGTTCCCACATTACCGAAGATAACATACTCCCCGGGCGGCCCATCGCGTGAGCCTGCGAAGCAGCCCCCACCCGTGACCTTGTTGATCGACAACATTATTTCGTCTCATTTGTCCCAAGCATCTCCAAAATATCACCGCCGCGCAATAGAATGAGCGCGAATGCTGGACCCCGCGGATCTGTCTTCTAAAGCGCCTGGCGGGGCCGCCGATGGAGCGAACATGGCCAGCAGGATTAGAAGCCGCGCGGCATGATCGTTTCGGTTGTTCTTTCGCGAGCGGGCGCGTTCCTTTGCGAAGCGGATCGAAAGAGATCCCGTAAACCGCATAGATGCCACGCAATATTCCGTATAGAATCGTGTATGAGAGAGGAAGAATGAACCGATCGCGATTCATTAATGCCCTGGGCAAACTCGCCCTGGCGGCGATTGTAGCGGTTGAACTGCTTGCGCCATCGGCTTCCCTTGCATCCGCCCCGAAGAGAGTGGAGCTGACGGTATCGGCCGCGATCAGCCTCACCGCGCCGCTGCAGGCGATTGCGAAGCTTTACGAGAAGCGGCATCCCGCATTCTCCGTCGCGCTGAACCTGGGCGCCTCCGGGATTCTCGAGCAGCAAATTGAAGAGGGAGCGCCTGCGGACATCTTCATTTCAGCATCACCCCGGGAAATGAACGAACTGGAGAAACAAAGCTTGATTCGCGCCGCCAGCCGGCGCAACCTGGTGAGCAACATTCTGGTGCTGGTGTGCCCCCAGGGTGAGCTCGGGATCACTAGCTTCCGGAATCTCGTGCTGCCTCGCGTCAAACGAGTGGCGATTGCAAACCCGGAAAGTGTTCCGGCCGGCATGTACGCGAAGCAAGCGCTTGAGTATTTCAAGGTGTTTAAAGAGGTCGAGCCGAAGCTGCTGCTCGCCGGTGACGTCCGCCAGGCCCTGGCCTACGCCGAGACAGGGGATGCCGACGCGGCAATTGTCTATCTGACCGAGGCGAAGCTTTCGAAGCGCGTCCGCGTCGTGGCTACGGCACCTGCAGCGTCACACGCGCCCGTCGTGTATCCCGTAGCAGTACTTCAGAGAAGCCGAGAGGCTGCCGCGGCGAAGCAATTTGTGGATTTCCTTTCAGGACGCGAGGCACAGCAAGTATTCGAACGCGAGGGATTCGGCCCGCCGGGCAAGGCTCTCACGCCGTCGGCCAAGCCACCCATCGAAAAACAGGATCCGCCGAGCAGTCGCGGCGGCGGAGAGTCCCGCCGCCTGACCGGCGCCGGCGCGCGGAGGGGGCAAGGCCGAATCATTACGGAGGGCCGCGGTGCCGCTTAGTGCTTCCCCCATCTGGATTTCCATTCAGACGTCGGTCGTGGCGACGGTAATCACTTTTTGTCTTGGACTGGCCGCGGCGATGTGGCGCATGAACTCGCCGGGAAAGAGGGGTCAGGTGCTCGACGGGCTCTTCCTTGTTCCACTGGTTCTTCCACCCACCGTCGTCGGTTACCTGCTGTTGCTTCTGCTGGGCAGGACGAGCCCGCTCGGACGCGAGATTCAAGAACTCGGATTCAACGTGCTCTTCACGTGGCCAGCTACTGTAATTGCCGCCACAGTGGTCGCTTTTCCGTTGATGTATCTCACGGCGCGAGGAGCTTTCGAACAGATCAGCCTGAGCTATGTGCAAGCCGCTAGGACGCTCGGGGCCCGCGAATGGACCGTCTTCTGGAGGGTCATACTGCCGCTGGCCTGGCCGGGCGTGCTTGCGGGAACTGTGCTTTCATTTGCCCGCGCGCTGGGCGAGTTCGGCGCCACGTTGATGATCGCCGGTAACATTCCAGGGCGAACTCAGACGCTTCCGATCGCCATTTTCTTCGCGGCTGAAGCGGGCGACATGCGCCAGGCGCTGGTTTGGGTCCTGATCACACTGGGTGTAGCATCCGTCGCAATTGTTGCATTTAACACGTGGGGCCGGCGGAACGCGGCGCCGGGACTTTTGAGGGGAGGGTCGTAGGCTTGGCGCTCGAGGTCGAAATTCAGAAGCGGATGAAGGGATTCCGGCTCGAGGTCGATTTTCGGGCGGGCGCGAGGACCGTGGGCGTGCTCGGCCCCTCGGGTTCCGGCAAGAGCATGACTCTCCGCTGCATTGCCGGGCACGATGTCCCGGACCGCGGACGAATCCTGTTGAACGGCCGCGCCCTCTTTGACTCGGAGAGTGGCGTGAACGTGGTCCCCCGCAGGCGCCGCATGGGCTTCCTTCTGCAGGACTACGCGCTGTTTCCGCACATGACTGTGGAGGAGAACATCGCGTTCGGACTGCGCTCGATTCCGAGGCGCGAGGCGAGGCGGAGCGTGGCAGAGCAGATCGCGCGGCTGCAGCTCTCGGGATTGGAGCGCCGCTATCCGCGGCAACTCTCCGGCGGCCAGCAGCAGCGGGTAGCGCTCGCGCGGGCGCTTGCCATCGAGCCGGAGGTCTTACTGCTTGACGAGCCGCTCTCGGCGCTCGATGTCCACTTGCGCAGCCAGATGGAGGCGCTCCTGGTCGAAACGCTCTCGGTCTTTCCGGGCGCATCTCTCTACGTGACCCATAACCTCGAAGAGGCATACCGGATCGCGGAGGAAATTGTCGTGCTGTCGGAGGGGCGCGAGATCGCGGTCGGGCCGAAAGAAGAGATTTTCCGCCGGCCTCCGAACTACACCACTGCCAAGGTCACCGGCTGCAAGAATTTCTCTCGGGCCAGAATCGGGCCTGGGGACACGGTAGACGCGCTCGATTGGGGGTGTGCGCTCCGTGTTGAGACGGCGGCCGCGCGGCCCTGCGGCTGGGTGGGCATCCGCGCGCATCACCTCGGGTTCAGCGAAGGGCCGGCGGCCGAAAACACGTTCCCGTGCAAGCTCATTCGCGCGATCGAAGGACCGTTTCGCATGACGCTTTATCTCTCCCTGCTGTTGCCCGGTTCTCCCAGGGCCCATCATCACCTTCAGGCGGAAGTGACCAAGGAGGCGTGGGAGCTCCTTAAGGCGCACGATTCGCCCCTGTACGTACACCTCGACCCCGCGCGATTGATGTTGATGAAGGACGACTCGCACCCGGGTGGCTTGCGGCGCCCGGCGCACCGATGAGTTCACCGATCGCAATCCCGCCTCGGAATTCAGAACTCAGGCTTCTGTCTACTAGGGCTTCGAGGAGAATAAAGTTGCGCTGCGGTGTCGTGCAGATAAGCGTGAGCGAGGCGCAGCGCTTCGGGCCGAGTTACCTCGCCATCCGAGATCATACCGGCCAGCGCCGCGGCGAGCGCTCTTCGCGCGGACCGGGCGCCGAGCCAGCAGGTTTCTTCCGCGCCCACAACGCGGCTGTACGGATACGCGTCGGTGCCAAACATGATTTTCTGCGGATAGATTTCGAGCCACTCGCGAAGCGTGCGGGCGAATTGAGAAGGATAAAGCAACAACTCGAACTCCGAGGAATCGAGATAAACGTTCGGCATCGCAGCGAGCCAGATCGTCCGCCGATCGTACGGATAACCGCCGTGAAGCAAAACGAATGTCGTGCCGACGTAACGCGGGTCCTGAAGAACATTTTCAAGATCCAACGCGTTACTCTCGCGCATGTTGAAATAGTCTCCCCCAACGGCGGCGGTGTGAATGTTCACTGGCAAACCCATGCGCCCCGCCCGCACAATCAAAGCGCGGAAAAGATAATCCTGGAAAGCCTTATATTCAGCGCGGCTTGGCACGCCGCCACGGCAGTATTTCCGGTAAATTGCGGCCGCCTCTATGCGCGGAGGATCGCTGAACTCGAGCGATCGGAAGTAGGCGATCTCAAATTTGACGGCGACCCCGCCGCGCGATTTGTTCTCGGCGAGCACCCGGTCGATAAACGAAAGGTATCCGCTGAAGCTTTGCGGGAGCCTCGGGAGCTTTGCTTGTTGCATATATCGCGCGAGCATCTTCTGTTGCAGCGGAATGTAGACGGCTTCATCCGGGTTGCGGCGGATGAAATTCGTATTGTCGAACGGGAACAGAAACGAATCGACGAAGAAGACCCAGTGAAAGCGATGCGCGTCGAGGTAAGGCGCCATGGCGGCGCGGTTCGCAAGCGAGGTTTCGATGCCGCAATGGTCGAGCACGCGGTCCCAGTAGCCGGTGCCCGGCTTCTTCGCCGTCTTCTGAAGGAGCCATTTCCGGTGAGGCGGCGCGAAGTCGCGAAAGGGATACCCAAAAAGCGCCCTCGCTGCGAGGACCCATTCCGGATTCGTCTCCCTCAGGCGAAGCGGGGTGCTTCCCGGCGGCGACGTCATGGCGTCGACGTCAGCGTCCGTGGAGAAGCCCGGATGCGCGTGATCGTCGAAGGCCGGGATCCGGTTGATTTCGTCGAGAAGCTGCCGGTAAAGACCCTGCTCGCCCGCCGGCACCGCAGGCTGCGACTGCGCGGCGAGTTCCAACTGGCAAGCCAGTATGGCGGCTGCAGCGAGTTGTACCCCGCGGCGCACCTTGCGGTATCTTCGATTGGGCCGGGCAATCACGGATTCGGATGTTTTCCTTCCCGCGCTCGCCGCGCGGATCACCAGCATTCGGGAAGCACTCAGCGCGGCGATCTGAACCTGGCATCCCGCGGGATGGCGATGCTTGTCGCGGTCTCAGAACACCGCCAGAGCGCTAATGATCAGCCCGGCACGGCGTTCGGGCCGAGCCCCAGTTGGGGCGCCGGGAACTCAATCATAATTTACCGCGGCATCTATTTGGGAGGTTTTGCATCAAAGAGGGTGTAGTGGAAACATTCTCCACTACGGCATTCAAGAGGAAAACAATTGAGGAGGAACGATCGGGTTCGGCGCTACATGATTTCTGAAGCGGACCTACCACGTAACCTGGGGCGGAGGATGGAGAAAGGAAGGCTAAGGACGTGGCTTTTATCCGAAAACGCGGAGGTGCTTACTACCTCGTGCACAACGTCCGCAACAAGGGCCGGGTGGAGCAGTTACACCTGGCGCGATTGGGAAAGCGGCCCCGGATTGACGATGAGGTTATCCACGGAGTCGCGGCGAGGCACCCGTTTCTACGCGTTGACTGGGATGGATTGCGGGAAAGGACTTCGCGGGAGCTGGCGACGGCGCCTGAGAATTATTCAGAGTACATGCGCAACCTGATCGATGAAGTTCGCGGATTTCATGTGAATCTTGCCGACGTGCATCTACCGTATCTACCCGAGGGAGGAAATCGCGAGTTGCGATCACAGCTCATGTCGGAGCTCAAACTTCTGCGATCCACCCTCGACGTAAAGTTGAACTCGGTACGTAAGGCAAATCTATTGAATCTCCGCGGAAGGAATTAGCTTGTCGAAAGCGCCGGATTTCCAGCTCACGCGTTCGCGCTTGCCGTCGCGGTCGAGACCCGGCGCGAACCCGGCCCACGCCGGACCTTAGAATATCCGGCGCAGACGATCCCGTGAGGTGCGAACATGAGCCTAAGTCAAATGCTGCTTGACCCCACCCGGTCAAGCCCCGAGGTTCGGGATTTTGAAGCGGCGCTGCGCAAGCGCGTGATCGGTCAGGACCGCGCGATCCGGCAGCTCGGTCGCGTCTATCAGGTGCATCTCGCGGGGTTGGGCGCGCCGGGGCGTCCCATTGTCAATCTCCTCCTGCTCGGCCCAACCGGGTCCGGAAAGACTCGGCTCGTCGAGGCGTCGGCTGAGGTTCTCTTTGGCACGGCGGCGGCGGTTCTTAAAATCGACTGCGCCGAATTCCAGCACAGCCATGAAATTGCCAAGCTGATCGGTTCGCCTCCGGGGTACCTGGGCCATCGCGAAACCCCGCCCATGATCACGCAGGAAGCGCTCGAAGAGCACTACACCGACACACTGAAGCTTTCGCTCGTTCTCTTTGACGAGATTGAGAAGGCGAGCGACGCGTTGTGGCAGCTCTTGCTTGGTATTCTCGATAAGGCCACGCTGACGCTCGGCGACAACCGGCGCGTCGAATTCTCCCACGCGATGATCTTCATGACCTCGAACCTCGGTTCGCAGGAAATGGCGAAGCTGATGACGGAGGGCCTCGGTTTCTCGCCGCGAGCCGGAGACGATGACACCGAGCTCGATCGGAAGATTTATCGCACCGCGAGCCAGGCCGCCCGCCGCAAGTTCTCGCCCGAGTTCATGAACCGAATTGACCGGGTGATCGTGTTCCGCCAGCTCACCACCGATCATTTGAGCCGCATTCTTGACATCGAGCTTGAGCGCGTGCAGGAGCGCATCATGTCTTCCGCGGGAGGCGGGCAATTTGTCTTCAGGTGCACTCCGCTGGCGCGCGAGTTTCTACTGCGCGAAGGGACCGACTCGAAATCGGGCGCGAGGCACCTCAAACGCGCCATCGAGCGCTACCTGGTATTCCCGCTCTCGAATCTCATCGCGACGCGCCAGGTGTCGCTGGGCGATTTGATCACTGTGGACTACGAAGCTCAGATCAACCGTTTGGCGTTCATGAAGGAGCAACAAGGCGCTTTAGTCGCGCCGGCGGGCGACGAACTGCCGGGTAGCCTCCTTCCGCCGCCCACCCCCTGCGAGGCCGCAGCATTGACTACAGCGGTGGCCCTCCGAAGCGCCGCGCGCGAATGAACGGCAGCCGCGGACACTTCGGTGAGGAGCGGCCCTGTGGAGCGCCGACGCCGATCACAGACGCGCGCAACCGGTCGCACGGCAGCCGTGCACGATGTCTTCACTTCCGGAAGAGCGAGTCAAACTTTTTCCTGACATCCCCTTGCGTTGGATCTGAGCCGGAAGAGGCTTGCGCTCCGCGTGAGGCGAGCTGGAAATAATCGCAATAATTTGCGGCTTCTTTGTCGCGCACCCACTCTGCCTGCGCTTCGGCACATTGGTTGTTTTTGGAGGGATCGTAGAACCGGCAGTTCCTGCAGGAGTGAAGGTCCGAATCGCAGCGCGAGCAGGCATCCCGAGCGCCGATGCGGGCGCCGGGTTGAAGGTTGACGGGCTCGCCGCACTTCCAGCAATAGCCAACCATTCGTCGCTCTAGGGATTGATCTTACACGTCCGGGACGCACCTGCGGCTGGTATCCGGCTTTGCCGGCTTGAAATGAGGCGTCGGTATTTCCCGGCCGCGCGCCGGTAAAGCGGCGTTTCTCCGGCGCGCGGCTGGAGTTACGTCCTTACGGGCGGCCGCTGTTATGCGGTGGACTGGCTGCTCGCCTGGTCGTCGTCGGCAAGCTCGCTGGCCACGGGAGCGGGAGGAATCTCCGCTTCGAGCACGGCCTCAGCCTCGGCCGGCGCTTCAGGCTGCGGCGGCTCGACCTCGGTCAGTAGACGGAAGTTCCGGTAGAACTCAAGACCGGTGCCCGCCGGAATCAGGCGGCCCATGATGACGTTTTCCTTCAGGCCGCGCAACTGGTCAATCGCGCCGCGGATCGCGGCCTCCGTGAGAACCCGAGTGGTCTCCTGGAAGGATGCGGCCGAGATAAACGAGTCAGTCGAGAGGGAAGCCTTGGTAATGCCGAGCAGGAGCGGACGCCCCGTGGCGGCCTTGCCGCCTTGGACCAGCACGCGCTCGTTTTCCTCCCGGAACCGGAACTTGTCGACGTGCTCATCGAGAAGGAACTCGGTATCGCCGACATCGTCCACCTTCACCCACCGCATCATCTGCCGCACGATTACTTCAATGTGCTTGTCGTTGATATTGACGCCCTGGAGCCGATAGACCTCCTGGATTTCGTTCACCAGGTAATTCTGCAGCTCCTTCTCTCCGAGGACCGCGAGGATGTCGTGCGGGTTTCTCGGACCGTCCATCAGCGGCTCGCCCGCTTCGACCCGCTCGCCCTCCTGCACCGAAACGTGAACTCCCCGCGGCAGGAGATATTCCTTCGCTTCGCCCTTGGCCGGGACCACGAGAATCTTGCGCTGCCCCTTCAGGACTTCTCCGTAGCGCACCACCCCGTCGATCTCGGAGATCACCGCGGTCTCATGCGGCCGGCGCGCTTCGAACAACTCGACGACGCGCGGCAAGCCGCCCGTGATGTCCTTCGTTTTGGTCGTCTCTCGCGGAATCTTGGCCAGCACGTCGCCCGGGCTGACCTCATCGTCTTCCTGCACCATAAGGTGGGCTCGCGAGGGGAGCAGGTATTTTTTCGACGACCCTTTCGCCACGGTGCTCTGCTTGATCACAAGTTGCGGTTGCAGCTTCTCGTCCGGCGAGTCCGTGACCACCCAGCGCGAGAGGCCGGTTACTTCATCCACCTCTTCGCGCAGCGTCACATCCTTCTCGAGGTCCTTGAACTGCACCGTGCCTCCGACCTCCGTGAGGATGGAGAAGGTGTACGGATCCCACTCTACAATCGTGTCTCCCAGCTTCACGGGCGATCCGTCGGCGGTCTTGATCTTGGCGCCGTAAACGACTGCATGGCGCTCGCGCTCGCGACTCTTCTCGTCGACAATGACGACAAAGCCGTTGCGGTTCATCACCACAAAGTCGCCGTCGCGGTTTTTCACCACCGTCAGGCCAAGGAATTTGACAAAGCCGCTATTTCTGACTTCGAGCGCGGACTGCTCGCTCACGCGGCTCGCCGCGCCGCCAATGTGAAACGTCCGCATGGTGAGCTGCGTGCCCGGCTCGCCGATAGATTGGGCAGCGATCACGCCCACCGCCTCCCCCATCTCCGCCAGCCGGCCGGAGGCGAGGTTGCGGCCGTAGCACCGCACGCACACGCCGCGCCGCGATTCACACGTCAGCACGGAGCGGATCTTCACCCGCTCGATTCCCGCCGACTGAATCGCCGCCGCGAGGTCCTCGTTGATTTCCTGATTGACTTCGACCACCACGTTCCCTTCGTAGTCCTTGATCTGTTCGAGAGAAACACGGCCTACGATGCGGTCGCGCAAAGGCTCGACGACCTCGCCGGCCTCAACGATCGGCTCGACGAAGATGCCATCCACCGTGCCGCAGTCGAACTCGGAAATGATGACGTCCTGCGCCACGTCCACCAGGCGGCGGGTCAGATAGCCGGAATCGGCCGTCTTCAACGCGGTATCGGCCAGTCCCTTGCGCGCGCCGTGCGTCGAAATAAAGTATTGCAGCACGTTCAAGCCTTCGCGGAAGTTCGCCGTGATAGGCGTCTCGATGATTTCACCGGAGGGCTTGGCCATGAGGCCGCGCATCCCGGAAAGCTGCCGGATTTGCTGCTTCGAGCCGCGCGCCCCGGAGTTCGCCATGATGAAGATCGGGTTGATCACTCCCGACGTGTCCTGGTTTTCCAGCGTCTGGAACATCTCGTCCGTCACCCGGTCGGTGACGTTCGACCAGATCGCGATCACCTTGTTGTACCGCTCGCCGTGCGTGATGGCGCCGTCCTGATACTGCTTCTCCACTTCGATCACTTCCTTCTCGGCAGCCTCCACCAAGCTCGCTTTGCTTCCCGGGACCACCAGGTCGTCAATTCCAATCGAGATGCCCGCCTTTGTGGCAGAAAGGAAGCCCAGGTCTTTGACCTCATCGAGCATCTGAACCGTGGTGTCGAGCCCAAACCGGAGATAGCAATAATTCACCAGCGCCCCCAGTCCTTTTTTGCGGAGCAGACCGTTGACAAACGGCATGCCTTTCGGCAGATGGTCATTCAAAATCACCCGCCCGACCGTGGTCTCGATAAATTGGTTCTGAACGGTAATCGGCTCGGTGTGCAGAACATCCTGATCGTCATAGGCATTTTGGAGATCGATCACCCTGCCCGTGTAGCGCAGCCGGATGCGGCTCAGGGTTTCGACTTCCTGGGCGTCGAGCGCCAGCAGCACGTCGTCGAACGTGGCAAACGTCCTGCCTTCGCCTTTGCCGCCCTTCCGCTCCTTGGTCAGATAGTAGATGCCGAGAACGATGTCCTGGGTCGGAATGGCGAGCGGCGCGCCGTTGGCCGGCGAAAGAATATTGCGCGCCGACAGCATGAGCACCGAAGCCTCGATCTGCGACTCGGGCGAGAGCGGAATGTGCACCGCCATCTGGTCGCCATCAAAATCGGCGTTGAAGGCAGTGCAGACGAGAGGATGAATCTTAATCGCTTTGCCCTCGACGAGCACCGGCTCGAACGCCTGAATGCCCAGGCGGTGCAGCGTGGGAGCGCGGTTGAGCAGAACCGGATGATCGCGGATCACTTCTTCAAGAATGTCCCAGACGACCGGATCCTGCCGTTCCACCATCTCCTTCGCCGCTTTGATCGTTGCGCACTGGCCCGTCTGCTCAAGCCGGTGGTAGATGAACGGCTTGAACAGCTCGAGCGCCATCTTTTTTGGCAGGCCGCACTGATGCAGCCGGAGCTCCGGTCCGACAACGATCACGGAACGCCCGGAGTAGTCCACTCGTTTTCCGAGCAGATTCTGGCGGAAGCGTCCCTGCTTGCCTTTGAGCGTGTCGGAAAGCGATTTCAAGGGGCGGTTGTTGGTGCCGCGCAGAATGCGGCCCCGGCGGCCGTTATCGAAGAGCGCGTCCACGGCTTCCTGCAACATCCGCTTTTCATTGCGAATGATCACGTCGGGAGCGTGCAGCTCCATCAGCTTCTTCAGCCGGTTGTTCCGGTTAATGACGCGCCGGTAAAGATCGTTGAGGTCCGACGTTGCGAAGCGCCCGCCGTCGAGCGGCACGAGGGGGCGAAGCTCGGGGGGAATGACCGGGATCACGTCGAGGATCATCCACTCGGGCTTGTTCCCGGATTTACGGAAGGCTTCGACCACCTTCAGACGCTTGGCGTACTTCACGCGTTTTTGAAGGGATGGATCGGCCTTCATTTTGGCGCGCATTTCTTCGGAGAGCGCCTCGACGTCGACGCGCCTGAGCAGCTCCTTGATCGCTTCGGCTCCCATTGCGGCGCGGAATTTGCCGGCATGGTCCTGCTGAAGCTGGCGGTAGCGCTCTTCGGTGAGGATTTCCTTTTCCTTAAGCGGGGCCTCGCCGGGTTCGATCACAACGTAGCTCTCGAAATAGAGAATGCGTTCCAGATCCCGCAGCGAGATATCGAGCAGATGGCCGATGCGGCTCGGCAGCCCCTTAAAGAACCAGACGTGGGAGCAAGGCGAGGCGAGCTCGATGTGACCGAGACGCTCGCGGCGAACTTTCGAGAGCGTCACTTCCACGCCGCACTTATCGCAGATCACTCCGCGATGTTTCATGCGCTTGTACTTGCCGCAGAGACACTCCCAGTCCGTCACCGGGCCAAAAATGCGCGCGCAGAAGAGGCCGTCGCGCTCCGGCTTGAACGTCCGGTAGTTAATGGTTTCCGGCTTCGTAACTTCGCCGTGAGACCAGGACCTGATTTTCTCCGGAGAAGCCAGACTCACGCGGATATTATCGAACTCGCCGATCAAGCTCACTCGGTCGTAAGGGCTGCTTCGAAACAAGGTGAACCTCCTCAGAAAAGGAGTATGAAAGCTATGCGGTGGTGCTGCGCGGAGCGGCACTCGGCGCCGCACCGGCTCAAAAGGCGGTCTGCTCCGCCAGGCTTGGCGCCCGGCCTTCTATCGTCTGGACGCGGACGCCAGCTCCGCCGGTTCCTTCGGCTTCTTGACGAGCTCCACGTCGAGGCCCAGGCTTTGCAGCTCGCGAACCAGCACGTTGAACGACTCCGGTACTCCGGGCTCGATGGCGGCCTCGCCCTTGACAATCGCCTCGTAAATTTTGGCGCGTCCGTAAACGTCATCGGATTTCGCGGTGAGGAGTTCCTGGAGGATATGCGCCGCTCCGTAGGCCTCGAGCGCCCACACCTCCATCTCTCCGAACCGCTGGCCGCCGAACTGCGCCTTGCCGCCCAGCGGCTGCTGGGTGATCAAGGAGTACGGGCCGATGGACCGCGCGTGGATCTTGTCATCCACCAGGTGCGACAGCTTGAGCATGTAGATGTAGCCCACCGTGACCGGCTGATCGAATTTCTCTCCCGTCATTCCGTCATAAAGCGCGATTTTTCCGGAGTGCGGAAGTCCCGCTTTGTCCAGGTATTCCTTGATGTTCTTCTCGGCCGCGCCGTCGAACACCGGAGTGGCAAAAGGCACACCGTGTTCATAGGCGCGTGCAAACGCCAGCACGTCTTCATCGTTGAGGCGATCGACGATCGACGCGGCGCCGCGCAAAATCCCTTTCAGCTCGTTGCGCACGAGCTCCACGCGGCCCTCTAGGGCCAGCAGGCCGCTCATCTTGACGCCCAGTTCCTTCGCCGCCCAGCCGAGATGCGTTTCGAGAATCTGCCCCACGTTCATTCGCGAGGGCACGCCGAGCGGGTTCAGGACCACCTCGACGGGCGTGCCGTCCGGGAGGTAGGGCATGTCCTCGTCGGGGAGGATGCGGGCGATGACGCCCTTGTTGCCGTGGCGGCCCGCCATCTTATCGCCCACGGAAAGTTTGCGCTTCATGGCGATGTAGACTTTCACCAGCTTGATCACGCCCGGCGGCAGCTCATCGCCTTTCTTGAGCTTCGCTACTTTCTCGTCGGTGATCTTGCGAAGCACGTCGATCTGGCGCGAAGTCATCTCCTCGATCTCATCCATTTTCTCGAGGAGCGTCGGGTCTTTTTTTGCGACCCGGATTCGCTTGAGGTTGCGCGTCGAAATCCGGGAGAGCGCCTCGCGGTCGAGCTCGGCGCCCTTGGTAAGGAGCCGCTTGTTGGTTTTTTCGTCGTGGAGATCGGCCAGCAGTTTTTCGCCCTCGAGCAGCGCCGCGAGCCGCTCGACGCGCTCAGTATTCAGGATGCGGATTTCGTCGCTGAGATTTTTCTCCAGCGTTTCCACCTCGGCGCCTTCGATCGACCGGGCGCGCTCATCTTTTTCTGCGCCCTTGCGCGAGAAAATCTTGACGTCGACCACCGTCCCCTCGATGCCGGGCGGGCAGGTGAGCGACGCGTCGCGCACTTCACCTGCCTTTTCACCGAAGATCGCGCGGAGCAGCTTCTCCTCCGGCGTAAGCTGCGTTTCGCCTTTGGGGGTGACTTTGCCGACCAGGATGTTGCCGGAGATGACGGATGCGCCGATGCGGATGATCCCGCTTTCATCGAGGTCCTTGAGCAGCGACTCCGAGACGTTCGGGATGTCGCGCGTAACCTCTTCCGGCCCGAGCTTCGTATCCCTTGCCTCGATTTCGAACTCTTCAATGTGAATGGAGGTGTAAGAGTCTTCCTTCACCAGTTTTTCGCTGACGAGAATCGCGTCCTCATAGTTGTATCCGCGCCACGGCATGAACGCGACCAGCACGTTGCGGCCGAGCGCCAACTCGCCTCCCTCGGTGCACGGGCCATCAGCGAGGACGTCGCCGGCCGCGACCCGCCGGCCTTTCTGAACGACGGGCTTCTGATTGATGCAAGTGTTCTGATTCGAGCGCCTGAACTTGATGAGCTGGTAGATGTCGGCGCCGACCTCCCGCGAGAGATGGCCGCTGTGGCCGGTGCCTTCCACCCGGACGATAATCCGCTCGCTGTCGACGCTGTCGACTACGCCGTCGCGCTTGCACAAAACCACGGCGCCGGAGTCGCGCGCGGTGACCTCTTCCATGCCCGTGCCCACTAGCGGAGCTTGGGCGCGCAGCAACGGCACGGACTGGCGTTGCATGTTCGAACCCATGAGGGCGCGATTCGCGTCGTCGTTCTCCAGGAATGGAATCAGGGACGCCGCGACGCTGACTAACTGCTTGGGGCTCACGTCGATGTAGTCCGCGTTTTCGCGCCGGACCAGCACGAAATTCCCGGCCTGCCTCGCATTGACCAGTTCATTGATAATGCGGCCCTTCTCATCCACGCCCACGTTCGCCTGAGCGATGATGTGCAGGTCTTCCTCCCAGGCCGAAAGATAGAACGAGGTTGCCTCGTATTCAGGCGCCTTGCGCCGCTTTTCGCGCAACTCTTCGCACGTCTTCTGTATCTCCTTCAGCTCCACCTGCTCGCCCACGCGCCAGGGGCTGTCGCCGCTGCGGAGAATGGTGCCGTAATCGACAATCGTGCCGTTCCGCACTTTGCGGTAGGGGCTCTCGATGAATCCGTACTCGTTGATCCGAGCGTAGCAGGACAGGGACGAGATCAGTCCGATGTTCGGACCCTCCGGCGTTTCGATGGGGCAGAGTCGGCCGTAGTGCGTCGGGTGGACGTCGCGCACTTCAAACCCGGCACGCTCGCGCGACAGGCCGCCCGGCCCGAGCGCCGACAGCCGGCGCTTATGAGTAATCTCCGAGAGCGGATTCGTCTGGTCCATGAACTGGGAAAGCTGCGAGGAACCGAAGAATTCGCGGATCGCCGCCATCACCGGCTTCGCATTGATCAGATCGTGTGGCATGGCGGTGGACATTTCCTGGTAGACGGACATCTTCTCCTTGATCGCCCGCTCCATGCGCACGAGGCCGATGCGGAACTGGTTTTCCAGCAGCTCGCCGACCGCGCGCACGCGGCGGTTGCCTAGGTGATCGATGTCGTCCGTGGAGTAAGCACCCCCGGGGTTCTTGCGCAGCTTGAGCAGATAACGAATGCAGGAGTAGAAATCTTCAGGGTCCAGCGTCCGCTTATCCAGCGGTAACTGCGCTACCGCGGCCTCCGAATGATCGGTGGCCAGCGTCCCTTCGCAGCCGCGCACGACGTCGAGGCACGCGGCGCCCTGCCGCTGTCCGACGTACATCTTCTCGCGATCGACGATCAGATAGAAATTCGAGGCGGGCAGATTGCGCGGGTCCTCGAGCTCAAGCGTGGTAGCCTTACCGTCGACCCGCGTTTTCAGCCGCGCCGCGTATCCCAGCTTGATGTTGAACTTCAGCCGTCCCACCCGCGAAGAGTCGTATTTGCGAGGATCGAAAAACATGCCCTTGAAGAGCGAAGTCGCCGTTTCGAGGGTCGGCGGATCACCCGGCCGCATTTTGCGATAAAGCTCGATCAGCGCTTCCTGGGGCGTCTTCAGCGCATCGCGCTTCACAGTCTGGCTGATGACGGAACCCGTGTCATCGCGCTCCGGGAAGAAGACCTCAAATTCCTGAACGCCGGATTCCACCAGGTTGGCCAGCAATCCCGGCGTCAGTTCGTTATTGGCCTCGACGAGCACCTCGCCCGTCGCGGTATCCACGAGATCGGAGGAAGCGTAGGCGCCCTCGAGGTCCTGAGGGATCACCTCGACTTGGGCGATCTTGGCTTTCTGGATTTCCCGCAGCATCGAGCTGGTGACCTTCTTGCCGCCGTGAACGATCACGCCGCCGCGCGGCTGCTCCACGCTCTTCGAAAGCCTCAACCCCGCCAGATTCTCGGAAACGTCCATCAGGAACTTGCCGTCCTTGATCTCCACGCGAGAACACTGGTAGAACGTCCTCAGAATATCGGTGTTGGCCTTGAGGCCGAGAGCGCGCAGGAAGATGCTTGCCAGAAACTTGCGCTTGCGATCGATTCGCACGTAAAGGATGTTCTTATTGTCGTACTCGAACTCAACCCACGAGCCGCGGTAAGGAATGATCTTCCCCAGGAAGTACGTTTTCTGCGGCGTCGACTCGAAAAAAACGCCCGGCGAGCGGTGCAGTTGGCTGACGATCACGCGCTCGGTCCCATTGATCACGAACGTGCCGTTTTCCGTCATCAGGGGAATCTCGCCGAAGTAGACCTCCTGCTCCTTGATGTCGCGGATGCTCTTCTGACCGGTCTCGCTATCCTTGTCGTAAAGCGTCAGCCGGATCGTAACTTTGAGCGGAGCCGCAAACGTCATGCCCCGCTCCTGGCAGTCCGTGACGTCGTACTTCAACTGCAGCGCCACCGGGTCGCCGCACTTGTTGCAAAACGTCACGACGTTCTCGTTGAACGTGCCGCACCGCGTGCAAAGCACTTCACCCGCCTTGAACGGATCCGTGATCACCGTATGGCCGCAGTTCTTGCAGGTGCTCCGAAGGTGATGCAATCCGCGCAGGCTGCCGCACTTGCATTCCCAGTTGCCGATGGAGTAATCGACGAAGTCGAGTTGCGACACCCCGCGGAAGTCGGTGATCGGAAAAACCGAATTGAACACCGCCTGCAGACCCGTATCCTCCCGCTCGTTCGGGAGGAGATTCATCTGCAGGAAACGCTCATAAGACGTTCGCTGCACCTCGATGAGATTGGGAATGGAGATGACGGTGGGGATCTTGGAGAAGTTGATGCGATGACGCGATACGCCGTTCCGGCCGTTAGGCATCCTTCGGCTCCTTAGCCTCAGATTTTCGTGACGAGTTGCACAACGAGGAAACCACGCCTCTACGCAATCAGATGCAGAGACGGTGCTGATGGATGCAGCGACGCGTCGCCCTGAGCCCAGCGGTCCGGCGAGTATCCGAATCCTCAGGCCTCCCGGCAGGATCGCCGCAATGAATTCGCGCCGGCGCAGAAACGGCAGTTCCCGCTTACTTGACCTCGACCGTGGCGCCGGCCTCGGTGAACTTCTTCTTGATGGCTTCCGCCTCGTCCTTATTGATGCCCTCTTTGACCGGCTTCGGCGCGGCGTCGACGAGGTCCTTCGCTTCCTTCAAACCCAGGCTCGTCACCTCGCGCACCGCTTTGATCACATTGATCTTATTCGAGCCGACCGCGGTCAGGACCACCGAAAACTCGGTCTTC
>JBOGKE010000155.1:0-9164 GCA_050745265.1 Terriglobia bacterium
GCCAGGATGGCGGCCACAACACCTGCTCCCAGAGCGCCGGCCTCAAGCGCCGTGCTTCCGCCGCCCGCCAGCTTCTGAGAGGTTCCCGTCTGGGGCATCGCCGCGTCATGGGGCAAGAGAGTGACCGTCTTGCCTTGAGCAACGTCCAGCGTGCGCCCATTTCCGACGACGTGGAGACTGCCTTGTTTCGCGGTGAGCACCACCGAGTCGCCGATCATCGCGACTTGCCCAACGCTTTTGTAACCTGCCCCGGGTGTAACGGACCAGCCCCTCGTGTTCACCACCAGGGCCGCTCCCTTCGCCGGGTGATAAATGGAAACGTTACCCTTGGTCAATGTGACCGCTACGCCATTCGGCTCCTGGAACAATCGAGCCTCGGTCTCACTGCCGAGTGTCATGCGACTGCCGCTTGCTAGGGCAATAACCGCTGCGCCATCCTTCACCTGCAGCTGATCGCCGCTGAAAACGGTCGTGCTGGGCAGCAGGGCTTGTCCGCTCACGGTGGCATTCAAGCTGCCAGCAACCGTGCCGATGGCCGCTGAACCCGCAAACATTGGAGCCGCACCCACGATCCCCAGCAGGAGTAGGAATAGCGTAATTCGAGATTTCATCGACATGTGGTTAACTCCTTTTTTGGTGAAAGGTCAGGAGCCAGTCACTCCTCACCCGGGTTTCGATGATAATGCCAACGCTACAAACGCCCCATCAATATAAAGAACTTCGTCTATCGTTGTCAATAATTTTATAGCAAAAATTTTTAGATGACCTCTGGAGCGGCTCAGAAACCCTAAAACACCCGCAAGACCGGGCTTCATACCGTCCGATAAGCGCAAAACCGACTGCCTGGGAACAGAAGATAACATATCGACTGTTAATCGAGTTGTCAACAGAAATTTTCAGAATTTTTTGCGCGCCCGCTCTTGCACTTCTTCGTCGCGTGGCACAGCATCGCCCATTTCGCGGTGCGTCCGAAGACCACCAATACTTGGAAGCCGGCTTTGTTGCGGTCATCCTCGGAATTATTAGAGATGGTCGGCCCCACGGCCGGTGTCATCATTGTGGCGAGCGCGCGGGCAATTGGCATCACGTGGCGAGCATTCTAGAGGCGGCCAGCGGAGGCTATCTGCGGATATGGATCTCACGCGGGCGGCGCGCCGCCACACTGCGGTTCCCTCACGCCGGCGTCGATTCAGCGAGAGCCATCAGCGCGTCGTTCGGATAGAAATGGTCTGCGTTTTCTGGGGTGATCAGCTGATGCTTGATGAAAACGGCGGGCGGCGTGGGCTTCCGCTCGAGGATATCGAGCGCCAGGCGGATCAACCGAGCGCCGTACTTTTCGGGAAAGTAGGCGACCGAGCCGATCAGGCGCGTATGGGGCTGGCGCAATTCGGCGCGGCCTTCGGGTTCGGCGTTGTGTCCGACCACGGCGCACTCGACGGCGCGGCCGGCTTCCTGGAAGGCGCGTAGCGCGCCGAGAGCGCTCGGATCGTTGGCAGCGCCCACCAGCGTCGATTTCGATTTCGAGGCGCGCAGGCGCCGTCGCACGCGCTCGAGCGCCGCGCCAAACTGCCCGTCGCCATCGACGTGAACCACGCGCGTTCTATCGCCCAGCGTCATCGTCTCGCTAATACCGGCCAACATGCCGCGAATTCGAGCTCCCGGCACCGGCCCGGCGCGAGCGATCTCCACCATGAGAACTTCATCGACCGCGCCATGCCACTGTCTCGCGCCCCAGCGTCCGAGACAGCGCCCGCCAATCAGCCCCGCTTCGTAGTTGTTGGCGCCGAAATACGTCGCGCCCGGGTGGGGAATGTCGATTGCGATCATGGGAATGCCGGCCTCGAGATATTTTCTCGAGATCTCGGGCGCCGCGACTTCGTCCGTCTGGAACTCGATGACCAGATCGACTTCTTCGCGAATCAGATGGTCCGCGTTGCGCAGCGCCACTTTCGCGTCGTAGCGATTGTCCACCACGATCAACTCAACCTGGGAGCCGCTCGCGGCGCTAAGCAGGCTCGCCTGCACTTCGCGCGGAAATGACGAATCCTGCCCCTGCGCTGCATACCCGATCCGGTATCTCTGGCTGGGCCGGACTTCGGAGACCAGGCGATACTGGTTTTCGCCCACCTTTTCGATGAACCCGCACACGTGCAGACTGTAGAGCAGGCGAAAGCACATCGCCTTGCTGAAACCGGTGCGAGCGACCACGTCTCGCAGGCGAAGCACTTCTCCCGGCGAAGCGAAGGCCCTCAAAATCTGGGACGCGTGAACGAGGGATTTCACGACATACCGGCTCTGATGCGGCCGGCGCGAACCACCCCTCGTAACGCTCGTCATGATCTTCTCACTCTCCGCGGAGTACAGTTACGGCCGCGAAGGGTGCGGCTATGAAACCGCGTAACCCCGCCCTTCAGGGCGGCAATGCCGGGCTGAAGCCCGGCGCTATTCGCAACAGCTCGGCGACACGGCAAACCCCCGGGCGCAAAGCGCCGCCGGCCAACACGTTTCGTTATACATAACACACTGCCGCTGCCCGATCAATCGCCTGCCGCGCTCCTGTTCTGCTGTAGCGCTGTACCGCGTTGAAAACTTGTAGGTCGTGAGAGGGTTAACGGATCAGTATATTAGTTCGCAATGCGATACAGCGCGGCGAACAGCGAAAGCTATTGACCCGCCTGTTAGACCGGCTATAGTAACTGATCTCATCGCGGAAGGTCATGCCAGGCGGAGGGATAGAACAGATGCGAAGAGCAATTCGGTTGTTTTCGTTGATACTTCTGTGCGCAGCAGCGGCAGGCGCACAGACGAATACGGGCGGAATCAGCGGCACGGTGACGGATCAGACGGGCGCGGTGGTGCCCGACGCGACCGTGATCGTGACCAACACGGGAACGAACGAGGTTCACCGGGCTACCACCTCCAAGGTGGGAAGTTACGAACTCCAAAACCTCAACCCGGCGAACTATCACGTGGAGATCGATGCGACCGGATTTCAGAAAGCCGTCGTTTCCAATGTCAAAGTGGACACGTCGAGCGTGGCCACGGCTAACTTCAGCCTCAAGCCCGGAAACACGGTAACGCAAGTGGAAGTGACCTCGCGGGCGCCCACGCTCGACACGAATAACGCGACGCTCGGCGTGACGATCTCGGAGCGGATGATGAACGACCTGCCGCTTTCGAACCGAAGCGTGCTCGACCTTGCGGCCACCGCGCCCAACGTCAGCGGCTATGTGGGTACGGAAGATCCGCAAGTGACCTCCGGTGTCCCGGTCCCGGGCTTTAACCTCAGCCTCAACGGGGGCAGACCGGGCACGTCGGAAATGCTGGCCGACGGCGTAAGCAACACGGGGGTGGGCCTCGCGCGCGAAGTGGTTGCGTTCTCGCCGGAGACGGTGCAGGAACTCTCCGTCCAGACGTCGCAGTATTCCGCAGCGTTTGGGCGAAGCGGGGGCGGCATCATCAATGTGACGACCAAGTCCGGCACCAACGCCTTTCACGGAATCGAAACGTGGTACAACCGCAACCCTTGGGCCGACGCGGCGCCTTACACGACGGCGGCAACTAACCGGCCCTCCACCAACCTGAAATGGAATCAGATGTCGTTCACGCTCGGCGGACCGGTGTGGATTCCGAAAATATACAACGGACGCGACAAGACGTTCTTCTTCGTCGCCGTCGAACCCCGATACCAGGAGGACACGCTCCAGGAAGATGCGCTGTTGCCGACCACCGCGATGCGAGGCGGTGACTTCAGCAATCTTGACCAGGTGAACGGCGGCTGGGCCCCGGCCAGCACGGTGGCCAAATTCCCGCAGCTTGCCTCGCAGGCGATTCCGGCGCAAATCTACCAGCAGTTCGTAATGACGGGCAATGGCCAGTTCGTTTCAGCAGCGCCGCCCTCGGGGATCCCGAGCGGCGACGTGTACCAGGGCTTTGGGTGCACCCCCGGCGTCTCGACCTCCGCCAGCGCCTGCCTCGGCACAAACATCATTCCGCAAAACATGCTCGACGCGACTTCGCTCAAGGCTCTCAAATACATGCCTCTCCCGCAGAGCTATTATATCAACGGCAACGGAGACCTGGTGAACTATACGCTCGAGCGCTTCGTCCATGAAAACGAGAGACGCTATATGGTTCACATCGACGAAAACCTTACGACGAGGGACCGCTTCTCCTTCCGCTACTCGGATGTTCCTGAGATCGGTATCACCGGGTTCGGAAGCCCGGTCAACGGCAACGGCGCCACCTACAGCGACTCGCACCAATTCATGGGCAGCTACACGCGCACGATCTCGCCCACAATTTTCAACGATCTGCGCCTGAATTACACGTTTGGCAATTTCAGCGGAACTCTGGGCCCGCAGTGGGACGTGAACACCGGCCAGAATCTTAACACTCAGCTTGGCCTGCCCAGCCTGACGAAAGGCGGCCTTCCGCTGATCGGCTTTGACACTCTCGACGCCTTCGCGGCGATTGGCTCGACAAATTCGCAGCTCGGTCTCGACACCGAGCGCCAGTACGAAATCGCCGACAACCTCTATATCAGCCATGGCGCGATGAACTGGACCATGGGTTTCGACGGCCTGCTCGATAAGCTGTATACCGTCAACCTCTACGGCGCCTCGGGCGGAAGCTACAGTTTCCGCTATGTGCAAACGAACTCGACGGGCGCGGGCGGCACGCCGGGTGGTGACGGAGCCAGCTTTGCCAGCTACCTGCTCGGCGTGCCAAACGCCGTAACGCTGGCCGATACGATTATTCCTTACAACTACGGCTGGAAAAACTACGCCGCCTACGTTGAGGACGATTGGAAGGCGCGCCCGAATCTCACCCTGAACCTGGGATTGCGCTATTCGCTGCAGTACCCGCGCGCCGAGAGCCAGAACTTTCAAGGCGCGTTCATTCCCTCGCTCGCGCAGACGACTACGCTGCCGCAGCCGGTGGAAGTGAAGCTTTCGAGCCGGGGCAACCCGCCGCTGATGATCAATGGCCAGCCCTACTACGTCTCTTCGGTGGCGGTTCCTCCATTCGCCTTCAGCGGCACAGGCGGCAACTCGAAATATCTCTACCCGGTGAACTATGCGGATTTTGAGCCGCGCTTCGGGTTTGCCTACCAGCCCCACTTCTTCGGCATGAAGAACCTCGTGCTTCGCGGCGGCTACGGAATCTCTCACCTGCCGCTCACCGGCCAAAACCGCCAGCCCGATCCGAATTTCGCCGCCCCAAGCGTTCCTTTCAATGCGACGTCCGGCCAGACGAACGCGAGCTACATTATGCGGCTCTGCTGCAACCCGCCGAACGATCCGTTCGTTCCGCCGTCGCAAATCGTCAACATTCCGTCCAACGGACTCGAGTACCAGGAAGGCATCAACATTCCCGGGTTCGTCATCTCTCCGAATCACAAAACCCCCCAGATTCAGGATTGGAACCTTTCATTCCAGCGGCAGTTCGGAGCGAACTCGATGCTCGAAGTCGCCTACGTCGGCGAAAAGGGAACGTATCTTTATCTGCCGGACATCAACGACAACACTTACAATCCGAACTTTGTTCAGACCCTGCAACTCAATGGGTACAATCCGGTTAGTACGACGGTCGTGGATCCGCTCGGGCGGACTGGCCCGCCGAAGTGCAAGCCGGCCGCGGGAGGCGGCGCGCCCGTCTGCGTTCCGGGCGCGGCACTGAACATTCCTGTGGGCACGCTCAACACTCCGTACGTCGGTTTCGGCACACTCGAAACGCTTTACGATGCCGCGGGCAACAGCATTAGGCATGCGGCTTACGTTAGCTTCACGCACCGCGCGACGAAAGGCCTCACGCTGATGGCCAACTACACGTGGGGCAAGTCCATTGACAACTCATCAACCTCAAGCCCGGACAAGAACGTTCTGACGAGCAGCAATTTGCCGGGAGGTCAGATCACTTACGGTGGGACGGCCGCGGGGGACCGCGCCGTGTCAACGTTCGACATCGAGCACGACTTCAGCGTGGATGGTATTTACGACCTGCCCTTCGGGCGCGGCCGGAAATTTTTCACCTCCATGCCGAAGCCGCTCGACGCGGCGCTCGGCGGCTGGACGGCCGCGGGCGTGGAGCGGCTGTTCACGGGTTATCCTGCTGTCGCGACCGAGTCTTTTGGCAATTACCTCGGCGGGACAACGCACGATATCCGCCCGGACCTCGTGCCCGGCGTGCCGCTGGTGAATCCATTGTGGACCCGGACGTGCCCGTATGGCGGCACGTGCCAACCTTACCTCAACCCCGCCGCCTTCATGGAAACTCCGGCCGGCGAGTTGGGTAACGCACCACGCACGTTTGCCAGCGTGCGCGGGCCGTGGCAGCAGTACCTCGACTTGTCGGTGCAGAAGAACTTTCAGATCACCGAGCGGGTGCGCATCCAATTGCGCGTGGACGCGCTGAATGTGTTGAATCATCCGTTATTCCAGTTGCCTTTTAATAATGACGGAGGCACCCAGGCGTCCGACGTTTTCGGCGGCGACGTCACCAACGGCAACCTCACGACGGCTCAATACAACACGTGGGCTACAGACAACGGCCAGCCGCTCACCAAAACATCGCAGGGCCTTGCCATGTACAACGGCATTCTTTCCATGGTGAACGCCCAACGTGCGGCGGTGCCCAAAGGGGCGCCCTCCGGAACGCTTGGCCTCCTGCCCGCCAACTTCTATACCGTCCCGGTTCCGCAGGGCTTCGCCCTGATGAACCCGAATTCGTTCAATATCGCGACGCTCAGCGGCTATAAGCTTTACCAAGTCAAGAACAACTACGGCAATCCGGGGGCCTTTGGCCAGCTCACCCAAAATGCAAACATCGCGCCGGCACGGTATATCCAATTCGGCATCCGAATTTTCTTTTAGCGGGCCGCTCAAGAGATTGCCGGGACGACGCGCCGCTACGACTCCCGTTGAGGATGGGCGCGGTAGGTAGGGGCGACGCGCCGCGCACCGGATGCCGCCAATCAATCCCTTCCAGCATCATCGAAAGCCCACATAGCGGCGTGCGGTTGCGAACCCGTCGGGTCTGCCGCTGGCGCGATGGGAAGATGGTGCTGCGCTGGGCCGCGGCCGCGCTGGTCATGACCGAGAAGAATTTTCGCAAGATCATGGGGTACCGGGACCTATGGATGCTGGAAGCCGCCCTGGGAAGAAAGGCTTCGACCTCGAAAGACGAGGTGGCGTAAGATGAACCGAACCGTCGCTCACCTCCAACGATTTCCGGGACACCCTCCGCCGCGTCGTCTTCACCCGAGGAAACCGCAGAGGCAACGGGCCACCGCACCCCATCGGCGACGACATAGAAGGCAATGTCGTCGCCACCCGCGCCGCCATCTTATCATCGCGGCCGTCCAAATACCCACGGCACACAAATCGTGCCGTGGCTACCCGCTCCGCTCTACAGCGCTACGCTTCGTCCCAATTTGATGGTGGGCGTGCCGTTCGCGGCGTCAAGGGTCTCGGATGAACGATCCGGCAGAAGGCGCCGGATCGCCCTTGACTCCGCGCCCGGCACGCGGTCGCCGTCGTGTGTTTGTGTTGTGGCTCAAAAAGCCCTTGACATCGCCGACGCCATCATAGATGCGCCACCCCGCGGTACTCGCTCAATTCAAGCAGGTTTTTGTTTCAACAGGTTCGCCGGCAGGAACCGCCGCTCCCGTCCGGCACCCGGCGCGGGGTGACGTGTCACCCCCTCCCCCGGGTGCCGAAGGCACCGATACCCTTCCCGGCCCGGCACATGGCGGGATCCGGGCAAGACGCCGCTAAAGGGAAACGTATGCAGCGACCGCGTCGGTCGAGCCACGCCGTTTATCGAACGCGAGCAGATAGAGCCGCGAACTCGCCAGCGGACGCGGACGACAGGATGTATCCGTGGTTCTCGCCGAGACGATGCTGCTGAATCCATCGCTCGGCTTCTTCGTTCAATCTGGCGACGTACGCCTTCCAATCTCCGGTAAACGAGACGTAGCTAGAGGCATCAGCCATGTCGACCGTCAGTAGCCCGTCCTTCCGGACCTCAAAGGCTTCTAGGCCCAATATGGCAACCTGATGCTCCGTAGCTATTCTGATTGCGTTTAGCGCTTCTCCGTATGGCAACACCATCTCTGTACCACAGGGAAGCGCGGCTCTCTTAAGATCATCGGGAAGAAAACGTTCTAGATCCTGCATAATCAATTTCGCAGACGCGTCATCGTACTGGCGGGTTGGGCCGGAACCCTGGTCCGCTAACCTGGATGACGTTGCCGGTTTTGTCATTCACGACAATGAACTGTCCAGTTTCGGGGTCGAGGTATTGCGTGGCCGGCGCTCCTCCGGCTGTTCTGTCTACCACTTGCGTCTGTTCGCCCTTCTCGAACACGTCAAGTATGTCCTGTCTGGTCCATCCTCGCGTTGCCATCTGATTCTGTATCTTAGGAGAGAGGCGGCCAAGAGCGGGGCCTGCTTTGGCCTCCATCGCTGCAGCCGTTTCTTCTTCGGCGCCCCCGACCCCTTCGAGCGCGGCTCCGAGGAACTCGCCGCCGACTTCGGCAGTTGCTGCCACGCCGAGGGCCTTGACGTAGCTGTTAAGCTGTGCGGACGCCATCTGCCCCGCCAGCGACAGCGTTTGGAGGGCCTGCTGTTCGCTGCTCGGGCCGGAAGTAAAGTCGATCACCCCCGCACCGCTCCCACCCGAGTACGGTGTGAATGAATAACCCAGCGATGTGCCGGTGTACGTGAGAGAGTTCAAGTCCACGGTGCCATTGATATAAATTCCGCCCGCTTCGGTGCAGTTACCCCGCTGTGTGCTAACGAATATCGAAGTCACTGACTGGCTGCTGACGTACAAGCAGTCGAGTCCACTCGGGTCGGTATTCGTCGTAGGGTTATTCAGGGCGTAGCTGTAGGCGTTCCAGGACTGGGGATTGCTTGGGTCAGCGCCGGCGTTGTCCGGGTCGGGGGTCATCCAGCGGCCGAGGTTGCTGGCGTAATCGCGCGCCGGGGTGGGATCGAGGTTCGTTGCCGCGTCCCGCTCTTCCATGCCCGCAAACCGCATGTCGCACTGGCAACTCACATTCCGCCACAGCGCCCCAAACGGATAGTACAGACTATCCTGCCACACCCCGTTGGTTTGCGCCGACATCATTCCCGTCGTCCCCAGCGCGTCCGTATGCA
>JBOGKE010000156.1:0-27558 GCA_050745265.1 Terriglobia bacterium
TGGCTCAAGGGCTGGGTTTTCTGGACCGACTCGAACGCTTCGCGCGCCTTAATGAGCAACGCACACCAGCGGATGATCGATCCCTACATTCAGGTGCGCGACAAATCAGGACGGTGGGTGACGGTGATCCCCGATGCCGGCCTGCCCAGCGGAACGAATCGGACGATGCGAGTCGATCTCACCGACAAGTTTCTCAGCCCGGATCACCACGTGCGAATCGTTACCAACCTGTGCGTCTACTGGGATCGGATTTTCTTTACGACGGACGAAACTCTTCTGAGCACGTCCGATCTGCAGGAAGCGACGTTGTATCAGGGCACGGCTTTAGCCATGCCGCACCCAGGCGCATCACAATCCGTTCTCGCGCCTGATCGGCGGGCGCTGCGCGCCGATCGGGCGCGAGAATCGAGGCTCGGGGCGGGCTCAGCGGCACGGCTGAAGTCGTGCCCTGATACATTACGGCGTCGCGCCTTAGCGTCGGCTATTTCCTGTCGCGCTTTGCCGCTGGTTTCGGCCGATCTGCATTATCGCGGCTTCTCGGAAGTCTCGAGCGACCCGAACCACCTGCGGCCGGACTTTTTCAACTATGCCAAACTGATGCTCGGCGCGCCCTGGAACCCGGCGCGCGGACCGTACACGCGCTACGGCGCTGTGACGAAGCTGATCGCTAACACGGATGACCATCTCGTGGCGATGTCCACGGGCGACGAAGTGACTGTAAAGTTCACCGCCGCGAAACTGCCGCCGCTCAAACCCGGCTGGAAGCGCGATTTCTTCCTCTACGTGCGCGGCTACGCGAAAGACGGCGAGCCGAACACCGCGTTCGCGCGCAGCGTCGATCCGCTGCCGTACCAATCGATGCAGGGATATCCGCCCGGACGGCGCGCGCCCTCCGGCGCCGCGTACCAGCAATATCTGCGCGACTACGAGACACGTCCGGGATACAAGCTGGTTCCGCCACTCGCGCCGGATGACGCATCAGTATCGGCGGGGGAGCGAGCGGGCGAGCCCGGGGCTATAATGAAACCCGAGGCCAGATAGATTCATCCACCAGATGGGGGCGCGAGTCAGAGCCCGCGCATCGCGCCAGAATTCTCGGTAACTTGAAAGGAGCTCACAATGTCATCCTCACCTGCTCATGGAGGCGCCACGCCTTTCACACTTCCACCCTTGCCCTACGCTTCGAATGCGCTCGAACCGCACATCGACAAGCTGACGATGGAAATCCATCACGACAAACACCACGGCGGCTACGTCAACAACCTGAACAAAGCGCTCGAGTCCGCTTCGCAGCTCGCGGGCAAGACGCTTGAAGAACTCCTCGCCAACAACTGTGCCAGCGTTCCCGAGAACATTCGAACCGCGGTCAGAAACAACGGCGGCGGCCACGCCAATCACAGTATGTTCTGGCAGATCATGGCCCCGAAGGGCGGCGGCCAGCCCTCCGGCAAGCTGGCCGATGCGATCAAGAGCGCCTTTGGCGGTCTTGACACGTTCAAAGAGAAGTTCAACGCGGCCGCCACCAGCCGTTTCGGCTCCGGCTGGGCATGGCTGGTGAAAGGTTCATCCGGCGGACTGGAGATCATTTCCACCGCGAACCAGGACAGCCCGCTGATGGAAGGCAAACATCCGGTGATGGGGCTCGACGTGTGGGAACACGCTTACTATCTCAAATATCAGAACCGGCGCGCCGAATACATCAGCGCGTGGTGGAGCGTGGTCAATTGGCCGGAAATTGAGAAGCGATTTGCTTCGGGTAAGTAACGAAGCGTGGCGCCCGGCGTCACGGTTTCGAATCCCGCCGGGCGAGCAGCTCCGCCGATGCGGGATCCAGCACGACGGTTCGCGTGGGGAAGGGCATCTCGATGCCTTCTTGGCCAAAGCGCGCGAGGATTCTCTTGCGCAGTTCGCTCTGGACGAGGTACTGATCGACGAAGCGGCGGACCTGGACGTTGAGCGAGAAATCCAGCGACGAAGCTCCAAAGCCCGGAATGAGGCGGGCGGAGGGCTCGGGTTGGGCGAGGAGGCCGTCCAGGCCTTCACGGGCCGCGTCCCGAGCGATCTCGACCAGCAGCTTCTCCACTCGGTAAGGGTCTGTCGCATACGCCACGCTGACCGGGATGCCGACTGACATTCGTTCTTCAGGCTTCGAATAGTTCGTGATCATCGCCTTAGCAAGGCTTGAATTCGGAATGTAAACGATATTATTGTTGAGCGTGCGGACCGAAGTGGCGCGCCATCCGATGCGCACCACGTAGCCCTCCTGCCCCGAATCCAGCTTCATATAATCTCCTGGACCTACGGGCTGATCCGCCATAATATACAGCCCTGCAAAGGCGTTGCTCAGCGTCTCCTGGAGGCCCAGCGCCACGGCCACGCTGCCCACCCCGAGTGTGGTCCAGACCGCGACGAGGTGGATGCCGAGATTTCCAAGAATGATGACGGTGGCGAGAATGATGAAGACGAGCCGTAGCACGAGAATGGCGGGCTGGGTGGCGCGCTCGAGCGCCGGCTGGCGCTGCGCCATGCGGCGAAGAAAGGCGGTGGCCGCCTT
This sequence comes from Terriglobia bacterium, assembly GCA_050745265.1. Classification (GTDB taxonomy): domain Bacteria; phylum Acidobacteriota; class Terriglobia; order UBA7540; family UBA7540; genus RH2-MAG17b. The sequence goes on from JBOGKE010000156.1 coordinate 2,555, forward strand.
CGAAATGAAGTAGAAGATCACCACCACCACCAGCGCGAAGATCGCCTCCGAGCCGCGCTTCTCGTAAGTCGGGTTCAGCGGCAGATACTCCATCGCGACGTAAAGCCAGATCAGGAGGAACAGCGGAAGCGGCAGCGTCTCGAGAATGCTGAGCGCCAGTTCACCGGGCCCGGTTCGCGCGCTCACCTTCCAGCGATGGAGCAAGCGTTTGAGGAGGTATCCGAAGCCCCACGCGATGCCGAACCCGCCCGCGATGCAAGCGTAAACGACGTATGACGGAGTAAGATTGGCGTGGCGCTGGGGCGCCAGGATCAGCAAAGCGCCGGGAAACTGCATGGTGTAAAGCTCCTTGTCAAGCCGTGGCTCTTGAGCATACCGTGTGGCGCTTTTGGCGCGCAACTCGCGGCGCGCGTACCCGTTTCCGTCCGGTTCGCATCTAACTGGCAGGTTCTTTCCGGTGAGCGCAATCGCGGATTTGGTGTGCGCAGCGTGCGACTTGGCGCCGCATCGCGGGAGAGCCGGCGGTGAGAAGGTCGATCGAGTGGCGCCTAAATCGAGGATTCGATCCGGCGCGGGTCGCGCCGATGGACGAGAACCGGGCGAGGTAAATGTTGATGGCGACAAAGAACAAGATGCCGGCCGAATTCTCTGAGCTCCCGATCCTTCCGGTGCGCGAGACGGTGCTCTTTCCCAACGCGATTCTTCCGCTCACGGTGGGCCGCGAGAGCTCGCTCAAGCTGATCAGCGACCTGAAGGAGGAGGACAAGTTCATTGGCGTGGTAGCGCAGCGCGATCCGCGCGTCGACAATCCGCAGCCGGTCGACCTTTTCCAGATCGGAACCGCCGCTTACATTCACAAGATCATCAAGCTTCCCAGCCAGAACCTTTTTATCTTCGTCGAAGGACTGCAGCGCATCGCGGTCGAGGAAATCATCGGCGCCGATCCTTATCTGCGGGCGCGAGTGAAGACGCTCGAGGATGTGATTCCTCCGGCTGAGACGCCCGGCTTTGACGCGCTGGTGCGCAGCGTCACCAATCTATTCCAGCAGGTGGTACAGCTCTCGCCCAGCCTTTCGGACGATCTCCAGACCGTGGTGATGAACATCGACGATCCGTCGCGCCTGGCGGATTTCATTGCGGCCAACCTGCCTTCGATTTCCAATTCCGAGAAGCAGGAGTTGCTGGAAAGCCTCGACCTCTCCTCGCGCCTTGAACGGCTCAACCGTCATCTGGCGCGCGAAATGGAAGTGCAGCAGCTCCGCTCGAAAATCCAGTCGGACGTGCAGGACCAGGTCACGGCCAGCCAGCGAGAGTACTACCTGCGCGAGCAGATGAAGGCCATCCAGAAGGAGCTGGGCGAGGCCGACGAGCAGCACGAAGTCGAAGAACTGCGCCAGAAAATCGAAGCGGCAGGGATGACCGAAGAAGCCAAGAAAGAGGCTCTGCGCGAGCTCGGCCGGCTCGCCAAGATGAATCCGGCGGCGGCCGATTATCACGTCACGCGAACCTACCTCGATTGGCTCGTGGCTCTGCCCTGGAACAAGGTGAGCGAGCTGAGGGTGAACATCCGCCGGGCGAAGGAAGTGCTCGACAACGACCACTACGATCTCGAGAAGATCAAGGAGCGGATTCTCGATTACCTGGCCGTTCTGCAGCTCAAGCCGCAGCTCAAGGGCCCCATCCTCTGTCTCGTGGGTCCGCCCGGCGTGGGCAAGACGTCTCTCGCAAAATCGGTCGCGAAATCGCTCGACCGCAAATTCGTGCGGATGTCGCTCGGCGGCATTCACGACGAGGCGGAGATCCGCGGCCATCGCCGAACTTATATCGGCGCGTTGCCCGGCCAGATCATCCAGGGCATTCGCCGCGCCGAATCGCGCGACCCGGTGTTTGTGCTGGATGAGGTGGACAAGGTGGGGCGCGATTTTCGCGGCGATCCTTCATCCGCCCTGCTCGAAGTCCTCGATCCCGAGCAGAACGCGACCTTTCGCGATAACTACCTCGACGTGCAGTTCGATCTCTCCAAGGTGCTTTTCATCTGCACGGCTAACGTGCTGGACACGATCCCGCCGGCGCTGCTCGACCGCATGGAGGTGCTCGAGCTGCAGGGCTACACGGAGCACGAAAAGATTGAAATCGCAATCCGCCATCTCATTCCCAAGCAGACCGGGGAGCACGGCATCGAGAACGGCGAGCAGATCGAATTCACGCCGGAAGCTCTGAGTTATATCATCCAGCATTACACACGCGAGGCGGGCGTACGGAACCTGGAGCGAGAGATTGCGACGCTGTGCCGCAAGCAGGCGCGGCGCATGGCTGAGTTTCAAAGCGATCACCAGGGCGACGGCGCCGAAACCGCATCGCCTGAGGACGGATCGGGCGCTCGCGTCCCGCGGCTGGTCGTCACCGCCGAGAACGTGTCGGATTATCTCGGTGTCCCGAAGTTTCGGCCCGAAGTGGAGGTGGTCGAGCGAACGCGCAAACCGGGCGTCGCCATCGGCCTTGCCTGGACCCCCACGGGCGGCGACGTGCTGTTTGTCGAAGCGACGGTGATGAAGGGCGGCGAGCATTTCACCATGACCGGCCACGTCGGTCAGGTGATGCAGGAGTCGATGCAGGCGGCCCTCGCCTGGGTGCGCAGCCACGCCTCGGGGTACGGGATCGATCCCGAGTTCTTTCAGCACTCGGATATCCACGTTCACGTGCCGGCCGGCGCGATTCCCAAGGACGGCCCGTCAGCCGGCGTCACCATGGTGACGGCGCTCGTTTCCGCCCTCACGCGACGCCCGCTTCGCGAGCGCGTGGCGATGACCGGCGAAATCACGCTGAGCGGCGAAGTGCTTCCAATCGGCGGGATCAAAGAAAAGGCGCTCGCCGCCAAGCGCGCGGGCATTGAAAAAGTGCTGCTGCCCGCCGACAACGAGCCGAACGCCCGTGAGGATTTGCCGCCGGAGCTGCTGGGTGGGCTAAAGCTTTGCTATGTAAGGACCATCCGTGAAGTCCTCGATCTCGCACTCGAGAAAGAGCCGGCTCCGCCGCAAGATACCGAACCGGCCCGCGAGGTCGCATTCGCCGGGCAAGCCGCCGGTCCGCCCAACTGAGGTTGGGATCCCATCAAGATCTCGGTGGCGCGACCATGGCGTTTTGTTGCGATGAGTGAGAGCGCTGCTTCAGTAGCTCCATCCCCTGCGCGATGATTGATTTGAGCTCCTCGAGTTCGCCCTCGGAAGGATTGACCACGGGGGGCCGCGCGACGCCCACCGGCTTACTTCGCAGATTCACACCGGCCTTGATCAGCGAGACGGCGTAGCCTCGTCTGCGGTCTCGCAGCGACGCGAGCGGCACATAGAAGGCTTCGAGCAGCCGCTCCATCTGCGCGCAATTCCCGGCCTTCAGCGCTTGGTGAAAATCGAGTGACATCTCCGGAATGAAATTGAAGACGGCTGACGAGTACGAATAGATTCCCAGCCCGGCAAACGCCCGCGCGGAGAGCTCTGCCGTCGGCATTCCATTCAGCATCGGAAACTCGTTTCCTACCTTGAGACGAATGCGACCGAGCCGCTCCATATCTCCGTGGCCGTCCTTGAGGCCTACAATGTTCGCGATCCCGGCGAGGCGGGCCGCCGTCGCTGGAGCGAAGATGGCGTTGTCCCTCTGGTAGAGGATCAGGCCCAGCCGCGTGGATCGGGCCACGGCGCTGTAGTGCTCGAAGAGGCCGTCCTGTTCGGCTTGGAGCAGGTACGGAGGCAGGACGAGAACGCCGTCCGCTCCCGCCTGCTCTGCGGCCTTCGCGAATTCGGCGGCAAGAGCCGCTCCATACCCCGCTGCCGCGATCACCGGGACACGGCCGCGCGTCTCCTCGACCGCCGCCGAGACAAGTGCGCGATATTCTGCGAGATTGAGCGAGAAAAATTCTCCCGTGCCGCCGCACACAAACAACGCGTTCGGGCGCGAATCGAGTAGAGATTCCAAGAGCTCGCGATAGCGCGGAACGTCGACTTCATCGCCCGGTGTGAAGGGAGTCACTGGGAATGCAAAAAGGCCGTTCAACCGGCTGCGCAATTCATCGGGAGCAAGAGCCATTCGATGAAAATCCTCCTCTTCGGTGTAACAGATGGCTGAACACGATCCGAACTGTGTCACTGCGCAGCGAGCGCGGAATATGCCTCCAGGCTCTAGCAAAATTCCTGATCGGGTTCTGCGAAATGAGAATTGAGCGACGCGCGGGGTCGCTCTGTTCGCGGCTGGCGGCCGTCCACCGGCACCTCTCATTTGCCCGGAACTTCAGCCCATCGGCCGTATTGCTGCACTTTGTAATTATCGGGCAATTCAAGCATGGTTCGCTGCGACGGGTCTAAGGACCACAAGCCCTGCTTTTTGACACAGGTGTCGTTCTCCATCGTTCCTGTTTCGTCGTAGTACGGGGAAACCTTCAGGATTACGCTGTCCTCTTGCGAAAACCCGAGAGCAATGATCCTGGCTGAACAGTTCCTGCGGAGATGATCCTCAAGCGCTTGGTACGGAAAAACGGGCGGCCAGAAGACGCCATACCGCGCGGCCAGGAGCCCAACACCCCAACCACCTGCATCGGACGCATAGTTCCCATCGAATACCTGAAACAGCAGATACCGACTGTCTCGCGACCAGTCGATCAGTGTGACGCCTTTGATCAAGTCGTACGGCGCGGGTACGCTGAGATACACGAGACGAAACATCTTGCTTGTCGGCCCCGCCATGAAAAGCCGCGCCGTGTTGGCGCACTCGAAGATCGGGGGCCCTTCTTGCTGCAAAGACTGGCTGAAGGCTACCACGTCGTTTTCGGCGTAAGCGCGAAATCGGCCATCGGGGGAAGTCAGCACCGGGCTCACTACTCGCTTCGAGCCCACCAGCCTGCCGGTAGCAACATCATTGCAGGGCGGGATATCGTTCTTCGACACTTCCGTGCGGATTGCTATTCGGTGCGGGCCCCGCGCGGCGACGGAAGTCGCCAGAAGTGCGGCTGGAATAATACAAAAGACCGACGAAAGATTACGCGCAAAAGCGTTCATACTCGGGGGCGGGCCTCCAACCCTCGGCAGCAATGCGGTACAGCGCCCGCGCTGAAGCTCAACGATAGCTCAAACCGTTCGGCTGCGAAAGCCACGAGTGAAGGCCGGGCGCACAGTCGCTTGACACGGACGCCGCGACGACTTAGATTGCCCGCTGCCTTCCGAATGCACGAGGAGGAGAGATGATCCCATCCAGACGCGGGTTTGCCGCCTCGACCGTTATTGTGGCGGCGATCCTTTGTTGTTGCCCAGGTTTTGGCCAGGCGCGCAAACCGCCCTCGGTGGTTGCCGGCATTCCCGTCAACTACGACGAGGCGAAGGTCGGCGCGTATGCGCTGCCGAATCCGCTTATGCTTCCCGGCGGTCGGCCCGTAAGCGATGCCAGGACTTGGCGCGACGTGCGCCGGCCCGAGATCGTGCGCCTGTTTGAGGAGAACCAGTTCGGGCGCAGCCCCGGCCGTCCTGCAGGCATCAGGTTTGATGTATTCGATAAGGGAACACCGGCGCTCGGAGGAAAAGCGATCCGCCGCCAGGTGACGATTTACTTCTCGCCCAAGAAGAAATCGCCGAAGCTCGATCTGCTCATCTATGTTCCTGCCCGCGCGCGCAAACCCGTTCCGTTGCTACTGAACATCAGCTTCACCGCGAACTCGAGCATGGTCGACGATCCGGGCGTGAAGCAGGGCGAGGTCTGGAGCTATCGAACGCACCGGCGGATACCCGCGCCGAAGAACTTCCACTTTGGGAGGGTTCCAGTTGACCGCCTCCTCGATGCGGGCTTCGGTTTTGCGACGTTCTACTACGGCGATGTCGAGCCGGATTTTCTCGGCGGCCTTCCCTACGGGGTGCGTGCACTCTACCTGAAGGCGGGTCAAACCGCGCCGGCGCCGGACCAGTGGGGCGCGATCGCGGCTTGGGCCTGGGGGCTGAGCCGCGCCATGGATTACCTCGAAACCGACAGGGACGTCGATGCGAAGCGGGTGGCGATCATGGGCGTGTCGCGATTAGGCAAGACGGTGCTCTGGGCGGGCGCTCGCGACACCCGGTTCGCCATGGTGATCTCCAGTTGCGCGGGCGAAGGCGGCGACGCAATCAGCCGGCGGAACTACGGCGAGACCATCGCTCACCTGGTCGCACCGGGGCGATTCCCGTACCAGTTTTGCGCGAATTACCAGAAGTACGCTCGCCGCGTCAACAAGCTCCCCGTTGACGCGAACATGCTGATCGCGCTGCTCGCGCCGCGCCCCGCGCTCTTGCAGACCGGCAGCACCGACTACTGGTCGGATCCCAAAGGCGAGTTTCTCGCAGCGGTGGCAGCCGGACCAGTTTATCGGCTGCTCGGCAAACAGGGCCTCGGTACCGACCGATGGCCCCCGCCGGGAAAGCCGATCTTGCACACCCTCGGCTACTACATGCATGATGGCGGGCACGGCGTGCTTCCGGCAGATTGGAATGTATTTCTAGAGTTTATGGAGCTGTATCTCCGGCCGGAATAATAGTTGCGCGATATCAGCCGCAATCGGCCGAACAGGGTATCAGGGCGGAGGCCTTATGTCGCCTTGCGCTCTCTCCGTCAATCCAGTGTAATGAGTTTATGGATGCAAAAGAGCGCGAGGCGATGGAAGTGCTTCGCAAGCTGCGCGGGGCGGGATTTCAGGCTTACTTTGTTGGCGGATGCGTGCGCGACCTTGTGATGGGCCGCGCGCCCAAGGACTATGACGTTTCGACCGATGCGCGTCCCGAGCAGGTGCTGGAGCTTTTCCCCGACAGTATCATGGTGGGCGCGCAGTTCGGCGTGGTGATGGTTCCACCGGGACCGGTCGAGGTCGCGACGTTCCGCTCGGACGGTCCGTATTCGGACGGGCGCCATCCGGCCGAGGTTCGTTACACGGCGAGCGCCGAAGAGGACGTGCGGCGCCGGGACTTCACTTTGAACGGGCTGTTGTTCGATCCGGAAGCGAATCGGGTGATCGATTACACCGGCGGGCAGGAAGACATTCGGGCTCGGCGGATTCGAACTATTGGACCGCCCGGCCAGCGGTTCGGCGAAGATCACCTGCGGATGCTGCGGGCCGTCCGCTTCGCGGCGCGTTTCGGGTTTTCACTCGACCCGGCGCTTGTTTCATCGATCCGCGAACTCCACCCTCTCATTCGCGACGTCAGCGCGGAGCGGGTTCGCGACGAGATCGTGAAGATTCTCACTGAAGGCGCGGCGCGCCGGGGCCTCGAGCTGCTCGACGAGACGCGCCTGCTCGACGTGAGCCTGCCGGAGGTGAAGGCCATGCAGGGCGTCGCGCAGCCGCCGCAATTCCATCCCGAAGGTGACGTCTGGACTCACACGCTGATGATGCTCGAAGGGCTCAATCATCCGAGCCCAACGCTCGCGCTCGGCGTGCTTCTGCACGATGTGGGGAAACCGCCTACGTTCACGGTACGGGAGCGAATTCGCTTCGACAATCACGTCGATGTCGGAGCGAAAATGGCCGCCGAAATCTGCTCGCGCCTGAGGCTGACGACGAAGCAGTCGGAGCAGGTTGTGGCGCTCGTGGCCAATCATCTGCGCTTCAAGGATCTTCCCGCGATGCGCCGGTCTACGCAGTTACGCTTCATTCGGATGGAAAAGTTCGACGAGCACCTGGAGCTGCATCGGCTGGATTGCACCGCGAGCCACGGCAACCTGAGCAACTACGAGCTCGCGCGAAACATCCTCTCGGAAACACCGCCCGAGAGCATCAAGCCGCAGCCGTTGGTTCGCGGAGAGGATCTGATCGCCGCAGGTTACACGCCGGGACCGCGATTTAAGGAAATGCTGCGCGCCGTCGAGGACGCACAACTCGAAGGCCGCGTTCTCACCCGTGAGGACGCGATGCGGCTGGTGCGAGAGCAGTTCGCCTGACTTTGGACCGCTTACCCTCCAAGATAATGTGACGTCACCAGGAAATAGAGCACAGCTCCGATCCCGCCCATCGCTACCACAAACCCGCCGATCTTGTACATTAGCGCCTTACGTTCTTCGGCGCTTGGCCGTTCCTCATTGATCATCTGAAACATAAATTCCTCCTGCCACGCTGGCGGAGCGACTGATACCCGAGGTGTTCGGAAGAAGCGAACCGCTGACGCAGCGGCCGTCATGCACAATGCACAGGAGACAGGATAAGCCGGCGCCGTCCGTGGAAGATCTAGCGCGCTGCTGCTGTAACGCCGGATTCCAGTGTTTACTATGTTTTCAATGTAGTCCTTTTGGAACGGATGTCAAGCGGGGTGCACAGGAAGGTCGGCAGGGGACGCTGGGTAACCCGAAACTGGTCCTTTACGTCGGCGGTTTCCGCGACGCGTGCGGAAAAGCCGCTCGCCGGCTGCTGAGAAACCCCGAACCTGTCATTCTGAGGAGTTCCTCATGTCGCTTCGGGACACCCGCGAAGCATGAAAAGCGCGGGCGCATCGTATCAGGGCATGGCTTCAGCCGGGCCGAAGCCGTGCCGTGGACTCGGCACGAACAATATGGCTTTAGCCCCTGAGGACCGCAGCGGCTAAAGCCGGACACGACCAATTGTCCGCCAGCGGCACGACTAAAGTCGTGCCCTGATACGCTGCCTGTTCGAAGTTTTCGTAAGAGTCGCAGGCGACGAAGAATCTCCGCATCTGTTTCAATCTTCCTTAAGTGCAGAGATTCTTCTCCCGCTCCGCGGGCTCAGAATGACAACTCGAACGGCCTTTCTAGTGGCCTGCTAGATTTTGGGATTGGATCTTTGGAGCTTCGCGAGCTCGGCCTTTGCCATTCCGCGGCTGTCGCTGCAGAGCGAGTCGGTGACGCGGCATTGCAGCAGGCTCAGCTTGCAGCCGCACGGGCAGGTTTTCCCGGAAAGCGTCTCCTTCAACTGAGCGACCTGCTGCTTGGTGAGATGCGACAGATCGAGTCCGGGGATTTCGGAATTCACCTCGGCCGGCGTCTGCACGGCAACTTGTGCCGATTCTCCCGCCGGCTGAAAGTTCCTGTCCGGCGCGTCAGGCGACTGTGGCAGCAGCTCCTGAATCTCCTGCTCCCACCGCGCTTGGTCGACTTCACCGGGGACTTCGTCATAAATGCGGCCGTCGCGTCCGATCAGGAAACTGGTGGGCGTGCCGTAGAGGCCGCCGTAAAGCGCCGCCAGCTTCGCGTCCCCCGGCGCGACGGGATAATTCATGTGAAACTTGTTGTAAAATGATTTGATCGAATCGGGGCTGCTTTCCACCGCGATGCCGATGATCTGAAATCCTTTCGAACCGTACTTGCGCTGCATTTCGACGAAGCTCGGCGTTTCGTCTCTGCACGGACCGCACCACGTCGCCCAGAAATTCAGCAGCACGACTTTGCCGCGAAAATCGGTGAGACTCAGGTCGTCACCCCCAAGCGGATGCACGGTGAAGTTCGGCGCCGTCGCGAGCTGGATTATATGGACGTTTTTGCGCTGCGCGATCGAGGGAACGATCCAGAAGCGGTTGGCGAAGTAACCGGCCGCAACGACGATGACGATCACGATGATCGTGGCGATAATCTGGTTCTTCTTGCTCATGACGTCCTCCTGGCGAGCGGCGGAGCAGGCTCCGCAGCTTCGGCGCCGCGTTCCCCTGGTTTCATTGTAACCGGCCTGGCGAAAGAACGGAAATCACTCACCGGGCCCGCGTCACTTTCACCGATCGTGGCGATTCCGCGGGCGCGCGCGGCTTTCGCAGGTTCAGGATCAGGATAATCCCCAGCACGAATGCTGCGATCGCGACGAGCTGCGCCGTGGAGAGCGCACCGTGGAAAAAGATACCGCGATCGGTGTCGCCCCGGTAGTATTCGAGGAAAAACCGCGCGACGGCATACATCATCAGGTACATGACGAAAATCTGGCCATCGCGTGTCTTGCGTGTGTAGAACCAAATCAGAATGAGGAAAATAATCAGCGTGAGCACCGACTCGAATAGTTGAACCGGATAAAGCGGAACGCCCAGCAAATTCTGGGGCGTCTCAGCGTAGGGACTCGTGAACGCGACGCCCAGCCAGGAATGATGAGCCGGCTTGCCGAAATCGTCGCCGGCCATAAAACACCCCACCCTGCCAATTGCTTGGCCGAGCGCGACCGCCGGAGCGAAAGCGTCGAATACCTTAAGCAGCGGAAGATGGCGCGTCCGAACGTACCAGACCGCAAACAGCGCCGCACCGATGAACCCGCCGTAAAAGCCGCCGCCCGCCTCGAGCGTGCCAATGCTGAAGATGCCGCTCAGGGCGACGGGGCCGTTCACCCAGCCGGTCAGAATCATGTAAATCTTCGCGCCGATCAGACCGGAAATAATGAGCCAGACGCTGAGATCAAGCACCCGCCCGCTGTCGATTCCTTCACGCCGTCCCAGACGGACCGCGACGAGTATGCCCGCGAGCAGCGCCAGCGCTAGCAGGACGCCGTAGGTGTGAAGCGTGAATGAACCGATTCTGAAAAGTATGGGATGCATGAATCACCGGCAACCAAGAGGCGCTGGAATACCGTTCGGCGGGGGTCGGGCGACGCGCCGCCCGTGCGCGCCCAAGGCCCAAAGGCCCGCTGTCAGAAGACTGACTGCCGGCTACCCCTGATGTCGCTCCGCAACACGCCGAAGCACAAATAGGAGGGCCTGCGACCGCGGCCGAGCGTCGTCCCCTCCCACTAGAGAGTAAAGCGATTCAGGAAGCCAAGATAGCCGGAGAGGACAGTGAATCGATTGAAGGCAATGAGCACTCCGATCAGAATGAGCAGCGCCCCGGAACCCACTTCGACGGCCTGCAGGTGCTTTTTGAAGCGGCCGTAGAACTTGAGAAATTGGCCGAGGCCGAGGCTCGTTGCCAGGAACGGAATCGCCAGTCCGGCCGAGTAAACGGCGAGGAGAAACATCCCCTGAAAAACCGTGTTCCGGGTTGCAGCGATGGCGAGAATTGCGGTCAGAATCGGCCCGATGCAGGGCGTCCATCCGAAAGCGAATGCAAATCCGAGAACGAACGCGCCGAAAGGACCTCGTTTTGGAGAACCCGCGTTGAGCCGGGCGTCGCGATACAAGAACGGAATCTTGATCAATCCGGTGAGATGGAGTCCGAAGATGATGATGATCACTCCGGCGGCGATGTTAAACGCCGTGCGCCGAGCCAGCAAAAAGGACCCGACAACGGTGGCCGAAGCTCCCAAAGCCACGAACACCACCGAGAAGCCGATCACGAACGCGATCGAGTTTCGGAACACGCGGGCCGCGAGCGCGGCATCGCCGCCCAGCTTGAGATCCTCCATCGACGAGCCCGAGAGCATCGAAATGTATCCGGGAATAAGCGGGAGGACGCAGGGGGACAGAAACGACACAATTCCCGCCGCGAGGGCGATCGGCAAGCTAAGTTGATGACCCATAGACAATTCGCCTTGCCGTCTTTAGATGCACCGGCAGGGCCGCGGTTACGCTTGGGGAGAGTCCCTGATTCGTGGCGCGGCATCACGCCGGCCTTGCCGCGAGCGGTACGTAAAGTCTATCATAGCGATTCAGTCGCGGCATCGAACGAGCGAGGCGCACCTAGGTCGCGCGCCAGCGGGGAGAGAGCCATTGTTGCGCGCCATCATCTTCGATTTCGACGGCGTGGTCGTCGACAGCGAGCCGCTGATCATGGACCTCACCCGCCGCATGGCGATGCAGGAGGGCTGGAGTCTGAGCGCGGAGGAATACTACCGCGAATATTTGGCGCTCGACGATCGCGGCATCGTCGAGCACCTCTTCCGCACGCATGGCCGGCCGCTCGACACGCGCCGGCGGGACGAATTGGTGCACTGGAAGGAACGCCTCTACGCGGAGGCGATTGAGGACGGCTTGCCCGCGGTTCCCGGGGCGCCGGAGTTCGTGCGCGCGTGCGCGCGGCGATTCTGCCTTGGCATCGCGAGCGGGAGCTTGGGGCGGGAAGTGGGATATTTGTTGTCCAAGCTCGGCCTCGCAAGCGAGTTCGCCGTGCTCGCGACGGCCGACGACTGCGAGCGCTCGAAACCCGACCCCTGCTCCTACCTCACAGCGCTCGCAAGGCTGCAGGCACTCGATCGCTTCCAAAAGTGCGGGCTGCGGGCTACCGAGTGTCTGGCGATTGAGGATGCACCTGCGGGAATCCAGGGCGCGCATGCCGCGGGCCTGAAATGCCTGGCGCTGGCTTATAGCCGGCCGGCTAAGGAGCTACGGCAAGCGGAGTGGATCTGCGAGTCGTTTGCCGGCGTGAGCCTCAGGCGTATTGAGGAAGAGTTCGAGCGGGTGTGAGCTAGCGCGAGTGCGCGGCTCCGGCGTGATTCATTGACCCGCTGCGGCTGAAAAAGCCGCAGAACCGGCGCGCAGCAAGCCCTCCGGCGCTCTCGCGGAACGGCGGTGATCGGCCAGCAGAGCCAGCAAGGAGTTGCGGTCAAGCTGGGCGCCGAGCGCCGTGCAGAGCGACAACGCCCCGAGCGACCCCGTAAACTCATGAACGCGGCGCTGGTACTCGAGCGCTCGTGCGGGCTCCATCCCCTTGCCGTAAGCCCAAGTCCAGTCGCTCACCCAGCGCAGCAACGGTGCGTTGGTTCGCAACGGACCCCGGTGCGTGGGATCGTCCGGTTTCAAGAGGGTCGGAAGGCACCCGGGCGCCGTGAGGAAAATCAGCCTGCCGTTTCTCAGCGACAGATCGGGGCGCATACCGCATTCGCTCAATCCGTGCGCCAGTTCGCGCAAGAATCGCGCTCCCGCCATCACCGCCACCTGCTGCCCGATTTGCAGGCCTTCCGTGACAAATTGGCACACGGAAGCGAAATCGGCATCTTTTTGGATGATGAGATTGCACGTCCCCGCGCCCTTACCCCCGCTGATTGCGACCTCGTTCTCTTTGACTACCATAGTAGGTTTATTCTCCGTCAAATTGAGCCGGTGTGTCAATCGAATTGCTCGCCCGATTACAGGAAATCACCCCTCCCTGACTCGTCTCTCGGGGATTGACCAAGAAGCCTTGCAGAACGGCAGGCCCAAGCGACCAAAGCCGCAGTGCCGCCTCACGGCAGATTAGAACGGGCGCCCGCGAAGTGCCATTTGTAAACGAGTTCAGCAGCCTGCCAGAAGGTCTGGAGTGGAAAAAATTTGCTCCGGCGGATGGAAATTCTTCTCTCCCGGACGCTTCCGGCTGCCCTCCGGCAAGCCTCTCTCAGAATCCCGCCGACACCCCTCTCAGGTGACTAAGCCATTTGAATTGCGGGTATTACCCTAGCAGCAACGTTCGGCCGGCAGCCCCACGAAGGCCGGATGCCGCTCCGCCTCGACTTTGGCTACTGATGTGCATTCCTCAAGGCTGAGGAGTTTCAATCAGTGGCAACTCTGACGATCACTGAAGAGCTCGAAAAAGCGGCAGTCGAGTTGCCGCCGGATCAGATAATCTTCGGAACAACTTGGCAGATGCAAGAGATCAAGGGCGAGCTGGAAAGGCTCGCGGCAACGGACCTGCCCATCCTGATCGAGGGCGAAAGCGGAACTGGGAAGGGCGTTGTGGCGCGCTGGATTCATGCCCACTCGTCTCGGAGCCAGGATCGTTTCGTTAAGGTTCACTGCCCGGCGATCCCAGCCATGCTGCTCGAGAGCCTGCTCTTCGGCTACGAGCGCGGCGCTTTCGCGGGAGCGCTTCGTCTGAAGCCCGGCCGCATTGAAATCGCGGGCGGCGGCACTCTGTTTTTGGATGAGGTCTCGGAGCTCGATCTTGACGTTCAAGCGACGCTGCTGCACCTGCTCCAGAACGGAAGGTTTACACGCATCGGAGGCAGTGACGAGCAGCCTCTGGAGGCGAGGGTGATCTGCTCCTCGCGCCGTTGTCTCGTCGACCTGTCTGCGCTCGGGACTTTTCGCAAGGAGCTGTTATATCGGATTAACGCGGTGCACGTTCGACTTCCGCTCTTGCGAGACCGCGTGGCCGATCTTCCGGCGCTCGCGGAATACATGCTGGAGGCGCTGGGACACCAGTATGGAGTGCCAGTGCGGCCGTTCAGCACCGAATTGCTCAATCTGTTTCAAGCCTGTCCGTGGCCGGGTAATATCCAGCAGCTCGAAAACCTGGTCAGACGCTACGTCGTCCTCGGCTGCGAAGAAGAATGCATCAGCCTGGAGCTGCTCGGCGAAAGCCAGCCTGAGCCGCTTCGGGAGGTCCCGTCCAAGGCGCCGTTCCGCAGCGCCGTGCGAGCGCTGGTAAAGGAGCGGGAGCGCAAAATCATCCTCCGCACTCTGTACGCCCACCGGTGGAATTGCAAGGAGACGGCGCGGGCCCTCGGGATCAGCTACCGGGCACTCCTCCATAAAATGCGCCAGGATCAACTCAAGCCGCCCCGGTCGGAAGGGAGATGCTCCCCGGCTCCGACGAGGTCCGGCATGGCAAGCTGATCCGCCCGCCGAAGGCTATACCCCGGAAAAGTCACCCTCGCGCGGTCTTGCAACCCTCAGCCGGCATCCTTAGCAAGAAAATCGCGGCCTCGCCGTTCTCTGCTCAAGTTTACCGCAATCATCGAAAGAACAATCACGCAGAACTCGAATCCCGCTAGCGCCGACGCGTATCCGAAGCGGTCGCGGAGCAAATATTCAAGCGTGTTGGTGGGCGATGCCACGAGGATGCCGAGGTGGTATGCCAAGCCAGGAACAAGGCTGCGCGCCTCGGACGGTGCGAGCTCGTTCAAATGCGCGGGAATGATTCCCCACGTCCCCTGCACGCCCACTTGCATCAGGAACGCTCCGAGCGTCAGTTTGCCCGCCGTGCCGCCGAACGTCCAGAGCGGGATTGAAGCCAGCGAAACCGCCATGGCCACCGTCATGCCTCGGCGCCGGCCGAAGCGCTCAGAAAATATTCCGAAGAGCACGGAACCGACGATCGCTCCAACGTTGTAGATCATCGCCGTGGTCGAGACCGCGGCGGCTGAGAAGCCGTGCGCCGAGGTGAGAAAATCCGGGTAAAGGTCCTGCGTGCCGTGCGAGAGAAACATCAGCAGCGTCATCATCCACACCAGAAATAGAAAGTGCTTCCAATCTTTCGAAATCGTTCGGAGAATGGCGCCGGTCTTTGCGACTCGATGGCGCACCCACGCTTCGGGTTCCGGAACCCTCATGCGCACGTAGATCGCAAGCAGCGCGGGCGCTCCGCCGGCCCAGAACATCGCACGCCAGCCCCAAGCCGGAAGGATGAAGCGCAGCGACACCGCCGCCAGCAGGTATCCGACGGGATATCCGGCCTGCAGCACGCCCGAGAAGAATCCGCGCCAGCGCCGGGGTACGGTCTCCATCGCAAGCGATGCGCCCACGCCCCACTCGCCGCCCATGCCGATCCCAAAGAGCGCCCGCAGGATGAGGAACATCGTGAAATTGGTCGAAAAACCGCAGAGGAGCTCAACGACGGAGAAGTAGATCACATTCGCCATCAGCGTGAAACGGCGGCCGTACCGGTCGGCCACAACGCCGAAGAGCAGCGCGCCGACGGGGCGCATGGCGAGCGTCGCCGTCAGCGTCCAGATGATGTCCGCCTTCGTCACGTGAAGATCGCTCGCCAGCGTTCCGACGAGGAACGCCACCGTGGAATAATCGAAGGCGTCGATGGTCCAGCCGAGGAAGCTCGCGGTCACCGCGTGCCAGGGCCCCGCCGTGCTGCGATCCTGAGGGGACGAGAGTGGCTCTGTGGGCATGAGGCGAGATCAAAAGTAGAGTAGGCGAGTCTAGCGTAACCGCGCACAGAATTACAAGACGCCGATGCGGCCGGAGCCGCGCGGCGCGGATCGCGCTGCGGTCGGCGATACTGAGGTCTTTGTTGGTGCTTACTTGCGTTCGGCGGTCAACGAAATGACGACTCCCCGAAAATCTGGTATAAAGGCAAGCTGTTACCACCCGGCAATACAGTCCTTCACGCCGGCCCGGTTTACACAGATCATTGAGAGGAGGAAATGCGCGCCGTGACATTTCCAGGTTCGTTTCGTTTTGCGCCGCTTGGCTTCGTGATCCTGCGATTGATGGTTGGCGCGGTTTTCCTCGCCAGCGGCTGGCGTCACCTGAAGAATCCGGGAGAGCGCTCGCAGAGCATCGGAAAGAGCAAGGAATTCACGATCTTCCTGGGCGTTGCCGAAATCGCGGGAGCGTTGGGCGTGATCCTCGGAATTTTGCCCCAGCTTGCCGCGCTGGGGCTGATCATCATCCTGCTGGGAGCGATCTACGAAAAGGCCGTCGTCTGGCAGACCGGCTTTTGGGGCGAGAAGACTTACGGCTGGCACTACGACCTCATGCTTCTGGTCATGAACCTCGTCATCCTGCTCACCCACGGCGGACCTTACGTTTTGACCAAGTGAGCGGCTCGCGCGATGGAAAGGTGGTCGCTGCGCGTTCGACACGTTCCTGCCCTCGACTCATTTGCGCCATCGGGACCATCGGACTCAGCGGGCGAGGTTGGCCGCGGTCCTCGTCGTTGCCCGCCGCTTCTGTTTAGTGCTACGTTGGCCTTGGGGGATACGGAAATCCGTTTTGCACGTATCAGGGCACGGCTTTAGCCATGCCACAACGTGGCGAAACGAGAGAACCTTCAGCCGCTGAGTGGCCCCAGGGGCTGAAGTCCTGATCGAAGCGGTCGCTCTCTTGCGGCAGGGCTAAAGCCGTGCCCTGATACACCAAAGACCTGGCCTGAACGAGGAGCGTCCGGATTACCTTCATGACCGAACCAGCGACACGACCGGAAATGGAACGATCCAACCGGCTGATCCGCGAAAAAAGCCCGTACCTCCTCCAGCACGCGCACAATCCTGTCGATTGGTACGCCTGGAGTCCGGAAGCTTTCGAAGCCGCGCGGCGTGAGAACAAGCCGGTTTTCCTCTCCATCGGATACTCCACCTGTCATTGGTGCCACGTGATGGAACGCGAGTCCTTTGAGGACGAGGAAGTCGCGGGCGCGCTGAACGACGCGTTTATTTCCATCAAGGTAGACCGCGAAGAACGTCCCGACATCGACAACGTTTACATGCGCATCTGCCAAATGCTGACGGGCAGCGGCGGCTGGCCGCTCACGATCGTGATGACGCCTGAGAAGAAGCCGTTTTTCGCCGCCACGTATATCCCCAAAGGCCAGCGGTTCGGGCAGCAAGGCATGTTGTCACTGGTTCCGCGCATCAAGGAAGTATGGGCCGAGCGGCGCGCCGACATCGAGCGCTCGGCGGACGAAATCATGGCGGCGCTCAGGAAGAGCGACCACATGCCGCAAGGCGCTGAGCCGGCCGCACCCATGCTCGGCGCGGCTTTTGAAGAGCTGGCGTCGCGGTATGACCAGCGCCACGGGGGATTCGGCCAGGCGCCCAAATTTCCTACCCCGCACAACCTGCTTTTCCTGTTGCGCTACTGGACGCGCACCGGTGATGCGAGCGCCCTCGAAATGGCCGAGCAAACTTTGCGCGCCATGCGCCGCGGCGGAATTTATGATCACGTCGGTTTCGGCTTTCACCGCTATTCGACCGATGCGGAATGGCTGGCGCCGCACTTCGAAAAAATGCTTTACGATCAGGCGCTGCTGGTGATGGCTTACGCCGAAGCTTACAAGGCCACGCGGAACACCGAATACGCGGCGACGGCGCGCGAAGTGCTCGAATACGTGGGGCGGCAACTGACAAGCCCGGAGGGCGCATTTTATAGCGCCGAGGATGCGGACTCTGAAGGCCGCGAAGGCAAGTTCTACCTTTGGCGCGAAAGCGAAGTAAGGAAGGCGCTCGATCCCGCCGAATCCGCCCTCGTGACGCTCGCGTTCAACGTGGAACCGCAGGGCAACTTTATCGAGCACGGCAGCGAAGGGCCGGAGGGCGGAAACATTCTGCACCTCACCGCGGGCCTGCCCGCCGTCGCGGCGCGGATCGGAATCAGCGAGGCCGAAGCCGAGGCGCGATGGCAGGCGGCGCGCGAAAAGCTCTTTCTCCGGCGCGAAGAGCGCGTGCATCCGCTGCGCGATGACAAAATTCTCACCGACTGGAACGGATTGATGATCGCGGCGTTCGCGCGCGCGGCGCGGGCGCTCGGTGAGCCGCGATACGCAGAGGCCGCTCAGAAAGCGGCCGATTTCATCCTCCGGCGAATGAAGCAGCCGCATGGCGCTTTGCTCCATCGTTATCGCGACGGCGAGGCGGCCGCGGCCGCGAACCTCGACGATTACGCTTTTATGGTTTGGGGCCTGATCGAGCTTTACCAGGCCGCGTTTGACGTTCGCAACCTCGGAGCGGCGCTCGAACTGAATGACTCGATGCTTGCGCGCTTCTGGGATGACGAGCGCGGCGGGTTTTACTTCACGGCGTCGGACCAGGAAGAGGTGCTAATTCGCGGCAAGGAAATTTACGATGGCGCAGTCCCATCAGGCAACGCGGTGGCGATGCTCAACCTGCTCCGGTTGTCTCACCTCACCGGACGCACCGAGTTCGGCGAAAAAGCCGGGAAACTGGTAAGCGCGTTCGCCGGAGCGCTGCGGCAGGCGCCTTCCGCGTACACGCTCTGGATGACAGCCCTGGATTTTGCCGAGGGACCGGTGCTCGAAGTGGTGGTGAGCGGCGATCCCGGCGCGAGTGATACGCGCGCCATGCTCGACGCGCTCGGCGCGCCGTACCTTCCGAGGAAAGTTATCGTCCTGCGTCCCACCGGCCCGGAAGCCGAGCGAGTCGCCGCACTCGCGCCCTACACTCGCGACCAGGTCCCGCTCAACGGCAAAGCCACCGCTTACGTGTGCAGGAACTTCAGTTGCCAACTTCCGACGACGGACGTGAACGAGGCGCTCGCGAACCTCAGCGCATCGTAGCGCCGCGCTGCCGCGCTGCCGCGCTGCCGCGCGGCCGCAACCAAGGGCCCATGCTGAGCCGAAAAGTTCGGTCGGTATCACCCGGTTCGCTCCGCTTGCCACCCTCTCCCTCAGGGAGAGGGATGGAGTTCCCCGTTCTTCCCGCCGCCCGCACGGCTAGAGCTCTTGCCCCCTTGGACCCGCCGCCGCACTGAGACTTTTGAGATTAGAGCGTGTTTTCATCAACTTCTTGGCTTCTAATTTTTGCCCGGCGTTTTTCGCTAGCCCTTTAATGCTGCTGATTCAAAATGAGATGATCGATTGAATGGCAAAAAGCTTGGCTTTGTTTTGGCTTTGTTCGTCAAAAAAACAATCCATTACTTTGGTTCGAGCTCGCTAGCCTCCCGCTCCTCTCCGCCTGCCCCCAGGGCAGAGCGTTTTCGGCCGGCGAATTGATGGGTTTCGCAGACATGGCGCGGCTTGCCATGACATGTCTGCGAAACCGGGAACCAGGCGGCTTGCGGGCGGACGCGATCGCGTGTGGATGGCGCCAACCCTTCGATCGCAGACATCGGAAAACGATGTCCACGCCACCCACGGGAGAGAGATTCCGTGCGTAGGGCGCTGCTTGCTGCGCTCGCAACAGGTGACATGGAAAACCTCCGGGAAAGCAATTCAGTGCGAGGGAGGGATAACTTACTGGTAACAGAGGGGCAGGGATTTGTCAAGTTCGAGGCCGCGCGCGGGTTCCGGCGATCCAGCGGACGGCCCCGGGCCGAGGGCAAGCAGTCCGGTACCGAGCAGCAGGAAGTTGCGGGAGTCACGCCTGTTTTCGCGATCAGGCGTTTGGGATTCGGTGGTGGGTCAATTTGAATCCCACCCGGTTTTTAACTTGCGCTGCTTACCTCGCCGATGCCAGAATTGATGTATGCCTAAACGCTCAAGAACCGATCCGATTCTGCTTGCCAAGAAGGTATTCGACCGTATCGAAGCCGAAACCGGCAAGAATCCGGCTGCCGTCGCCCTCGGAAAATTGGGAGGGCCGAAGGGGGGGGCAGCGAGGGCAAAGTCCCTTTCACCAAAACGCCGCTCAGATATAGCTCGCTTGGCCGCACTCAAGCGTTGGGAGAGTCGGCGCTCGGGTCTATAACCGCTGCAATACGTTCTTTGAGGTTATCGGGCCTGATATTTGCCTCCTCATTCTCCCAGATTTCCCGAATGTCTTGTATTTTCCATGGATTAAGAAGCTTTCTCGGGAAGCCTTCCGTACACTCGACAATCAGAACGCTAGTTTCTTTACCGATCCCTAAAGCACTTTCGCTCATGGCTTTCGCTGCAATGCAGTTGTAAACCGTCTCCGATAAGTCTGTGCGCTGCGCTTGCCGTCTCCAGTCCAGGTAACTCGTCGCGTTTGGCGCGCCGCTACCCAAAGCCACATAGTTTCCCGGGAAGGTTTTGGCGGCTACCACGCCCGGGTTGCTGACCGTGGCAAACGCTGGCGTCTTATGTTTTAAACCTTCGAACCCGCAGATTAGCAAATCAAAACCAAGAGAAAACGTATCCATCTCATATTTCATGCGCTCAAACATGGCCTCGCCTAAAGCATTTCGGCCCTCACGCAAGAATAGGTTCATGTCCCAGCTGTATGGTCTGAGATATATGTCTTCAATGCGCTCGATCCGCCTCTTCCGGTAGGCTTCTTTGACAGCTTTGGTAACGCTGCGAGCGGGCGCGTCTGCAAGCTGGTCGATATCTTTCCTCGCCCATGCTAGTACATTCTCGGCCTCTGTGACATCGTCCCCCGCAGTCATCGCGAACCAAGAGGACGCTATTTTGCTGATCTTTGGCCCAAGGGAATAGCTCGTACCCGTTGAAATCATCTGGTCAGCAACCAGCACCAATTTTGGATTAGTGTCGGGATTGAAGCAATCGCAGGCTGTCGCTAAGCAAATGGTCACTTCTCTCGCCGTGTCTAACTTTGGTGGACTAAATCGGAGAGGATATGGCCTCTTGCTCACGATGTCAAATGGCCGCGGAATAAATTTTCGGACAGGGTTAAAAAAAGGCTTGACAATGCCTGAGCGTTCAAGCATACTAACGGACATGAACAGACTACCTTTCTCCAAGCAAGTAGCCGTTGTGACGGCCCTCGTGGAAGGAAATTCCATTCGCGCCACCAGCCGAATGACTGGCGTTGCGAAGGGTACGATTCTCTCGCTGCTCGAAGATGTGGGGACGGCGTGCGCGGAGTTCCACAACCGCACCGTGCGTGGTATCAGATCGCGCCGCGTCCAGTGTGATGAAATCTGGCAGTTCTGCTACGCCAAACAGAAGAACGTGCCTGCCGAAAAGTTGGGAATCTTCGGTTACGGTGACACTTGGACCTGGACCGCAATCGACGCCGATACCAAGCTGGTAATTTCGTATCTTGTCGGCACGCGTGATGCTGGAACCGGGTACGAATTCATGCAGGACTTGGCTGACAGGCTCGCTAATCGCGTGCAACTTACCACGGATGGACATCGGGCATACTTGGTGGCCGTGGAAGGCATCTTCGGATCGGACATTGATTATGCAACGTTGGTCAAGCTGTACGGTGTGCCGCCAGAAGCCGAGACGCGGTATAGTCCCGCACAGTGCATCGGGGCGATGGCCGCCACGATCACCGGACGGCCCGATCCAAAGCACATTTCTACCAGCTGCGTGGAGCGGCAGAACCTCACGATGCGGATGCAAATGCGCCGCTTCACCCGGCTCACTAATGCGTTCTCCAAGAAAGTCGATAACCTTCGTCATGCCGTGGCCCTGTACGCCGCGCATTACAACTTCTGCCGGATTCACCAAACCCTGCGAGTCACGCCAGCGATGGAAGCGGGGCTAACAGATAATCTCTGCACGGTGGAAGACATTGTGCGGCTTGTAGCAGGTCAGGTGCCAAATGTGGCGTGAATTCAAATTGACCCACTACCTGGGATTCCGTTGTTTTGACTTGGGCCGAAATCGTGTGCTAGCCTGAACGTGCTCCCATGTCGGTCGCGGAGCCAGCCGGATGGCTTTCAACAAAAGCAAAGCTCTCGAAGACGCCGCAAGACTGGTCAGCCAGAGAAGACTTCCTCAGGCCATCAAACAGTACCAGGCCATTCTCGAGCGGGACCCGCAGGATCTGCTGCTTCGCAACGTGATCGGCGATCTCTTGGTGCGCGCCGGGAATGTTCCCGACGCGCTGCGCGCGTTTCACGAGCTGGCGGAAACTTACGCCCGCGAGGGGTTCACGCTCAAGGCGATCGCGATCTTCAAGAAGATCGCCAAGCTTGACACCGCGTCGATCAACCCTCTGCTCAAGCTTGCCGATCTTTACGCCGGCCAGAAACTTAACCATGAGGCCAGCGAACAGTACGTCCAAGCTCTCGCCCTCAGCGAGAAGAATGCGCTGAAAGAACAAGCGGGCCAGATCCTGGGCAGGCTGATCGCTTTAGATCCCGGGAACGCCTCCTATCGCCTGCGATTGGGAGAGCTTCTGCACCGCAGCGGGCAGATGGAGCAGTCGTGCCAGTGCCTCCTGGCGGCGGTCGGAATATTTCTTGAGCGAGGCGACATCGCCTCGGCGAGCGCCGCTCTGAAACGAGCTGAGGAGCTCGAGCCGCAGAACGCCCACGTGGCATCGTGGCGGGCTCGTGTGACGCTGGCGAGCAAGCCGGATGCACCGGCGGCCGTGGTTGCTCATCCGGCGCCAAGCCTCCGCCCCGAGCCGCGCAGCGTGGCGCCGGCGCGTGGTCCTGAGCCTCTCGAATCGCGGGGCGCGGTCGAAAAGCCGGCGACGGACGCAGGGCCGCACGGACCGGCGTCTGGAAATGGGGAGCTCGCGCCGGCGCCGCACGGTCGCGCTGCGGAGGCGGGAGCATCTTCGCTGGACGCCGCACCGATCGCCGCCGTTCCGCCGCCGGCCGAAGGAGCGGAGGTGGATTTCTCGGCAGAATGGGACGCTTTCTCGACCGCCGAGGCTCCTCCGCGCTTCGGGGCCCCGGCGGGCCCTCCGGTCGAAGTCCAGCGCGCTGCGCTCTGGGAATTCCAGGCCCCGCCCGCTAATCTGCGGCCTGCATCCGCGGCGGGGCGCGGCGCCGACGAGTCTCAGGTGGAGTTTTATCTTCAGCACGGTTTCCTCGCTGAAGCCGGCGTTGCCATCGGCGAACTCGCCCGAAAAAATCCTGACGACCCAAAGATTGGGGAATGGCAGCGGCAGCTCGCCGACGGCGCGAACGAGCGCGAACGAGGTCCTGAAATCCCGCCCATTTCGGTTGATGCGCCGGCCATGGAGACCGCCACGTTGCGCGATTCCGGGAACGAGGAAACCCGCGGCATGAGCGAGGGACCATCATTCACCGGCACTGTAGAAGCTGGGCCAGGCGCCGCCGCCGGCGAGCGGCTGGGTGAGGTTCAGCCGAGTGCGTTTCTCGAAATCCTGGCGCGGGATCTCACGTCAGTTCTGGGCGGGGAGGGCGAGCCCGCGCAACGGGAAGAAGATTTCGTTTCGGGCGCGGCCTTGGAAACACACTCGCAGTTTGACGCATCGCTCGAGGAGCTCTTGACGGAATTGGATGAGGGCGAGGAGCCGGCGTCCGATAGCGACTCGCCGGACCGGCACTACAACCTTGGGGTCGCATTCCAGGAAATGGGTCTCCTCGATGAGGCGATCAGCGAGTTTCAGAAGGCCGTTAAAGGCCTCAGCGAAGGGGATGCGGCGCCGCGGTTCCTGGAGGCCACGGCGCGGCTTGGGAATTGCTTCATGGAGAAAAGAATGCCGGAGCTTGCAGCGCGCTGGTATGTCCGTGCGTTGGAAGCGCCGGGCCTCGAGCAGGAGGTTATCCTCGCGTTAAATTACGATCTCGGAATTGCCTACGAGCAGAGCGGCAATCTGAAAGCCGCGCACGAGAAATTCGCCGAGGTCTATAGCGTGAATATCGACTACCGCGATGTCTCCGAGAAGGTTCAAGTGCTTCGATCCAGGCGCGCCTGACCGGCCGGGGCGATGCGAAACTCACGACAAATGGCGCTTTCGGACGCGATTTGAAACGGCTGGTGGTGATGCTGCGAGTTCTTCTTTACCTTGCGTTGGGTCTGGCGCTCCTCTACTGCCCCTGGCTTCCCGTCTGGACCAACAACTTTTTTCTGACCCACCACACTTGGCTCTCGTCCGCGGCCCATAACGATTATGTCCGCGGCGCGATCTCAGGAGTCGGCGTGATTGACGTCTGGCTCGCCTTTGAGGAGGTCAGGCGGCGGAGAATCCCTGCCAAAAAGGCGGGAGCCAGTTCTTCGATCTCCTGATCCGCGGCCGCGTCGCGCAATACGCTCCCTGAATTCCCGATGCATTCGCTTTTCAGGCTCTGTTATATCACGGACGGCGAGGTTCTCAGCGAGCGCTCGCTGGACTCGGTCCTGGCGCAGGCAATCGACGCGGGAATTGATTTGATCCAGCTTCGCGAGAAGCAGATGGAGGTGCGCGCGCTCCTCGGTGTGGCATCGCGCGCGCTCGAGCGAGCGAAGGGAACGAACTCGCGGATCGTAATCAATGACCGGGTTGACGCAGCCCTGGCGCTCGGCGCTGCGGGCGTTCATCTGGGAAGCCATTCGTTGCCGGCGCTCGCGGTGCGGGCGATCGCGCCGCCGGGGTTTCTGGTTGGCGTCTCCTGCCATTCGCTCGAAGAGGCTCAGACAGCGGAATTGGCCGGGGCGGACTACATTCTTTTCGGGCCGGTTTATGAAACGCCGTCGAAATTGGCTTACGGACCTCCTCTTGGCGTGGAGAGACTCGCCGCAGCGGCCGCGCGGGTGAAAACTCCGGTACTGGCGCTGGGTGGGATCACGCTGGAGCGCGTGAAGCCGTGCCTTGCCGCCGGCGCCGCTGGCATCGCGGCGATTCGCCTGTTTCAGGACGCGCCGTCTCTCGCCCAGCGTGTCGCGGAGATTCGCGCCTTGATCAACAACCAACAGGCTGCTGAAAAGCCGATTCTGTCATGCTGAGCCCTTCGGCTTCGCTCTCCAGAAACTTAGATGAGGAGGGGAGCAGAAGGCCCGAAGGGCCGCAATAGAGTAGCCCCGGGCGTAAGCCCGGGGTTAAGGATAGCCCCAAGATCGTTCTTCCGGCGCCCGTCGCCCGGTGCACGCAC
>JBOGKE010000157.1:0-15045 GCA_050745265.1 Terriglobia bacterium
GTTCCAGGAGAGCTTGACGAATGTTCATCGCCATTCCGAAAGCGAGAACGTGCATATCCGGCTTGCAATTGACGATGGCAAGGCTGTACTTGAAATTAGAGATCACGGCAAGGGGATGCCACCCACTTCGTTAGCGTCACATTCTGACTCGTTCGGAACCTTGGGCGTTGGTATTCGAGGGATGCGTGAACGCATCAGACAACTTAATGGCAAGCTAGAGATAACCTCAACATCGGAGGGCACAACGGTCAAGGCGTCTGTACCGCTCAATCAAAGCCAAGAAGGTCCAGCCTATCTAGGAGGATCATATGGGCCCTGTGAGGATTCTGATTGTCGATGACCATGAGGTCGTGAGAAAAGGGATTCGCCTTATCCTTAGCGATGCTAGACCCCACTGGGAAATTTGCGGCGAAGCCATTAGCGGTCGAGACGCAATCGATGCGGCTGCACACCTGAAACCCGATATCGTCTTACTTGATATCACCATGCCTGGCATGAGCGGGCTTGAAGCTGCCTCCCAAATTTCTGGGCGTGGTTTGGCGGGCCCAATCCTGATCTTTACCATGCACGAATCAGGCGAACTTTCCAGTGAAGCGAAACGTGTGGGCGCGAGAGGCTATGTGCAGAAATCAGATGCGGCCCGTCATCTCGTCACGGCTATTGAAACGTTGTTGTCCGGGGGAACATTCTTTGGTCAACCAGAGAAAGTGCCCAATGAAGGTCAAGGAAACCCGGGTTCCGGGATTCAATTCCGACTGGCTTTGGAATTCTCCTGAAAAGACGGCTAAGCAATGTAGACGGTCATCCACCATCGCGATGACCGGACTTCCTTCCCCGCCCGCTATTCCGAACACCTCTCCCTTCGCCAGTGTCCTGAAATTAGGACACCACCAGGATTCCGAATCGCTGGCGCGGCTGATGGCGCACCGGTTACGATTGATACAAGCGGAAGCTTTCTATGGATTTTCAACTGAAATCAGATTACCAGCCGCGCGGCGATCAGGTCACTGCGATCGAGCAGCTCGTGCGTGGGATCGAAGACGGCGAAAAGCACCAGGTTCTCCTGGGAGTAACAGGATCGGGCAAAACCTTCACCGTTGCGAAGACGATTGAAGCGACCAACCGTCCGGCGCTCGTGCTCGCGCACAATAAAACGCTCGCGGCGCAGCTCTATCACGAATTCCGCTCCTTCTTCCCGCAGAACGCCGTCGAATATTTTGTCAGCTACTACGATTATTACCAGCCCGAGGCTTATATTCCGGCCGGCGACGTTTACATCGAGAAGGAAGCGACGATCAACGACGAGCTCGACAAGCTGCGCCTGTCGGCGACGCGCTCGCTCTTCGAACGCCGGGACTGCCTGATCGTGGCGAGCGTCAGTTGCATCTACGGCCTCGGATCGCCCGAAGCCTACTACGGCATGCTGCTGCTGCTCGAGCAAGGGCAGAAGATCTCCCGCCAGGACATTCTGCGCCGTCTGGTGGAGATTCAATACGAGCGCACCGAACTCGATTTCCGGCGCGGCACGTTCCGCGTGCGCGGCGACGTGATCGAAGTCTATCCCACCTACGAGGACACCGCTTACCGGATCGAGCTGTGGGGCGACTCGGTGGACGCGCTCAAGCAGATCGATCCGCTGCTCGGAGAAGTCAAGCGGACGCTCAGCCGTCTTCCAATCTATCCGCGCACACACTATGTGATGCCGCGCGAGACGCGCGAGGCCGCCATCGAACGAATTCAAAGCGAGCTCGAGTGGTGGCGGGGAGAACTCGAAAAGCGGGGGAAATTGATCGAGGCTCAGCGGCTTCACCAACGTACGATGTTTGACCTCGAGATTATGAAGGAGATGGGCTACTGCCACGGCATCGAAAATTACTCCCGCCATCTCTCGGGCCGGCTGCCCGGCGAGCCCCCGCCGACGCTGCTCGATTACATCCCGCAGGACACGCTGATCGTAATCGACGAAAGCCACCAAACGGTGCCCCAGCTCCGCGGCATGTTCCACGGCGACCGGTCACGCAAGCAGACCCTGGTCGACTACGGCTTCCGCCTGCCTTCGGCGCTCGACAATCGTCCGCTGACATTCGAGGAATTCGAGCACCGCATCGGACAGGTCGCCTTTGTGTCGGCCACTCCGGGTCCCTACGAGCTGACCCTGTCGTCCGGCATCGTCATCGAGCAGGTCATCCGGCCCACGGGCCTGGTCGACCCGGAAATCGACGTCCGGCCGACGCGCAACCAGGTGGACGATCTGCTCGGTGAGATTCGCAAGCGCGCTGAGATGAATGAGAGAGTGCTGGTGACTACACTGACCAAGCGCATGGCGGAAGATCTGTCCGAATATTACACCGAGGTGGGCGTGCGCTGCCGCTATCTCCACTCCGAGATCGATACGCTCGAGCGCGTGAAGATCCTTCGCAGCCTCCGAAGGGGAGAATTTGACGTTCTGATCGGCATCAATCTGCTGCGCGAAGGACTCGACTTGCCGGAGGTGTCACTCGTGGCAATCCTCGATGCGGACAAGGAAGGGTTTCTGAGGTCCGGCGGCTCCCTGATTCAGACCATGGGACGCGCCGCGCGCAACGTTCACGGCCGCGCGATCCTCTACGCCGATAGGCACACCGACTCCATGAACTACGCAATCCACGAGACCCACCGGCGCCGCGCCAAGCAGCTTGAGTACAACACCGAAAATGGCATCACGCCCGAGACGATTATCAAGCCCGTCGATATGGCCCTTGCAGCAATCAGCGAGGCCGACTACGCACCGCTTCCCGCAGTCGATGAGCCGGACGAGCCCGTCTCCGAAGATCAGCTTGCCGAGCTCATCGCGAATCTAGAGAATCAGATGCGCAGCGCCGCTCGGCAGTTTGAATTTGAAAAGGCCGCTCAGCTTCGGGACCGAATCAAGACGCTCAAGGAAAAAGTGGTGTGAGCGGTGACGCAGGGGCGCCACTGGCTATTTTGCCAAGACCGCGATTCAATCTTCTTGCCGGGCGGGGGTGGGCGCGTCCTGAGGGACTTCGGGGAGAGCATCAGTCGCTTCTTCAACAACTTCGGCGCTGGCGCGCAGATCGGCTTCCAGCGTCTCAATCAGTCCAGGACCGGCCTGGGGCGTCAATCCGGGCATGAACTCTGCGAGCGCGTTGCGCACGAGCTGGGCTTGCGGCAGCGAAGCCTCGCCGGGTTTCGTGTCTTGAGCTATTGCCTCCGCCGCGCAGACGAACGCGAGCAGGGGCATACTGGAGAGCATCCCGCCTCGCTGGTGATGCCGGGCCATGACTTCAACGAGCGGGGCGGAGAGCCCCAGGTTAATTCCGATCTGCAGGCCTAATTCGCAGTGGTCGGTGTCAAAACGGCGGCGCTGCGCTTCAACCGAATCCCCGACGATTTCAAACAGGCCCTGCCGCGCGCGCCCCCTGTCTCTAGCGAGCAACGTCAGAAACGGCACCGCGCCGAGATCGTGAAACAGGCCGGCCAGGAAAGCCCACTCCGGCTGGGCGAAACCCGCCCACTGGCACATATGCTGGCTCAATTTAGCGACGAGCAGGCTATGGCCCCAAAATGCCCGGCTGTCCTGCCCCGGAATATTCTCGCCTGTGTATCGCGTGAGCCAGCACGTCAGGATCAATGTGCGTACGATGTCGGCGCCCATAATGATGACTGCTTGCTCGACGCTCGCCACCGGCTGCGAGAGCTCGAACAGCGAGGCGTTGCACAGCTTGACCGCCTCCTCAGCCAGGCCCGGCGCCTCTTTGACTGATTCGCCCAGGCTTCGCAGGTCCACCGGGGCGGAGCTCAAGAGCCGGTTAATCCGTTCTACTGCGGGAGGGAGACCTGCCAGGCCGGCTTCCGCGCGCAGCGCTCCGAGTGAAGCAGACAAGTCCTGCTCCACCGCGTACGGAAAAAAGCATTCCTGAGCTTTCCCGATCATTACGGCCTCAATCATAGGCGAAGGCTCCCATTGCGGCTCCCGGTTCCGCTCCTTCGTCCCACGCTCGTCGTATCGGCAGCGCGGGGACGACCTTTAGCAGGATGCTGAAAAGCGGGGCAATCGGCCATTCTGAGGAGTTCCTCATATCGCTTCCCGCCACCCCGCTTGCGCGAGTATGACTCTTCGGTGCCGTCATCGCGTCGTCAGACTGCCGGGATCGCCTGCGGCTCACCCGCCTCCTGCGGGCTCTCCTGGAGCCGAAACAGGAGGTCGCCGGTCGACGCGTCGTTCTCCATCCGTACCCACAGGCATTCCGGCGCCAAGGCCGCTCGCACCTCAATCGCATGGTTCGATTCGGCCCATTCGCGAATCGTTACCGCCAGCTCTCTCGGAGCATGAGGGCACTCGATCACCGTTTCGGGGGTGCGGACCATTTGCCGGACGGCGTCCAGCGCTTCTCGCATCTCGCTGTCGCCGATGACGCACGGCTGAGTCGAGCAATCAAGCATCTGCTCGAGCGTCCTTAGCGCGGGAAAATCGATTCCATCCGAGAAAGCGACATAAACCGTTCGACTGGTGGGCATGTGGTGGACAATCACCATGCGCGCCGCCTCGAGGATAGAGAGCGGCGCCATCTCGGCGCACTCGGCGAATCCCGGGCTTTGCGCCAGGTGGAACACGGGCAGTCCCCATTGAACGCCTAGCGCTCCGGTGACTTGGTCTTCGTTCACCAAGCCCTGCTCGCGCAGCCAATCTCCCAGCCGCCCGCGCTGCGATTCGCGCTGCGCCTTCAGCGCATCCTGAAGGTGCTGCGCGCTGATCAGTCCTTTCGAAAGCAACAGCAGCCCGAGCGGGAGCCGGTAGCGGATGGTGCGGCCGCGGTTCACCTTCAGATTCATCTTGCCCAACAGCTCCGCCGCTCCCTGCTCGAAGCAGCTCAGGGAGCAATACCATTGTTTGTTAAGCTGCACGCCTTTTGGAGGGCGCCATCGCCACATCCAGGCGAGCTTCGCTCGCGGGCATAGGAGATTCCGGCACTTCGGTGGCGAGGACTGAGAGTTCATGATGATTCATCGGCGCAGCGAGCTTAGGGAGACTCGGCGAGGCGAACCTCCTCACGTTAAGCTCGGAGCGATTCGATCCTTTCCTCCCGGCTGGCGAGGCCCGTGATGCGGAGACCGTAGTTGCCATCTACGGTGACGACTTCACCCCACGCTACCACTCTGTCGCCGATGAGCAATTCCACCGGGTCATGGACGTCCCGGCCCAATTCGATCACGCTGCCAGGCATCAGCTTCAGAATGTCGCCGAGCACCATTTCGCGCTGGCCAAACCGCAGTGCAACTTCCAGCTCCACGTCCAGCAGTAATTCCAGGTTCGCTTCGCGCGAGATGCCGGCGGCGGCGGCCGGGGCGGCGGCTTTCGATTCCCGGCGGGTCGCGGGGCCTTCGTTCCCGGCGTTTTGCAGGGCGGCGAGGAAATCCGCGCTGAGCGCGGCCTCCAATTCGAACTGCGGGCCCTCCGGGGTGCTGAAGCGGAATGTAATCTCACCGGCGCTTTCCCAGGCTGGACGGTCCGCTTCGGAGACTTCCAATTCACTCTGAATCCCCAGCCAGTCGGCCGCCGGGATCATGGTCGCGACCTGTTGAAAGAACTGAACGATCGCGTCGCGCGATTCGGCCGTCAGTTCGGCCGCCGCATCGGGCGGCGCTCCCCCAAGCAATCGTGCCAGGCAGCGCGCGTCGTCGGCAGCGAGAATAAAAGCGTGCTCTCCCGCCTTGCCTCCGAAGGCGCGGATCCAGATGCCACCCTCCGGCGCCGATCCTGAAGGTTTGGCTGCGGAGTCTTGCTCAATGGCCTCTGCCGTCACCGCCGTGCCCTTCACGTGCGTGAGGCCATCGGAAATGTATTTGCTCCACAGGTCGAGATAGCTCCGCGCCTTGGCGTCGAGTTGGGAAGCGCTGTTCATTCGTCCGTCCTCTGGGCGGGGTAGGCCAAGCTGAATTTTTCCTGAATCACGGCGCCCCGCGCTTTGCCGTTCCGCACCGGGAAAGCGGTGAACATCCTGTGGCCCGCCACGTTGAGCACGGCGGGATCGATGACGCGATGCTGGATCAAGATGGTCTGGCCCGGCACGAGCGCCAGAAGGTCTTCGCCGCGCATCCGAGTGGGAGGCAACACCATTTCGACGCCGAAAACACAGCCCCGCAGCCGCTCGAGCAGCTTCGGCCTTGAGTGCGGCATCGGATGCTGTTCATGCGAATTTCTCGCGGCCAGGCTGCGCAGAAGCAACGAGGAGACCGCCGCCGGAAACGCGAGCGCAAGCGTGCTGAAGGTGTCCGGGAGGCGAATCTCAAGGCTCACAAACAACATTTTTTCGTAGGGCGGCATCAGCCGGTAAATCTCGGTCTGGCGCTGGGCCTTCCCAAAAGAAAAACCCAGATCTACGTTCTGGCGCCAGCAGCTCGAGAGCTCATCGCAAACCATCTCCACCATCGTCTGGATCACCTTCTCCTCGATCTCGGTCGCGGGCCGCTGCGGCGCCTCCGGTTTGCCGTTCCCTCCGAGCATGAGGTCGACCATCGCGAAGGCTCCGGCGAGGTCGAGGCTGAGAAGGGCGTTTGATTTGGTGGGCGGAATATTAATCGACGCCACGTAAGCCTGCTGCGGAAGGCTCTCAATGAACTCGGAGTACTGCACTTCATCCACCGACATCAGGCTGGCCTCCAGATTGACCTGGAGAAAAGCTGAAAGCCGGTTCTTAAGCCGGTAGGCGAGGACTTCGTGAAGCTGGGAGACGTCCCGGACCTGCTGCTTTGAGATGCGCGACGCCCTTCCGTACACGAAGGGCGCAACCCGGCGCGCTCCCGGCGTTCCCGCCTCGGAGTCCGCGGCGGCTTGAGCCGACCGCAGTAGCGTGTTGATCTCTTCCTGGGTTAGTGTCTGGTCCACGCTCGCTGCTCCGAAGTATTCGGCTGGGACTGTGCGGGCCGCTCACCCAAAAGTTCCTTCATCCGCGCCCGCAGGCGCGCCATCGCAGCCGAATGAAGCTGCGACACTCGGCCTTCGCCGATGCCCAGCACGGCGCCGACTTCTTTCATCGTCAAGTCTTCCTTGTAGTAAAGGCCGAGGAGCTGCCGTTCCCGTTCGGGCAGATCTCCCACCGCCTTCCCGAGATAGCTTTTGAGCTCCGAGCGCAGGCAAAGATAGTAGGGATCCTCGTCAGGAGAGTTGGGAACGTATTTGAAGACCTGCTCTCCTTTTCCATCTTCCTGCTGAAGAGCCTGAATGCTTCCGAGATTCAAGCCTCGCAGATCGCACAACAGTTGCCGAAGCTGCTCGACCGTCACGTGCATGTCATCGGCCAGTTCCTGCTCGGAGGGTGCTCGCTCGAATACCTGGCGCAGGCGGCTGTGCGACTGCTCGAGCTGACGTCCTTTCCGGCGCAGCGCCCGAGGGCTCCAGTCCATTTCTCTCAAGCTGTCCAGGATGGCACCCTTGATCCGCAGTTCCGCGTAGGTTTTGACCTGCGCTCCGCGTGACGCATCGAAATTGCGAATTGCCTCGAGCAATCCGACCACCCCGGCGTTGACGAGATCCTCCAGAGGCACGTGGGGAGGCAGGCGGTCGTGAATCCGCTTGGCGATGTAATGCACCTGCGGCAGGTTCTCCATCAGCAGACGGTCGCGTTCTTCCTGATCGAGGCTTGACACCTCTTCGTAGTTCCGCTTCGCGGTTTTCAGCGGCGTCATCATGGGTTTCGTTTTATTCACGCCGATCTGCCCCTAGCGCACAATGCCCATGGACTGAACGGTGACGGAATTGGGTATCTCCGACGGCGAAAGCACCACCAGCTTGGGCAGAAACGGCTCGAGCCAGCGCCTGAGATGAAATCGCGCAGGTGAGCCGCACAGCAGCGCCGGGCACGTGAGAGAGACCTGGTCTCCCATGAACCCGCGAAGCCCGTCCAGGATTCTGCGGACGAAAGTTGCCTGCGCCGCCGGCAGCCGCGCCTGCGCAGCCGGGGTCTCGAGAACTTGCTGGATCTGCTCTTCAAGCTGGGGATCGATCGTGACCACCGTCAGCCTGCCGTCGTCGTTTAACAGCGGCTGCACGAGGCCGCGCGAAAGCGCTTGGCGGGCCGCTTCCACCAGCACGACCGGATTCTTGCCCACCACCGACGCGTCGAGAAGAGCTTCGAGAATGGTGGGCAGGTCTCGAATGGAAACCTGCTCGCGCAGAAGCTGCTGGAGCACGCGGTGAACCTCGCCCAGGCTGAGCACCTTCGGTACCAGCTCCTCGACCAGCTTCGGGTGGCTTTCGGAGAGCAAGTCGATGAGCCGCTTTGTCTCCTGCCGGGTGAGAAGCTCGTGGGAGAAGCGTTTGATGATCTCCGCCAGGTGAGTCGCGATGGCGGAGGTCTGGTCGACCACCGCGTAGCCTTTCGCCAGAGCCGTTTCCCGCTGGCCCGGATCGATCCATTGCGCCGCCACGCCGAACGCGGGCTCGCGCGTAGCCTTACCTTCGAGCGCCGGCGCCTGGGACTCGGCGCTGATCGCGAGCATCGAATTGCCTTCGGTCTGCCATCTCGCGATCTCCACCCCGCGCAGGCGAACAACGTATTCGCGCGGCTTGAGCTGCGGATTGTCGGTGATATGAACGGGGGGAATCACGAAGCCGAGCTGAAGGGCGAGGTGGCGCCGCAAGGCACGGATCCGCTTCAGCATCTGGCCGCCCTGTGCCTCATCCACCAGCGTCACCAGCGCATAGCCGACCTCCATGCTGAGGTCGTCGAGCTTCGGCATGCCCGGAAGCGCCTCGGCAGGTTTGGGTTTTCCAGGCTCCGCCTTTTGCTGAGTTTCCTCGGCAGCCGCCCTGCCTTTGGCCTGGCTGGCAACATACGCCATTGCGCCTGCGACCAGGAAGAAAGAAAACTTCGGAAGACCGGGAATCAGCCCAAGGCTAAACATCACGCCGGCAGCGATCCAAAGCGGCCGTCCCCGCGGCAGCAGTTGGCGCCCGAGATCGGCGCCCAGGCTCAGCTCGGACGAAGCGCGCGTGGCCACCATGCCGCCGGCGACCGAAACCAGCAGGGATGGAATGATCGTCACCAGCCCATCGCCCACGGTCAGAATCGTGTACGTTCTCAGCGCGTCGGTAAATGAGAGGCCGAGATAGAAAATCCCGATCAGGAAACCCGCGCCGATGTTGATTGCGGTGATGAGCACGGTGGCCAGCGCGTCGCGTTGGCTGAAGCGGGCGGCGCCATCCATCGCACCGTAGAATTCAGCTTCTCTCGCGATCAGCGAGCGGCGGGCCCTTGCCTGGGCTTCGTCAATCAAGCCGGCGCCCAGATCGGCGTCGATGGCCATCTGCTTGCCCGGCAGAGCGTCGAGAGTAAACCGTGCGGTCACCTCCGCGATGCGCACCGCGCCGTGGTTGATCACCAGGTACTGAATCGCAATCAACGCAAGGAAGATGACGAAGCCGACGATGTAGTTTCCGCCCACCACGAACTGGCCAAAGGCTTGGATCACCTTACCAGCCGCGCTCGGACCTTGGTTGCCATCGAGAAGAATGCGGCGGCTGCTCGCGAGGTTTAGCGACAATCGGAAGAGCGTCAGCAGGAGCAGAAGCGAGGGAAAGACGGAGAATTGCACCGGCCGCTGAATGTACATGGAGACCAGCAGCACCAGCACCGAAACCGTGATGCTCACGGCCAGCAAAACGTCCAGCAGGATCGCCGGGATCGGCACGAGCATGACAAAAACCATGGCCACGCCGATGACCGGGACAACCCAGTCATGCTTTGCCGTCTTTGCCGGTGAGCTGGGAGTGGGCGCGGGCGCCATCGGATTACGCTCTCCTCCTCGCACGCGGGGCGGCGCCGCTACGCTGCGATGCGGCAGCGCGGGCCTGAGCCCGGAAGATAAACGCGAGAATCTCCGCCACCGCAACGTACAGCGCGGGCGGAATCGCCTGGCCGACCTGGACGGCGCGGTAGAGCGCATGCGCCAGCGGCCGGTTCTCCACCAGCGGAATGTTGTGCCACAGGGCTTCGCGGCGAATCTGCTGCGCCATCAGGTCACGCCCCTTCGCCACCACAACCGGCGCGCGCATTACGCCGGGGTGATACCTGAGCGCGATGGCGTATTCGGTCGGATTCGTAATCACTACCGTGGCTTTGGCAACGTCGCGGATCATCATCCGCCGCCGCAGCTCCAGTTGGGCTTTGCGGATTCGCCGCTTGATTTCCGGATTGCCGATGGTGTCCTTGTTCTCCTGAACCACTTCCTGCTTGGTCATGCGCAACTGGCGCGAAAGCTGCGTGCGCTGGAAAAGGTAATCGAAGCCCGACCAGGCCAGGAATACCGCGCCCGATTTCCACGAAAGCTCGTACAGCCGTCCCATCAGCCAGGCGATGGTGGCGTGCGCCGGGACCATCGTGGAGAGCACAATCCGGTGCCAGTCGCGCACCACCATCGAGAACACGAGGTACGTGATGACCGACATCGGAATGACCGACTTGAGAAAATTGCTGATCGCCGCGACCGAGAACAGCTTTCCCAGGTTGCCGACAGGATTCAGCCGCGAGAAGTTCGGGCTCAGAGCCTCAGTGGCGAAAACGAAGCCGCCCTGCGCGACGTTGCCAAAAACTGAGATTACAAGCCCCAGCAAAAGACACGGCAGGGTCCAGTCGCCGGTAATGCGCACCGTCCTCTCCGTCAGCGACACAATGCCCTCGGCGGCGCCGCCTTGGGCCGAGGCGAGTCCCTCGGTGAAGAGGCTTTTCCACTGCACGAGAAAGCTCTCGGCGTAGGCGTTCAAGACGATCACAATGGTGATCAAGGCGAGCGCTGACGGCAGCTCGCGGCTGCGGGCGATCTGGCCCTTGTCCCGCGCCTTCTGCCGCTTATACGGTGTCGCTTGTTCGGTCCGATCGTCAGCCACGCGCGACGCTGCTCCTTACCACACCCGCAAGACGTGAGTGGTAGCGGTCAAAGCCCTGCCGAAATAGCCGCCCAACAGGCTCGGCCAGAAGCCGAGCGAGATAATCAGCAGCGCGATTCCAACCAGGATTTTTATCGAAATGGATGTAAACACCACCGGGAATTGCGGCGCCGCCTTGTTGATGAACCCGAGCGACACGTCGGTAAGAATTGTGGCGAGCAAAATCGGAGCCGCAAGCTCGACGCCGATGATGAACATTGCCCCCGAGGCCCGCATCAGGCTCATCATCCCTGCTTTGCTCAGGCGCGAGGCGCCCACCGGCAAATATTCGTAACTCCGCGCGAGAGCGAGAAGCATCCAGCGGTGCATCCCGAGCTGCAGGAAGAAAAGCAGCGCCAGCGCCTGGTAGAACACGGAGAGGATCGGCGAGGCAGCCTGCGTTGTGGGATCGATCGAGGTTTCCATCGAGTAGCCAAGCTGAAAGCCAACCACCTCTCCAGCCATCTCAATTCCTTCGAATGCGAAGTTCATCACCAGGCCGATCACCAGCCCCACAACCGCTTCTCCTGCGAGCACCTGCACCCAGCCGACAATATCCGGAACCGCCGGGATCGAATGAATCACCGGCAAGAGCACCGCCGTCAGAGCGACCGTCAAAGCGGCCTTCACCGGCATCGGGATCGCCGAGCTGCCGAAAAACGGGGCAAACACCATCAGCATGCTGATCCGAGCGCCGATCAGCGCCGCCTTGTCGAGGTTTCCGAGCAACAGGTTGGCAATGTCCATTGCTAACCCAGGTATGGCCGAAAATTCGACAGGAGCAGCGTGGCGAACGAGACCAGCTTCTGCATCAGCCACGGCATCATCAGATAAGTGACGAGCCCTACGGCGGCGAGGCGCGGCACTGTTCCGATGGTCATTTCCTGAATCGAAGTCATCACCTGCAGGATGCTCGTCACCAGGCCCACAACGATTGCAACGATCAGAATCGGCGCGCACAGCCACACCGTCACTTCGAGGGTCATGCGCGCCAGCGTGATCACTCGTTCCGGGTTCATCGATTCACCTCGGCCTCGACTCGGCGGCCTCTCCGCCGGCAGGCGCCGCAACAAAACAGGCTGTGGGAAAACTCGATTCCATCATGCTGAGCCCTTCGCTGTCATCCCGAGCGGGGCGAAGGAACTCGGTATTTCCGCTCTCCAGAAACTTCGGCCAGCGCCGTCGCAAGCATGCAAGGGCCGAGTCAACAAAGGCCCGGAGGGCCGGAAGATAGTAGCCCCGGGCGCAAGCCCGGGGTGACGGGCAGCGCCTACATTTCTCTTCCTCGCCTCTCGCTCTCGCCCGGTGCTTACGCGGGGCGAGAGGCGAGGAAGAGGTCGTAAGAGGCTCGCCTTACCCACGGCTTACGCCGTGGGCTACCGTATTCCGCCCGCTTTGCGGGCTAGAGCCGATATGGCGAAGCGCACGTCAGGTATAGAAACTCTTCACCAGCGAACCCACCACCAGGCTCCAGCCGTTCACCATGACAAAGAGCAGAATCTTGAGCGGCGTCGAGATCACTGTCGGCGGCAACTGAAACATCCCGACCGAAGTGGTCACAGACGCGACCACAAGATCAATCACCATGAAGGGCAGGAAGAGCACCAAGCCGATCTGAAAGCCCGCTTGCAGCTCCGAGATCATGTAAGCCGGCACCACCACGCGCAGCGGCAGATCCTTCGGGCTGCGCGGCGGGGGCAGCTTCGCCATCTTGACGAACACCGCGAGGTCCTTTTCGCGCGTGAACTTCAGCATGAAGGTGCGCATGGGCGCGGCCGCCTCGTCGAGCGCCTTCATGACGGTGATGTGCCCCTTCTCCATCGGCACCACGGCGGCCTGGAAGATCTGCGCGCCGACCGGCTGCATGATGAAGTAGGTCAGGAACAGCGCGAGTCCGATCAGCACTTGATTGCTCGGTGCCGTTTCGGTGCCGATCGCTTGTCGAAGGAAGTGGAACACCACGAGAATCCGGACGAACGGCGTCATCGAGAGCAGCAGAGCCGGGACGACGGTGAGCAGCGTCAGGACAACCAGGATGGTCCATGGCAGCGAGCCGCCGCCAGGAAGGCGCAGGCCGGAAACCGGGCGCGCGCGCGCTCCATACGCGGGCGCCCCGCAGATCAGCGCCAGCACCAGCGCGGTCGCAGCTCCCTTCGCCGCCCGCGCGGCGCTCAACGCCATGTCTTGATTTCCTCAGGATCGAAAATTGCATCGGATTCCGTTTCGGAAAGAGACCCGCCCTCGTCCAAAGGCGCCGGGAAACGCGCCAGCAGCGAAATGGTGCTTCCCGTCGTTCCCACCAGAAACTTTTCGTGTTCAACCATCACCAACGCCAGGTAACGGCGGTCTCCCAGCGGCAGGGTCTCGCAAAGCCGCATCGACCGCAGGCTCCGCTTCGATCGCACTGATCCGGCCGCGCTTGCGAATCGCTTTATAATCCTGACGAGCAGCATGACGACGCCCAGCGGCTCTGATCTGCGAAAATTGCGTCTTCGACTCACCGTTCCGAAACCGTGTTCATCGGTTTGCGAACTCCGCCGCGTGAGCAAAGCTAATCCACCTCGCTGAGCCGGATGGCGACCCGCGTCTGGAGCACATCGAATTCGGCCATCGCGACCTTGACGCCGTTAACGCAGACAGGCACGTGCCCGGTAGCGTTATAGCGGCTGTCGATTATCGATTCGGCGCTCAGCGCGAGCAGATCCCTCACCTTGAAACCAGCCACGCTGAGCTCGAGACTCAGCACGCAGGGCAGCCCGAGCACGCCAAGCCAAGCGTTGTCCACCTGCGGTGAATCCGCGTTCCCGGGTTCCTGGGTGACCGGCGCGTGCTCTTCCATAAAGTCTCGTCACTGCTCCCAAAATCCCATGCAGCGCCGGGCGTTACGCCGGGCATTTCCCGCCCTCAAGCGAGGCGCTACCATTTTCATGCTTTGCGGGTGTCCCGACGAGTCGGGACGTGACAACTTCTCACTGCTGAATCAGGAAATCGGTGAAGTAGACGCCAGTAATGCCAAGCTGCGGCATGCGCTGCTGCAGCGCGCTCAGAAGCTGCGCTTTGAGCTTCTTCTTGCCGCCCGGGGCGA
Organism: Terriglobia bacterium; assembly: GCA_050745265.1. GTDB lineage: Bacteria > Acidobacteriota > Terriglobia > UBA7540 > UBA7540 > RH2-MAG17b. The sequence goes on from JBOGKE010000157.1 coordinate 14,010, forward strand.
GAAGGTCGGTCGACTGCCAGGTCGTCAGCACCGCCAGAACCGAGTCCCTCACCTCCGGAATCCAGGCGAGCTCATTAGCGCCCTCCGAGGAGGCCGCCGGCGGCTTACTCAGGGCAAGCGAGATGCCTACGCGCAAAAAAGCCTGTCGGCCAGGATCGGCAAGGTTCACCAGAAACGAATCGAGCGGGACCATCGCGGCGGGAGGAGCGTCTGGATCGACTTTCGGCTGCGCCTTTTTCGATCCCGCCATCGCTCGGCGGGACATCATGAGGTACCCGCCGCCGCCGAGAGCGAGCAGCACCACCAGCACGATGACAATCAGTAACAGCTTCGATTTTTTCTTGCTAACCTCGGGACCCGCCGCATTCGCAGCAGCGGGCGCGGGGGTTTCAGGTTCGGCCATTCCACCCCCACCCGTGCAACTCCCCAGCCAAACGCCAAGCCGGCGCGCGCCGATACTCGTGTGCGTCCCTTAGAGGAAAGGTGCTTATTGCGAGGGAGTTATAGCGAATCTGCGAGGGAACCAACTGGAACTATCAGGTTAGCGCAACGGTAGGGATACGGGACGCTAAAGGAATCTCATGAGAGTTTTCTTGGGAATGCGGTGTAGGGGGGCAGGGTTTAACGCCGCCCCCCTTCATCTCCGCAAACCTGGTGAGAAGCCCAGGCTACCTATGCCAATTCTCACACATTGCGGCTAAAACGACAGCCGCAGGCCAAGCTGAATGACGCGCGTGTAATTCGACTGCAACACATTAAACTGGCCGAGCGTGCCGAAACCGCTCGGGTCCTGCAGGTTGTACTGCGCCAAATCAGCTCCCCAGTTCATGTGGTTGAGCGCGTTGAACCACTCCGAGAAGAACTCGACGCTAACGCGCTCGGTGATATTGGTGGTCTTGTTGAGCGAGAAGTCGAGGTCCCACAGCGAGGGCCCCCGGAGGTAGCCGCCCGTTCCCGCCCGCGTGCAGATGCCCACTAGGCAAGGCGCGAAGCTGTTGAAGATCTGTGCTGCGTTATTACCAAAGAGATTGACGCC
>JBOGKE010000158.1:0-39951 GCA_050745265.1 Terriglobia bacterium
CGCGGTAACGCTGTAATACCCCTGGGGGCTGCTCGTTGTCTGCTTTTTGACTTGGGTTTGTTCGTTGACGACCGTGACGTTCGCGCCCGCAATCACAGCGCCGGAGATGTCCGTTACCGTGCCTTGAATCGCCGCCCCGTATTGGGCAAGCGCTTGGGACGCCGCGAACAGCGAAAAGGCGAAACCGCACAGCGCAGCGGTAAAAACCACCGATCGCTTGGACATCACAAAACCCTCCTTTGGCGTCGTGAAGAGTCTCTTCACGTTCCACTCCTGCCGGTTTAACACGCTTGCCTCCTGGCGCTACGGGTTATCTCTGAGTCTGCTCATGCCTTAGATGATTGATGCGGCTACGGCGGATTCATCCTGGCCGAAGCCGTAGCAGCGCTCAGTTGTCGCGCCAGTTGGCGCGACTTGCGTTCCGCTACATCCGTTCCTGGAAGCGCCGGTTCAATCCCTGCCAGCATTCAAAATACTGGTGATCGAGCTGGGCGGTCTCGGTGGCAAATTTTGTTGGCCGGCACACGAAGCGCGTTTCGAACATGAACGCCAGCGTGTCATCGAGCCGCGCCGGTTTCAGCTCGGCTTGGGTTGCCTTTTCGAACGTTTCAGCGTCCGGTCCGTGCCCGGCCATGCAGTTGTGGAGGCTTGCGCCTCCTGGAACGAAGCCCTCGGCTTTGGCGTCGTATTGGCCGCGGATGAGGCCCATAAACTCGTTCATGAAGTTGCGGTGAAACCACGGAGGGCGGAAGGTGTGTTCGGCCACTTGCCAGCGCGGCGGGAAAACGACGAAATCGAGATTCGCCGTGCCGGGAAGCTCCGAGGGTGACGTGAGCACGGTGTAGATGGAGGGGTCGGGATGATCGAAGCTTACGGTGTTGATGCAATTGAAGCGCGCGAGATCGTATTTGTAGGGCGCATAATTTCCGTGCCAGGCCACCACGTCGAGCGGCGAGTGATCGAGCGCCGCGGTCCACAAGCGGCCTTGAAATTTCGCGATGACGCGGAAATCGCCTTCGCGATCTTCATACGCCGCGACGGGAGTTTCGAAATCGCGCGGGTTGGCGAGCCCGTTCGCGCCAATCGGTCCGAGATCGGGCAGCCGCAGCAGCGCGCCGTAATTTTCACACACGTATCCGCGCGCTTCGCCCTCGGGCAGCTCAACGCGAAACTTGATGCCGCGCTCGATCACGGCAATCTCGCCCGGCGCGACGTCGAGAGTCCCGAGCTCGGTCCGCACCAGCAGCCGCCCAAGCTGCGGCACGATGAGCAATTCGCCGTCCGCATCGAAAAAGTACCGGTCATTCATCGGCGCGTTGGCCGCGTAGACGTGAATGGCCACTCCGCAATGCGTGTGCGCGTCGCCGTTGCCCGCCATGGTGACGAGGCCGTCGATGAAATCGGTGGGGCGTGCAGGCAGAGGAAGCGGCATCCAGCGAAGCTGATTGGGTGGCGTGGGAACTTCGTCGAAAGGCGTGCTGCGCAGCAGCCCCTGCGCCGCCGGCTCGAAGGGCTTGTGGGTAACGGTGGGACGAATGCGGTAGAGCCACGAGCGGCGGTTTACGACGCGAGGCGCCGTAAAGGGCGTGCCGCTCAACTGCTCCGTGTAGAGGCCGTAGGGCGCTTTCTGGGGCGAATTCTGGCCGCGCGGAAGCGCGCCGGGTTCAGCCTCGGTCGAAAATTCGTTTCCAAAGCCAGACTGGTACTGCAACGCCAGCGCCCGATTCACTGTATCGATGGCCACGCGACCCTCGCTACAAATTGCCTCGCCGCGCCTGCTCGAGCTCGATGGCTTCAAACAGCGCCTTGAAGTTCCCCCTGCCGAAACCCTGGCTGCCCTTCCGCTGGATGATCTCGAAGAACAACGCCGGGCGGTCCTCCACGGGGCGCGAGAATACCTGCAGGAGATAGCCCTCGTGATCGCGGTCGACCAGCAACCCGGCCGATTCCACCCGGTCGATCGGCTCGTCAATCCGTCCAACGCGTTCCGGCAGCATATCGTAATAGCTGTGCGGCACGCGCAGGAACTCGACGCCGTTCGCCTCGAGTTGGCTCACCGTGTGAAGCGCGTCCTTGCACTCGAGCGCGATGTGCTGAACGCCCGGCCCGCGGTAGGTTTCGAGGTATTCGTCGATCTGGCTCTTCTTTCGCCCCGGCGCGGGCTCGTTGATGGGGAACTTCACCGAGTGCGAATCGTCCGACATCACGATGCTCATGAGCGCGCTGTACTCGGTGGAGATATCCTTGTCGTCAAACGAAATGAAGCGGTGAAAACCGAATACATCGCTGTAGTAATCCGCCCAATACTGCATTTTGCCAAGCTCGACGTTGCCGACCACGTGATCGACGCGCAAGATTCCGGCATCGTCTCCAGGCATCGCGGCTGCGGAAAAGCCCGGCAAAAAAGGGCCCGCGTAATCGCGGGTGGAGATCAGCGAATGGAGGGTGTCGCCATAGGTGTGGATGGCGGCGCGGCGGATCGAGCCGTGGTTATCACTGACCGTCTGCGGCTCTTCAGCCGGCTTGGCTCCCCGTCGCACCGCCTCGGCGAACGCCTCGTCCGCGTCCTCGACCTCGAGCGCGATGTCGCGCACGCCGTCGCCGTGCCGCCGCAGGTGTTCCGCGGCGGGGTGTTCCGGGTCCATCGGAGTGGTCAGGAGAAAGGCGGCTTTGCCCTGGCGAAGCGCGTAGGAAGTTTCGCGGCGCTCGCCCGTCTCGAGCCCCTTGTAGGCAACTTGCGAAAAACCGAAGCCCTTGCGATAGAAATACGACGCCTGCCGCGCATTGCCCACCCAAAATTCAATGTGGTGAATTCGCTTGAGCTTGAGTGGGTTTTCCGGCATGGGTGCGCCCCAAACCGCAGTTTAGCACAGCGCATTGCCGCCGCGAACGGCGTTTGCCGCGGCTTCGGCGATCGCAGATCCCCGCTACAACGCGCCCGCCCCACCGATGGCAATCCGCAGGGTTTGGAGAACCGCGCGGCGCGCTCGAGAGGTACGGCAGAGCGTCACCAGATCTTGCACTGTGCCTTCACGGGGCGCACCATCGGGTCTCCGGGCTTGCAGTTCCAGGCTTTCGCGAAAGCGGGCATGTTGGAGAGCGGCCCATTCACACGGAAGCGAGGGATCGGGTGCGGATCGGTCGTGACATAGAGCCGCTCGAGCTCGGGGCGAATATTATCTTCCCAGCTCTCGGCGTAGCCGAGGAAGAAGAGTTGTTCGGGCGTGAACCCGCCAATCCGCAAGCGAGGCCGCCCGCGCATGGAACTCTCGAAGGCGTCGTAGGCAATCACCACGCCTCCGAGATCGGCGATGCTTTCTCCCTCTTCCAGTTTGCCGTTCTCATGCAGAGTGCCCTCGACCGTGTAGCCGTCAAACTGCTTCACAATGCACGCGGCGCGGGCGTCAAACCGAGCGAGATCCTGCGGCGTCCACCAGTCCTTCATATTGCCTCGCGCGTCGAACTGGCGCCCCTCGTCATCGAAGCCGTGGGTCATTTCGTGGCCGATCGTCGCGCCCGTGTCGCCGTAGTTGATGGCGCTCGCGATCGTCGGGTCAAAAAAGGGCGGCTGGAGGATGCCCGCCGGAAAAACAATCTCGTTCATCGACGGGTCATAGTAGGCGTTCACCGTCGGCGGCGTCATCAGCCATTCCGAGCGGTCCACGGGTTTGCCGATTTTGTTCACCTCGCGACGGAACTCGAATTCATCCGCGTTCAAAACGTTCAGCACATAGGGATCGCGCGCGATGGCGAGACGCGAATAATCGCGCCACTTCGAGGGATAGCCGATTTTCTTCTGCAGCGAGCCGAGCTTCGCCATGGCGTAGCGGCGCGTTTCGGGTCCCATCCAGGGAAGCGTTGAAATATCGCTGCCGAGCGCGGCGACGAGATTATCGACCATCAGGAGAGCCTGACTCTTCGCGGCGGGAGGGAATTTTTCGCGGACGTACTGCTCGCCGAGCGCCATGCCCATGCCGTCATCTACCTCGCGGACGCAGCGCTGCCAGCGCGGTTTGAGCGTCTGTTCGCCGGTGAGAACGCGCACGAAACGGAAATTCTCGTCCACAAAAGGCTGCGAGAGATAAGGCGCGGCCTGTTCGATCAGCTGCCAGCGGAGATAGGTCTTCCATTCCGGAACTGAGACCGCATGAAGCGCGCGGTTCACTTCCTTAAAGAAGTCCGGCTGGCCCACGTTGATCGAACGGAGCTCAGGGCGGCCGATCTGGCGGAAAAATGCCGGCCAGGAAAAATCGGGTGTCAGCGTTCTTAACTGCGCGACGGGCATCAGGTGATAGACGGCTTTCGGGTCTCTCAGCTCGACCGGCGGCATCGACGCTTTGGCGAGCTGGGTCTCCACGCTCATAATCGTTGCGGCGTCGCTCGCCGCGCGCGAGCGCGAGTCGCCGAGCAGCTCGAAAATCCGAGCGGCGTGCTGAACGTACTGCGAGCGGATCTGCTTCGACTTGGCACCCTGCTTCGTATAATACGTGCAGTTGGGCAGCCCCAGGCCCGCCTGCCAGGCCACGCCGATCTCGCGGTTGCTGTTTTTGAAATCCTGCTGCGAAGCGAAGGCGAACGGCGCATCCACACCGAGCACCTGCAGGCGCACAAACTCCGCCTCGAGGCTCGGCAGGTCGTGAATCTCGCTGATGCGCCTCAGTTCGGGCTCGAGCGGCTTCACCCCGTCCGCGTCCACTCGATCGAGGTTCATGCAGCTTGAGTAGAAGTCGCCGAGTTTGCGCTCGTTCGAGTCTGCGGGCGCCCGCGCCGTCGTGTCCTGCTCGAGAAGGGTCCGCAGGCTTTGCTGATTACGGCGCGTGACCACTTCGATGATTCCCCACGACGGATAATCGGCCGGAATCGGATTCCGGGATCTCCAACCGCCGACAGCGTAATCGTAAAAATCGGAACAGGGGGAAACCTTGGGGTCCAGGTTGGCGTGATCGTAGCCGCGGAGGGGTGTATCCGCGCGCTGCGCCGCGAAAGCCCCGGGAAAAAAAGCCCTGTTCAAACCCAGCGAAAGCATGAAGAGCGCGGCGCACCCGGCCGTCAGAACGACAAAATTGATGAAGAGATGGCGCATGAAACGTTTCTCCTGGTTTGATCGACCGGCCGTTGGACCGCGAACGGCCTAGCCTTCGCGCCCAGCGAAAAATCAGGTTACGAAGGGGGCCGACCGACAGAAGGGTAAAGCCTTTTCGCAAATCAGGCGGCAAAGCCGCGCTTCGCCTCCGGCAAACGGACCCTTGTCGTCGCCGATCGCCTCTACAGCGCAGAGGCGGCGAGAGTCTCGGAGCCAGGGAAGCGCGAATGACGGATGAATGCTAGTGCGTGGATGCGCCTACGCCGGGGCGCCCAGGCTCCGTTCGATAGCTGCGGCAATGGCGGCGGCGTGCTGCTCGACCAGGCCCGCCCTCTCGCCTTCCACCATCACGCGCGCCAGCGGCTCGGTTCCCGAGTAGCGCAATACTACGCGGCCTCGCCCGCCCAGATCATCCTGGCAACGGGCCAGCGCGTTGCTCACTTCCGGAACGCTTTCGAAAGGCAGCTTGCGAGCGACGCGCACGTTTCGGATTAACTGCGGGAGCGGATGGTAATTGCGAACCAGCTCGTCCGCCGAGGCGCCGGTTTCGGAGAGCACCCGCAGCATTTCCAAAGTCGTCACCAGCCCGTCCCCGGCCGGTGAAAGGCTGGAAAAGATAATGTGACCCGAAGGTTCTCCGCCCAGATTGATGTCGGAGCGCAGCATCTCTTCGAATACGAATTTGTCGCCCACCGCGGTTCTTTTCAGGCCGATGCCATGCTCGCGCAGAGATAACTCGAGCCCGAAGTTCGTCATCAGCGTGCCGACGACCGCCTCGCCGCGCAGTTCCGTCCGCTCCTTCATAAAGGGCGCGCAACCGTAAAGCACGTGATCGCCGTCGAGAATGCGCCCTGACGCGGTGGCGAAGATGGCGCGATCCGCATCGCCATCGTAGGCAACGCCGAGGTAAGCGCCCGATGACCGCGTCTCGACGGCCATTTTTTCGGGGTGAAGAGATCCGCAATCCAGATTGATGTTCCGGCTGTCGGGCGCCGCCGAGAGCAGGCGCGCTTCTATACCGAGCCCCGAGAAAAACTTCGGCGCCACGACTGACGCGGAGCCGTTCGCGCAATCCACCACCAGGGGAAGCCGCGAGAAGCCGGCGCCGCGGGGCGCGAGCGTGGAGAGGAAATCGAGATATTCATCGAGCAGTTCCGGCGCGGCGTCGAGCTCCCTGCCGGATATGCCGGCGCAGGGGGCCTTTCTCATCCCGCGCTCGACCTCGATTTCAACGCTTTCGGCGAGCTTGACGCCGCCGCCGGAGAACACCTTGATGCCGTTATCCCGGAACGGATTGTGGGAAGCGGAAACCATGACTCCGGCCGCGAAACCGTGGTGGCGCGCGAGGAACGAGATTCCGGGTGTCGTGATGACGCCAGCGTAAGCCACGTCTGCGCCGGCCGCGCGTAATCCGGCGGCGAGTGCGCGGACGATCTCGGGGCCGGATTCCCGAGTGTCCCGGCCGAGCACCACTTGCGGAGTTCGAGACGCGGTCTCGACCGCGAGCACGGCGCCCAGCGCGCCGCCGAGTCTTACCACCGTATCGTGGTCGAGCGGGTAGCGGCCGGCAATGCCGCGGACGCCGTCCGTCCCAAAAAGCTGAGGTTTTTCTGGCATCGCTTGACTTGTCCCCGCCCGGGGAGGTTTTGCGCGGGAGCGGATCCGATCAACCAGCGGGTTCCGGATTCTCGAGGTACGCTTTCAGGATTTCATCTGCGGCTTGTGCGTCAGACTCTCGCACTAGCATCGTTATCGGCTCGACGCCGGGAAGGATCTCCCCCATCATGTGCCCCTGGAGCACGCAAGGAATGGCCTCCGTCAGAAGAAGGTTGCGCGCCAGCTCAGCCTGCATGATCGAAGTCGGGCCGCTAAAGCTTCGAATCCGCAACAGCGGCGCATCATTTTCGATCTCGGCGGGTTTTTCGGCGTCTTGCGGCGGGCTGCCGGAACGCAACGACACACCGCAATCCGCGCACTCGGTCGTACCCTCCGCGTATTCGCCGCTACACTGGGGACAATAGGGCATATCGTGCTCCTTGCTGTGTTTGTGCTACGCAATTGGCTACTGTAGCATAGGCGATCGGCCGCGCGTGGGCTTCAAGAACCCGGCACACCCGTTCCCTCCAATTTGCCGTCCTGAGTGGCGGCGCTAGCATTCGCGCCTAGAAGGATGGCGCCGGCAATTGCTCTACTTGCTTTTCATCTCCGGGTCGCTTATACTGCCCGTTCGATGCGCGTCACGTACCCCAACCCGTTCTGGTACTGCCCGTTTTGGAGCTTCGCTCCAGCCGGATAGAGCGTGTGGGTCTGAGCGCATCGAGAAACAAGCTTTCAAGGCCGGCCCACTCGAAGAGAGTGGGTTTTTTATTTTGGGCGGGAGAACGGACATGATTATTTCCATGCGTCTTCATTCAACGCAGCAGGAGGTTGACCACGTATGCGAGCGGATCAAGGAATTTGGCTATAAGGTCCACTCGATTGTGGGAGAGGAGCGGGTGGTGATCGGAGTCGTCGGAGTGGGAGACGTGACGGCCTGCCTGGAATCGGTCCAGGCGATGCCTTCGGTCGAAAGCGCGGTGCGGATTTCAGCGCCGTACAAATTCGTCAGCCGGGAGTTCAAAGGCGAGCGCTCGCGGATCCGGGCGGGCGGAGTCGAAATCGGCGGAGATGATTTCGTAGTGATGGCCGGCCCGTGCTCGGTTGAGAATGAAAAGCAGATTTTGGAGACGGCTGCCGCGGTCGCCGAGGCCGGCGCGAAAATCCTGCGCGGAGGGGCGTTCAAGCCGCGCACCTCGCCCTACGACTTTCAAGGTCTGGGCGAAGAAGGTCTGAAGCTGCTCGCTAAGGCCCGGGAGCAAACGGGCCTGGCGGTGGTCACCGAAGTGATGAGCGACCGCGAAGTCGAGCTCGTGGCCGAGTACGCCGACCTCATGCAAGTGGGCGCGCGAAACATGCAGAACTTCGCGCTGCTGAAGACGCTCGGCGGCTGCGGGCGGCCGGTGCTGCTGAAGCGCGGCATGAGCTCGACGATCAAAGAGCTGTTGATGTCCGCCGAGTACATCACGGCGCACGGAAACCCCAACGTGATCCTCTGCGAGCGCGGCGTGCGCACGTTCGAAACGGCGACGCGCAACACCTGCGACATCAGCGCCGTTCCGGTATTGAATGAGCTCACGCACTTGCCAGTGATTGTCGATCCCAGCCACGCCACCGGCAGGCGGAGCCTCGTGCCGCCGCTCGCGCAGGCCGCGGTCGCGATCGGCGCCGACGGATTGCTCATCGAGGTTCATCCGTGCCCGGAGAGGGCGCTCAGCGACGGCGCGCAGTCGCTCGACCCAGCAAATTTTCGTGAAATGATGAAGCGGCTCAGGCCGTATCTGCATCTGTGGAAGCAGGAGCGCGCGGGCCGGCAGGCGGTGGCGGTGTAGAGGCGCCGGTGATGCGACCCAACCGGCGCGAGGGCTGTCCAAACGGGCGCGCTGACCGCGATGCGACGCAGAGCGCCCGCGGTCGGACGCCCTGCGCCAGCGCTAGTTCCTCGACACCAGCTCCTGGCAGCGAACGCAGTACCGCGCCCACGGAATGGCTTTGAGCCGTGCCGGCGCAATCTCCTCGCTGCATCCTTCGCAGACGCCATATCGCCCGACCGCGACTCGCTCGAGCGCGCGGTCGATTTCTTTCAGAACCTGGCTGCGGAGGTCAGCCGTTCGCGCGCTCAGATCCTGCTCGGCAGACTTGGTGGCGAACTCCACGGCGTCGGGGCTCTGGATGTTTACAGCCAGCGCCTCGGGCTGCCGTTTTACCTCAGCGAGCAACTCGCATCGCTTTTTCAGCAGCATCACGCGGTAGGGATCTTTTTGCGACTTTACAAGAGTTGGCATTGACTTTTTTCCTTATCGAGTGTCTGAAAATCTCTCATACTCACCCCATCAGATGAAGAAGTGCCGATTAAGGTTGCGAGATTGTAGCGATCTTTTTGTACACAGTCAACACGCGTGTTTTCTTGGGCTTAAGGATGTGGTGCTCAGAAGCCGTGCTACAATCCCCGTCTGCCCGCGGTTTTCGTGGGGATTAGCACGGCTCGGCAGTACGGTCAATTCCCGACTGGAGAGGCTCTGCGCCGGAACTTGACGTGCAGGGCGCCCTGACGCTGGGTGTGCCTTATCTGGGGCGCAAAGGCGAAGATCAGCGACCTTGTTTTTCGCAGGTTCATAACTGACGTTGCTGGAGTCAGCAGGTTGTCATCCAAAGAACAGATGCTGGAACGAGTCCGCCACGCGCTGGGGCGCTCGGCGGGCGCCGGCGGCTCAACGCGAGCGGAGCTGCCGGAGGCTGGGAGGGTGCTTGCGCCGATTCCTGCCGGAGGGTTGGTAGACCACTTCGAGAAGGAGCTGAGAGCCCTCTCCGGCGTCGCCTACCGCGCCGGATCGATGGCTGAGCTCGAAGCAATCCTCATGCAGATTTTGCCGCCAGCCGGCGCGACGGTCATGCTGTCGCGCAACCCACTGCTTGCGCGACTCGGTATAGCGCAGCGGTTGGAAGCCTATCGTTGCCTAAGCTGGACGGACCCGGGCGCGGCCGCTGACCGGGAGGAATTCCGGCGTTTGTGCTTCGCCGCCTCGGTGGGGATGACGGGCGCGGACTTCGCCCTCGCGGAATCAGGCACCCTCGTGCTCACCAGCGCAATCGAAGGGAGCCAGCTTGTCTCTCTGGCGCCGCCGGTCCACGTCGCGCTCTACACTCGGTCACAGGTGGTGGAATCGCTGGAGGAGGTACTCGAAGGACTGCAGCCGGCTCGTGCTGAAGAGCGCCACGTTTGCGGGAGGTCAGCGGTTTTTGTCTCCGGCCCGAGCCGCACGGCCGATATTGAGCAGATCAGCATTCGCGGCGTTCACGGCCCGGTTCAGGTCCACGCGATCCTGGTCGAGGAATCCTGTCTGCAAACGTCAGCGTGAGGCGGCGAGCGACGGAAGGGATGCAGCGGGCCAGCGGCGCTATTGGACAGCGGAGCGCGCGGGATGCCGGCCTGCGGGTTCTTTCGGGGGGCTTGAGGCGTTGAAAACCAGCTTCGACCACTCAATGGCGTCGAGATAGAGCACCGGCATCTGTGTTTCGTCGGCGCCCAGTTTTGCGGCGTACCAGTTCAGCGCGCCCCAGTTGCCCATCTCGTAAGCGAACGCGAGCTCGTAAATATCGCGCAGCGGATTTTCCTCCCCCAGCAAAGCCGCTTTGGCGTCGGAGGGAAGCGCGACTTGTTCGAGGATCTCACTCATCGGCCGCCCGAGCATCGCGTCCATCACCGAGAACATGCCGACGATGAAGGGCAGTGAGCCCAGCGGCTCGGACGTCTTCGGATCCATGTGGCACGAGATCTGCTCGCAGAGTTTGGCCCGGAGGAGCGCGGTCATAATCAGCTCCGCGGGCCGGTCGCCGGCGATGCTGATCGCGGCGGCGAGCGAGACGAGTTTCCTGACCTCGTTCTGGCCCAGCAAGGCGAGCGCGTGGCGGACCGATCGGATTTCGGTCCAAAACCCGAACAGCGACGAGTTCATGTAGTGCAAGAGCTTGTAGCAGAGCGAAACCTCGGAACTGATCACCTCTTCGATGGCCACCAGGTCAAGGTCCGGCCGCGAGACCAGGTTCATGACGCGCAGGCAATTGAGCTTGGAGGCGGGAATGCGCTTGCTCGCGATGATCTGCGGGCGGCAGAAGAACTCCCCCTGAAAATACTCATAGCCGAGCGTGGCGGCTTGGCGGAAATCTTCGCGCGTCTCAACTTTTTCCGCGAGCAGCCGGATGCCCCGCGGGGCGAACGCCTTCACCATCTCCTCGCGGCCTGAGGGCGGCGTGGCGAGGAAATCAATCTTCACGATGTCGGCCAGCTCGATCAGCGCCTGGGAATCGGGAGTGAGGACGAAATCGTCGAGCGCAATGATGTAGCGCGCCTGCTTCAGCCTGCGGCAGGCGGCGATGACTTCGCGGCTGGGCCTCACGCTTTCCAGGATTTCAACCACCGTGTGACGCTGAGGCAGCAGCATGGCGTAGTCGTTCACCAGGAAATCGGTGGTCGAATTGATGAACGCGAGCCGGCCGTCCGTGAGGGATTTCCCCAGCGTCATGAGGTGATCGGCGACGGCGCGGCTCGCCATATCTCCGTCGGCTCCGTTGAAGGAATCGGTGAGGTTGGCTCGGAAGAGCAGCTCGTAGCCATAAACCGATTCGTTCGTCGTAAAGATAGGCTGTCTCGCGACAAAGTCACTCATTTCCAATTCCCTCTCGCGTGTCGAAAACACGGTTCGGCTCGGCGGACGCGGACGCCGGCGCGTCGGAAGCCCGCCTTCACTTATATCGGCGGAGCGAAGGTGAGACTTAATAGCGCGGGCAATGCGTTTTTGAGCCTCGTCGGTAGGCTGAGCGAACGCCCGGCCAGGAAAACACCGGCCCGGCGAGCGCGTCGCCGGCGCTCCGGTTAAGCGCGGAGGGCGGAGGAGAACGGCGGGATCTTCAGGGCGAGGGCGGGCGGTGCAAACTGTCAAGAAATTTTGAGACCGCCTGCTCGTACGGAGCACGCGAATCGTTGAATCCCTCGCCGTGCCGGTGCCCTGGCACAACCGCAATTTGTTTGAGCGGGCTGGCGTCGTCCGCGACAAGCTTGCGCGCGATGGAAGGAGGCATACGCGGATCATCCTGAACCGCGATGAAGAGAACGGGGCGCCGCCCCATGCGCCGCACGGCCTGCTCGAGGTCAAAATCCGCGGGTTTGAAATGCGCCCGCGAGGCCGACCACGCGATCACCTCGTTCGCCAGCGGGAAGGCTGGCAGCGGGGGGAACCACCACCAGTGCCGCCGAACGAGGTGAATGACAAGGTGGTAATGGTGTTCGACCACGTCGTGGAAGGACAAAAAAGTGCTGTCTGAGATCACCGCATCGGCTTGAGGATCTTCGGCTGCGGCTTCGAGCGCCGCCGCGGCGCCCATCGAAACGCCCCACAGCACCACGGGCCGCTGCGCGTTCTCGTGCCCGAGCGCATAAGATACAGCGGCTTCGGCGTCCAGCCTTTCCCAATACCCGATTGACGTGACCTTTTTCCCACTCTCGCCGTGGTTCCGAAAATCGAAGAGCAACCCGTTGTAGCCTTGTTGATGACCGAACACCGCCATGGGAAGCATCTCAACGCGGCTGCGGTGCAGGCCGTGGCAGTAAACGATGGTGCCTCGCGGCGTACGGCCGGGTACGGGCTGGGCCGGAACGTACCAGCCTTTCAGCAACACGCCATCGCGCGACGTGAATTCAACTGGCTGGTAGGCCATGCCGAACGAGGCGGGCGTCTTGCCGTTGTTGGGATCGTGAAAGCGGAAATTATTGCTATTGATGAACGAGGTGAAAAACCACGGGACCACGCCGTAGAAAAAGACAACGAACAAAACAATGACAATTCCGATGATCCACTTGGCGGCACGCCAGAAGCGGCTCTTGCGGCGAGTCAAGGCGTTGGCCTCGCATCTTGAAATTCCCGCCGGTCAAGGCCGGCCCCGGAATTTATGGAGGGCGCGGAGGCAGGAGGGGCGGTTTACTGCTCCGCCCCCGGAATATCAATATGTAGGAGCGTCCTGCCACTGCAGGACCCGAATCGAAAATAATATACCACTTTCCGAGCCGGGTGGCGCAAGAAAATAAATCGTAATGCGAGATTATTTTTAGCTGAGAAAATCGGGCCGCGAACTTGCTTCCGTCGCGCTCAGCAGGGAGAGCCGGCGCTCGCAAATCCGATTGCAGCGCGGCGCGGCCAAGCCGCAACCCAACCGCCGGGGTGGCATTCACGGGGAAAGGCAATCCTTCAGCGGCCCAGCGTCAGCGCGTGCCCGTCCGTGGGGCGCGGCGGCTTCACGTTGAAAATCCCGAGCACGGTGGGCGCGATGTCGATGATGCTGGGTCGCGCGCGCGGCAGCCTGCGGTTGGAAAAGAAAATTCCCTGTGTGTCCGCCGGATCCGACGAGCAATGGTCGCCGCTCCACGGTCGCGTGTTGGTCACAACGATTCCCGGCGGAATCGCGCCGAGCGACGTTTGCCAGGAAGTGCGGTAGCCCGGCCTGAAGTCGAGCTCGAGATCCGGCGCGGAGGCCATGTAGGGACCGTGAAAGATCTGGTCGGCCGCGTAAACGTGCTCAAGTACCGCTTCGCCCGTTTCTGGATCGTGGTAGGCAAGCAGTTTCGCGCGGATTTCCGCCGCCAGTCGAGCCGCGTCCCCACGCGGGACGATCCCGTCGCGCTCGCGGCCTTCCAGGTTGAGATAAATCTGGCCAAGACCCAGCGAGTAGGCCCGCGTGCGGCGCCAGTCCACGCTGGGGAAAAAATCGCCACGGCCGAAGAGGTCGCTCAGCGTGTACACTTTGCCGCCGGCCCCCGGCGGCTTCAGCGCCATATAGCCGCTGGCGACGAGCCAACTGTTGGTGTTGAAACCTCGCCGGAAGGCGTGGAAGCCGTGGTCGGAGACAATGATCAATGTGGCGCCGGGCTCCATTGCCTTCTCGACTCTGCCGACCACCTGGTCCATTCTCTCGTACGTCCAAAGAATCGCGTCGCCGTACTGCTTCGCTTCCTCCGAGCGGCTCGCGCCGTTCTTGGGATCGATCAGCCGGTAGAACACGTGAGACACGCTGTCCGTGCTGGTAAAGATTGAGACGAGCAGGCGCGGGCGCTTTCGCGTGAGCTCGTCGACCGTGATATCCGAGAGCTGCTGCATGGTGCGGAATACGTCGCCGAGGAACACGCCGTCGGTCATCCGATCGTCATTCAGCGCCCAGGTGTCGTGCCACCAGCCGAGCGTCTTAAAGAGTCCGTGCCGCTGCGACAGGGCGGCCGCAAAATTCCCCGGCGATGAGATCGGAAGCGCGGGCGCCGCGGGATCGACGTTCAGCGGCGACATATAAACGCGCAGAGCTGGAGACACACTAATGACGTAAAAGCGCGAAATGGCGCTCACTCGGAAAAAACGGTTCAGGCGGAAGGCGGCCCGAAACCACCCGCTCCAGCGCCCAGCCCGAACTATCTCATGCCTGCCGCCGAATTGAATGTCTACCGCGTCTTGCCCGGGATGAACGGTGAAGCCCACCGGCGCGGTGAGGCGCCTGAAGGCGCGGGACGCCGGGTCCGGAGGGCCCGCAACCGAAGCGGATGCCGTATCGCCGTCGAGGGTCAGACTGACCAGCCGCCCGCCGAATTCCGTGTCGCCCGCCTGCCACGGCTCGAGATCGGCGCCAAAGTAAAAATACGTTCCCCACGTTCCGCGAACGTCGGGTACACCGAGCCCTGCCCAGAGCTCGCCGCCGGGTAGCGGCGTCGGCGGAAACTCGTCGGGCATGCGCAACACCACCGTTTTGATCCCGGCGTTGGCCACCAGCTTGTAGAACGGCGTTCCATGACGTTCGTTCGTGAGCTTCATTCGGCGTATAGGAATGAGGCCGAACAGAAACTTCGGCTTCTCCACGCGTGAGAGCGCGAGCGCCGGAAGATACGTTTTTGGATCGCGGCGCAGGAAATCGAAAATGCCCGTTCCGCCGGGATTGAGACCCGTTGCGAACGATGCCCACGCCACAGGTGATTCGGGCGGGTTGGTGGTCCCGAGTGGAGCAAACGTTCCGTCCCGGGCCAGGCGGGCCAGATTCGGCAGCTTCCCCTGTCGCATCCATCTGCCGGCCAGGCGCGGATCGACGCCATCAAACCCGAGGACGACCACCTGCGGTGAATGTTCGCGAGCGCGCCTCGGCGCTTTGTGGCATGCCGCGGCGGTGCATGAGAGCGCGGCAAGCAAAAGCGCGCGAAACCCCGCTACGCGCGTGGAACGCCTCGATTGGAAGGGTGGTGGTCTTCGGTACAATGCGGTTAAACCATCAGAGTACTTCGACGCGAGCTCTGCCGCGGGCAGCCTTCAGGGCGCGGTCGCGGGTCACCAGCGTGGCGCCCAGCGCTTCGGCGAGCGCGAGGTACGCGCTATCGTAGGCTGTTAGCCTGCCACGCAGCTCCCAGATGCGCGGCAGCAGCACGCCATGCGGATACCGGGTAATCGGTAGGTCCGTCAGGTCCGTCAGCGCTGCGGCACCGCGTTCCGGCGAGAGATCTCGGGAGCGCACATAACGGCGCAGAACCTGCGAGATTTCGAGGTCCAGCAGGTGCGGCGCGTGCAGGGTTTCACCGCGAAGGAAGATCCGCCGGCCGATTTCAGACGCCGCCACGGTTTGGAGCAGAACTTCCAGCACCGCCGACGCATCGACAACGATCAACGCCCTTCCCTCTCCGCCCGGATGGCAGCCGCCGGCGCCGTGCGCGGTCGCACCGGAGCCCGTTCCGCGAGGCGCCGCTCGATCTCTTCGATGGTCGGACGCTCCGTCGCCAGGCGAACCTCGCGCAGCAGGTAGTCTGAAAGCGACAAGCCTTCGAGAGCGGCTCGCGCTTTAAGCTGGCGGTGCAGGCCCACCGGCACGTTCCGGATCTGAACCATCACAGTCATGGGATTAGTGTATTTACATGCTGGGCACATGTCAATCGGGCTTCCGGGAGTTTCGCGCCGAAGCCAGACTCGATTATCGCCGCCATAAATTTAGTTTGGCCAAGCTGCTTTTATTCCCTGCAAAAAAAATATTTGTTGGAATCGCGTGCGTGGATCGGGGTACGTTCGAATTGCCGGCGTGGCAGAACCTCAACTCCCGCTGCGTCGGAATCAAACGGACCGGTTCCAACCGCCTTCGGCCGCCCTCGCGGGCTGGTCGTGATGGGGAAGGAACAGCCGGAGGAAAGGACAAAAGATAATGAAGAC
The DNA here is from genome assembly GCA_050745265.1 of Terriglobia bacterium. GTDB lineage: Bacteria > Acidobacteriota > Terriglobia > UBA7540 > UBA7540 > RH2-MAG17b. The sequence goes on from JBOGKE010000158.1 coordinate 15,898, forward strand.
TCGAACCAGGAGTTCGTGCCTCGCCGTTCTGGCCTTAGCGGTCGTTTGCGCGGGCGTGCGACCGATGAGGAGCCAGAGTCAGACTGCGCCGGCTGCACCCGCGCCGGCCGCTGCAGCAGCGCCCGCGGCGCCGCAGCCCCTGGCAATGCCATCGATGACCGCGCCGCTCCAGACGGCCGCTCCTCACACATTCAACGCCGGCCCGTTTGGAACGCTCAACATCACGGGAATCATCAGCGGTCTTGGCTTGGTGCAGGGAAACTGGGCGCCCGGCGATCGCTCGACGCACTGGGATTTGAGCAGCGGGCAGGTCTTTATCCAGAAGACGACCGGCTGGTGGCAGTTTTATCTGCAGGCCGGCGCGTACACGTTACCGTCTCTGGGAACCCCATTTCTCTCGACCTCTGACACACTGAACGACTTCTACGGCCCGCTGCCGCAGGGCTACGTTAAGCTCGCGCCGAAGGGCAACTTCTCGATCGAGATTGGCGCGCTCCCCACGCTGATCGGCGCCGAATACACGTTCACGTTTGAGAATATGACCATCGAGCGCGGCCTTCTGTGGAATCAGGAGAACGCCGTCAATCGCGGCGTGCAAATCAACGACAGCAAGGGCAAGCTCAGCGGATCGCTGAGCTGGAATGACGGGTTTTATTCCAATCGTTACACCTGGCTCACGGGCACGCTCAGCTACGCGTTCAACTCCGCGAACACTCTGGCGTTCGTCGGCGGCGGAAACCTCGGCCACACCGCCTTCACCACGCTCGCGACGCCGGTGCAAAACAACGGTCAAATCTACAATCTGATTTATACCTACAGCCACGAGTCGTGGATGATCCAGCCCTACTTCCAATACACCGACGTTCCTGCGGACGCGCAGATCGCGATTGCGCACGGCGCGGCGACCCGCGGCGCGGCCCTTCTCATGAACTACAACTTCAAGCACGGCGTCTCGGTGGCAGGCCGCGCGGAATACATCTCGAGCACCGGGAATGCCTCCAACGGCGCCGTCAATCTGCTGTATGGCCCCGGTAGCGGCGCGTGGGCGGTAACGATAACGCCCACTTACCAGACACACGGGTTTTTCCTACGCGCAGACTTCTCCTTGGTTCAAGCTGTCAGTATCACGCCGGGCGACGCGTTCGGCCCGCGGGGTCTCAATCGCACCCAGCCGCGCGGCATGATTGAAGCCGGCTTCTTATTCTGAACAGGCAGCGCCTGGACATCACGCGTGTTTGGCGACGTAGAGCATGAGGGCGAAGATCACGATCGGTATCAACGCGAGCAGGAAGTAAAAAAGGATTCGTCTCCTCCAGGGCGTGCGCCGCCGCTTCCAGTCTCGCAGCTCGGCGCGGTCTTCCACGCCTACTTGGTCCTGGTGTTCGAGGTCCCAGGCGAATTCGCGCGCGGTTGCGTATCGCTTCTTGGGATCGCGCTCGAGCGCGCGGTAGAGAATCTCCTGAAGCTGCGGCGAGACCGACGAATCGATCTCGCGCGGCGGAATGGGATTGTTCAGAAGACGGTCATTCATAACGGCAAAGGCATTGGGTCCCTGAAAGGGCGTTTTTGCAGTGAGCATTTCGTAAAGCATCACCCCGAGCGCATAAATATCGCTGCGCCCGTCGCCGCGCTTGCCCTTGACCTGCTCCGGCGAGATGTAATCGGGCGTACCCATAACGTGCGAGAGATTCGCGAACGTCAGCCGCCGCGCTCCTTCGGATCCGGCGATGCCGAAGTCGATCAGCTTCACGCGGTCTTCCGCATCGACCATGATGTTTTCCGGCTTGAGATCGCGATGCACCACGCCGTGAGAGTGAATGTAATCGAGCACGCTCACGACGCCCAGCGCGATCCGCACCGCGCGCTCAGCCGGAAGCTTCCCCTGCTCCCTCAGGATTTCGCGTAGGAGCTTTCCCTCCACCCACTCCATCACCATGTACATCCGGCTCTCGCCGTCGTTCGAGAACACCTTGACGACGCCGGGATGGTCGAGCTTTTGGCCGATCGCCCGCTCGCGGTTGAAGCGATCGAAGAAAACGACGTCGCCCTCGATTTCCGGATGAGGAACTTTGATGGCGACGAGGCGCCCGCTGCGCAGGTCCGTCGCGCGGAAGATCGATGCCATACCGCTGCGTGCGGCAACGCCTTCAATGCGGTAGTGGTCGAGCTCGTCACCGATATGGAGAGGAGTCATTCGATTTTAGATTTCGGATTTTGGATTGAACGCCCGCCCTGCTGAAGATCGCTAGCGCAGCCGGTACGGCCGGCCGCGGTACATGCCCACGCGTTCGACGCTGCGGACTCGAATTAACTGAACGCTGATATTATCACTGCCGTCCTTTTGATTGGCAATCTCCACGAGCGCCTGCGCCGCAGACTCCAAACCTTCGGACTGGCCGATCTGAGCCGCGATTTCGATCTCGCTCACCGAATTGTGCAGTCCGTCCGAGCAGAGCAGCAGCACATCGCCGGGTCGCACGTCGAGATCGCTCGTTTCGACGCTCACAAACAGTTCGCTTCCCAGCGCGCGGCTGAGTACGTGCCGGGTGGGCGCCTCAGCCGCTCGTTCCGGCGAAAGCAGCCCGAGTCGCACCTGCTCGCCGGCCATCGTGTGATCGCGCGTGAGCAGGCGAGCCTTTCCACGGCGGATCAAATAGCAGCGCGAATCGCCCACGTGGGCCACGGTCGCGCGGTCGAAGCGTAGGGCGCAGGCGACCACCGTGCTCGCCATACCTGCGGCGCCTTCGTCTGCTCCGAGTCCCGATTCGTGCACCCGGTGGTTCGCGTCCTGCACCAGCCGCGGCAAGAGGTGCGAGTGGAGCTCGCCGGGCGGCGCGCGGGGGAACTCCTCGAGCAGGCTCTCGACCGCGACGCGCGAAGCCACCTCGCCCTTCTCCTGGCCTCCGACGCCGTCGGCCAGCGCGAAGAGCCAGCCGTGCGTGCGCGCCCGAGCCGGAGTCTCGGGCAGCGCGCAACCGAGATAGTCTTCGTTGTGGTCGCGCTCCCGGCCGCAGTCGGAGAGTTGTGCGAATTCAAGCTCCATCATCGGAGTCTCGGCTGGCAAGCAGCCCGGGCACGCCCGGCGGAGCTATATCTCCGACGAGCATCGCCCAGCCGCGAAACATTAGAGCCCTTTAATGTTTGTCGATTCTAAAGGCTTGCTAGGCTTCGTTCCGTCAGCTTTTTTGTTTTTACATAGTCCCGCCGGCACGGCCGTCATCACCGGCCGCTGCGATAGTGTAGCAGAGGGCGTGAGGTAAAGCGCGGCCATTGAGACGCATGAGACGATTCTTTCGCCAGGCGCGCTGCTTCGAAGGAGTTGCGCGGGCTGGCGCAGACTCCGGCTGTCTGGAGTCTGCGAGCCCTAAGGGACCATTAATATTACATTCAACAGAGCCGGTCCATAGTCAGCAGGGAGTGTCCTGCAAGTTATAAAACCTCCAGCTTGACCACGCCCAGTCTGCTGGCGAACTCACCAGGCGGCGCGGTACGGGGTTGTTGTACATATAATTCAGCTTCTCCTGGAGCTTTTCGTCGGAGAATACGTTGAAGGCATAGAAGCGGCGCTGCCAGAGGCGGTAATGCGATTCATCGTGTACGGTGGAAGGCAAGCGCAGACGGGCGAGCATCTTCCCGCACCAGGGATGTTGCAGGTTCTGCCGCAGCGCCCTCAGGATGCGCTTGGTCGACTCCTCCTTCAGCCCTTTCAGGATCAGGGGACAGAGCGCTGCGTTAGGCACCGTGTGAGAGGCGGCGAAGAAGTACAAGGCTTGAGTTCACCGCGTGGCGCGCGCGAGGCGCGCAACGGCGTGCAGCAGGTCGAACTTGGTGAAGATTTCGTACCGGCCATTCCCAAGGTCTACAAAGACAGCGGGGCAGTCGCGCGTGATGAAGGTCGTAACCTGGTCCACCGTGGCGGAGGGCTGAACGATGGGGAAGGGCGCGGCCATCACCTCGCGGACCACAACCTTTTTCAGGTCCTTGCCTTCCAGAGCCAATCCCAGGATGTCGTCCTCATAAATTGCTCCCACCGGCCGATTCGCTTCGAAGATCGGCAACTGGGAAAAATCGTGCGACTGCATCAGCTCCAACGCGGTCGAGACAGCATCCGACGGGGCGGCCGTCACCAGTTTGTGCCGCGGCCCCATGCCGGCGCGCGCCTGGAGAATCTCCTGCGCCGTCCAAGGAATCGAGATTTCAAGGTAGCGATTGTCGCGCATCCATTCGTTGTTATACACCTTGCTGAGATAGCGCGATCCGCTGTCGGGAATGAAGACCACCACCACGCCCGTCGTCAACGACGGGAGCACCTGCGCCGCCGCTCCCAGCGCCGTGCCTGCCGAGCCGCCGGCAAAAATGCCTTCCAGTCGCGCGAGGCGGCGCGCCCACAGAAACGAGTCCTTGTCGCTCACGCGGCGAACGTCGTCAATCACGCTGAAGTCGAGCGTGCTCGGGAAAAAATCTTCGCCAATTCCTTCCACCTTGTAGGTCTCCGCCTTCACCACCGCGCCCGTATGAAAGAAATCATAGAGGATCGATCCCGCCGGGTCCGCGCCAATCACCTTGATCTCGGGATTCTTCTCTTTGAGAAAACGTCCGACGCCGGTCAGCGTGCCGCCCGTGCCCATGCCGGCGATGAAGTGGGTAATGCGGCCGTCCGTGTCTTCCCAGATTTCGGGTCCGGTGGTGCGGTAATGGACCTCCGGGTTCGCCGGATTATGGTACTGGTCGGGGTGATACGCGCCCGGAATATCGCGCGCCAGGCTGTCGACCACCGAATGATAGCTGCGCGAATCTTCCGGCGGCACGGCGGTGGGACAAACCACGACGTCGGCGCCCAGCGCTTTCAGCGCATCCACTTTTTCGCGCGATTGCTTGTCCGCCATCGTGAAGATGGCCTTGTAGCCGCGAATGGCCGCCACCAGCGCGAGCCCCATGCCCGTGTTCCCGGACGTGCCCTCGACAATCGTTCCGCCTGGCTTGAGCCGCCCCTCGCGCTCGGCCTCGTCGATCATCGCGATGCCAATGCGGTCCTTCACGCTGCCGCCCGGATTGAGATGATCGCACTTCACGTAGACTTCGGCCTGCCAAGGCTCGGCGACGCGGTTCAGCCGCACCAGCGGTGTGTGCCCGATCGCTTCCAGGATGTTGTTGTAGCGCATGGGTTCCGTCGCCCGGCTGCAATGAACCGTTCGATTATAGCTTGAAAGTTATTCCGTGCGGGCGACGCGGCGCGTCGCCCCTACCTTTCGCGCAAACGGCATTGTGAAGGTCCGGGGCGCTGTCATTCCCGCGAAAGCGGAATGAAGATTAACTTGCCTGCCAAGCCGCGGCGGGGTACAACAACAGAGTCCGTGCCCGTCCTCGTTGGCCGGTTTTCAGGTGACCACTGAGGCAGCCGCCCGTGAATTGAGAGCGGGAATAAAGAGATGGATAGCGCGCTGCTAGTTCACCGCCTGCAGTTTGCATTCACGATCACGTTTCATTATTTGTTTCCTCAATTGACGATGGGCTTGGCCCTTCTGATCGTCGTTCTCAAGACCGTCGCCCTGCGCAGGAACGATGAAACTTACAACCAAGCCGCCCGCTTCTGGGCCAGGATTTTCGGGATCAATTTTGTAATCGGTGTGGTAACCGGCATCCCGATGGAGTTCCAGTTCGGCACCAATTGGTCGCACTTCTCCCGCATGACGGGCGGAGTCATTGGCCAGACCCTCACCCTTGAAGGCGTATTCGCTTTCTTTCTGGAATCGGCGTTTTTGGGACTGTTCTTGTATGGCGAGAAGCGGCTTGGCCCGAAGGGCCATTGGTGGGCGGCGTTTGCCGTATTTCTGGGATCCTGGATATCAGGCTTTTTCATTATTGCGACCAACGCGTGGATGCAGCACCCGGTCGCGTTCACCCGCTCGGCTGACGGTTCTTTTCAACTGGCGAGCTTCTGGGGGCTGCTGCTGAACCCATGGGCTTGGTGGCAATACACGCACACCATGAGCGGCGCGGCCATCACCGGCTCGTTCGTGATGGCGTCCGTCGGCGCGTTTTACCTGCTCTCCGGCCGGCACGAACGGCATGGCAGAATCTCCGTGAAAGTGGGCGTCGTGGCGGGTATCATCTTCAGCCTCCTGCAGCTCTATCCCACAGGCGACGGCCAAGGACGGATGATCGCTCGCCATCAGCCGTTAACGTTGGCAGCTATGGAGGCGCTGTTCCAAACCCAACCAGGCGCCCCGCTGGTTCTGATCGGGCAGCCGGACCTGACCGCGCGCAAAATCGACAATCCCGTGATCATCCCCAGGATGCTAAGCGTCCTCACGTACCGCCGCTGGGCGGCGCGCGTTCAAGGCCTTGACGCATTTCCCTCAAAGTTCTGGCCGCAGAATATAGAACTCCTCTACTACAGCTATCACATCATGGTGGGCTTAGGGACGATCTTCATCGCCATCATGATCGTGGCTGCATTCCTCCTGTGGCGCGGAAAGCTGTTTCACGCGCGCTGGATGCTCTGGGCGCTGCTTTTGAGTCTTCCGTTCCCTTACATCGCAAATACGGCCGGGTGGGTGACGGCCGAACTCGGGCGGCAGCCGTGGCTGGTCTATGGCCTGCTCTTGACGCGCGAAGGCTACTCTACAAACGTTTCCACAGGAAACGGCGAGTTCACCTTGCTCGGATTCCTCGGCATGTACACGGTGCTTGGCGTCTTATTCCTGTTCCTGGTGTGGCGCGAAATCGAACACGGCCCCGAAGGAGTTCCTATTGAGCCGCGGGACGTTGCGCCTGCCCCGCGTGCGGCTGTTAAATATACTGAGCGACATAAATAGTTGCGGATCCTGGGCTCGCAGTGTATCAGGGCACGGCTTCAGCCGTGCCGGAACTGAGCTTTCATTTCAATGGGGCTTTAGCGCTTGATCGGCGGCTAAAGCCACGCCACTTAACCCTCCACACTCGCCACGGCTGAGGCCGTGCCCTGATACGCTATGCGCATGAGCTTTAGACGCTCTGTATAGAAGGGTTGTGATGGAGACGCTCTGGTTCGTTCTTATGACTCTCACGCTGACCGTCTACGTCGTGCTGGACGGCTTCGATATCGGCACGGGCAGCATCTATCTCCTGATTAGCAAGACGAAGCGGGAGCGCCGGCTCGTGTTGCGGGCTATCGGGCCGGTCTGGGATGCCAACGAGGTCTGGCTGATCGCTGCGGGTGGCACCCTTTTCTTCGCATTCCCACTGCTCTACGCCTCGAGTTTCAGCGGCTTTTACCTGCCGCTCATCATCGTTTTGTGGCTGTTAATGCTGCGCGGGATCGCCATCGAGTTCCGCGCTCACGTTGATAATCCGCTCTGGCAGGGATTTTGGGAGTGTGTCTTCTCGCTATCGAGCGTGCTGTTGGCTATCTTCTTTGGTGCAGCGCTGGGGAACGTGATGCGCGGCGTGCCGCTCGATTCGAAGGGCTATTTCTTCGAGGCGCTATGGACGAATTGGAAGCCCGGCCGGAATCCCGGCATCCTCGATTGGTATACGCTGCTGGCTGCTGGATCAGGTCTGGTGGCCTTGAGTATGCACGGCGCGCTTTACGTGGCGAACAAGACCGAAGGGGAGTTGAACGCGCGCTCGCGGCGTGTCGCGGTGATCATCTGGCCCGCGCTTCTCTTGTTGACATGCGCCACGTTGCTCGCAACCGTATTGGTCCGGCCCGAAGCTGTGAACAACTACAAAGCCTATCCGGAAGGCTTCGTGACCCCGGTCATCGTCTTTGGCTCTTTGGGAGTCATGTTGTGGGCCCTGCGGAAGAGTAGAGATAGGCTGGGCTTTGCCGCTTCCACCGTGTACCTTGTTGGTCTGCTCGGAGGAGCGGCTTTTGCGCTCTATCCCAACGTGCTGCCGGCAACAACTCCGCGCAACAGTCTCACGATCTACAATACCGCGGCGGGTCACCACGGCTTGTCGGTTGGCTTGGCTTGGTGGCTCATCGGGATGATTCTGGTCGTCGGGTATTTTCTCTTTGTTTATCGCCTGTTTCGAGGCAAGGTCAGCCTCGAGGCGGGAGATGAAGGCTACTGACCTATTACAACACCATCAGATCTCAGAATGACTGCTCCAGGCCTTTTTCAGCCAGTCGCCAGCCCAAATAATTCCCGCCGAGCCAGTCCACCAGCCGCAGAAAAATATAGGCATAATTATACGCGCTGTGTATAATTATGCTGTGGGGCTGGAATGAGCGGAGTGGAGATTTTGGCTCAACAGAAAGCGTCGGCGGCGCGCGAACGGAGGCGCGGGCGCGCGCGGGTCGCCGTCGCGGGCGCGACGGGCTACGCCGGGAGCGAGTTGGTGCGGCTCCTGGCGAAGCATCCGGGCGTCGAGCTCGTCAGCCTGATGTCTTCGGGGCGCAGCGGAAGCGCGGCGGCGCCGGCGGAAGCCTCGCACCCCGCGTTGCGCGGCATCACGCAGATTCCCGTTGTGCCGCTCGACCGGGAGGCCCTCACTTCGGCAGAGGCGGACCTCGTTTTTCTCGCCACGCCGCATGAGGCGGCGCATGAGCTCGCGCCCGAGCTTCTCGATCGCGGCCTGAAAGTGATTGACCTGAGCGCGGCCTTCCGGCTGCGCGACCGGCGCGATTATCCCGCCTGGTACGGGTTTGAACACCGTGCCGGCGGCGCGCTCGCCGAGGCGGTTTACGGCCTGCCAGAGCTGAATGGTCCGGCGATTCGCGCCGCGCGCCTGGTGGCGAATCCAGGCTGCTACCCCACTTCGGTGATTCTCGCGCTCGCGCCCTTGCTCAACGCTGCCGTGGTTGACCTCTCCGCGGGCATCGTCGTCGATGCTAAATCGGGCGCGACGGGCGCCGGGCGCTCTTTACGCGATGACCTCTTGTTCGCCAGTATCAACGAAAACTGCCGCGCTTACGGGATCTTCTCGCACCGGCACGTTCCGGAAATGCTTCAGGAGCTGAACCTGAAGCCTGAGAATTTTCTGTTCACGCCGCACCTGCTGCCGCTCTCGCGCGGCCTCCTGAGCACGATTTACGTGCGCGTGATCGCTGGCGCCGGCGAGGCGGATTTAGCGAACCGGTACCGAGACGCTTACGCGCACGCTCCGCTGGTTCGCATCTACGAGGACGGAAAGCTTCCCGAGATTGCAGCTGTGGCTCGCACCGCCTTCGCCGACATCGGCTTCGCGCTGGATACTACCACCCGGCGCTGCGTGATCGTTTCGGCGCTCGATAACCTCGGGAAGGGCGCGGCAGCGCAGGCGATCCAGAATATGAACTTGATGCTCGATTATCCCGAGGCGCAGGGGCTCGAATGAAGCTGGTGGTGAAGATCGGCGGCGACGCGATCGAGAGCGCCCGGGCGCGCAAGCACATTGCCCGGCAACTGGCGGCGCTGCGCGGTGCCGGGGAGGACTTGGCGGTCGTCCACGGCGGCGGCAAGCGCCTCACGCAAGTTCTTAGGGAGTTGGGCATCCCAACGGAGTTCGACGGCGGGCTTCGGGTCACGAGCGCCAGGGCGCGAGATGTCGCCCTGATGGTGCTCGCGGGACTCATCAATAAGCAGTGGGTGGCGGAGATCGAGTCGCAGGGCCAGGCGGCATTCGGCATTTGCGGCGGCGATGGCGGTCTGGTGCAAGCTCGCAAGCTCTCGCTGAACGGCAACAGCAGCGCGCCCGATCTCGGTTTTGTGGGCCGGCCCTCCCACGTGGACACGACTGTGCTCGATATGGCGTTTGAGCGGCGCATGGTGCCGGTGGTCGCGAGTCTGGCCTTAGGCCCGCGCCATGAGTACTTCAACGTGAACGCGGACGCATTTGCCGCCGCCATCGCGCTGGCACTCGGGGCCGACCGGCTGATTTACCTCACCGAGTCGGGCGGAGTGTGGGATGCCGAGCGCCGCTTGCTCGGCGAGATACGCGCGGGTGAAATCGAGACGCTCATCGAGCGGGGAATCGTCCAGGACGGCATGATTCCGAAGCTGCGCGCCTGCGCGCAGGTGATCGAGAATGGCGTGGGCGAGGTCGATATCATCTCCTCGTCTGGCGCTCAAAGCCTCAAGAAAATCTTGCAAAATCGCGGCCGCGCGGGAACGCGGGTTGTGAGGTGACGATGAATTACGACCAAATCCGCGAGCTCGAAAGGCAGGTGCTGATCCCGACCTACGAGCGCCTGCCGGTGCTGGCCGTGCGCGGCGACGGATGTTACCTGTATGACGATCGGGGAAAGAAGTACTTGGACTTCCTGGGCGGCCTTGCGGTGAACTCGCTGGGGTATAACCATCCCGAGATCATGCAGGCGCTGCGCAGCGAATCGGAGAGCCTGCTGCACGTTTCGAACCTGCTCTACCATCCGTACCAAGCTCCGCTCGCCGAGAAGCTGGCGCGGCTTGCGGGCCTCGACCGCGTATTTTTTTGCAATTCCGGCGCCGAGGCCGCTGACGGGGCGATCAAGCTGGCGCGCGCGTTCGCTCGGCAGCACCGTCGCCCCGGAACCTTTGAACAATTCGAGGTGCTCGCGGTCGAGAATTCGTTTCACGGCCGCACGTTCGGAGCGCTCTCCGCAACCTGGCCCGAGAAGTACCGGAAGCCGTTTGAACCGCTCGTGCCCGGCATCAGGTTTGCGCGCCTGAATGACCTGGAAAGCCTGAAATCGGAGTTCACGCCGCGCGTGGCGGCGTTCATGGTGGAAACGATCCAGGGCGAAGGCGGCGTAATCGAGATCAGCGAGGATTTTCTCAAGGCCGCTCAGGAGCTTTGCCGGCGGCATGGCGCAGTGTTCCTCTGCGATGAGATTCAGTGCGGCCTGGGGCGGACGGGGCGCATGTTTGCGTACCAGAAATTCGATCTCGAGCCGGACGTGATTCTGGTGGCGAAGCCCCTCGCCGCGGGGCTGCCGCTCGCTGCGATTATTGCACGCGATGAAGTGGCGCAGGCGTTTTCGCCCGGAATGCACGGCACCACCTTTGGCGGCGGACCGCTGCAGTGCCGCGTGGCGCTCACGGTGCTCGAGATTCTGGAGCGGCCGGGAGTTCTTGAGTGCGTGCGCGAGACGGGCGAATACCTTCGCGCGCGGCTGCGCAACCTGCAACAGGAGCTGCCCATCATTCGCGAAGTGCGGGGCGAAGGATTGATGGTTGCGGCCGAGCTTACGGTCCCCGGCAAAGACGCCGTAGACCGGATGCTCGAAGCGGGCTTTCTGATCAACTGCACGCAAGGCAACGTTTTGCGGTTTTTGCCGCCGCTCACCATCGAGCGGCATCACGTCGACGAAATGGCAGCAGCTCTCGCTCCGATTCTGGCGCTTCTCAGCAAGGCAACCCGACAGGAGGTGCACGCATGACACCCGTTATGACGCCGGTTGAAGTTCAGGAACAGCTTTCGGTGCGCAGCTTGATTGCAACCCGCGACCTCACGCGCGGCGACATCGAGCTGATTTTTTCGCTGGCGGCGCGCGCGAAGAACGCTCCCGCAGCTTACTCGAGCGCGTTGCGCGGCAAGCAACTGGCGATGCTGTTCGAGAAGCCGTCGCTGCGGACGCGCGTGACGTTTGAAGTGGCGATGACCAGCATGGGCGGGTTTGCCGTTTATCTCGATCACGCCAAGCCGCGCCTCGGCGAGCGCGAGAGCGTCAAGGACATTGCGCGGAACCTGGACCGCTGGGTGGACGGAATCGTTGCCCGGACGTTTGCGCACGAGTCCGTGGTCGAGCTCGCTGCGAACGCCTCGATTCCTGTCGTCAACGGGCTCACCGATCTCCTGCATCCCTGCCAGGCACTGACGGACCTCTTCACGCTCGAAGAGCGGTTTGGAAGCCTCGCGGGCGTGAAGCTAGCCTACGTCGGCGACGGCAACAACGTGTGCCATTCCCTGATGACGGTTGCGGCGAAGCTCGGCGTCTGCTTGCACATTGCGACGCCGGCGGGCTTTGCGCCGAAGCCGCAGATCGTTGACGAAGCCGGCCGTTTCGCCGCGCGCAGCGGCGCGGCGATCGAGCTGTTCCAAAACCCGGTCGAAGCCGTGAAGGGCTGCGACGCGGTCTACACGGACGTCTGGGCGGGCATGGGTCAGGAATACGCCGCGCACCTGCGCGAGCAGGTGTTTGCACCCTTTCAGGTGAACGACGCGTTGATGGCTGCGGCCGGACGCGGAGCGCTCTTCATGCACTGCCTGCCCGCGCATCGCGGCAAGGAAGTGACCGACTCGGTAATCGATTCGCCGCGTTCCATTGTCTACGACCAGGCGGAAAACCGCCTGCACGTGCAGAAAGCGATTCTGATGCTGCTGCTCGGGAGGTGAGCGGCGCCGCGCGATCTGTTAGCATTACAGGAGCCCAGGAGAACGGAACGGTGAAGATTCGCAAAGCCGAACTTGGCGACATCGCCTCGATTTTCGAGATGATTAATCACTACGCCGCCGAGCGGATCATGCTCGCACGCCCGCTGACGGATCTCTACGAGTCGGTGCGTGAGTTTCTGGTGGCGGACAACGAAGAGGGGAAGATTGCCGGCTGCGGCGCGCTGAAATTCTACAACGCCGAGCTGGCGGAAGTGCGGTCGCTGTGCGTGGATTGGGGCGCGCAGCACCGCGGCCTCGGTCGCGCCCTCACCGAGCGGCTACTGGCCGAAGCGGAGAGCTACGGCCTCAAGACCGTTTTCGCCCTCACCACCACCCCCGACTTTTTTCTGAAGTGCGGCTTTCGGGAGACCGCCCGCGAACGTTTTCCGATGAAGATCTGGCGCGATTGCCTGCGCTGCGACCGCTATTTCCACTGCGAGGAGAAAACCGTTTGTCTTGACCTGCCCCGATCCTCTCGCGCCGCCGCCGTCGAATCCGAACCCGCCGAAGTGACTGCCTGATCCGCCGAGACGCTTAAAAACCAGGCCCGGGCGATCCCTTCCTGCGTCAGAGATCACTGCCATGCCGCGCCTGCATGGGGCGTTGGCGCGGGCATTCATTGACTTTCGGCAGCTACTCGTGTAGATTCAGTGCTTTCCCGCTTGCATCAGGAATTCACGCAATCGCATCAAAGTTTCAGGGTGTACTCCGGGGGCTATGGCCGCACATTCTGAGCTGATCGAAGCCACTCTCGAAAGCAGACTCGAAAGCGTGGAGAAGGCGGAGGAGCTTGCAACGGAAGTCTGTTGCCGGGCCGGCTTCGGTGAGGAGGAGCAGCACCGCATCGGGATGGCGGTGCACGAGTCGGTGATTAACGCGGTGCGGCACGGGAACAAGAGTGATTTGAGCAAGAGCGTGAGGCTCGAATTCCAGGTGCGGCCGGACCGCCTGGTCATACATATCTGCGATCAGGGCGAAGGATTCGATCCGGGGAGCATTCCCGATCCGCTTGAATCGGAGAACCTCCTGAAGGTTTCGGGCCGGGGCATTTTCCTCATTCGCGCGTTCGTGGACGAATTCAGCGTGCGGCATACGCAAGGGGTGGGAACAGAAGTCACTATGGTGAAATACAGGAGCACCGGCAGCACACTCGATCAAGGAGGAAGGCATCGTGAGCATGAAGGCAAAAACGCGCCGCGTTGACTCGGTGACGGTGGTGGACATCAGCGGCAGGATTACGCTGGGGGACGATCTGACGGAATTGCGCCAGTTGATCCGCAACCTGCTGGCGCAGGGGCAGAAGAGCATCCTTCTGAACCTTGCGGACGTAACCTACATTGATAGCTCGGGAATCGGCGAATTGGTGAGCGGCTTTACCGCCGCGTCGAATCAGGGCGGCCACCTGAAACTGCTGAGCCTCACCAAAAAGGTTAAGGACCTGCTGCAGATCACCAAGCTGCTCACGGTCTTTGAGGTCTACGACAACGAAGCTCAGGCGATCGCGAGTTTTCCGAGAGCCACCGGCGCTTAGCCGGGTTATTCCGCGAAGTGATTGTCCGGTGGCCACGGTTCAATCGTTTTGTGATTGACCCTGGGCCGTAGTTCCCTCACGAGGCGCCGGAAAAGCACTGGCCGTGGCTACTTTTCCCTCCGCTTGCCCGCTCCGCGGCGCGAGACAATGTAGCGCGGGTTTTCGCTTTTCATGTCCGCGGCGAGTCCGCGCGTTCCCAATCAAAAGCCGCAGTCATGTACGACCGGGGTCTGCGCTGCTCGCTACAGCGTGAATTTAACGCGAGGGATGTGATAGCATTTAGCACGAGGCCGGAGCGCCCCGAGAATTGGGATCCGGGCGCCGGGAGCAGACCTGAATTCGACGCCGCCGGGCCGTAGGCGACCGCCGCCCGTCCTGAACAGAAAGAGGAACGAAGACCATGTCCGGGCATTCGAAGTGGGCCACCATCAAGCATAAAAAGGGCGCGCTCGACGCGAAGCGCGGCAAGGTGTTCACCAAGCTGATCAAAGAAATCACCGTGGCGGCTCGCATCGGCGGCGGCGATGCGGAATCGAATCCGCGCCTGCGGACGGCGGTGGCCGCGGCGAAGGCTGAGAACATGCCGGCGGACAACATCAAGCGCGCCATTCAGAAGGGCACCGGCGAGCTTCCGGGCACGACTTACGAGGAAGGCGTCTACGAGGGTTACGGGCCGGGCGGCGTCGCCATGATGCTCGAAATCGCCACCGACAACAAGAATCGCACCATCTCCGAGATCCGCCACATCCTCGCGAAGCATGGCGGAAACCTGGGCGAGAACGGCTGCGTTGCCTGGATGTTCCACAAGAAGGGCTACATCGTGGTGGAGAAGGACAAGGCGGCCGAAGAAAGGCTGCTCGACCTGGTGATGGAAGCGGGCGCGGAGGATTTGGCCGAAGACGGAAGCAACTGGGAGATTTTCACCTCGCCCGCGGATTTTCTCCGGGTTGTGGACCGCCTCAAGGCCGAGGGCGTCACGCCGGCGCTCGCCGAAGTTTCGATGATTCCGCAAACCTATATTAGGCTGAGCGGCAAGGGCGCCCAGCAGATGCTCCGCCTGAGTGAAGATCTTGAAGACCACGAGGACGTGCAGCACGTTTACTCCAACTTTGATGTTGAAGAAACGGAGCTCCACGCGCTCGCCGAAGCGAAATGAGCTTGATGTCTCGCGGACGGACCTCAGCGAAATCGTCAATGGACGCGTTGAAGACATCAGCCTCATGAATGGTCGCACTTCAGCAACCCCGCCACGGAGCGCGTTTCGCGGACCTGGCATGATGTTTGCCGGGCTCGCAGCGCCGCTGATGATCGTGCTGCTCACGCTGCCCGGCCGGGCCGCGAGCGCCGGGCGCGGACCCACCCTGACCTACGTCAAAGTCCTAAAGGGCAGCAGTCCCGAATACGAAAAAGTTGTGGTGAACGCCGACGGCACGGGAAGTTACGATGGGCGGCGCCTCGCGGACCCGCCCAGCCCCCGTCCCTTTCACCTCTCGCAAGGCGTGACGCAGCGGTTTTTTCTCCTGGCTGGCCAACTGCACGATTTTCAAGATATCAGCCTCGAAAGTCATAAGCGCGTCGCCGATCTCGGCCGCAAGACGTTCAAGTACGAAGACGGCGCTCGCGTCTATGAGTGCCGGTTTAATTACTCCACCAATCGACAGGCCGCCGACCTCGAGAACCTTTTCGAGAGCCTCGGCGCGGTGGAGCGCCACATTTCCGCGCTGGACTACGCGATGAAATACGATCACCTCGGCCTGCCGCGCGTGCTCACCCTGATTCAAATTGACCTCGACAACAAAACCCTTCTCGACCCGCAGTTAATGGCCAGCGACCTCGAAGCGGTCGCGCGCAATGGCAGCTACTTGCACCTCGCCCAGATGCGCGCCCGAGAGATTCTTCAGCAAATCCAGAAGTAGCGCCGAGTTGTCCTTTACCTCCGCGACTTTTCCCGCGGACTTCAAAAACGGCGGGACGCCGGCGGCATGGTTCAATTGACACCCTCTCAAGCCCTCTGATAACGTAAAAATGAGTTCAGATTCGGCAAGGGGTTTTCTGGCCATAACCAGGCGGTTTCAGAACGTTTTGGCCTTGCTTCTGCTCGCCGTGGGTCTCTGTGGCTGCCGGGCGGTCCGCACCACCCGCGTTGTCGCGACTCAGATCCCATCCCCACCGCAGAACGCTTCCCTGGCGCAGTTGGTCGCGAAGGTTAATTCCCAAAGCGCAGCGATCCAAAGCCTCACAACTATCGTGGATATGAAACCCTCCACGGGCTCGGTCTATTCGGGGGTAATCAGCCGATATCCGGACGTGCGCGGCTTTCTGCTGGTGAAGAGGCCGGCGTTCATCCGCATGACTGGGCAGGCGCCCGTGGTGCACACCGACATCTTCGATATGGCTTCGGACGGCGAGCAGTTCAGCCTTTACATTCCCTCGCGAAACAAATTTTACGTGGGAAATGTCAGCCTTCCTCAAAAGCCGGGGGCTTCGCTCGAAAATATCCGCCCGCAGCACATCTTACAAGGATTTCTGCTGGAGGCGATCGATGCTTCGAAAGAGAGCTATTTTCTGGAGGACGTGGACCGCGGTAGCGAGCGGGACTACGTGATCGGGATCGTCGCCGGGTCTGGCCCTGGGCCGGTGAGTGTCAAGCGGGAGATCTGGTTCGGCCGATCGAACCTGGAGATTTCGCGCGTGGAGCTTTATGGCGCGGCGGGCATGCGCCTGGAGAGCATCGAATATTCGGAGTATCAGGACTACGACGGGATTCACTATCCCACAAGAATCCGTATCGAGCGCCCTGTGGAAGGCTATTCGTTCGTGATCACGCTTGAGCATCCGCGCTTTAATCAGCCGGTTGCCAATTCGAAATTCGTGCTCGAAAAGCCGGCGGGCGTCGAGGTGATTAACCTCGGAAACCCAGCGCCGGGCGGGAGCGTCCATGGTCAATAGGATGATTCTCGCCAATATCGTGCATCGTCCGGTGCGGACGATCGTCAGCATCCTGGCGGTGGGAATTGAAGTCGGAATGGTGCTGCTGGTGGTCGGCTTGACCACAGGAATGCTGAACGAAGCAGCCAAGCGCGTGGAAGGCGTCGGGGCGGACCTCATGGTGCAGCCGCCTGGCGCGTCGTTTTTCCTCGGCATCAGCTCGGCGCCGATGCCCGTCAAGCTCGGCGCGGTGTTGAAACGGCAGGATCACGTCCAGTACGTTGCGCCGGTGCTGCTCCAGTTCGACACCACAAGCGGACTCAACCTGGTCTACGGTATCGATATGAAAAGCTTCGATCAGGTGAGCGGCGGCTTCGTCTACCACGGCGGCGGCCCCTTAACGGCCCCGAGGGACGCGCTCGTCGACGACTGGTACGCGCGCTCCAAGCGGATTCATGTCGGCGAGACGATCAATGTACTCGGCAATAAGTTCAAAGTGGCCGGAATTGTAGAGCACGGCAAGGGCGCGCGGGTTTTCATCAATATCAAAACCGCCCAGGACCTCGCCGGCGCGCAGGATAAGGCCTCCATTTTCTTCGTCAAGTGCACCAGCCCCGGATACACGCAGAACGTTCTCCAGGATTTTAAGCGCCTGCTGCCGGGCTACACCGTGCTGTCGATGCGCGAATATATGTCGTTGATGACATCGAACAACGTGCCGGAGCTCGCCGATTTTGTGACCGTGATGATCGCGATCGCGGTTGGAATCGGCTTTCTGGTGATCTTCCTCTCGATGTATACGACCATCACCGAGCGCACGCGCGAGATCGGAATCCTGAAGTCCCTGGGCGCCTCGAAGGGCTACCTGATCAATCTGATCTTGAGAGAAGCGGGTCTGCTCAGCGTCGTGGGGATTGGCATCGGCGTGATCGGAACCGTCATTGTGATGGGCATTATCAGCGCGTACCTGCCGACCGTTCCGATCGAGCCGCTAAAGTCCGATGGGATGTGGGTGGCGCGGGCCGCGGCGCTCGCGATTGGCGGAGCGCTGATCGGCGCTTTCTACCCGGCGCTGAAGGCGTCGAGACTCGATCCGGTGGAAGCGCTGGGGTATGAGTGAAGCGGCTGCACCGCGGTAGCGCCGGTCTGTGACCGGCGTTTGCGCCGCTCGTAGAGCGCACGGCGTAGAGCACAGCCCACAATTCAGGCGGTATTGTGGAACCGATCATCGTTACAAACGATCTGACCAAGGTCTACCGCACCGGCAAAATCGAAACGCCGGCGCTGCGCGGGGCTACGATCGAGGTGCGGGAAGGCGAGTTTGTCTCTATTGTCGGCCCATCCGGCTGCGGTAAATCGACGCTCTTGCACCTGTTGGGTGGACTGGTGTCGCCCACCAGCGGAACGATTCTCGTCGACGGCAACGACTTCAGCCACATGAACGACGCGGACCGCACGCGTTTCCGCCGCCACAAGATCGGGTTCATCTTCCAGCGCTTTAATCTGCTGCCGACGCTGACCTCGAGGGAAAACATCCGCCTGGCGCAGTACATCCAGGGCGATGGGTTCAATCCGCACCGCTTCGACATGGTGGTGGACATGCTGCGGATCGGCGCGCGTCTTGACCACCGGCCGAACGCGATCTCGGGCGGCGAACAGCAGCGCGTCGCCATCGCCCGCGCCGTCATCTGCGAGCCCAAGCTGGTTCTCGCGGACGAGCCGACCGGCAACCTCGACACCGAGAACTCGCAAGCGGTGCTCAGCATGCTGCGAATCCTGAATCGCACTTTGCGCCAGACCATCCTGATGATCACGCATAACCTCGAGGCCGCGGCCGTCTCAGACCGGATTATCCATATGCGCGACGGTCAAATCATTGAAGATTGATTGAGGATTGATTCTTGAAGCGTTTACGGTTATTTTAAGGCTGGCCATGGCCCACGGCACTGAGCTGAGCAATCCGACCCTGCACGAGCCAGTCGTCGCGCCGGGAGAAAGCTTCACCGCGCGAGCGCTCGCGGCGGTGCGCCGGGTTATGGCGCGCTCGATTTTTTGGACCTACGAGCGCGGCTCGTGGCAGTACGACATCATCTGCGCGCTGATTCTGGCCTTCATCTTCCTGACTCCCGCCGCCTGGTTTCACGACCAGCCCACTCTTGGGCTAACGAATCTGCGCCGCACGCAGGGAATTATCGAGATTGGCCACGCTAGGGATGGCTGGCATTACATCATCGACGCCCGGCTGGTGGATTCGCTGGCTCCGGCGTCTCCGAATCAGGCCGTCGGCGAGATCCTGGAACGGCGCTTCCACAAACCGCTCACGGTCGAGTCTGTTGTGACGCTGCGGGACCGCAATGACGTGATCCTCGGATACACGGTCGTGATCCGGCGGTGATGCCCGTCGGAGCTCCCCCCGGCGCTGCCGTGGAGGCAGCAGAAGTTTGGCTGTTCCGGAATTAGAAATTTCCCGGAATTTGCCGTGCTCGAAAAGTCTCGGCCAAGCCCCTCACCCGGCTCGCACCCTCTCCCCTGGGAGAGGGCCGGAGTCAACAAGGGAATTACAGCCCTCGCCCTTTGGGAGGAGGTGCCCGAGGGACGACGACGGGTGAGGGGTTTCGCGAGTGCCTGGCTGGGGATGATTCGTCACGGCGAGACTTCAGCCTCTGCCGAGCGGCGAGAGAGCGATTTCTTTTCCGCGCCCCGCCTCCCTCGCGCGACGGTAGATCGCGCCTGCGACCGCGACGTCCCACAGCGCAATTCCCGCCGATTTGAAAAGCGTCACCTCTTCCGCCGACTGCCGTCCGGGCCGCTTTCCGGCGACGATTTCCCACATCTCCACGACGCGATCCCATCGCCCCGGGTCCGAGGCGAAGCCCTGGATGAGATCGCCCGCTTCGACGCGGGCCTGAACAATGGAATCGACGGCAATGACCGCGGCCTTTGCGAGCAGCGCGTCATCAACTTCGCGCCGGTTCTCCATGTTGGCGCCGATAGCATTGACGTGAGCGCCGGGCTTTAGCCACTCACCCGCGACGACCGGTTGGCGCGCGGTTGTTGCGGTGATCACGATGTCGCCAAACGCTGCCGCGGCTTCGGCGCTGTCGTCCGGCTCGACCCGAATGCCGAGAGATCCGCTCATGTCGCGCGCAAACACCTCGCGATGGCTTGCCTGCGGCGAAAACACGCGGGCGGACCGGATCTTCCGCACCGCCGCCACGGCTTGAAGCTGCGTTCGTGCCTGCCGGCCCGACCCAATGACGCCCACGGTGGAGGCGTCCGCGCGGCTGAGGTGCTTCGCCGCCACGCCACTCGCAGCGCCCGTCCGAATGCGGCCTAAATGATCCGCTTCGATCAGAGCGGCCAGCTCGCCGCGCGCCGCCTCGTAAAGCAGCACCACGAAGCGCCACGCACCGCTCGACACGATGTAGACCTTCATTCCGATAAGGCCTTCGTGCGGCAACGCCGCGGCCATATAGTGCAGCGACGAGTCCTTGATAAAAAGCCGCGCGCGAGGCTGATTGACCGCGCCTTCCCAGCGTTGGGCCAGGAAGCTTTGCTCAACTCGCTCGATGGCGAGATCCATCGGGAGCAGGTCAATCACATCGCTTTCGGTGAGGAACAACATAGCGGCTTGATGTTGAATGCTGGTGCAGCGCTTTATGATGACGAAAGACCGGCGGCTCAGATCGCCGGCGCAATGTGTTCAATGGGCGACCTTCAGCACGGCCGCGTAGCGGTCCTGATCTCGCTTCAGTTCGCCGATCAGCGCTCTCCTCATCCGGCGCCGGCGCGCGAGCTCCCGGCGTGCTGCCGCCGGCCCAGTCAAGACGCGCGTGCGACGTTCGAGAAGCCGCAGATACCGCAGGACGTAAGCGCCCGAAATGAAAACGCTCGGCGCATAATAGCCAACGTCGGCGCGGGCGAGGAAATGCGCCGCCAGCGCGATCTGGCCCGCGTAGCACGCCGCGGCGACCACGGCGCGTGCTACCCACTCTTTTGGCGTTGCCTCCCAAAGTCCTCTGTTCATCAGTCCGGCCAGCCAAAGCACGAACCAGGCGACGAGGCTATTCAAAAGGCCGTAACACGCGACCGGAAATCCTACGATTGTCTCAATCCACGCCGCGAGCCGGCGTCCCGGGCTCTTCGACCACGGGCCCGCCGTCTCAACTCTCAGCGCGTGCAGCGCATCGCGGCGCTTCCGTTCTTCGTAGTTCCGCAGCGATTCATTCACGGCCACCAAGCGGCCCGGATGCCCATAGTTCAACTGATGCGCGAGCCGGACAAAAAACGGGCTGATATCAAAATCCTCCACCCGCTGTTTCCAATTCGGCCGCTGAGACCATTCGTCCGCCAGCTCTTCGCGCATCAGGGATTCCAAGCCTGAGATGAATTGACCGACCTGCTCGGGTTGCAGGCGGAAGGGATTTTCGCAGCAGGCCTTGCCGATTTGCTCGTCCAGCAGACGGATGCTCTGATCGAGGTCCGGTTCCCTGGTCCACGGCGCGTCCGCGGGAGACAACGACGGGCCGATATAGATCAGGATCTCTCCGGCGCCCGAGGGCGGCGCCGGGATAAACAGATGGACCGGAATCACTGGCAAAGGAGCTTCCCGCGCGAGGTAATCCTCGGCTTCGATCGCGACGGTTGCCGCCTCGGGAGCGTATCGCCCTGTCTCCACGGCGCGCCGCGCGAAGACGAGAACCGCTTCTTCCCGGCTGAAGAGCCTCGAGACGGAGTCGAAGATCGCCGGCCAATCCTCGCCCTCAAAGTTGTACGGGATCATGCCCAACAGCCTCGCCATGATCCGCTCGAAGGGACCTCTCAGCAGCGAGCGGTCGAGCAGGCAGTGAATCCGGCGGTTCAGTCCGGCGATGACGATCAGAGCTTCCACAAATCCCGCCGGATGATTCACCACCAGTAGCACAGGCCCGGAGCGCGGCAGCCGCTCCGGCTCCAGAACGCGAAGCCGGCGGAAAATGTGGCTGAACCAGAAGCGGAGAAACGCGCAGAGAAAGCGGTAAAGCCCGGATTCGCTGGCGAGAGTTTCCACGTTCAGTCTCCGAAGGCGAGGATGGTTGATCCCGATTCAGTTGCGACGACGTACTTGGGTGGCGCACACATCGCGCAGTTTGCGATGTGTGCGATCCTTGAAAACCGCACTCATGGCAAAACGCGGCCATGTGTGCGCCACCCGGGATCGCAGCATCGTCGAACGCAGTTCGACGCTATAGCGTGGCTCGCGAGCGCCGGCGTCTGCGGTGCCTGCGGGCGCGCTTGGCCGGCTCCGGCATCGCGCCGCTCGTCCAGCCCTCGACCGTACCCATGCGCTTCACGATGGTGTCGAACAGACCGTACACTTTCTGATATTTGTCGCCCTGATTGTCTACCAGTCGCAACCTGAAATAGGGCACGCTGCCCTCGTGCATCACAGTAATCGGGAAGAAGCCGTCGACGCCGCTTTCGACATATGCCGTCACATATTTGTGCCGCTTCACCCACCAGGTGAACACGCGGATATGATTGAAATCGAAATTCTCAACGCCAATGCGATCTGCGGCCAGGTACTGCGGCACGGCGCGCCCACCGTCGTTCACGGTGTCGAGGACGAGCCAAGCGACCATGTTAATTCCCTGCGCATAGGGCTGGAGGCCGAGGGGGACGTCCAGATCCACGAAGCGTCCGAGGATCCATCCGCCCCGCTGGCCGCCGCTCACGAGATACCAGACGTCCTTGCGCCGGCTTGCGCCCGGATTCGGCGACGCTTCGATGATGCGTCGGTCGTAAACGTCGAGCGCGGTGTCGCTCGCGAACTCGCCGAGCTTCAGGGAGTTTCGTGACGGCGCAAGGCGGATGCTCACCGGTCTGATCGTGTGTCCATTGGCTTGCGCCTGGCGACTTGCGATGGCGCGGATCAAAGCCAAGCCCTTTTCGTAAGTCGCCGAGTCGACGAGGTCCGCCTGATGGACCCAGCCCGTACCGCCGCCGGGCAGCGCCAGCTTGGCCCATCCGCCCACGCGCGCCGCCACGCGCACGGCCTGTCCGCTGTGATACGTCACCAGGACGCGGCGGATCACGGCCGTCGTATCGAACACCGGGAGCGAGTCCGGCAATACGTAGGCTACCTCGCTCGCGGCTCTCCTGCGCTTTGCCGGCGCGTAGATGTAAAGGTACCAAGCCGCAACTCCGGCCAGGACGACCACCAGCACTGCGAGTTTTTTCAATCGCTCCCGCCACTCCGAGCGGGCATCATCGGGTTGCCCGGCCCCCGCTTCGTAAAAGCGCTTCACGCCCCATGTGTTCGCATTCTACACTATTTATGTTGTCACCGGCCCGGGGGAACTTATCGGGCGCTAAGGTGTGATACGAGAATCGAACGGCTCTTCATTTCGGGTCCAGCCGGCTCGCTCGAGGCGCTGCTCGAATACGCGCCCGACGCGGTCCCCGCCTGCGCCGCGGTGGTGTGTCATCCCCATCCTCTTTTTGGCGGGACCATGCACACCAAGGTGGTCTTCCGCGCCGCAAAGGCGGCGGTGCTCAACGGGGCGCCGGCCCTTCGATTCAACTTCCGCGGCGTGGGCTTGAGCCAGGGCCAGTACGACCACGGCCGCGGCGAGCAGAACGACGTGGTTGCGGCGCTGGATTTCCTTTCATCGCGCTATCCCGGCGTTCCCATCGTGCTGATGGGTTTCTCGTTCGGCTCAGCCGTGGGACTCGCGGCCGGCGCGCGGGACCCGCGCGTCTGCGCGCTCGCGGGACTCGGGCTGCCCGTGAAATCGTACGATTACTCGTTCCTCTTTAACTCCCCGAAACCGAAGCTCATTCTTGAAGGCGAGAATGACGAGTACGGACCGCGAGCCGAGGTGGAAGCGTTGGTGGCCCGCTTTGCTCCGCCGAAGACGCTGCATTGGGTGCAAGGCGCGGATCACTTCTTCAAAGGACATCTGGATGAGGTTGAGAACGTCGTGGGTAAATTTGTGAAAGAGGCGCCCCGTTCTCCCGTGGTGATGAGGAGCTCATGACTGACGAAAAGCAAGAAGATGGGTTCTACTGCCCAGCGTGCCGCGTGCCAGTGGACGACCCGCTGGTCTGTGGAGATTGCGCAGCGGTGATTTGCCGCCGGTGCGGCACACCGCTCGAACGTGCAGACGAACTGGGCATCGGCTAGCCCGGCCTTCTCGCCAAACTTACCAACCTAAATGGGGGGCGGGGTTTTTAACCCCGCCAAAGAGGACCAGTTTACGTATATTCCACCCTCGCGCGCCGGACAGCTCGTC
>JBOGKE010000159.1:0-57221 GCA_050745265.1 Terriglobia bacterium
GTTCGTTGCAGCGAACTGTCCGGCGCACGAGGGTTTGAAAAGTGGGAAGGGCGCCCAAACGCCGGGGTTAAAACCCCGCCCCCCTGCCCGCATCGTGAGAGATGCCGGCTAAAGCTCAGAGAGGAGACGAAGACTATGCGGATGCGGTGAGGGTGTTCGCGGGGGATGCCGTGGAGCCGCTCGGAGCGGGGTTTTGAGCGGGCGCGGCCGCCGGTTGTGCCGGTGATGAAAAAGCGAATTCCTGCAGACTGACGGCCTGAGCTTCTGCTTGGATGGCGAAGGTAGGGCTGCCGGGACCCTGGCTCGACGCCGCCTGAATTTCAACCTGCGCCGCCTGTACAGAGGCGAATTCGATTTTAGTCGAGGCGCCACTGCCCGGGATCGCCGAGGCCCCTTTCACGGCCGCGGCCGTGTTGCCGGGCTGTTGCGGTGGGTTGGCGGCCTGCGAGGATTTGGCAAGATAGACTACCTGGGTGACGAAGTTCTGGAAGACGCTGGGCGCCAACTGCGCTAAAAGTCGCGCCACCGTCATGAACTCCTGGATGGCTGCCGGGCTAAGCCCAAGCGCCTGGAGCGCGGATTGCAACTGCACTTCCTGGCTTTGAAGACTAGCCACGGCGTTACCCGCCGGGCTCACGATACTGCCGGCCGCAGCGGTGCTGACCGCTGCCGTGGGAACAGCGACCGGCGCGGTCGCGGAGGCAGCTTTTCGAGGACTCGCATCGGGCGCAGGCGAGGCGCCCGGAACAGGGTCGCCGTTAACAACAAGTTCAGGGGCCGCATTGGGCGCAGGCGAGGCGCTCGGAACGGGGTCGCCGTTGAATACGACGTTCTGGAGCTGTAACTGAAAGACCACCGCGTCCGCAATCTGGTAAACTCCTCCGTTCGGGGCCGTATTCTGCGCCGCCGGTGAGTCGGCACGGGCTGAGCCGCCCGCATCGTTCGCCTCCGCAGCCCGAGGCTCGATGGCCCGGACACGCTTCGCGTTACGATCCCCGCCCGCCCTGACTTCGGGACCTGAAACGTTCGAGACGCCGACCGGAGCTAATGGAAATCCCATCGTCCACCTTCTCGCGGCAACAGCCGCGCTGGCAACGCCAAGGCGCGCTGGCCGTCACCGCCGCAGCCGCAAGCCGCACAGAAGCATGAAGAGCCTATCGGCAGTTGAGCAAATATCTTTAGCCCGGATCATTCACGAAAATTGGGACAGGGCCGGGATGGGCGCGGCTCTAACCGTGCCGGCAGTGTTCTGTCAGAAGTTCGCTGCGCAAGCCGTTTTGATGCGAAATGCCGTTCCTAAGCCCCGGCCGGGCGGATTTTATCGAGCGGTCTCTGACTTAGGAAATTAGGGTCGCTCCGAACAGCCGGACGAAACGGATGATGGCACTGTTTTTTCGGCGCGGCTGAAAACCGCCATTCGACAGCATCACTTCCTTTTAATCTTCCGCAGCCAGATATCATCGCCTTTCTCTGTGACGCAGAGAGAGGCGGATTATGGCGGCGGCAGCCATGAACCTTGGACCAGCGCTCGTGCTGTCGAGGAGCGGCTCGAGATCGGGAATGGCGCTTCGCCTGCCTCGCTCGCCTAGTGAGCGCGCGGCTACGGCGCGAACGGCGGAATTCTTATCGAGAAGGGCCTGTTCGAGCGCGTCAAACGATTTCGGATCGGAGTCGCTGCCGAGCAGTTTGGCAGCCAAGGACCGGCCGACAGCGCCATCGTCTTTCAGGATCTCCTCGGCGAATCCTATGCCCATTCCGTAGGGTCCAAGCACCGCTTCGGCCCCCTGCGTGATGCCGATGCGCGCGATCGTTCCGGGCTGATGAAGTTCCCTCACGGCGAGTCCGACCTCCTGCTTCACGAACGGCTGACTCGTTTTTTCGCGCCCAGCCAGCATGTCCATCAGCACTCCGCGGCACTTGTGGTCCCCCAACTCCCATAATGACCTTGCCGCAGCAACCCTTACCTCCGGATCCTTGTCACTGAGGGCCTCTTCGAGCGCGGGAATCGCGCGCCTTGATTTCATTTCGCCGAGCGCCGTGGCGGCGGTCTGCCGGACGATGGGGTCCTTGTCCGTGAGCCCGTCTTCAACCATCGAGAGGGACCGTCGCGTTGCGCCGATGGAGCTGATCGCGGTCAGAGCTTCTGCCCTGTGCACCGGATCGGAACTGGCGATCCCGGAGCGCAGAATGTTCCATGACTTGAGCTGAACATTGGGCGCTGCACGCGCTTGGACGAAGATGAACGCGAACATGAGCAAGGCGCCGGTTTGGGCCATAAAGCTCCTTTGCGAGGCTTTCGTTTCGCCTCGATTCTGCCATTTCGCCGCTAACCGTGATTTTAGCGCCTTGTCCGGCGCAGGCGCGGGGAGCCGGCTGGCGAGCATGACCTCAACGGAAGATGACGGACGAGCGGCGGAAGGTGTCATCCTCAGTGCCACAGGGACTGGCGGCTGCGGCGCAATCGAAGGTGGTACCGCGGACCTTGCATCCCGCTCCGCGGCAGGATCCGCGGTCTTTGTTAGGCCCAACGAAAAGCCGCGGACCCTGAGAAGGCGGGTCCGCGCTACACAGCCGCCCCGCAAGGCTTCCCGGCGGCTGAAAAATATGTCTCATTCATCTCGCGAGTCTCAGCGGGGTGGGTTGGCTCAGGATACAATCGAGTCCGTGTCCGGCGCGGGCGTTTGCGCGGGGAGGGCGCCCCGAATACAAAAACTCGAGGAACGAAGCCTATTGATGCTTTAGAATCAACAACATTAGCAGTTTCTAATGGTGGCGGCGCAAGCTTAGCCAGGCGGGGTGACGCAGGTCGATGTGGCCCCCGACGGCCAACCGCCGAGAGCAATGACAGGACTAATCGTCAATGCGGACGATTTTGGGCGATCGCCGCAGGTGAACGCTGCGGTCGCGCTGGCGCATCGCCAAGGTATACTCACCAGCGCCAGCCTGATGGTCGCCGAGCCGGGCGCCGCGGCTGCCGCCGCGATCGCGGCCGAATGCCCGCAGCTCGACGTCGGTCTCCACCTGGTTGCCTGCAACGGAAGAAGCGTTCTGCCGGCACGGCAACTCCGCGGAATTGTGGATGCATCGGGCCGCTTTCCAACGAGCGAATCATGGGCCGGGCTGCACTACTCGCTTCGCCGCAGCCTCAGGTCCAAACTCCGCGACGAGTTCCGCGCGCAGATCGAGCGCCATCTCCAGCTGGTCGGGCGGGTCTACCACATCGACGGACATCACCACATTCACACGCAGCCGGCGTTAGCCGAGATCGTGATCGAGCTGGCCGCTGAATACCACGTCCCCTGCCTGCGCATGGTGCGCGAGCCGCTCCGCCCCGCTCTCGCGCTGAGCCACGATCATTGGCCGCGCAAGCTCCGCGACCATCTGGTTTATCGATGGCTCACGCGCAGGATGGAGCGCCGGCTGCCGGCTCTCGGCATCAGGAGCAACGACTGCCTTTTCGGCCTGCACGAGACAGGGCGGCTCAGCGAGCGATACGTGCTCGACGTGCTGGCGCATCTTCCCCGGAATGCCGTCACCGAATTCTATTTTCATCCCGCGATTGACGCAGCGGGCGAGCCCCCGATGTGGCCCTCGCAGAAGATTGAAGCCGAAATACTCACCAGCCCCAGTGTGCGCGCCGCAATTCAGAAGCTCGGCATCCGCCTGATGACGTTCCGCGAGCTCGCCGAAATGCCGGTCCAGCACTGCAGCGGCGGTGTATGAATGGCATCGCCACTCCCGTTCCGCGCTACGGCACTTTGAGCGCAGGGATGCCTGCGGCCTTGAGGCGCGCGTTCAACCGCAGAACCGAGGTGGACTTGATCTGCTGCCAGCGGGTGGCGAGCGCGCGTACGCTCGCGATTGATCGCGACGCATCCTCGCTGGCCTCGAGCGTCGGCGCGGCGTCGGCGCCGCCCACCGCGCCCGAAAGCGTCACCAGATCCTCGTTTACCTCAGTCAGACCCTGCGCAGGAGGCCCATCGGGTTCGTGAACACCCGCGCCAATCACGCGCAATTGGCGTCGCAGATCGTCGATCTCCGCTTCGACCCCGAGTTTTCCTCCGCCCGCCAGCCCCTTTTCGTCGGCGGCAAGCTGGGAATCGAGATTTGCAATCTGCGAATGGAGCCCAAAAACCAAGTCGATCCCCCGCGAAATCCTCGTGCCGAGGTCGAATTCCTGTTTGAGGTCTTCAGGCGAAGCGGTCACGCGCGGGTCCATTTTGACCTCGAGCTGCCGATCGTAATTCTGCCCCGCGATGGTCAGGCGCACGGTGTATTCACCGGGAAGAACGAGGGGGCCGCGCGGCTGCGCCGGAGTGTTTTCGCCGAAGACGGCGTGCATCGTGTAATCGTGCGAGATCGAGCGCGGCGGAGTCGAGCGCAGATCCCAGATAAAGCGGTTCATCCCCGCGTTCTTCGTCAAAGGCTCGGGCGGCCGCAGCCAGTAGCGGGGGAACTCAAGATGCTCCTCAACCGGTTTCGGCTTTGCTCCGCTCTTGAACTCGCGCACGATTCCGTTCGGACCGAGAATCGTGAGAGTGATCTCTCCTTGGGGCGGCGATTTGAGGTAGTAATCGAGAATCGCGCCGCTCGGCGGGTTCTGACCGGCGGGCGTTTCGGGCGGCAGCGGCGTGTCCGCGTTCACATCGCGCCGAACGCGGACCGCCGCTTCGGGCTGGAGCAAGTACGCTTGCGAGGTCAGGATGTTCTGTGCCGATTGGCTAAGCTGCCGCAGCGGTTCGACGTCGTCGAGGATCCAGAACGACCGCCCATGCGTGGCGACAACAAGCTCGTTGTCGTGTATGGCAAGATCGCGGATGGAGCACGTGGGCAGGTTAAGCTGCAGCGGCTGCCAGTGGCCGCCATCATCAAAGGAGACGTAGACGCCGGTTTCTGTGCCGGCGTACAGCAGTCCCTTCTGAACGGGATCTTCACGGACCGCGTGCACGTAGGCCGGAGCCTCGATACCGTCGGTGATCTTGGTCCAGGTCTTGCCATAATCGTGCGTGCGGTAGATGTACGGCGCGTAATCGTCCAGGCGATGGCGATCGACGGCGGCGTAGGCTGTACCCGCGTCGAAATGCGACGCTTCGATGAGGCTGATCTTGCTCCACGATGGCAAAGTGAAGCCGCCTGGCGACTTTCTCGGGGCTATCTCCAGCGGGGTCACGTCTCGCCACGATGCACCGCCGTTCGTCGTAAGCTGGATCAAGCCGTTATCGGTTCCCGCCCAGATTTCGCCCCCACGTACCGGCGAGGGCGCAATCGTGTAAACGACGCCGTCACCGACTCCCTCCGGGATTCCGCCGGCCACGCCATCGCGCGATGGACTCGCGGCAGTCTGCGTCAGGTCCGGGCTGATCCTCTTCCAACTATGACCTGCATCAGTGGTTTCAAGAACGTATTGCGCTCCCAAGTAAAGCACGTGCGGGTCCTGAGGCGAGAAAACGAGCGGAGACGTCCAGGTGAAGCGCAAACGATTGGCAACCATGTTCGAGTTGGGCCCGAACGTACGCGGCAGGGGATCGGGCGAGACGTCCTGGACCTGCCCGGTGCGTTCGTCGTACCGGTGCACGATGCCGTAGGTGTCGCCGCCGTAAACGATTTGCGGATCGCTCCGGTCCGGCGCGATATAACCGCTTTCACCCGCGCCGACCGGGTGCCACTCGCGCACCGTAATCGCGCCGTCGTTTCCGCGGCTGGCCACCGAAGCCGAGCCGCTGTCCTGCTGCCCGCCATAAACTCGGAAGGGAAACTGATTGTCGACGGCGACATGATAAAACTGCGCCGTAGCCTCGTTGTACCAACTGCTCCAGGTTTTGCCGCCGTTCAGGGTGACGACGGTTCCCTGATCGCTGCCGAGGACCATGCGATTCGAGTTAAGCGGATCGATCCACAAGGCGTGGTAATCGTCGCCGCCCGGAGCGCCCTTATAGGCGATGAACGTCCGGCCGCCGTCGGTCGAGCGATAAAGGCTGACGTCGGGCAAGTACACCACATCTTCGTTCTTCGGATCGACGACGATATTGCCAAAATACCAGCCGCGTTCCGTGATACGTGGATCGCTGCTCACTCGCTGCCAGTTGATGCCGCCATCGTCCGAGCGGTAGAGCCCGCCATTCTTTCGCGCTTCAATCAAGGCGTACACGCGGGTGTGGTGTGCGCCGTAAGCGACCGCGATTCCGATGCGGCCCAGCAACCCGGCAGGCAGGCCGTGCGCGAGGCCGCCCGATTCGCCGCTGCGAATCAGACGCTTCCAGGTCACGCCGCCATCCATCGATTTGTAGATGCCGCTCCCCCGGCCTTCAGCGGGCGGGTAAGTGCTCCACGGGACACGGTGCGCGTTGTACATCGCAGCGTAAACGACCTGCGGGTTTGTGGGATCGAGACAGAGATCGATCGCGCCGGTGCTCGAATCGGTGAACAGCGTTTTCTTCCAGGTGCGGCCGCCGTCAGTCGAGCGGAAAACGCCGCGCTCGGGATTCGGAGCGTAAGCGTGGCCGAGCGCAGCCACCAAAACGATGTCCGGGTTCGCCGGATCCACAACGATCTTGCTGATCTGGCGCGTCTCGCGCAGCCCGGTGTAAGACCACGTTCTCCCCGCATCCGTTGATTTGTAGACTCCTCCGCCGATCGAAAGGTCGGAGCGAATATCGGCCTCGCCCGTGCCGGCATAGATCACCTTCGGGTCGGACGGCGCAACGGCGAGGGCCCCAATCGAGGCGACGGGCTCATGAGTCCAGAGCGGCTGCCAAGTCCGGCCGGCGTCGGGGGTCTTCCAAACGCCTCCGTCAACGCTGCCGAAATAGAACCTCGCCGGATGCTGAGGAACGCCCGCGACGGCGACGGCGCGACCGCCGCGGAACGGGCCGATCAGCCGCCATTTCATCGCCTGATAGGCCGCCGGAGTGATTTGAAGCGCTGCCGCGCCGGCGCCTGAGACTAACGCGAGCGCGGACGCCAAAAGCAGCCGTGCGAGGAGCCGCCGTGATGTCATTGTCCTTCCCTCCATAGTTCCGCCGCGCGGTGCTCGCGCCGCAACTATCTCGACTACCACATTGGGCGGGGCCATCGCAACAGAATTCGCGCAGCCCCTGGTTTGCAACACGTCAGAGAGGTAGCGCGGACTTGTTTTTCAAGTCCGCGGCCCTCGACGGCGAATCGGAAAATCCACAAAGTAAAAAGCAAGCCTGCGCTACGCCACTTCGGCGCGATTAGTGGATTTTCAAAATTTAGGTTCGAGCCATGTGCGTTCCGCTTGAGGGTGAGAATCCCGTTCGAGCCGAGGCCGCACAATCAAAGTTCGTGCGCAGAGGATCCCGCAGAGCGGGCGAAAGAGGGTAGCCCACGGCGTGAGCCGTGGGCAGCGGCCCATCCTCGTTACGTGCCCCTCGCCTCTCGCCGGCTTGCGCCGGGCGAGGGGCGAGGGGCGAACAATGTGACTCGCGATCGTCCCCCCGGGCTTACGCCCGGGGCCACTCTCTTGCGCCCCTTGCGGGGCTCTGGCTGGGCCGAAATTCTCGAAGCACGTGGTTTTCGTTGACAGGCGAAGCGCCAAAGGGTCCATAATGAAATCGAAGGAGGCCACCGAGTTGCCGCATCACAACGATGCTCGAGATCGCGAAACCGCCAGCTTGGAGCTTGGCGCGGAACTCGACGCCATTCAAGACCGCCTACGCGAGCTCGAGCGATGCGTCGAGGGCCTTCGGACGCAATTTGACGGGCTCGCGGCGATGATCCGCGTGAGCGGCTCGGACGCGCCGGAGGCCGGAGATCAACCCTCGCCATCGCCCTCAAATGGCGCCGCACGTCCCGCTCCGGCTGAGGCGATCGACCCGGAGAAGCTGCGCGTGGAGGCACAGCGCTATGCACGGTTGCTTGTCTCCGAAATCGAGCTCTACAACCCGGCCGAAGTGGCGCGGGGGCGCGAACACAAGGACCTGTACGCCCGCCTGAAGTTTCACATCGAGCGGAGCCGAAAGGCGTATCAAAGCAAGTTTGGGACTACTCTCGACGGCCAGCCGGACTATTTTCACGAAGAGATGGTTCGCGCGCTGGCCGGGAGCGATCCCACAGTGCTTGGCCTGGTTTATCCTCATCACTCCGCGTGAGATTCTCCTTTCGCATAAACCGGCTCATTCTCATTCTCGCGGTGGCCCTCGGCGCGCCGGGCGGGATTCTCGCCCTGCCCGCGGCTTCGCGCGTCAGCCCAGCGCTGCGCGTGCTTGCGGCGCGGGCGCGAACGCGCCGCGGCTGGGGCGCGCTCGCGCGCTACGCCCGATCGGCGCGCAGCCCGGAGGCGCAGGGCCTCGCCTACTTCGCTCTCGGCTACCGCGAATACACGGCAGGAGAAGTGGCCGCGGCGGCGGAATTCTTCGGACGCGCGGCCGCGACTCGTTGCGTGCTCGCCGGCTATGCCGAGTACTACGAAGCGCTGGCTGACCAGCAAATCAGGCGAGACGATGAGGCCATCGCCGCGCTTACAGGTTTCGGCGATCGTCATCCCGAAAGCGTGCTGCGCCTGCCGGCGGAAAACGAGCTTGCCGGGCTGCTGATCAAGGCGGGACGCCCCGAGGAGGCGCTCGCGCAGCTCGGCGCCGAGCCGGCCTCCGCCGAGGACAGCGCGCCGGTGCTTCTGCTCATAGCTCAAGCTGACGAGGGTCTTCAGAAAAAGCTCGCGGCCGCTCAAGCGTATGAGCAAATTGACATTTCTTTTCCCCAGACGGCAGCCGACCGGCAGGCGCAGTCAGCGCTCGATCGCCTGCGACGTCAGTTGGGTTCCCGGTACCCGCAAGTATCGGAAGGCGCCGAGACCGAGCGCGCCGATCACCTGTACCGGCGCGGGCTTTACCGCCAGGCGCTTACCGGCTACGACAGCCTGCTCCTCGCGTGGCCCCACAGTCCGCACCGGGCTCAATGGCGGAACCGGCGAGCCGAGTGCTTCCTGGCGCTGCGCCAGTATTCGGATGCGCTCGCCGCGCTCAATCAGCCGGATCCGAAAAACGCGGAAATGGATGCGGCGCGGCTGGCCCTCCGCGTCCGCGCCTTCGAGCTGAACGGCGGCGAGCGCTCGATGCTCGACGCACTCGACAAAATCTACCACAAATATCCCCGTGCCCGCTCTTACGCTGACGCGCTCGCCTACGCCGCCGGGTACTTTGCGCGCGAAGGCTTCTGGCAAACCGCAGCGCGCTACTACCGGCCGTTGGCGCAAGCTTTTCCGGACAGCTTTTACGCCCCCGAAGCTGCGTGGCGCTCCGCCTGGTACGACCTCCTCGCGGGCAACGGCGAAGCAGCACAGGGCGCATTGGTTGAATTTCTTCAGCGGTATCCGAAGTCGTCGTATGCTCCCGCGGCGCTTTACTGGCTCGCCAGCGCCGAAGACAAGGCGGGCGACGCTGGACCGGCGGAAGAAATTTTCCTGCTGCTGGCAGACCGGTACGCTAGCACCTACTACGGAATCGAAGCGCGGCTGAGACTGCCGAAGCGCCAGAGGCGTATCGCTTCCGTAGCGCCGGTCTCGGACTCGGCTCTTGCAAGCCTCGGGGTTGCGCTTCCCGCCCGGCCTGATCCTCCTTTCAGCGTGTGCGGCGCGGAGCAACCCGACAGCCTTTTGCAGCCATTCAGCGCCCTCAGCGCGCTCAGCCTCGATGACCTCGCCAGCGAGTATCTTGAGGACGCGAGGGCGCTTCATCCTGAACACACAAAGTTATTGCTCGCGCTGGCGCGCAGCCGCGCCTCCGAGCGCGATGTATCTTCCGCCCTGTTCGCCGCGAAGCAAGCGGCGCCGGATTACGAGCTGTTTCCGTTCCGCGCGCTGCCGAGAGATGTCTGGAACTGGCTCTACCCTCGCACCTATTGGAGCCTGGTGCGGCGCTACGCGCGGGCGAACGGAATCGATCCGTACCTCGTGATGGGAATCATCCGCCAGGAATCCGCCTTCAATCCGCGCGCGCTTTCATATGCGCGGGCGCGGGGGTTGATGCAGATGGAGCCCGCGACCGCAACGGCGCGCGTGCGCAGCCGCTATCGCCGCCGGCGCATTGCGCGCTCGCTTTACAGTCCCGCTTATAACATTCGCGCCGGCTGTCTCTACTTGCGCGAGCTGCTCCGCGAATTCAACAACAACGTTCCGCAAGCGCTCGCGGCGTACAACGCCGGCGACATTCGCGCGCGCCTCTGGGTTTCAAACAGCAAGGTGAACGATCCCGCGAAATTCCTTGAAACGATTCCGTTCACCGATACGCGTGCATACGTGGAGATGGTTCTGCGCGACCGCGACATTTACCGGGCGTTGCTGACGGGCCAGGCGAGATTCACCCGATGCCCGCCACGCGCGCGCACCCTGTCCTCTAGCTCCGCCGGGTAGTAGCGCCGCCCGTCAGAGCCTGCCCTGAGCGAAGTCGAAGGGGCGGCAGGTGCCGGTCTAAAGCCGAGCGCTACAAGCCGGATGAGTTTGCTATAATTGCGGGGGAGGCTACTTGGCGAACAAGCAGGTCGTGCGATCGACAACCGTTCTCAGCGTCCGTCGGGATGGTCATCTCGCGATGGGAGGCGATGGCCAAGTCACGATGGGCGAAAGCGTGGTGAAGCAGAACGCGAAAAAGATCCGGCGCCTCTACAATGAGAATGTGATTGCCGGATTCGCCGGTAGCACCGCGGACGCGCTTTCTCTTTTTTCCCGGTTCGAGCAAAAGCTGGAGGAGTATCACGGCAACCTCAGCCGCGCGGTCGTGGAGCTTGCCAAGGATTGGCGAACCGACCGCGCGCTGCGGCATCTCGAAGCCCTGCTGCTGGTTGCCGACGCGAAGAACACTTACCTGGTGAGCGGCAATGGAGACGTCATCGAGCCGGATGACGGCATCGTCGCGATCGGCTCCGGAGGTCCGTACGCCCTGGCCGCAGCGCGAGCGCTGGCAAAGCACACGACGCTTGCTGCGCGAGGTATTGTCGAGGAAGCTTTGCGGATCGCGGGCCAGATCTGCATCTTTACCAATGAGAATGTCGTGATCGAGGAGCTATGACTCGCCTTCGATCGCGGCATCTCTCCTGGCGAGTCCCGGCCGGTTGCTGAAATTCCTCCTCAGCTCGGGAGGCAGAATCCGCCGTGGCTGGCCCGCGCCTTTCTGGAGGCGCGAACACCCCATCTGCTATGGTTTTCTACTTGCCCGAAAGCATCGAAGCCGCCGTTTCCGCTGACGATATGAGCCCGCGCCAGATCGTGGCGGAGCTCGACAAATACGTAGTGGGTCAGGATAGCGCCAAGCGATCCGTCGCGGTCGCGCTGCGCAACAGGATGAGGCGCCAGAAACTGCCCGAGGATCTGGCCGAGGAAATCCTTCCGAAGAACATCATCATGATCGGTCCGACGGGTGTGGGCAAGACCGAGATCGCCCGCCGGCTCGCTCGCCTCACGAATTCTCCATTCATCAAGGTTGAAGCCTCGCGCTTCACGGAAGTCGGATACGTCGGCCGCGATGTCGAATCCATGATCCGGGATCTCGTCGAAATTTCGATCGACATGGTGCGCGAAGAGAAGGTGAGCGAGGTCGCGGAAAAGGCGGAGCAGAACGCCGAGGAGCGGCTGCTCGATCTGCTGCTTCCTCCCGTCCCGGCGCCGAAAACCGATCCGGCATCACCGGACGAAGCCGAGCGCCAGCGGGACCAGCAACAGCGCACGCGGGAGAAGCTGCGCGCACAGCTTCGCGAAGGGAAGCTCGACGAACGCCAGGTTGAGGTGGACGTGCGCGAGCGAAGCTTTCCGGCCTTCGAGATCGTCTCCTCGCAAGGCATCGAGGAGATGGACATCAACATCAAGGACATTCTCCCGGGGCTTTTCGGCCAGCGCTCGAAAAAGCGACGGATGCGCGTGGGCGAGGCGATGGATTACCTGATCCAGGAAGAAGAAGGCAAGCTCATTGATATGGACCAGGTCACGCGCACGGCGGTCGAGCGCACTGAGCAGTCGGGAATCATTTTTGTGGACGAGATTGATAAGATTGCCGGCCGCGAGCACGGGCACGGCCCGGACGTGAGCCGCGAGGGCGTCCAGCGCGACATCCTGCCGATCGTCGAAGGCACCACCGTCAACACACGCTACGGCATGGTGCGCACGGACCATATCCTCTTCGTCGCCGCCGGCGCGTTTCACGTGAGCAAGCCCTCGGACCTGATTCCGGAGCTGCAAGGGCGCTTTCCTATTCGCGTGGAGCTTCATTCGCTCAGCGTCGACGATTTTATCCGCATTCTCAAGGAGCCGAAGAGCGCGCTCGTGAAGCAGTACACGGCGCTGCTCGAGACGGAAGGCATCAAGCTCACGTTCACAGACGATGCGCTCGAAGAGGTCGCGAGGTTTGCGGCGCTGGTGAATGATCAAACGGAAAACATCGGCGCGCGGCGCCTGCATACGATCATGGAGAAGCTGTTAGATGAGATTTCGTTCGAAGGACCCGACCTGAAGAAGAAGATCGTGAAGATCGACATCGCGTATGTGCAGAAGCAGCTTCAGGAGATCGTGAAGAACCAGGACCTGAGCCGCTATATCCTTTGAGGCTGGCCCGAGACTTGGACGCACTCACCCCGCGAAAGTGTCTGTCCTGAGGGGAAAAAATAGATTCGCGCTTTTCCGCTTTTGCGGAGGACAAGCTCCGCGGGAATGACAAGCCCCAAATTTTCACGCATCGCGCCGCCTGGCCTTCTGCCTGCGCCCTCCAGTGAAATTCGATAGACCGATCTTGCCTGCATCTGCGGCCGGAACTCGGCGGAACGCGCGGCGACGAGCCGGCGTGCTTGCCCTGCTCGCGGCGAGTCTCTTATCGGGGTGCGCGGCCGAGGCGCCGCCCCGTCCGCCCCGAATCCAAACCCCGCAAGCCGTGAAAGACCTCCGGGCGACGCAGGTGGGAGCGGCCATAACACTCAGCTTCACGCTGCCCCGGCTCGCCACGGATGGCCGCAGCCTGACGAAGCCGCTCGAGGTGGTAATCTTCCGGCGCGTTGCGATTGCGGGCGCCGCGAAGGCGCCGCCGCTGATCACAACGACGCCGTGGGTTGTGATTCAACCGTCGAACCTTGCGGCCTTCGAGCGCGGGAGCGAATTTCATTATCCCGCCGGACCGCCGCCTGCGCAGCTTCGGCCGTTCCTCCAGACGGTATTTACTTTCCGAGTCGTGACGCTGACCCGCGGCTTCCGCGGCCGCGCGCACAAGAGCGGCCCCTCGAATCCGGCCAGCGTGGAGCTGCTGAATGTTTCAGCGCCGCTCAATGGCGTGAAGCTTCGTCAGGTTCCCGGAGCGATTGAGCTGAGCTGGCAAGCGCCGGATGAGCCCGTCGCGCCGGGCGCTCCGCTCGCCGCGCTTCAGGGATACCGCGTTTATCGGTCGATGGGATCAGCACCAGCGACGTTGCGGCTGCTCGGAGAAGTCGCTTCGCCAGATTACAAGGATGATCAGATTCAGTTTGGGCGCAAATACATCTACGTCGTGCGCGCCGTCTTCGGACAGAATGGGCAGTCTGCGATGAGCGCGGACTCCGTCCGAATCGCAACGACGCCGCGCAGGATTTTTCCGCCGCCTGCACCTACCGGACTGGCGGCTGTTTTTACAGGAACGAAAGTCGATCTCGTCTGGACGCCCGAGACTGCGCCGGATCTTGCGGGCTATAATGTTTATCGCCAGGCCCCGGGAGGCTCTCCCAAACGGCTGAACCGCGAGTTGCTGAGGACGCCCGCTTTTGCCGATCGCGCGGTCAGCCCCGGTAAGCGGTACACCTACTGGGCCACAGCCGTTGACGCCGCGCAGAACGAGAGTCAGCCTTCTGCGGCGGCAGCGGTGGAAGTGCGGTAGGATGCGTTTGGCGCATCAAGTCGAGGAGGGCAGCGTGGCGGAATTCATCCGGGTTGCGGACCTCGGCCAGCTCCCCCCCGGCGGCTGCACGGCGGTCGAGGTGAAGGGAAAAAGTATCGCTCTCTTTAACGCAGGAGGCGAAATCTTCGCGCTCGACAATGAGTGCCTGCATCGCGGCGGGCCGCTCGGTGAGGGCGAGCTCGACGGAGACGTTATAACCTGCCCGTGGCACGGATGGCAGTACAACATCAGAACCGGCGAACGATGTGGTGATCCGGCGACCTGCCTCGCGCGGTACGAAGTGAAAATCGAAGGCGATCAGATCCTGGTCGCTGTGTGAGCCGCAACCGGAGCTGCTCTCGATGCAGATCACTCGTCACTCATCACTCATCACTCGTCACTGCTCTTATGCCCGAGCTTCCCGAAGTCGAAACGGTGCGCCGCGGCCTTGACCGGCACCTGCCCGGCCGAATCCTTTCCGCGGTTGAGATCCTCTGCCCGGCCGTCATTCGCGGCAACCCGGAGGATTTCCGTCGCGGCGTTGAAGGCCAGCGGGTGGCGCGCCTCACGCGGAAGGGAAAAGCGCTGGTGATCGAATTCTCACCGCCCGATTCGAGCCCGCCCGGCTGCCTCGTGGTGCGGCTTGGAATGACGGGCCAGGTGCTGCTGTCGCGCCGCGATTCTCCACTCCTCCCGCACACGCACGTTCGCGTTATTCTGGACGGCGGACCCGACGAGCTTCGCTATCGCGATGCGCGCCGGTTCGGCAGCTTGCGCTATTGCACCAAGCTCGAAGCGGAGCGAATCCTCAACTCGCTCGGCCCGGACGCGCTCGAAGCTACTCCGCGGGAATTCGAGCGGGCGCTCGAAGGCCGCCGCGGCGCGATCAAAAGCTGGCTCATGAATCAGCGGATGCTCGCCGGCCTGGGCAACATTTACGCCGATGAAGCGCTCTTTGCCGCGCACATCCATCCCGAGACGCCCGCCGGCGCGATTGGCGCGGATGCGCGCCGCCGCCTTTACCGCGCGATCCGTAACGTGCTCCGGCGCGCGGTGGAGCGCCAGGGCACCAGCTTCCGCGACTATACCGATATCGAGGGCAACCCCGGCAATTTCGAGCCGCTGCTCCGCGCTTACGGCCGCACCGGCCAACCGTGCCGGCGATGCGCAACACCCATCCGGCGTCGGATCGTTTCGGGGCGAAGCAGTCATTTCTGCCCTCGCTGCCAGCGCCGGCGCGTTCGGTCGCTTCGCTCACCGAGCGCGGCTACAGCCGCAGCAGCCGCGCGCTCTCTTCGTGAACGATTTTGATTAAATCGATTACTCGCTCTTCGGGCGTATGCGGCAGCACGCCGTGCCCGAGATTAAAGATGTGTCCAGGGCGGCCACCCGCCTGGCGCAGAATGCGCACGGAGTGCTGGCGGATCGTGGTCAAATCCGCGCCGAGGACAACCGGATCGAGATTCCCCTGCACGCCCACGCCGGCGCCGAGCCGGTCCCACGCATCATCCAGCTCAACCCGATAATCGACTCCGATGATGCTGCCGCCGGCCTCGCGCATGAGCTCGAGCAGCGCCGCCGTGC
The DNA here is from genome assembly GCA_050745265.1 of Terriglobia bacterium. Lineage (GTDB taxonomy): Bacteria > Acidobacteriota > Terriglobia > UBA7540 > UBA7540 > RH2-MAG17b. The sequence goes on from JBOGKE010000159.1 coordinate 15,426, forward strand.
CCGTGCCAAAATGAATCATCGGCACGCCCGGCGTAATGGCCCTGAAGAAGCTCTTCATGTGGGGAAGAACGAACCGCCGGTAGTGGTCGGGCGAGAGGCACCCAACCCAAGAGTCGAAAACCTGCACGGCCTGCGCGCCCGCTTCAATCTGCCCGTTGATGTACGCGGCGAGCCGCGATGCGAGAAAACTCAGGAGGTCGCTCCACGCGCCCGGATCGCGCAGCATCAGCGACTTGGTGTGCCAGAACGTCCTCGAAGGTCCTCCCTCAATCAAGTAGGACGCCAGCGTAAACGGCGCGCCCGCAAAGCCGATCAGCGGCAGGGCCGGATTGAGAGCCGCGCGCGTGCGGCGTACCGCCTCAAAAACGTAACCCAGCGCATCGTGCGGGGGCTCGGCCTGCACCAGCGTCTTCACCGCGTCGCACGTCTGCACGGCCGGAGTCACCCGCGGGCCGCCGGATGTCTCGTAGTCGAGGTGGAAACCCATCGGCTCGGCGATGAGCAGAAGGTCCGCGAAGAGGATCGCGGCGTCCGCTCCGATATCATGGGCGGCCCGGACCGTGACCTCGGCCACCAGATCAGGAGTTTTGCAAAGGCTGAGAAACGGCACGCGTGATCGGAGCTCGCGATAGAAGCGCATGTACCGGCCGGCCTGGCGCATCAGCCACACCGGCGTCGCATCGACCGCTTCCCGGCGGCACGCCTTCATGAAGCGCGAGTCCGCCCAGCGAGGCGATTCTGTGGGATGGAAGAGCGAAGATTCTTCCGACGTGACGCCCAGTTCGAGTCTAGCCGTCTCAGCCTGATGCCGACGCTTCTCCTTCAGCAGCGCCGGCGCACACCGGGCCGCCTCGTGGACGAGAGCTCCCATCTTGTGACTTTCCGGCTCGACGTCAACGGCGATGCCGTGCGCGGCCAGCGTTTCGCTGCACGTTGGGCCGATCGAGCAAACTACGCCGCGTTCGAGAGCGACCAGCAGTTCCGCTTTGCGGCCTTGGCGCGCTGCAACATCAAGCAGGTGATCCACCTGGACCGCGTTCGTGAACACCACCACTCGCGCGCGGCCGTCGATGAGCTGATCGATTGACTGCTCGAGCGGCGCGAGATCTTCGGGAAGCGCCCAGCGGTAGACCGGCACGCTCGTCACCTGCTCCGCCCCGCGCGCCCGCAACTCCCGGATCAGCAGATCGTTCGATTCGCCGTACTCCTGAATGGCGATTCGCGAACGCGCGAGTTGTGGCTGCGCATCGAGCGCCTGCACGATCTCGCGCCACGTATTCGGCTCCGGCACCTTAATCGTGATTGGAATGCCCGCATCGGTGAGCGCGCGAACCGTCTTCGAGCCGCGCGCGATCACGGTCGTCTTCGAGAGCGCGGCGATGAGCTTTTCGCGCGGATAACGCCGTTCGAGAACGTTCAGCAGCATTTCCGCGCCCACGCCCGTCATGAAGATCACGGCGTCGAGGCGCCCGGCGATGAGCGTCTCGCCGAATGCTAGTGCGCTCGAGTTATCCTCCAACGGCACTTCCCGCATGGAGGGCGCGACGAGCGGCACGCCCCCGAAGCGGGAAATCAGCGCGGCAATCTCCTGCTCGCGGCGGCTTTCGAATGCGGCCACGGTGAGACCTTCAAACGTCGGGACCTGAGCAGGCGTTTCAATCATGGCGGGTGGCTGGGCGGGTGGCGCATCCATGCCGCAGTTTGGCATGTTTGCGATCAAGGCATTCGGTCGATAGGGAACATAGAGAATCGCATACATCGCAAGAAGCGCGATGTATGCCCCACCCGCGAACGGAGTTCCGCAGGCGTGGACGGCGGGGGGTGAACCGCTAAAACTGTCTCAGGCCCGTTCAGGGGTAGCCACGGTCAATCGTATTGCGATTGACCGCGGGTCTGTGCCCGAAACAAAAGGCCCGCGGTCAGAAAAGCACTGACCGTGACCACCAGTGCGGACCGCAGAAAAGCCGCGGACCCGAAACGCGCGGGTCCGCGCTACCCGTTATCACCGGGACACTAGAACAGGAACTTCAGCGCGAACTGAACGTTCCGTGATGTGTTGAGCGCGCCCGTGAGTTCTCCGAACGCGCTGCTGGTCACGCTTCGGTTGGGTGGTCCGAATGCCGGCGTGTTCGTGAAATTGATGAACTCGCTGCGGAATTCGAGGCTCTTGGACTCGCTGAACTTAAACGACTTGAAGACTCCTGCATCCCAGTCTGATAGCCCGGGCCCTCGCAGCGTGCCGTTGGCGCAGTTTCCGAATGTTCCCGTAGCAGCCCGGCTAAACGGGAAAGTGCCGAACCAGGTTGTACCGAGCCCGACGCCGTGGAAATACGGAACGTATCCGAGGCAATTCGCCTTCGCTCCGCGGCTCTTGGTTCCGGAGTTGTCAGGTCCGGTGACCGTGAGAGCGAATCCGCTCCGTTCGCTCACAATACCGCTTACCGTCCAACCGCCGATCAGGCTGTCGGCAATGCGGTTCATGTGGCTGCCGAAGCGCCTGCCCGACCCCACCGGCAACTGGTAAGTATACGACCCCGATAAATTGTTGGTAGCGTCGAAGTAGGTCGGGCCCCACTCGGACCTCATGTTGTACAGATTTTGAAAGTAGGCGGAGTTTGAAGCGGACTGCCCGCCCTGGCCGTAATACCCGATCGCGTTTGTCATGGCCTTCGAGTACGCGTAGGAGAGCTGCACTTCGAGGCCGTGGGTAAGGTGCTTGGTGAGGCTCGCCTGAAGTGCATCATAGGCCTGATCGCCATTCGAGGCGGTGCCGGAAATCTGCCCAATGGCGTTGTAGAGGGCCGGATCGCCCGAGAGGAAGGGGCTGCCGCAAGTTAAAATCGGCGAGCCGTTAAGGTTGACGGCGTTCGCCGACGTGCAACCCGCCTCGCCGACGAGCCGCCGTTGGAAATACGGCATGGGAACCATCAGGTGAGTCCCGTGCTGGCCCAGGTAGCCGATGGATACTAGCGTGTCGCCGGGCAACTGGTGCTCGATGCTCAAGTTCCATTGCTCAACGATCGCAGGCTGTACGCCCGGATCCCACAGGCGGATGTTCGTGTTCGCGTAAGGGTTTGTCGGGTTGGCAAGCACCGACAGCCCCTGGTCAGTGGTTGATCCGGGGTAATACGTCTGTATTCCGGTGGTGTAGTCATTCTCAAACTCAGACTGGAACGGAGGATTCAGCGGCAGACGCAGGTTGGTGCCCGTTCCCTCGAGGAATGAAGAGATGGTATACGCGCCTCGCAGCACCGTAGTCTTGCCGAGGAACCCCGGCTGCCACGCAAAGCCGACGCGCGGTTCCCAGTCGGCCCAATAGGCGTTATAAAGAGCCTTCGAACTGCCGACGGCGCAGTTGGAGCTTCCAAGCAGCGCCGGGCAAACGCCCTCGACGCTTGAGGTTGGAAATTCCTCGATGCCGGAGATCGGGCCGAAGTTCCCCTGGCGATTGAAAACTTCGTACCACGGCTGATTGTATTCCCAGCGAAGGCCGAGGTTGAGCGTCAGGTTTTGCGTCACGCGCCAGTCGTCCTGAACGTACGGAGCGTAAACCCAGCTTCGCTGTCCCCAAGTGCCTGCGCTCACTCCCAGTCCGACCGTGTTCGGAAGGCCCAGAAAGAAGTCCCCGTCAGCGTAGCCGGGCGAGACTTCGCCGGTCGGGTCGGGTCCGCCCGTATACTGCCCGCTGTAATCGAGCAATCCGAATTTGCCGTTATTGCCGGCATAGTAGGTATTGACGTCATGACGCATCGCCTCGAATCCCATGTGGATGACGTGGCGGTTGTGGGTCAGGATAAAGTCCACGGTGGGTTCGAGGGTGGTGTCTGCGAACAACTCTTCCGAATCGGAAGAGCCGAGGTTGCTGGTGCTGCTGCTGAAATTGAGCGCGAGCAGGCCCGGTCCGTGGACGTTGGCATCACCAATGCCAAGCTGTGTGCCGAAAGTCCCCAATGCCGCCGTGCTTGCGCCGTTGTTCAGGTAAATGCGGTTGACGCCCATCTTGGCGTCCATCACCAGCGTGGGGCTGAAGGTGTGCGTCCAATCGATAACCCCGGCGTGAAAAGGGGAATTATTGAAACTCTGGCCGAAGAGCGGGAAATTATTGACCGAAGGGATCTGCTGAAAGGACTGTGAATAGCTTCCCCATAGGTGATTCTTGTTGTTCACCACGTAGTCGACCTTCGCGTCGCCTTGGTCCGTGTCCGTATAGCTTCGCGCGCTGTAGAGCGCATTGTTGATGAAATTGGAGTTGACTGGCGCCGGATACTTCCCCGAGGAGAAGAGCTTGGCGGCCACCGGATCGATCATGGTAATCGGAATCTGGTTATTGGCAAAAGCCTGGCGCACCGCCGCGGGGTTCGCCGGCGCCGTGCACGGTCCCGACATAGACGCGCACGGGTTGTAGAGCTGAATGGCCTTGGTCAGCCCCGTGGTGCCGCCCGGGCTTAAGAGCTGAGAAAAGTCGCCGGTACGTTCCGCGGGAGTCATTACTGTTGCGACCTGCTGCGATGTCGGATTGTCGAGGCGCTCGCCTTGGTAATCGGCGAAGAAGAAGAGCTTGTCTTTTCGTATCGGCCCGCCGACCGTCCCGCCAAATTCATTCCAGCGCATCGGAGGGATCGGCAGGTGGTTCCAATTCCGGCCCCAGTTATTCGCGTTGAAGATGTTGTTGCGGACAAACTCAAACGCGTCGCCGTGATACTGGTCGGTGCCGGACTTGATGGTCACGCTCACCACGCCGCCCTGGAACTGTCCGTATTGCGCGGGGGCGTTGTTGGTGACCACGTTGAACTCCTGCACCGCGTCAACGCTCGGCTGATAGGAAGTCAGGTTGTCGGAAATCTGGTTGTTGTCGATGCCGTTCAGGAGGAAGTCATTGCCCTCTTCGCGGTTGCCGTTGACGTAGGGCCGGCCGCCTCCGCCGGTGCGCTGGCCGTTCTCAAAAGAGCTCGGATCGGTGGTGGTAACTCCCGGCGTCAGCAGCGTGAGCTGAATGTAGTTGCGCGTGGCGAGAGGAAGGTTGACGTTGAAGTTGCTGCTGGTTACCAAACCCACCTGCATCGTGTCCGTCTGGAGCAGGGGCGGCGCCGCGGAGACGCTGACGGTCTGCGTCATCGTCCCCACCTTCAACTGAATATCGACGCGAGCAACCTGGTTCATCTGCAGCTCGAACGCGGGATGCGCGGCCGAGGCGAAGCCCTGCGCTTCCACCTTCAGCGTGTATTGTCCGGTGGGAAGCCGGGGAAAATTATAAACACCCGCTGAGTTCGTCTCGGTGGGCCACACCGTTCCGCGCAGCGTATCCGTGGCGGTGACGTGCGCGTTGGGTACCGCCGCGCCCGACGCATCGGTCACTGTTCCGGTGATCCCGCCGGTGATTTCCTGCGCAACGCCGCTTCTGGGCGCCAGGAGAAATGCCCCCATCAACAGAGCAAGCACAATCAGCAAAGAACGTGTTGCCGCCACTTCCCGGGCCTGACAATTCATAACACCTCCTCAGAATGGATCTTGCGGAGCCGGACCGCGAAGCAAAAACAGGCCGCTTCCGGCCGCACTTCCCGCTCGCGTGATGTACCGGGCTCCAAGACCTCCTCATAGCCTAGTGGAAAACGGGCAAGCGAGTCAATGCAATTGTAAAGAGGTGCTCGCGGCGCCTGATCAGGCGAGGTGATTCCTTCCGCAGGGGCAGCCCGGCGAGTCGCCCCTTTTGCCGCGCCCGGCGTTGACAGGCGGTCGCAAGACACCCTACACTGGACCTTTTGAGCAAGAGAGGAATTTCCGGCTATGTACGCGATCTTCAAGACCGGCGGGAAGCAATACAGAGTTTCACCGGGCGATGTGATCCGGGTGGAAGTATTACCGGGGGCCGAAGGGTCGACGGTGGAGTTCAATCACGTGCTGGCGGTGCGCGGGGCGAGCCTGAAGGCGGGCGCTCCGCTCGTCCCGGACGCCAAGGTGACCGGCGTCATCCTGAAGAACAGCCGGGCGAAGAAAGTGCTGGTGCTGAAATACAAACGTAAGAAGCAATACCGGCGCACCCGCGGCCATCGCCAGGAGTTCAGTGAAATTTTGATTCGCGACGTGATCGGCGCTTAGCCGGTCGCGCCGCCCGAAAATAGAAAGGGTTCTTAGATGGCGCATAAAAAGGGTTTAGGAAGCTCGCGAAACGGGCGCGACTCCAATTCGCAGCGGCTGGGCGTGAAGCGTTTTGGCGGGCAGTACGTGACGGGCGGCTCGATTCTGGTGCGGCAGCGAGGCACGCGCCTGAAGCCCGGCCGGAATGTCGGCGTGGGCAGCGACGATACGCTCTTCGCTAAGCTTTCCGGAGTCGTGGAATTCGAAGACAAGGGCCGCTCGGGGCGATACGTCAGCATCGTCGTTGAGCCATCGAGCTGAAACTGGATTCCCGCTTTCGCGGGAACGACGAGGTTGCATTTTCATGCTTCGCGGGTGTCCGGGCTAGTCGGGAACACGGCAACTGCTCCGAAATGTCCGGTCGGTACCCCTCACCCGGCTCGCTCCGCTCGCCACCCTCTCCCTCGGGGAGAGGGCTGCAGTTCCCCGTTCTTCAAGCCCTCTCCCTCTGGGACAGGGTGCCCCAGGGAACGAGGGCGGGTGCGGGATCGTTTCATGCTTCGGGGTGTCGCGGAGCGAGCAGATGGCCGCTACAACCTCCTCGCTCAGCACCCGCGGGAATTCCCTTCCGGCCCTTCCGGCTGATGGTGATAGACTTCCCAGCCCTTATAATTCCTCAGGGCTTCCACCACCGGTTTCGCGTAGCGGCTGCGGTTCACGGAAACGTGATGCTCGAAGCCGTTGCGACAGATGTAATTCATGAGATTCTGCAACGCCGGAATGCGGACCACCCCGTAACCCCCGAAGCTTTCGAGCTTATCGTTTGTGATCTCGCCTTCGCCGGCGTAGGCGCGGATACAGCCGCCGAGGTCGTCCGTGCTCACGCGGAGATAGGTCAGCGGCCCGCTCTTCAGTCTGCCCACCACGGTCCCAAAAGTGCTCTCCTTGCCCACCGACGTGGCGATGATCTCCTGATAATCCATTTTGAAATCTTCGAAGAAGTGCTTGGGAAGATTCGAGCAGTGGAAGATCACGGCTTTGTCCGGATCGTCTCCGAAGTTGTTGTTCCAGTCGACAATCGCGCTCGGCTCGCCCGCCGCCAACTGGAGAATGTACATGGCAATCATCCCGATCATGTCGGTTTCGCAGGCGCTGGGCACGAGATTGTTCGACATCATGCTCATCAGCGTGCACGGCACCACGCCAAAGAATTCCTCCATGGCGGTCCAGCACTGGATGGAAGTGCCAACGAGCTGGTTCGTAGCGATCCATTCGTCAATTACGGCGCCAAACTTTGCCATCTTGCTGAGTGAAGAGGCCGGAACACCCTGCACGGAGACGTAACTGCGCATTGCTTCAAGCTTCGCCTTCACGTGGGGCGCATCATCCATCACGCGCCCGACGCGGCCCAGCACTTCCGACAGATCAAGCGTTTCCACGCTGATGCCGGCGTGCTCCATGAGCTTCTCGCTGAAGCGAACCGTATTGAAGGCGGCGGGGCGCGCTCCGATCACGCCCACCCGCGCATTCTTGAGCCCCTTCACGACGCGGCAGGTCGCGGCGAAATCGCCGAGGTCTTCCTTAAAAGAATCGGATTCCGGGGGGACGGTGTGCAGGCGCGTGAGGGTGTAGCGGATGCCGTACTGCCAGAGGTTATTGCAGGCCGAAATTTTGCCGCAAAAGCTGTCGCGGCGGCGGCCCATCAGCATGTGGCCGGGCTGGTCCGGAAACGCGTGCATCAGGACGGGAACGCCGAGGTCAGCCATGCGCAGCGTGTTCGCCACGGCTTTCTCGTCGCCGAAGTTGGGAAGGGTTACGACCACTCCGTCGATACGGTCGCGATGTCTTCGGAAGAGGTCGGCGCATTTGCGCGCGTCGGCAAGCGATTCCACCGCGCCCGTCGGCGTGTCTTCGGCGGAAAGCGAGATTACCTCGTAGCCGGCGTCGGCGAGCACGCGCGCCATCTGCTCGCGTCCTTCGCTCGCCAGCTCCGCCGGAAAGAAGCCGCGATTCCCCGTGAGGAGTCCAAAAGTGGTCTTGGTCATCGGGATCCCCCGTTCAATTTTGCGCACCGATTGCGTAAGGCAGCAAATCAGGAATCATACCATTTCTCGCGTGGCGCGGCAGCGCGGGAAGAGGTAGCACAGCGCGGCCTGGCGGCCGCATCCGAATGTCGTTCCGAGGAGCGAAGCGACGAGGAATCTCGCCGTGGCCTTTCGTCGGCATGAGCGCACGCCGAGATTGCTCGCTCTGCTCGGAATGACACCCTCCAAAAGCTTGTTTTCTGGGCAAACTCTTGCGGCGTCCTTCCGGCAGAACCCCTCACCCGGCTTAGAACTATTAGGGTGCCCGAGGAACGCGGGCGGGTGAGGGCTTCGGTTGCGGCCTCCAGGCCGCGCTGCGCTACCCGGCTGTTCTAGGCATCGACAGCGAACACGCCGAGCCTGCCCGTCATTCATTATTTTCGAACTGGATTTCCTGAATCTGCGATAAGGGAAGCGAGAAGTCGTACTCGAGTTCGCTCGACGGCTTGTACTGGTCGGTGATCCCCATGAAGTGCGCGACGGCGGGCTGCGTGGTAGGCAGCAGCAGCTTGCCGGTTTCCACCTTGCCGTCGGAGAGCGTCACGGTGAGGCGGCCGGCCTGGTTCTTAATGCTCGCGATCTTGTCGAAATCGACCGCGTCCGCTCCGCCGCCATCGAGGAGGATGGGCAGGTTCGTGCGCGGAGGCACCGACTCGAGGAAGGCGCCGATTCCGCCCGGAGCGGGGAAGAAATCGAAATACGAATCGTACACCTGCAATTTCTTTCCCGCCTGGGTGACAACGCTCGCCGCGTATCCGAATTTCTTCCAGAGGTTGACAATCTGCTGCCGCTCGGCGGGACCACTTGTGACCACGCTATAGGGCAGGCTGCCCTGATTCAGCTTCGCCAGCACCACGCGCCGCTGCTGAAGGTCGAAGTGCTTGTAAACGATCGCGTCGAAATCGTTATGAACGACAATGGCGTCCGTCTGAATGACGAGCCGCTTTCCTTCGGCGTTTGTTTGTGTGATCGTGTCGGGCGCGGCCCGGAGCGCCGCGAGCGCGATCAGCAGCGCCGGCAGCAAACAACGGAGCGCGATGCCGAACGCCCGCTGCCGGGCTCGCCCGGGACGAGCCGCCACGCTTCCCTCAGGTCCGTCAGTTTTCATCGCGCCCGGCTCCGGTCAGTGTTTGCGGTAGGTGGTCGAAACCTTGCCCGTCAGCGTATCGAGCATCTGATGAACCGCCGGCGCGAATTGTCCGGTAGGAGCGATTCTGAGGTAGCTTTCGAGCGCTTCCACGGTGCCGGGCGCGGGGACGACCTTGCCGTCGGCCGACGTGCTGGCTTTCCCGAGCAGCGCCTGAGCCTCGTAATAGTAAGCGTCGGCATTATTGGGATCGACTTGGGTGGCTTTCTTGAACGCCGCAGCGGCATCATCCGTTTTTCCCGCGTTGAGCTCGACGACGCCGATATTAAAGTCGTAGCGGCCTGCGCCGGCCGGATTCATTTGCGCTGCTTTCTGGAATTGTTGCAGCGCCAGGTCGGTTTTGCCCATGTGGGTGTAAATCGAGCCCAGCGTGTTCACGTAATCCGCGTTGGTGGGATCGGCCGCGATCACCTTCTGGTAATCCGCCACCGCCTTATCGTACTGCTTCGCCTTGTCCCAGCTATCGCCGGCGTGCGAGAGGATCACCGTAAAGTTCTTCTCCTGCCCTTTTCCTTGCGCCATCGGCACGGCCCTCTCAAACGTTTGAGCGGCCTGCGCATACTGGCCTTGCTGCTCGAGAGCCTGGCCGCTGTCGAAGGCTTGTTTCAGGTTTTTGAAAGCCTGATTCTGCTTGGCCGCGGCCGCGTTCTGCTCGAGCGCCTTGGCGTCCACCGATTCGCCGGCCTTCTTAAACTCGTCTTCCGCGCCCTGGACGTTCCCGGTCTGCGCGTACACCTGCGCCAGTTGCCCGTGATACTGCTTATTGCTCGGGTCCTTGACAATCGCTTGCTGAAACGCGGTGACCGCCTTATCGTTCTGGCCGGCTTTGGCGTAGCTCGCGCCCTCGTCGGACAATAGGATGGCGTCTCCCTTGTCGTTGTTGACCTGAGGTATGAGCTGAGCAAATGCCTGCGCGGCGTCAGTGTATTTACCCTGATTGTAAAGAGCCGTCGCCTGCTGATAGCTCTGCTGGATCGCGGCGCTCTGCTTCGCCGCCTGAAGCTGCGCAATCCGTTGCTGGGCGCCTTGTTCCTGCGCCAGGTTGAAATCAAACGGAGTCGGATCGCCGATTCCCACGTGCTTGTCAATATGGAACAGCTCGTGGCCGCTCGGGTCCTCAAGGATCACCCGGTAAGGACCCGGCGCGAGTCCGATATAGATGAAATGTCCGTGCTTGTCGGTCTTCTCTTTATACGACTCGTTGATGTCCTGGCGCTGGATGACGATGGGATACTTCGCCAGTTTCTCGCCCTTCGCGCCCACCGCCGTGCCCTCAACGCCGCCCGTCTGCGCCATCAGCGGAACCGCGCACACCATCAAAGCAACCCCCAGCACGCCACCAAGTAGTCTCCGCGTCGACGTCAAAGCCATAGAACTCCTCCCATGCCCCACCGTCCATTTTAAGCTTCCAAATCTGGCGACTCAACCTTTTTTGACCCACGCCCGGGATTCCACTAGAATAACTTGCTTATCACGCACTTACCGGGGTCGTTCGGTCCGATTTTATGCTGAGATTTCAGACTGCAGGCGAGTCCCACGGACAGGGACTGATCGCTATTATATCCGGATTCCCGGCGGGGCTGCGGATTGATTTCGAGTACGTGAACCGCGATTTGAAGCGGCGGATGGGCGGCTACGGACGCGGCGGGCGGATGAAAATTGAATCCGATGCGGCGCAGTTCCTCTCCGGCATCCGTCACGGTGAGACGATCGGCTCGCCCATCGCGATATTGATCGAGAATCGCGACTGGAGCAATTGGAAGGACGCGATGGCGGTGGAGGACCGGCCGGAGTCGCGGACCAAGTACAAGCCCTTATCACCGCCGCGCCCTGGGCACGCCGACCTCGCGGGGTGCCTGAAATTTGGCTTTCGCGACGCCCGCTACGTGCTCGAGCGTGCGAGCGCACGCGAGACGGCGGCCCGCACCGGCGCCGGCGCGCTGGCCAAGGTGCTGCTGGCGCGGTTCGGCATTGAGGTGGCGAGCCACGTCATCGCCGTGGGCCGCGTCTCGATGCCGCCTTCACTTGTCCCTTTCGGCGCGGTACTCGCGCTTCGAGACAAGGAGGAGATCATCCTGAGCTGTGTCGACCCTGCCATCGAGGAACGGATGAAAGAGGAAGTGGATCTCGCCACAGAAAATCGCGATACCGTCGGAGGCGTCTTTGAAGTGAGAGCGCGCGGCGTTCCCCCAGGGCTCGGCTCCTGCGCCCAGTGGGACGAGAAGCTCGACGGCCAGCTCGCGCAAGCGGTGATGTCGATTCAGGCGGTGAAAGGGGTCGAGATCGGAAGCGCCGGGGAGAACGCGGGCCGGTTCGGGTCCGAGGTCCAAGACGAGATCGGCTATAGCCGCGAGGAATCGCGCTTCACGCGCAAGACGAATCGCGCCGGCGGACTCGAAGGCGGCATGACGAACGGCGAAGAGATTGTGGTGCGCGGTTTCCTGAAGCCGATTTCGACGCTGCGCCGGCCGCTCGAATCGGTGAAGTTCGATACGCGCGAGCCGGTGAAAGCCGCTTACGAGCGCTCCGACGTTTGCGTCGTCCCCGCGGCGGGCGTGGTGGGCGAGGCAATGGTCGCGCTGACGCTCGCGCGCGCCTTCCTCGAAAAGTTTGGCGGCGATTCGATCTCGGAAACGCTTCGCAATCACCAGTCGTACCTCGAACAGGTGAAGCAATTCTAAAGGGTACTGTCGAGTGACGAGTGGCGAGCCAAAGCCGCTCGACTCGGGACTTTGGACCCCGGACTTCGGAATCTGAAATCTGGAATCTGGAATCTGGAATCCGAACCACCAACGATGATCTACCCGATTGTCAAATACGGCGATGCTGTGCTCGAAAAACTCGCTGAGCCGGTTACGGCGTTCGACGCCGCGCTCGATAAGCTCGTGGCGGACATGTTCGATACGATGTATGCCGCGCACGGCGTGGGACTGGCGGCGCCGCAGATCGGCGTGTCGAAAAGCCTGTGCGTGATCGACATCAGCTCGGGCGAAGAGTCGGGAGGAAAGATTGTGCTGGCGAATCCCGTGGTCATCTCGACCGGCGGCAAGCAGAACGGCGAGGAAGGGTGCCTCAGCCTCCCGAGTTTCCGAGCTCCGGTTACGCGCCCGATGAAGGCCACCGTCCGCGCCCAAAACCTGCAGGGGCAGGAAATCACGCTAGACGGAGACGATCTCCTGGCGCGCGCTTTCTGCCACGAGATCGATCACCTCAATGGCCGCCTCTTTATCCAGCACCTCAGCGTGCTGAAGCGGGATTCCATCCGGCGCAAGATCAGGAAACTGGCCAAGGCGGGGGAATGGTGAACCGGCGGTGGCTCGGTCCCGCTGCGCGGACACTGGACGATGAAGCTGATTTTTTGCGGAACTCCCCGATTCGCGGTACCGTCGCTCGAGCGGCTGATCGGCTCGGGCTTTGACATCGCGCTGGTAGTAACCAACCCCGACGAGCCGCGCGGACGCGGATATGGGCTCGAGCCACCCCCGGTGAAAACCGCTGCGCTGCGATCCAGCCTCAGAGTCTTCCAGCCGGCCGGGCTCAAGGATGCCTCGGTCGAGCGCGAAATCAGCAGCGTCCGGCCCGACGCGATCGTGGTCGTCGCGTACGGTCACATCCTTCCGCGGTGGATGATCGAGCTTCCGCCGCTCGGCTGCATCAACCTCCACGCCTCGCTGCTGCCGGCCTACCGCGGCGCCGCGCCCATTCAGTGGGCGATCATCAACGGCGAAACCTTGACCGGCGTCACCGCCATGAAGATCGACCAGGGACTCGACACCGGGGATATTCTCATGCAAGAAACCGTTCCCATCGCGAGCGACGACACTGCTGCCACCCTGTCGCCGCGCCTCAGCGATGTAGGCGCCGGTTTGATCGCGGAAACGCTTCGGCGGCTTGAGCGGAACGCGATCGAGGCGCGTCCGCAGGATCACCAGCGCGCTACCTTCGCGCCGATGCTAAAGAAGGAAGACGGACACCTCGACTGGAGCGCGAGCGCCGCAGAAATTGAGCGCCGCGTGCGCGGCCTGATCCCGTGGCCGGGCGCGTATACCCGGTTTCGCGGCAAGAGCCTCGGCATTTGGAAGGCGAGGCCGGCGGAAGTAGAAAACTGCTTGGGGCCAGGGGAGCTGAAGCTGTACGGCGCGCGTTTGCTGGCCGGTTGCGGCGGCGGCGCGCTCGAACTCCTTGAAGTTCAGCTCGAAGGGCGCAGACGAATGGTCGCCCGCGATTTCGCGAACGGCATGCGCCTGCGCCCGGGCGAGGGGTTGGGTGCATAGCGGCAGCTCTACGCGCAAGGCAGCAAGCAGTGTCAAGGAGGTGCTGAAAAAATGCCGCGACTTGTCATTCCGAGGAGCCGCAGGCGACGAGGAATCTCGCAGTGCCTCGTTTTCACAGGGAGATTCCTCGCTCCGCTCGGAATGACACAATTTCCGGACGTTTTTCATCAACCGAACTACGGAGGCAGGAATGAACCACTACAGATGGTGTGTGACCGTGACCGTCTTGCTCGCAGGGCTCAGCCAACTCATGGCGGCGCCCCGTCACTTTTATCTTCATAGCGGCGACCGAGTTCTCTTCTACGGCGACAGCATCACCGAGCAGCGCTATTACCCTGTGGCCGTCGAAACTTACGTGCGCACGCGGTTTCCCGGGCTGCAGGTGAAGTTTGTCGACTCGGCCGTGGGCGGCGCGCGAGTGACCGGGAACTGGGCCGTCACATCAGAGGATGAGAGTCTCGCGCGCGATGTGTTCCCGTTCAAGCCGAACGTCATCACCGTCATGCTCGGCATGAATGACGCGCAGTATCAGCCCTTCAACCAAGGCATCTTCGACACTTACCGCACCGGCTACGAGCACATCATCGAGTCGCTCCAGGCGCATCTTCCCGGCGTCCGGATCGTGCTGATTGAGCCGACGCCGTGGGACGACGTCACCGTAAAGCCGTCGTACTCTCACAATCCCCAAAACGCTCCGGGCGGGTACAACGACACGCTGCTCCACTATTGCCAGTTCGTAAAGGAGCTGGGCGAGCAGCATCATTTAATGGTGGTGGATTTCAACACGCCGCTGGTCACGCTGATGCAGGAGGCGAAAAAGACCGATCCGGCGCTCGCGGGGAAGATCATTCCGGGCCGCATCCATCCGGGCGCAACCGGAGAGCTGGTGATGGCCCAGCTCTTGCTGAAGGCGTGGGGCGCTCCTTCGACCGTGAGCGACGTTGAGATCGACGCGTCCGCCAGCCGCGCGGAAAAGGCGGCGAACACGGCTCTGAGCGGCCTTTCGACACGATCTGGCGTGAAGTGGACCCAGAGCGATAAATCGCTGCCGTATCCCATCATGACGCTTCATTCCACGAAATGGCCTCAGTTCCCGCCCGACCCGTTTGGGCGCGGGCCCGCCAGCACGTTTTGGAAACTCCCGCCGCTGACAGGGTCTGAGGTGAACCCCACCGCCGCGCTGGTGCTGCGGCTCACGAAGATGTACCAGCAGCTCGACTCCGAAACGCTGAAGGTCACCGGCTTACGCTCGGCAAGCTACACGCTTGAAATCGACGGTAAGGCGGTGGGCGTCTTCACTCGCGAGCAACTGGCCGCGGGCATCAACCTAGCCGAGCATGACACGCCCATGATGGACCAAGCCGACGAGGTGCTTGACCTCGTCTGGAAGGAGATGGACGTTCGCTTCTATGGCTGGCGCGCCGTGCAGTTGCCGCTGAGGAACGACGCAACGCCGGGAATTCAAGATGCTGTGAACCAACTGCTGGCGAAGCTGAAGCAGGAGCGGAACGCTCTGATGGTTCAGGAGCACGCCGCAGCTCAGCCGCAGCCGCACCACTTCGAGCTCGAGCCGGTGACGCAGTGAACGTGTCCTGCGGCGCCGGCCTATGACCACGGCTGTCCAAATTAGCGGCGCTTGCCGTCCAGGTGCGCAGACCTAGTGATCGCGCACTGTGCGATGTGTGCGGCTTTTCATGCAGGCACGGTGAGGGCACAAGCCGCGGAGTTACAGAACAACTCCGCGCTACCTCACGGAATGACGCCGCTCGCGGGTAGCGCAGGCGCGGCGAAGTTTGGCGCCGGATGCGCCGCGCAACTTTCCGTCTCAATCATCTCATCTCTCTCCAAATTGTCCTGCCAGTGTGCCAATCTGGGAAGGGATGGAGAAGCGACCGCAGCGCGGCTACATCATCAACGGAAGGGGGCTCGCCGCGAGCCGGCAGGAAGGCTGGGACCGTCGGAAAGCTGGGCAAGGCTAGCGGGCTCGAACAAAAGTAATGGATTGTTTTTTTGACGATCAAAGCCAATATGTTCATCAAACTACAGCACATTAAAACCTGCTAACGACAAACAAAGCCAAGAACAAAGCCGACCTTTAGCCCTCAAATGGATCGTCTACTTTCGAATCAGCAACATTCAAGGGCTAGCAGAAAGCGGCGTGAAAAATTAAAAGCCAAGAAGTTGATGAAAACACGCTCTAATCTCAAAAGTCTCAACGCGGCCGAGCTCAAAATGGGCAAGAGCTCTAGCCGTGCGGGCAGCGTTCCGATGCCGCCACTATGGGGCCGGCTGCGCCCGCCGCTCTACGACTCTGTGACGGGCGACGTTCCATTTTCCATAATCTCGCCGCGCCCTTCCCCGTGTAAGGGCAGGCTCCGAGCAGCGCTACAGCGGGTCACTACGGGAACCGGCCCGCGCGGCGCTGTGCGATCCACTCTTGGCCCCGCTGCCGCAATTCGTCGAGCGCCCGTTGGACCTCGTGCAGTTTCGCGGCTTGCGCGGCGTCATCCGCGTCCGCCGGGACGAAGATCGGCGGCGCGATAAGAAGCGCCGCGGTGGTGAAGGGGCGCGGAAGCTGAAGCAGATCCCAGCTTTTGCGGAAGCAGTAAGCGCGAAGCGGCGCGATGTGAAAACAGAGGATCGCGGCGCCGGCAGCTTTGGCGAGAATCACAGACCCTGGTTTGGCGAGGAAGCGCGGGCCGCGCGGGCCATCAATGGTGAATGCGGCATCGCAACCGCGCCGCAGGCCCTGAATCATTTCGACGAGAGCGCGCCCGGCGCCCCGCGAGCTCGAGCCGCGAGCCGCCGCGTAACCGTGCCGCCGGATGATGCGCGCGATGTACTCGCCATCGAAATTTTGGCTGGTCATCACGACGATTCCGCGCTTGCGCCAGAACCATGTGGCCGCGCAAATCTCGCGATGCCAGAAGGTATAGACCAGCCCCTTTCCGGCCGCTCGCGCCGCTTCCCAGTTCTCCCAGCCGTGAATCTCCCAGCGCAGGCTGCGGCCGATGAGCCACGTCGCCAGAAACCCTGCCCACTCGGCGGCGACAATCTGAGCGCGCTCTCCCCACGAAAAGCGCCGCGGGTTTTCGCTGAGGCTTGGCGTCCCGTGCCGGGGCTTGCCCGCGACGCCTGCCTGGTTGGAACTCGACGCGCTCATCGCCGCTCAGTTTGTGCGCGGACCGCGCAGCGTTCGATGGACGTGTTCGCGAGGTCCAGGTATTCGATCCACACGGAGGTATCAACGAGAACGAGCAAACTTACGGTTCCATCCCTTCCTCAGGCTTTTCCAGCCGACGTCAAACCGGACCTTAGCCTTTGAGAGCGATCCGCTTTTCAATCTTTCGCCGCCGCAGGTAGTCATCGAGGGCTCGTCGCACGGCCTCCGTTTTCGTTGTGGCGCCGGTCTAGCGCATGATGAAATCGAGAGTTTTGTCGTCGATGTTCAGCGTGGTTCTCATGCCTTCACCTTCGGAACGGGATCATATGCTCAGCATAGCGTATAAGGCAGATCAAAACGTACGTTGGCAGCGGATGCTACATCCCCTCGTAGCGCGGTCCGCCGCCGCCTTCCGGCGGAACCCAGGTGATGATCTGGTACGGGTCTTCGATGTCGCAGGTCTTGCAATGAACGCAGTTCGACGGGTTCAGCTTGAGGCGCTTTCCCCCATCCGGCTGGGCCTCCATTTCGTAGACGGCGGCTGGGCAGAAGAACTGGCAGGGGTTGCCGAACTCCACGGTGCAGCGGCCATTGCAGATATTGGTGTCGGCGATCTGAAGGTGCGGCGGCTGGTCCGGTTCGTGTTCGGTGCCCGAGTGGTAGACGTCGGAAAGTTTGTCGAACGTCAGCTTGCCGTCGGGACTGATCCTTAACGGCTCGTCGCCGTCGAGCTCCGCGAGTTGGCGCAGATGCTGATAGTCGGGAATCGCGCCGGCCCGGCCGTGAAACCCGTGTCCACCGGTGACGTATTGCAGGCCCGCGTTCAGCGTACCGCGCCAGAAGCCGTGCTCAAAGCCCTGATGGTAATTGCGGACCCTCCACAGTTCGTGCCCCGCCCAGCTCTTTTTCCAAGCGAACTCGAATTGCTGCAACCGACGTTTTGACGTATCACCGCTCCGGATGGCGTCAAATGCGACGTCCGCGGCAATCATGCCGGTCTTCATGGCCAGGTGAATGCCCTTCAGCCGCTGCGAATTGAGGAATCCGGCCGCGTCGCCGATCACGAGGGCGCCGTCCATCGCGGTAGCAGGAATCGAGAAATAGCCGCCCTCCGGAATCGTCTTTGCGCCGTAGCGAAGCATCTGCCCGCCCGCGAGCAGGCGCTTCATCCACGGGTGAGTCTTCCACCGCTGGAATGCGTCGTGCGGATCGAACCGCGGGTCTTCATAATTGAGGCCAGAAACCAGCCCAGCGTAAAGCAGCGTTTTCGATGCAGCATAGATGAAACCGCCGCCGAACTTCCCCGCGAGGGGCCAGCCGGCCGTATGAGCGACCTGGCCGCGCCTGACGCGCCCGACAGGGATTTCCCACATTTCCTTTATGCCAAGCGCATACGCCGGCGGCAGGCACCCTCGATCGAGCCCGAGACGGCGCTTGAGCTGCTTGGTGAGCGAGCCGTGCGTTCCCTCGGCAAAAATGGTGAGCCTGGCGCGAAGCTCATAGCCAGGTTGAAAATTGGGCTTGCGCGCGCCTTCGCGGTCTACGCCGAGATCGCCCGTGCGGACGCCGACCACGCGATCACCATCGTAGAGCACTTCCACGCCGGCAAACCCCGGAAAAACGCTTACGCCGGCTGCTTCGGTTCGAGCGCCCAGCCACTGGGTGAGCTTGTTCAGAGAAACGATGTAATGCCCGCGATTGCGCAGGAACGGGGGCGTGATGGGAAGCCGGAACTGGCCGCGCGCGGTAAAGTAATAGACCGCGTCCGAGGTGACGGGCGTGTCGAGCGGCGCGCCTTGAGCTTCAAAGTCCGGGATCAACTCGCGGAGCGCGCGCGGATCGAGCACCGCGCCGGAAAGGCAATGAGCGCCGATCTCCGGCGCCTTTTCCAGAACGAAGATCGCCTCGGGTCTGAGGCGAGAAGCTTCGGACGCGGAGGCGTCCGCCCCGCCGGAAGTTCGGAAAAGCGCCGCCAGGCGCAGCGCGCAACTCAGCCCGGCCGGTCCGCCGCCGACGATGAGCACATCGGCTTCAAGCGTTTCGCGTGTGGGAGTCATGCCGGCGAGTCATTGAGCCCTTGACTTACTAATTCGATGCTTCAATCCTTGAGGCTCCCAACGAAACAATGAGCTAGCGAATCAGTGAGCCGGCAAGCTGGCCATCTGCTCTTGAACGGCGCCGGCGAGGTCGGAGTCCGAGCCGAAGTCTTTAATCACGCGCTGGTAAACTTTTCGCGCTTGGGCGGGGTTGCTCTCGCGCTCGATGCCGGCTAAGGCGAGCCAAGCCGTGGCTGCGGGCACGGCGTCGGTGGGATGCTCGGCGAGGTTGGTGAAAATGCTTCGCGCTTCGGCGGGCTTGCCGCTCCTGGCGAGCTCGTCGGCGAGCGAAAATTGCGCCAACGACGCGATGTCCTTGTCCGCAAACTGGCCGGCCTGCCTCAGAACGCTGATCGCCGCGCCCGAATTGCCAAGCTGCGCCTCGCACAAGCCCACGTGGTACAGCGCGATTTGGCCGGCCTTGCGGCTGGGGTACTTTTGCCAAATCGTCCGGAACTGCTTGATTGCGGCCTGGTACTTGGCCGAAGCGTCCGGGAAAGCCGGCGCTTGGGTCGCCTGGGATCCAGCTTGGCTTGGCTGACCCACGTCGGCGCGGTAGGTGGCGAGTGCCTCGCCCAACAGCGTGCTGGCGGTCAGATCCTGACCCGCGCGGTGTCGCCTCCACGAAATCCCGGCGAGGATGATCACCGCAACCGCGGCCGCCACCAGAATGACGCTTTGGTAGTGGTTTTGTGCGAATTCGACGAAATCGTCGTAGTAGACCGAAAGAAACGGATCTTTCTTCAGCTCTTTTCGAGTAAACTTGGCCACTATCGCTCCTTAAATTCCGGTATTACCATTTTCGGCGTCATTCGCGCGCAAGCGCGAACCCAGCCGGTCAAACGCACGACGGAATACCCGTAACGATCACCTCGGCGAGAGCCGGAGCCTGGGTCCCGATGGATTCCCGCTCCGCCGCTTTCGCGGAGGGCCCGTTGCGCTGGAATGGCTGGCTTCTCATCCTGACCGCGCATAGATTCTTATTGTACTGGATTCCCGCGTTGGCTGGAATGTCGAGCAGAGAAGCTGCGCATTCCACTGGAGCCTAGCGGTGATCTGTGTTCGCCCGCGCCCGGTGAACTCAGCTCGCCGCTGCAGTTTGCCGTGGTCAATCGACGATCGCCGCTCGAGCAGCTCCGTGGTATCATCCCCTCAAGGCTGGCACGCATGAGGAAGCTTGAAACCTTCTGGGCGCTTGCGGTGATTGCCGGCGTCCTGTTATCTGCCGCCGTCGTCTGCGCCTTCCAGCGTCCGTTCCAAGAGTATCCCTCTGTCGAATATGGCTGGGCGCCGCTGCCGCCCGATTGGCGTCAGAAGGCCGAGTTCACCTTCGCGCGCCTAATGTACCCGCCGGGTCCGAACGACGGTTATCGCGGCCGGTTCGACGGCGACTGGAGGCTTGGACTCTCTTTATGGACTCAGGACTATCCGCCCGCCGATCGGAATTTCTCAGCGGCGCTCAGACGTCTGACCCGGATTCAAGTACGTTCCGTCGAGGAGCCGGTCAGTCTGGACGACGGCGATGAGGTCTATAACTGGCCCTGGCTTTATGCCGTTCAGGTGGGTGAGTGGGGCCTAACGCCGGCTGAGGGCAAGAAGCTTCGTGATTACCTGCTGCGCGGCGGGTTCTTCATGGCCGATGATTTTCACGGGGCCGAAGAATGGGAAATGTTCGAGAGAAGAATGAAGCTGGTGTTTCCGGATCGTCCCATCGTCGAAATTCCCGATAGCGACCCGATCTTCCACACAGTTTTCGATCTGAGCAAACGCTACCGTATTACGGGAGCGGAACACCTCGCTCTCGGGTACAAGGACGGCGGGAAGGTAGCGCACTGGATGGGCATTTACGATGACAGGGGGCGCGTGATGGTGGCGATCTCGTTCAATTCAGATATCGGCGATTCCTGGGAATGGGCGAACGACCCACGGTATCCCGAAAGGTTTTCCGACCTTGGAATCCGTATCGGAGTGAACTACGTCGTCTACGCTATGACACACTGAGCGCTCTGAAATGGCGCGAACGCGGCGAGCGCCGTCCCTGCCGCTCGCGACGCTAGCGATTTTTGCTGAGCCGGCGAAAGTATTCCGCCACGGACTCCTGGTAACCCGCTGGCACCGGCAGGACGTCGCCGTTGCGGACTTGGTTCGAGCCTTGATTGTCGAGCTTGCGGCGCAACTGCAACTCGATTCGATCGACGCCGGCGAGCGCTTGTGCGCTGAGTTGCTGCGTTATCTCCGGGTTCGCGCCGAACTTCCCGGGCTCCAAGCGTTCGAGATCGCGCATTACCTGGTTGATAGCCGAAGCTGATTCCGGCGAGCTGCGAAGCTCACGGCGCAATCCGTCGAGCTGCCGCATGGCGTCCCGCAACGCGAGCTCGTCAGGCGGAGCAGCAGGGGAAGCGGCTTCGTTCCCTCCGCCCGGCCCCTGAATATAGGCACCGATCCCAGGACCTCGCCTGCCCCGCCACACGCGTGGTCCGCCGGGACCGCCGGACTCGAAACCGCCGTTTGAGTCAGCTTGCTGACTTCCCTGGCCGGCCTGACTTGCCTGTCCGGATCGATCTCCTTGCCCGCTCTGACGTCCCTGACCGGCCCCGCCCTGTTGGCTCTGCTGTGCTTGGCCGCCGCTCGCCTGCTCGCCGGCTCGACCGCTTCTCGCGCCGCCTGCAGTCGAGGTCAGCGCCTGAATCTCCCTGCGAAGCTGCTCGACGCGCGCCAGCTCTTCCTCGGCGGGATTCCCGGCCTGCGGCTTCAGAGCCCGCTGCGCCTGATCGATCCCCGCCCGCATCCGGTCCATCCCGGCGCTGATCGCCGGCTCGACCGTGTTCGAGCCGGGATTCATCCCCATCCGAATCGATTGGGCGCTGCGCTCGAGCCGATTCTCGAGATCCGAGCGGTCCATTTCTCCGAGCGTCTGGCGCAGCTTCGAGGCGGCGTCGGGCTCGGCGGCTCCCAGTTGCCGCGCGGAGTCCCGCATGGCGCTTTCCAGGCGCGATAAGTCCGCGGCCAGCAACTGGCGTTCATCGGCTAGCTTTGATTCCTGTTGGCTTCCCCCATCAAACCTAATCTGGCCGGACTCGGATTGATTTTGTCCTCCAAACATCTGGCGTATTCGGGCTTGCTGGTTGTGCTCCTCGCTGGCCAGCCGGTCCGCATCACGAGCGAGCGAATCGAGTTTCCCGGAACTTTGCCGGCGTTCAAGCCCGCTCAAGAGTTTGCTCGCTTCCGCCAAGCTGGATGCGGCGCGGCGAGCGTCGGCTGCGCTCGCGCCCTGGGCGGCGGCGCGACGCATGTCCGCGCTCGCCTGGTGGATCTTTTCGAGGGCGCGCGCGAGTTGCTCGCCCGCTGCGGCCTGTGACGCGCCGTTGCCGGCTTCGCTGGCTGATGCGGAACCTCCCGGTTGCGAGCTCGCGTGTTGAAGTTGGGAATTTGCCTGCGCCAATTGCTCGAGTTCCTTCTGCAACTGCTCTGCCTGGCGGCGAAGTATCTCCTGCTGCCAGCGCTGCTGGAACTTCTGAGCGGTGTTGTTGCGCTGGCGCGCCATTTGCTGCTCGCGCCGCGCCAGCTCGTCAAGTTTCTGCAACGTCTTGTCGAGCTGCTGCGCGCGCTGTTTCGCCGCTTCCGCGGTCTGGCCGGATTCGTACTGGTTCTTTTCGGTATCGAGCTCGAGGTTGAACAGATCCGCCAAGTCGCGGCCCGCCCGCGCTCCGCCACCGCCGCCCTGGCTGCCGAAAGCCACCTGAATCCGGCGGAACGTCGCTTCGGCGCGCAGCAGTTGATCGAGCGCCTTCTCTTCATTTGGCAGAGCATCCTTCCACTTTTGCTGCCGCAGCCGTTTGGACGCCGGCGCCATCGCGTCGGCCGCGGCGCTCATATCACGCTGAAACTCGCTGAACGCGTCATTCTCGAAGGTCAGGTCGCGGGCCTGAAGCCGGCCGGCGAGCGACAGCGCCTGGCTGCGCAATTTGTCCTGCGCGCTCGAGAGGAACGTGCCCGTCCCGGCCGCTTGCTGTCGGGCCGCCGGCCCGTCCACCTGCTGCTTCCAGGTGGCGGCGATGATCTCCTTCTCGCGCCTGGAGATTTCACCCTGTTGTCCGCCGCCCATGCCCCCAGTGCCGGCTAACTGCGACTGGGAGTACTCCCGCTCAAACGGCTGCGCTTCGATGAAGAACATGTCGCTGTGCGATTCGGTACGCCCGTCCTTCGCCGTGGCATAGAAACTCACCACGTCGCCCGGAACAAGCTTGAAATTTTCGAGAGCAAGAACGGTTGACGCATCCATCTGCTTCGCGCCCGGACGCTTCAGCAGATTGACGGAGCGATCGGGGCCGCCGTTAACCGAATAGTGAAGCCCTGCGGCGCGCAATCCGTAATCGTCAGCCGCCCTCACGAAAACTGTGACCTCCTCGATCGGGCTAGCTTGATAGTCGCCCGCCGGCCTCGTGATGCTTACTTCGGGCGGTTTCGCTTTACTCGCTTCGATCAAGAAGTCATCCGAGAGGCGCACGAGCTGCCCGTGGTCGAGCGCCGCGACGTGGTAAGCTCCGTCCTTTTCGATCCGGATTGTCCCCTGGTAGATATTCCGGGCGCCGCTCGAGAGCGCGATCTCGCGGCCGCTGTTGAGCACGAGCCGGCCGCCCGCCATTGGCCGATCCATCCGGAGTGCGACGTCGGCTGCCGCGCCTTCGACGGCGCGAAGATCGCCGCCCTGCTCTTCAAGGGCGTCGTGCAAACCGGTCCAGGCGGGGTAGTGGTAGGTCACACGAATCTGTTTGACGGCAGGAAGATCGACCACGCGGATGTCGAATCGGCGCGAGCGAACACGGCCCGCTTCGACATAGTATTCGACGCTCTCCGGCAGCGCCACGAAAACGAACTGAAATCCCGAACCGCCGGGCTGCGGCTGCATCGCGGCCGCTTCCCATTGGGAGGTGCTTCGGTAACGCGCGAAAAGCCGCGCGCCTGGGCTCGCGAAGCCCACCAGGTGCGCCGTGATCGTTTCGCTGGCGTTGCGCCGCACCGCCGCGTTGCCGGGCCGAATGTGAATGTCATAGAATGCGGCGACGTTCGGCCGGGAGCCGGTCCACAACCGTGCCGCGCCATAGCCAAAATAGCCGGGGCCGGCGGCAACCAGCCAGATGAGAACGCCGAGGCAGCAGAGGCAGCCCGCGAGCGCGGCCAGCAATTTGCTGCGCGGCGCGAGCTTGGCGGGTTCGGCGCCGCGGGCCAGCTCCAGCGTGTCAGCCGCCAGGAGCTCGATAAAAGGTTCACGTCCTTCGGCGTCGCGGTCGACAAACGTGATCAACCGCTGCTGGAATTGCGGGAAGACGGCCTCGGCCCGGCGAGCCGCGCGACGGCGGTTGAGCGCACGCAGAGGCAGCAGCACTCCGAAAATCAGCGCGATGGCGAGCGCGGCGAAGAGAACGATGCGCGCGACCGCGAGGCTCGTGGGGGAGAACGCAAGCGCGTTGGCGATGAGAACCAGGATGACGGTTGCCGCCAGAGCGGTCGCGGCCAAGACGGCGCCGCCGCGCAGCACCACGCTCAGCCGCAGGCGGTTTCTCGCCTGCTTGAGGTAGGAGTCGAGCCGTTCCCGGTTGCTCACGGTTCCTCACCCAATCCCCTTAAGTATCGACCCGCGACGAGCGATTCTGCAACCGCGATGATCAGCACGAGCAACATCACGTACCACCACAGCTCGTAAGGCCTCATCTGGCGCGGCGCGGTTTCGCCCGCCTGCTCGATGCGGCCGTTTCCTCCGCGCCAGAGTGACATTAGATCCTGAGGCATGGCGGCGAGGTCCGACTCGCGCCGGTCCGGGTTGACGCCGACAAGGTCCGGAGGTCCGCTGGCGCGGCGAAATTCATAGAAGCCCGCGCGCGTGAGCGGGAAAAGCTGTGAAGATGCCGCTTGATTCAATGACAGAGCCTGCCGCCCGGCGGGGCCGGTGACCTCAACCGCAGAGGCCGCCCCTCTGCCCGTCCTCAGCTCGACCGATGAGCCAACCACCTGCGACCCGCCCTGGCGCTCCAGGCCGGAAAGATAGCGAGCGGTCTGCTCGACAAACGGTACGAACGCCGGGTGCAGGGGAAAATCGTTGCTGAGGTTATCCAAGCCCGACGCGAGCAGGAGCACGCGCCCGGCGCCCACGTTCTTCTCAAGCAGCACGGGCGTCTGATCCGCGAGTCTTACGATCACCCGCGCATTGGCATCGTTCACGCGCACCGCGAAATAGAACTTCACGCCTCGCCAGCCGTCGGCATTCCTCACTGAGGGATGCGAGCGGTCCGCCTGGCCAACCGTCACGAAGCGCGCTCCGTCGCGAGCGTAATCGACCGAGCCGAGAACGTTTCCGCCGAAGATTGGAATTGTCGGGCTACGGGCCGCGGAAGTCGCCGCGGCGACGAGAACGCTTCCGCCGCGGCGAACATATTCGAGCAGATACGCCGCGAAGGGCTGCGGCAGCGAAGGAACATCCGATAAAACGACGAACGCGTAATCCGAGGGCTTGACGCCGGCGAGGTTCTCGGTGCTGACGGCTTCGAACTTGAACGCTCCCTGCGCAGCCGACTCGAGCGCCGCGCCGAAATAGAGCGGTGAACGCGAATCGTCCGGCTCGTGAACAAACAGGACCCGCTCAGGGTCGGAGCGGACGACGCCGAACACGAACTCATCGTCAGCGGGCAAAGAATCGGCCGAATCGATCTTCACCGTGCACCGGCTCAAACCGTAGGGAACCGCGAGAGATGGGAAGTCAACCATAGCGCGTCCGTTGGCTGGGACCTCCACGTTGCGAATGGCGATGACCTTGCCGTTGATCGTCAGGGATGCAGTACGCGTGGCCGCCGGCGTGTGGTACCCGGCGATCAGAGCGCGCACGGGCGTTTTAGACGATTCCCAGACCTGCCCGGGCGCATCGACGCTCTGTACAGTCCAGTTCGGCGCGGCCGCCGGACCAACGACATGAGGCACGAGCGAGACGTTGGGCGGAAGAACCAAGTCCCTGAAATTCGTCGGCATCGCGGACCTCTGCATGTCACTGAAGAGGTGAAGCTCGACGGGTGCGCGGGCGTCTTCGGCGATGAGGCGCAGCGCGCGCGCAAGCTCGCCGAAGCTGGCGCGAGAGTCCCCCGGCTGAACGCTCTCAACGGCAGCGCGCAGAGCAGCAGCGTCATCGGTAGGTCCTGCGAGAGCGCGGAAGTGAGCGCCGAGTGTCATCACCTCCGCGGGCTCCGACGCCTTGCGCACGGCGAGCACCGAAAGCGCCTCGCGGCGCGCGTCCGCTAGGCGCGAACCGGCGCGCATGCTGAACGAGTGGT
This sequence comes from Terriglobia bacterium, assembly GCA_050745265.1. Taxonomy (GTDB): domain Bacteria; phylum Acidobacteriota; class Terriglobia; order UBA7540; family UBA7540; genus RH2-MAG17b. Next base: position 41,584 of record JBOGKE010000159.1, read on the forward strand.
CGATCACCGCCAGCAGGAGCTTATGGCTCGCGGCGTTGGCGGCCGGGCGGCTGATGAATGGATCGGCAAACGCCAGCGCCAGCAGTGCGACGAGCGCAACCCGAAGGGCGAGCAGCAGGAGGTGACGCAGGCGGCGGCGCCGGACCGAGCTCTCGATGCGCCGCTCGAAAAACATCAGTGAGCTGAACGGGCGCGGGTCCGAGCGGTGGCGTCGCAACAGGTGCAGATAGAGCGGCACGCCCACCGCCGCCGTGCCTGCCAGGAACCACGGCGCAAGGGCGCCCATTCAAAGCCTCCCCTGTCGGATGCTGAGGTACTCGCGCAGTGCGGCGTCGAGCGGCCGGTCCGTGATGAGCGGAAAGTAATCCATTCCCGCGCCGCGAACGCGGTCGCGCAGGTTTTCGAGGTGGGCGTCAATCTTCCCGCGGTATTGCTTTTCAACGTACTCCGGACTGACCTCCACGGTTTCGCGCGTCTCAAGATCGCGTAGCGTGGCGGCCTCGCGGATTTCGGGCCGCAGTTCCTTTGGATCGAGAACGTGGAACAGCACGACCTCGTTTCCATGAAAGCGCAGCGGCTCGAAGGTGCGGACGATGCGCTCAGGAGTCTCGTAAAAATCCGAGATAATGACGATGATTCCTCGGCGGCGCAGGAACTGCTGGAAGTGCTCGATCGGCTTTGAAAAATCCGTGCGCGCGCGAGGCTCGGAGCGCTCGAGAACGCCGAGCAGCCGGTAGAACTGCCCGCGATGCGTCGTAGGCCTGATCCACTCGCGCAGCTCATCATCGAACACGATCAGGCCCGCGGCGTCGCGCTGCTTTTGCAGCGTGAGATAGAACAGCGATGCGGCCGTGAACCGCGCGTAATCGATCTTGCTGACGCCGTGCGAGGAGTAGTTCATGGAGTTGCTGGCGTCCAGAAGCACCGTCAGCACCATGTTGGTTTCGCCGCGATATCGCTTGAGGTAGCATCGCTCGGTGCGCGCGAACACGTTCCAGTCAACAAAGCGCAGGTCGTCGCCCGGCGTGTAGGCCCGGTATTCGGCGAACTCCTGGCTGAAACCGAAGTTGGGCGAGCGGTGAAGCCCGGCGACGAATCCGTCCACCACCGTCTTGGCCACGAGGTCGAGGCCGGAGATGCCGGCAAGCACCGCGGGATCGAGAAAGCGTTCCACGGTTCAGGCTCCGGAAGGCGGCGGCACAGATTCAAGCAGCCGGCGCAGGATCTCATCCGCGTCGATGCGGTCCGATTCGGCGTGAAAGTTCAGCAGGATGCGGTGGCGAAGAACCGGAATCGCGAGGGCGCGGATGTCTTCGTAGGCGACGTGGTAACGATGATGCGCGAGCGCGCGCGCCTTCGCCGAAAGAACAATAAATTGCGCAGCGCGAACGCTGGCCCCGTAATTCACGTAGCGCTGAATGAAGTCTGGGGCAATGCCGCTGTTGCGGCGCGTGGCGCGGACGAGCGTCACGACGTAACGCGCCAGCGGCTCGGCGATGGGCACCATGCGCACGAGTTGCTGGAAATCGAGAATCTCCTCGGCGCTGGTTACCGGCTCCACTTGCGCGATGGCGGGCGTGGTCGTGAGGTCGATCACCTTCAGCTCGTCGTCAGCACCCAGATAATCGAGCACCGTGTTGAACAAGAATCGATCGAGCTGCGCCTCGGGCAGCGGATAGGTGCCCTCGAGCTCGATCGGGTTCTGCGTCGCCAGAACGAAAAACGGCGCCGGCAGCGTGTAATGATTCCCGCGCACGGTGCAACTCAGCTCCTGCATGGCCTCGAGCAGCGCGGACTGGGTCTTGGGCGGAGTGCGGTTGATCTCGTCGGCGAGCAGGATGTTGGCGAAAATAGGGCCGCGCACAAACGTCCACACGCGGTGGCCGCTGGCGGGATCCTCCTCGATCAGATCCGTTCCCGTGATGTCGGAGGGCATTAGGTCCGGCGTGAATTGGATGCGCTTGAACGCCAGATTCAGCGTCTGCGCGATGGTGCGGACCATCAGCGTCTTCGCCGTTCCCGGCAACCCGGTGATCAGGCAATGCCCCCCCACAAAGAGCCCGATCAAGATCTGGTCGAGCACCTCCTCCTGCCCGACGATCACTTTTCGGACCTGAGAGAGAATCTCCTCGCGCACGGATTGAAATCGCTTCACGCGGCCCATCAACGCTTCCGAGTCACGGTCGAGCTGTGCCAGAGTAGCCATAGGCTTAGGGCGTCTCTTTTCCCGAATCCTCAATTTCGAGCAACAATTTCTGCGCGGGGCGGTAGTTCGGCGCGGACTCGAGCGAGGTGAAGACGTGGCTCTCGGCCTCCTTCTTGTGTCCTGCGTCAAAGTACGCGCGGCCGAGATCAAACTCCGCGGAGGCGATATCGAGCGGGTGCATTGCGACCACAGCGGCATACTCCCGAACCGCGCCGGAGTAATTTTTCTGAGTGAGCCAGAGAGCGCCGAGGCGCCGGTGAAGGTCTTCGTCGATCGGGTAGATGCAGTTCACCTCGTTCAGCGCCGCGGCGGCATCGTGAGAATCGCCGAGCGCCGCGTCAAGCTTCGCCAGCTCCTTCAGCAGCGCCGGGCTCTGGCCGCCCATCTTTGCGTAATCGCTCAGCACGGCAGCGGCGGCGCGCTGGTCACTCTTGGCTAGATGCGCCTCCGCGATAAGCTGGTAAGCGCTGCCGGAGAAAACGTATTGAGGATACATCCGGCGCACTTCGTCGCCCTGTTGCAGAACCTTGTCGTAGCGGTGGCTCTCGGCGAGCTGCGCGAGGATGCCCATGCGCTTGCGCCAGTCATCGAGGTTGGCGGCGATCTTACCGATGCGACCGTTGAGCCAAGCGCCGAATTGCGCGTCAAATTGCGCCGGGGTCATTCCGAGATCCTGCTGGATCGCCTCCGTCGTGGTCGCGCGCTGCGCGAAGGAGTGGACCATTTCGAGCAGCTTGTCGTCGCCCCATTTGATGCCGATATAGTCACAGATGCGTCCAGCCTGAAAATAGGAAACCAGAACCTGCGCCGGGTATTCAGGGTGGACAAACCCGCGGTCGAGCAGCGTCACCGGCAACAGCTTCTTGTCGCGAACTGCCGCGAGTATATCGGGCGTCAGGCGGTCGCCCCACTCGGGCGAGGCCGCTCGTTCTTCGTGCACCGCCAGACCCTCGGTGAACCATCGCGGCACCCGGCCATGCGTGGCGGTGAGAATGAAGACGTGGCTCATCTCATGCCGCAACGCGCTCGCCCAGTTGAAGCTGCCCGGCTCGCGGGCGGAAGGGCTGTCCATCGCAACCACTTCACCGAACGTAACGCCGAGCGCGCCCAGTCCCGGCATTCCCATGGCCCGGACGGCGAAATCCTCGTGGTTCGGATAGACCTCGACCTGGACGGGCTCCGGGAGCGTCATTCGGTACTTTCGCTCGTAGTCCGCGATGTCCTTACTGATCTGAGCCGCGAAGTAAGGGCGCAGCAGATCGGCTTCGCTTTTGTTCAGCTTGACAAGTGCCTCGGTAGCGCCGCCTTCCCGGGCGGCGACTCCAGGGGTGCCGTGCTGAAGCCCGGCGCTACTAACCGTGGTCGTGACGAAATTCTTGTAGGTATCGAGCAGACGAAGGCTGTTGATGGTGGCGGCATTCCGGTAGCCCGCGTCGTAACACATTTCGAGTTGCCGGCGCGCGTTTTCGGCTTGGCCCAGGCGCATCAGGTTGACGCCGAGCTCGGAGCGAGCTGCCCAGAGCGTTGGATCGAGCTCAACGGCTTTTTGGTAATAGGCGATGGCGTCCTGGTATCGATAGTTCAGCACCAGGTGATGCGCCACCATCGCCCACGCCTCGCCGTAGGAGGGATTCACCGCGCGGATTTTAGCGAACCAGGCATCTGGCAGCCGGTCCGCCAGAACTTCGATTGCGGCGTGGATCGCCATTGCATCGAGCGCGTCGGAGGAGAGCTTCAGGGCCTCGTCGGCCTGCTGGGCGGCCTGGGCAGTATCCGAGTCTTCGAGCGCGAGGTTTGCCATCAGCTCGTGCGCTTCAACCAGCTTCGGATCGAGCGCCAGGGCCTTGGCCGTATATTGGATCGCCTTGCCGTCAAAGCCGTCCGCGCTGACCAGCGCGAGACCGAGATAAGCTTGGGCGCTGTTCGGGTCGCGCTGCAGAGCTTCTTTGAACAGGCCTTCAGCGTCGGCATCGTTGAACCGCTCGCGCAGCAGGCGGCCCCAGCGGACGCGGTACAAGGCGTTCGTGCCGGATTGCGCCACCGCCGTGCGAAATTCGTCGTTCGCTTGCTGATATTCGCCGAGGCCCCAGTATCCTTCGGCACGGAGGTACGGCTCGCGAGCGCGAGCGAGCGTCTCAAAGCACTGCCGTGCTTCGGTGCGGCGGCCATGCAGTCGCAACGCCTGGCAATCGCTCGGCATCAGCGCGGTGCAGATTGTGGGCCGCAAGACGCATATCGCCAGGCAGGCGCACCAGAGAAGCACCACGGCACGCGAAGGTTTTCGGGCGACCATGCCGCGATTGTGCCGGGAGGAGCCAACCCTGTCAACCTACCGACTGCACCCGTCCGGCGCGGCTGGCTCCCCCAAGAAAATGTTAGCCAGCCAGTAGCGCGGATCCTCACTTTCAGGGGTCCGCGGCTTTTTCCCGGACACAAACCAGGAATCGTGTGAGTGGTAACCACGGTCAGCACTTTTCTGACCCTGGGCTTTTTATCCCCGCAAAAACCGCCCAACGGTCGATCAAGATTGACCGTGGCTGCCGTTCACGGCCCGCGAAAGCGATGACAACTTGACAAGCAGCTTACCCTATTTTAGTCTAGGTCTGTTATGGAAAGCCCTGGGCGACTCCTGTGAAGAGAAATGATCGGCGAGACCTCTTCCCCGGCGCGCTGGAGATGATGATCCTTCGAACTCTCCAGCGCCGGCCGCTCCACGGCTACGCTCTCGCTCGTGAGATTAAGCGAACGTCCAACGATCTGCTTCAGATCGAGGAAGGTTCGTTGTATCCAGCTCTCCAGCGGCTTTTAACGCACGGCCTCGTCACATCGGAATGGCGCGTATCGTCCACGAATCGCAGGGTCCGAAACTACAAGCTGACCCGCGCGGGCGCCGGGCATCTCGGCCGCGAGGTGCTGCGTTTCAACCGCATGCTGGAAGGGATTACGCGCGTCCTTGCGCCGGGTGAAACATGAGCTGGATCACTCAAGTAATCGCCGGACGCCGTTGGGCGCGGGACTTAACCCGAGAGATGCAGGAACATCTGGCGGAGAAGACCGAGGAACTGGTGGCGAGCGGAATGCCGCCCGAAGAGGCACGCCTTGAGGCGCAGCGCCAGTTCGGAAACCCGCTCTCGCTGCTGGAAGAGAGCCGCGAAGCTTGGGCCCTGCGCTGGCTCGATTCGCTGGTGCAAGATGTGCGTTTCGCGCGGAGGCAACTTGGCCGGAACGCGGGATTCACGGCGGTGGCGGTGCTTACGCTGGCTCTCGGCATCGGCGCCAACACGGCGATTTTCAGCGTCGTCTATGCGGTGCTTTTGAAGCCGTTGCCGTACGCACATCCCAGTCAACTGCTCACGGTTTTTGAGTCAGCTCCGGCAAAAGGCGATCCGGTGGATTCGCTCTCTTATCAGAACTTCACCGAGTGCCGCCGCCAGAACGCCGTTTTCCGCGAAATGGCGGGATACAACGCGCACGATCTCACCCTCACCGGAGCGGACGAGCCGGCGGTCGTACACACGGTCGTGGTCACACCGGAGGTCTTCTCTCTCCTCGGCGTCAAGCCGCTGGCGGGGCGTATCTTCGTTGCGCGGGACGGGAAGCGGGGGGCGGCGCCGGTCGTGATCCTGAGCGACACCCTTTGGCGCAGCCGGTTCGGGGCGAATCCGCGCCTGGTTGGCCGCGCGATCAGTCTTGATAAGCGCGCTTTCACGGTTGTGGGCGTGATGCCGGCAACTTTCCAGTTCCCACTGGACTCCGCGAGCGGCGACGTGTGGATTCCAGCAGTTCAGGATCCTGTCTTCGGCCCATTCATGTCATTGCCCGAGGCGCGCTTTCTCATCACGATTGGACGGCTGAAGCAGGGCGTTTCGACGCAGCAAGCCGAGTCGGCGATGGCGACGATCAGCGCAAGACTGGCCAGGCAATTTCCCGCAGCCAATTCGGGATTTACCCTGCGCGCCGAGCCGCTACGGAAAGAGATTGAGGGAGACTTCACAACGGCATTGCTGGTTTTGCTCGGAGCCGTGGCTCTCGTTCTGCTCATCGCGTGCGGCAACATTGCCAACCTGCTCCTCGCGCGCGCAACCGCTCGATCGAGAGAAATGGCCCTGCGGATCGCGCTCGGCGCCGGTCGCACCCGCATCATCCGGCAATTGATCACCGAGAGCGTCTTTCTGGGATTGCTCGGCGGCATCGCCGGCGTTCTGCTGGCGTACTGGGGCGTGCATGCGCTGAGCTCCGTGCTGCCGCCCACGTTGCCCCGAGCGGGCACGATCCGCGTGGACGGCTGGGTGCTCGTGTTCGCGCTCGCCGTCTCGGTGGTCGCCACTCTTATCTTCGGACTGGCGCCGGCGCTTGTGGCATCGGGTTCCAGCCCGAGCGCGGCTCTCCGGGAAAGCGCCGGGCGCGCCGGCGAGGGCGGCGGACGCCGGCGGGCTCTTCGTCTGCTCGCAACAGCGGAGATCGCGCTCGCTACTGTCCTATTGATCGCGGCGGGTTTGCTGATCCGCAGCTTTGCCGCGCTCACGTCGGTCAACCCGGGTTTTAACGCTCGGCACGTCATCACCGCGGAAATCTCGCTGCCCAGATTTCAGTACTCAACTCCCGAGAAGTGGAGCGCTTTTGCGGCGGAATTCATGTCGAAGATTAGCCGTCAACCCGGTTTTCAAGACTCGGCGATCGTGATTCCGCTTCCGATCACTGACCGGCAGGTCAGCCTGCCGTTTCTTATCGCCGGGAATCCTCCATTGCCGCGCGGAACGGTGCAAAGGGCGAACTACGCTTCCGTCTCGCCGGGCTATTTCCGGGTGATGGAGATTCCCCTGGTACGCGGCCGTTGGTTCAACCGCCACGACTCATCGATGGCCGCACCCGTGGCGATCATCAGTCAAGCGTTCGCTCGCCGCTATTTTCCCGATCAGAATCCGCTCGGAAGGCGGCTTACGTTTGGCTTCCTCAAGCGCGAAAATCGGGAGATTGTCGGGATTGTGGGCGATATCCGCGACACCTCGCTCCATCAGCAGCCCGGGCCGAGGTTTTACGCGCCCTACTCCCAGTCGCCGTTCTGGGGCTCCGAGCTCGTGGTGAGGACCTCGCTTGACCAGTCCGGCGTGGCGGGCGTCATTCGCGCCGTTGTGCGCAAAATCGACCCCGATCTGCCGGTCACGAATATCCAGACCCTGCCGCAGGTTCTCAGCGCTTCCGTTGCGCAGCCGAGGTTTCGGACGATCCTGCTTGGAATTTTCGGCGCTATCGCGCTGGCGCTCGCCACGGTCGGAATCTTTGGAGTGATGTCGTACTCCGTTTCGAGGCGGACGCATGAGATGGGGATCCGTATGGCGCTCGGTGCGAGCCCGGCCAGTGTGCGGAGGATGATCCTGGCTGAGTCCGGAAGAATGCTTCTGATGGGTCTGGCAGCGGGTGTTCCCATCGCGCTGGCGCTCACACGTTCGCTTTCGTCTTTGCTCTACAGCGTGCGCCCCGCCGATCCGCTCACGTTCGTGACCGTCGCCATTTTGCTTGCGGCCGTAACGCTGCTCGCCAGCTATCTTCCAGCCCGGCGCGCTACAAAGGTCCATCCGGCGGTGGCGCTGCGGCACGAGTAAGAGCGGGTGGCGCCGACCCGGGCTCAGAGGCAGCGGCCTTTCCCCGGGCACAGATCAGAACCGCGGATTCGTCTATGTAGCCGCGGTCAACCGCATTGTGATCGTCCGCGGGCCGTTCCCGCGATCATGAATTAACCGTCAGGGCCGCGCTGGTCGTGACTGCCACCGCGTCATTTCGAGCGCGTTCAAATCCGGGTATCGCCTCTCACTTGTCCAATTCCTGCTGGACCCGCGCCAATTCCACTAGTGCCGCGGTGAGTTGCTGCTTGTAATCCTCGGGCGACATTGCTGCCTTCTTATATCTCAGCGTATCGATCCGGCGTTCCAGCTCCTCCTTCTTCGCGAAGAGGGCGCGCTTGGCTGGAGTATTCGCAGCGCTCTCGGCGCCGCCGAGGCGAACCAGGATGAAGTTCGAAAGGAAGAGTCCCTCGCCGCTCCCGACCGAGGGCTGGCGAACCGCTTCGCTCTTACCGGTATCCTCAAACACGGCGTGCTCTGTGGCCAGGCGGTTTTGCGATTTGTAATAGTCAGCGGTTTTGCGCTGCGCGTATTGGAACGCCTCGAGCGCGCTGATGGCGCCGTCCTTGTCAAGGTCCGCATCGGGATCGTGCAGCGCCTCGACCCAATAGCGCGCGAAGACCGTCGCATTCTTCTCCTCCCCGTTCTTTGTGGCTGCGATCACCGCCCGGCCCGGCCGATCGAGCGCGGCGACGGAACCGCCGCTTGCGCTGGTGGTATTGACGACCAACTGGCGCTTGGCGCGAATCCGATTGCACAACCGAGCCAGCTCGCCGCCGGAGATATCCGGGCCGACCAGATTGAATTTGTACTCGAGGCCGTCGAAGGAGCCGTGTCCGATCAGAATCAGCACGAAGGCATCGTCGGGCTGAGCTTCACGCGCGACGGCGGCGAGCGTCTCCCGCAAGCGAGCGCGGGTTGCATCCGCGCCCGCAAGCGCCGTGATGTGCGCTGCGGGGCGGGACGCGCTGAAGGTTCTGTCGAGGTCGTGCGCGAGCGCGGTGAAGCGCTGCTCGTACTGAGGCTCGCCGCCGAGTCCGGCTACCATCACGCAATACACCGCCGCACGCGCAGGAAGCGCGATCAGCATCAGAGATGCAAGGCAGAGAGCCAAGCGCCGCTCCATCAGAGAACCCCCCACTTTCGGCGCAGCAGCCATTCAGCCAGCATCAGGCCCAGAAGGAGAAGAAACGCGGCGGGCATGTTCCACAGGTCCTTGAGGTCGCGTACCGAGATGCCCGCTTGCGAGTATGGAATCTCGTTCGCGAGCCCCGCGAGCTGCTGGGGCCGCAGGTAACGTCCCCCGGTCGCGGCGGAAAGCTGCTCGAGCAGCGCGCGATTCTGCTCGGTGTGGAAATTCTCGGCCACGCCGTCGATGCGCTCAAAGCTCACGGCATCGCGGCCGGCTTCGGTGTCACCTGTCCGGGCGACCACTTCGGCGTGATAATCGCCGGGCGCGGCGGCCCTCCACTCGCCGTGATACAAACCAGGTGTGGCGGGATCAGGCGCCAATTGGACGGTCGCCGAATCACCGCCTGGCCCCGCGATGCGGGCTTCCACGGCGGCGTTCGATTCCGGCAGGTAATCATGGTCGCGGACCTCGGCGGAGAGCCGCGCGCGCCCCGCGTCGTAAAGGATTGGCTGCGCCACGGAGGCAACCACGCGGCCCGGCGTATCCGTCACCAGCCACCGCAGCAATTGCCGCCAAAAGGTGTCATGGCTCTCGTCGCCCAGAGGCAGTTGCATTTTCCATCGCCAAGTCCCTCCCGTAGCGAGCACGGCGGTGCGGCCGCGGCCGTAATTTTCCGTAATGAGGAAAGGCATCTTGCCCTGGCCGGTGTTCATTGTCGCGAGGATTACCGCGCCGGGCTTAGGCTTCCCGGGGTCCTGATAATTGAGAAGATAAGGCAGCTTTTTCCAGCGCGCCGCGTTCTGGTCGGGATCCTCCGACAGCCGGCAAATCATGCTTTCGGCGCCCGCCGGCGTCAGCTCGACCGTCGCAGGATCGATCCGGTAGGTGCCGGTGCGGTTCGGAAGAATTACCGGCAGCAGGTCAGCCATGGTCGACGCTTGCCAGCCGCCATCTGCGAGCGCGAAACGCCCGCCGAGCAGCAGCAGTCCTCCGCCGCGGCGGTCGACAAACTGCTTGATGAGCTCCTGCTGGGCCGGCGTGAAGTAAGAGGCTTCGACTGACCCGATGATCAGCCCCTGGTAACGGAACAGATCGTCGCCGCTCGAAGGGAAACCTTCGGCCAGCTCATTCGGGTTTTCGATTCCCTGCCGGTAGATGTTGTTCTCGGTCGTGCGGAGCATCGACGCGAGTTCAACCATCGGATCGTCTTCCTCCGCGCGCCGGATAAATTTATACTCCCAGCGCGGCTCGCCCTCCACGTAAAGGATACGCCGCGGGCCGCCTTCAACGTTGACGAGGCGAACGAGGCTATTATTGGCCGAATTCGTTTCGCCGGGGAGAGGGTCGATTGAGAACCGAAAAGCCTTTTCCCCGGCGGGCCCTGCGTCGAAGGGCACGGTCGCGGTTTCAAGATCGCCGTCGCGCCGGAACTTGATCGCGCGGACGCCCATAGTCTTTCCGCCCGCGCTAACATGAAGCGCGGATTGGCGGCCCGCGAAATCCCGCTCCCGAAATCGGACGGTGGCCGACAGACGCGAACCGGCGAGCGCACGAGGCTCGACCTCGGCATCCTCGATTTCGACGTCCCGCTCCATGCGCTCACGCCCGAAGCCCACAGTGTAAACCGGGATGCGGCGTTCGCGGAGCGCCGCGATGGTTTGCCTGTCGATGCCGCCGGTATTATCGGCGCCGTCGCTGAGCAGGACCACCGCGCCGACAGGAAGGCCGGACGTTTCCTCTGTCAACTGCTGGAGGCTGTCGCCAATCCGGGTGGCGGCCCCCGAGGGTTTCAGCTCCGCGAGGCTCGAGACTCGGGCGAGATGACCATCAACGCCGTAGAGCCGCGTCTGGAATTTTCGCTGGAGCGAGGAGAGCGCGCCGGACGCGAGCGCGCGGATGGCCTCACTCTCGCGCGTGACTCCGTTCTGCGCGATCGCCATGCTGCGGGAATCATCTATCAAAACGGCGATGATATTCTGGTGCGGCTTCAACTCGGCGACGCTGATCGCCGGCCGCCAAAGCAGGATGAGTACCAAGCAGACGAACGTGGTCTCGAGAAGCCAGATGGCGACGAGCCGCCCTGTGCCCAGGCGAGCGAGTGCGTGCGGAAGCCGGGCGCGGATCATCAGTCCAAGACCGGCCGCAGCCGCAACGAGCAGCACCACCAGCACCCACGCCGGCCAGCCGCTCAGCAGAACAAGCTGGCCCTTGGCGAACACCGGGTACGGATATTTGAACAAGGGTTGAAACATGATCGGCCTAACGGTCTTGGATGCGTCTCATGATGGGTGAGATTACCCGCAGGGGCGCCGGCCTCGGCCTTTGAGCTTCGATCTTTGATCCGGCAAGGGAAGCAGCGGACCTCGAAAGCGAAGTCCCTCGCCGGTATCGGCCGCCCTCAAGCGGCAGCACGGCCGGCGCAGCAAAACCGGCAAGGCAAATGATCGCACGGCTTGCGGCGGGTCGAAAGCCAGGCAACGATCATGATCAAAGTTAGAACGCTTTAGGCGGCAGATGCAGGAGTTCTCCGCCGCGCAGCAAGACGATGTGCTGCCTGTCAAGGAGATACGAGTTGAAAACCTATCGTCCAGCCGCACACTGCCCGCGCCTGGACCCGAAAATCTCCTCGCAGTCCTCGCCCTGCTCATCGTTCCTGTTCCGTATTCCCTCTCGCGCGAGCGGTGTACGCTCGGCGGGGCGCGAGTGTATACTGGCATCTCTTCGGGGACGCCTATGCCCAGCGACGCGCCGCACCTGCTGATCCGCGACTCGGGGGGCAGTGTTCGTGAAGTGATGATCACGAAGGCGCCCTTTACGCTTGGCCGCCAGCCGGACAGCGACCTTGTGCTGCTGGACCACCGCATCTCCCGCCGCCACGCCCGGATTTTGCAGGACGCGAACGGCTGGATGCTCGAAGATTGCGCCAGCCGTCATGGTACTTATGTCAACGGCGAGCGCGTCGAGCTCTATCCGCTGAAAGACGGAGACCGCATCAACCTGGGCGTTTCCGACGCCTACCAGCTCACCTTCGTATCCGCAGGCGCTTCCCTGCAGAATCTGCTGCAGAAGATGGGTACTGCGCCCGAGAGCGCCACTCCCATGCTGCAGCACCTGAACCTGCTGCTGCAGCTCGCTCAGATGCTGCACCGCGCCGCCGCGTTGGAGGAAGTTCTGGCGGCGCTGGTGGATTCGGCGCTGCGCATGAGCGGCGCCGAGCGGGGAATTCTCTTTCTCGTGGACGACGCAGGCGAGCTCAAAAACAGAATGATCCGCGGCGGCGATCCGATGGCGGTGGCGGGCGAGAGCGGCGCGCGGGAGCTCGTCGAGAGAGTCATGAAATCGAGGCGCCAGGAGGTGATGCTGGAAGATTCGGCGCGCGCGGGGTCGGGTTACGAAACCGTGGCCGTTTCGACGGGACAGCGCGGCGCGCTGGCTATTCCGCTCCAGAAGCTGCCGGTGAGGGACTTTACCGGAGACGAGACGATCCGGCAGGCGGCTCCCGAGCTGCTCGGCGTGCTGTATCTCGAGAACCGTTCCCGCCCCGCCGCGATTACAAGACTTGACCGACAGGCCCTCGATACGCTTGCTGTGGAAGGCGCGATGATCATCGAAAACGCCCGCCTGCTGCGCCTCACCCGCGAGCAGGAGCGAAACCGGCACGAGATGTCACTCGCGCGCAGCATTCAACAGAGTTTGCTGCCGCGCGAGCTGCCGCAGGCGCTCTATTTCCAGGTGCACGCGGTAACGACTCCCTGCCGCACCGTGGGCGGAGATTTCTACGATGTCATCGCGCTCCCGGGCAACCGCCTCGGCCTCACGGTGGCGGATGTCTCGGGCAAAGGCTTGCCGGCGGCTATGATGGCCGTCACACTGCAAGGCGCTTTCTCCGCGCTTGCCGCCGCGGATACCGGGCTCGAGGAGTTGTTCCGGCGCATCAATCTCTTTCTCTGCGAGCGAACCCCGCCGGAAATGTATGCCACCGTCTTCTACGCCGTTCTCGATCCGAGCGGACGCTTCGACTTCGTGAACGCCGGTCACGTGCCCCCGCTGCACGTTCGAGCCGCCGGGCCCGCCGCCTTTCTCGACGCGCCCGGCTTTCCGCTGGGTATGTTTCCAAAAGCGGACTACGAAGTGACAAGCGTCCAACTTGAACCCGGAGATCAGATCCTCATCTTCTCGGATGGATTGACCGAGGCGCAGAACGAATCGCTCGAGATGCTCGGGGAAACGCGGCTGCAGGAGGTCGTCGAAAACTGCAAGGCAGCGTCTCCGGAGGAGTTATGCCGGAACCTCGTCGCGGCTGCCGAGAAGTTCGCCGGAGCCGCGCCCCAGACCGATGATCTCACGGTCGCCGCGCTTCGCTACACGCCACCCGTGAACCAATCCGCAGTGCCCTGACGGATTTCCCATTGAGTGGCAGTGACTTGACTTCGGCGGGGAAGGCTTATACAGTTTAGCGTATTCCGCAGCCCGGCGAGCTCGACACGAACTCAGCCGATATTTAATTTAGGGAAGGGGCAGGCGGGGGAGGGACTCATGAAAAGCGCGCGCGCGTTGCTGCTCGCCATCATCTTTTTCGTTGCCGCCATAACAGCGTCTGCCCATCCTGTCTCGGACATCCGGATTATCTTCGATCCGGACCCGGCCGGACCGGTCACACTCACAGACATCGCCAGCGTGGGGACGCCTGTTACGCCCACGTGGCAGAGTTGCAGCGACTTGGGAGTTCCGAGCACTTTGAGTGCGGAAACGGCGTGCATCGCGCTTGCGAACCTCACGGGACAGGACGTCACGTCGCTCGATATTCAATTTACCGTGCCCTCGACGGGTCCTCTCATCGGCCAGATTGTGGATTGCGAGAACGCGGACAACTTTCTCACCTCGAATAACTGTCCGGAAGGAAATCTGACAGCGGGTGAATTGGTCGATTTCACCATGTATGGAGGATCGCCGGTTCCCAACGACACCGACGTATTTTTCGGCGCTAACGCCGACGGTCTCACTGACCCATCGCAGTTCCCGCCGGTCACGATTACAGACACCACGCCCGAACCCGGAACGCTGCTGCTCTTTTCCACCGGCTGTTTCTTGCTCGGCTTGGGATGGCGGCGGCTCCGCTGGAACCGTGCTTGATCCAGAGTAGCGCCGGGCTTCAGGCTGTGTTTCAACTGCGGCTCTAGCGGCGATTTTACGTCGCCGGGAATCCCGCGTTCTCGATGGCTGGGTGGCGGCATAAAGCCGCCGCTACATATTTTTCAGCTGCCGCGGGCACGCTCGCCACGTAAACCCTACCGCCCCTTGCCCCTGAACTCAGCCAAAAGCACCTTGAGGCGCGGCAGAGCCTGGACCTGCTGGAGCTCGGGATCGCTCGGCGCTTGCCGAGCAGGAAATCCCTTCTGTAAGGCCATGCAAGGCCGCCAAGGCGTGATCGGTCTGGCCGCAGATCGCCTCGACGACGGCTTCCTTGTATGCGTACGCGGCGTTTGCCGGATCGATTGCGCGCGCCATGGATTGACCGAAGCGCAGAACGAAGTCCTCGAGATGCTGGGGGAAGCGCGGCTGCAGGAGGTCGTCGAAAATTGGGATGCAGCTTCCCCGGAGGAGTTGTGCCGGAGCCTGGTCGCGGCCGCCGAGCGGTTCGGCGCCGCGCCCCAAACCGATGATCTCACCGTCGCCGCGCTTCACTACACACAGCCCGGCAAGGCTTGAGTACGCCTCTCGATGACGCGCTACGCGGCCTCGTTAATCAAGTTTCTATTAGCTCGGAAAGGCATTGACTTTAGGCGGAGATATTTATAGAGTGGACGAACCGCCCGCCGAACTCCGGCTTAGCTCCGGACCGAGCAGGCGCTTTTTACGGTGTGAGGGGCGACCCCTGGGGGAAACAATCATGAAACGATATCGCGCGCTGCTGGTCGTCTTGGCTTTACTCTGCATGAGCGCTGTCGCAAGCGCGACCGCGGACATACGCATCATCTTCGACCCGGGAGTCCCTGCCAGCACGTTCGAAAATCTGTACGTCATCGCAAACCCGAACACCCAGTACACCGTGAATTGGCTCGACTGCAAGGCTTACCCTAACCCGCCCTTCAATCCGCCACCATCGAGCAATGGCTTCGATGCTTGTCTCGGGTTCTTCAACAGTACGGGCTCCGACCTCTCTACTTTCAATCTGTCGTTCACCGTGCCACTGACTGGTCCGGGAAGCGATCTTATCGGCCAGCCCATTAATTGCGGAAGCGCGGCGGGAAACAACAACCTTACCAACAACAACTGCCCGAGTGGAAACATGTCGGCACTTCAGGATGTGGACGTAACGTTTTTCGGTGGAACCCCGGTAAGTCCCAACCAAGCCTTTTTTATTGGTGAGACTGGAGTGGATTGCTCCGCTTCCTCAAACCTCGAATGCACCACGCTTCCGCAATTTACCGTCATCGATCCCGCACCGGAGCCGTCGTTACTACTGCTGCTTGGGGCGGGGCTTCTAATCTGCAGCCTGGGATTCGCGTATCGCCGGCTCCGGCTCGCCTAAAGCGGGTTCCGGGCCGCCAACTTAGGATCCTCCGCAAAATAACTTGAACAAGTTGGGCGAGTGATGTACGCTACGAATGTGCCCGGCGCGGAAGGGTTTCAAGATCGGCTGTTGACATTGATGCCGCACCTCAACGAGCGGCAGCTT
>JBOGKE010000160.1:0-5368 GCA_050745265.1 Terriglobia bacterium
CGGTAACCGGCAGGCGAGCGAAGCGAGGCCAAAGGCTCAGACCTTTTTCGGCCCCAACGTGTAACTCGATGAAAGTGAATGCAATAGACTGCGATTACACTTTTGGGAGAGGAACCGAAAAAACGAGGGTTACGTCGGCTCTATGCCCCCAACTGCGGAAGTCGGGCTAGCGGCGTGGGCGATAGTCAAAGAACCAAGCCAAGTTCGTGGATGGTCGGCCACCGGAAGTAATCCAACTGGAGGGAGAGTTGCCAATTTGCAGTGTTCCGCGGCGAAGCCTGAGAGAGCTTGAGGTCATCCGATGATCTGCAGCACGGGAGGTGTTTCTGAGCCGTTCGTTCGAGTTGGAACCGCCCCGTTGCTGCCATTCCAGCGGGCTACTTCATGATGAAGCCTTTGGTTGGCTTGCCGCCATCCATGAAGATCATGTACTGATCGGGCGGCAACTGCGCGTCCTCGGCCTTCACCGTGCTCAGGGCGTCGTTGCCGGCGATCACCAGCACCATGTGAGCCTGATCGAGCGGATTCTTGCCCGCCAGAATCAGACCGTCGCGCTCAGAGCCATCGGCCTTGCCGTCGATCTTGAACGAGGCGCCCGCATAGTTGAGGTCGAGCTTCCCGGCCCATGACGCGAGCGCCGAGTTCGCCTCAGGCCGGCCGATGAACACTACGTCCCGATGCCGTAGCAAGTCGTCCGAAGCTTCGAAATCCTTGTAGACGGGAACCTCGCTCTGATAGCGCTCGAAGAAGCGGCTCTGCAACTGTTCGGCCGCGTATCGATTCGCGCCCGCATCCCGCAACGTGCCGTAGACAATCACGGCCGATGGCAACCGCCGCCAGATGTCGTTCGCAAGATATGCCGGGCCGTCGGGCGGGTCGATCGCATCCAAGTTGACGCTCGCTCTATCAACCCCAGCCTTCTCGAGGAAGGAGCCGGCCGTGACCGTCTTCGTGGTGTTTGCGGCAAAATAATCGCGCATCAACTTCAGAAATGCGTCGTCGCCCATTTTGACGCGCAAAGAGTCCAGAAAGAGGACGCCCTTCGTCTGCTCGCGGCGAAAACGGTCCAGAGGATGATCTGGACCGAGCAGCAGCCCACGCCAGATGGTGCGCTGTGCGTTCATGGCTTCGGCCACATCGCTTGACGCCAGCACGCGCCGGCACTGCGCCGAGCCGGCAACGAACCAGATATCGGCATCGGAGGCGGGCAGAATCCACCCGTTCCAGAGCCGCCCCTGGTAAGAAGGCGGATCAACGGCCGGCGGCACAGGCTTCGGCGGATCGAGCAACGCCGCGAGGCGCGTCTTTTCGTTCTCCCGAATCTCGGCTCCGAGCGTTGGGGAAGGCTCCGCGTCAAAGAGGTGATAGCCCGAAGGATAAAGACCCTCATCGCCCGCAAAGTCCCTTTTCTTGCTCGGTACCCTCGCGGTCTCATTCGGTCTCCCGATCTCGGCCCACACCATCAGGTGGGATGCCATGTCGGATGTCACCACCTTCGCGTCCATGGTGCTCACGGCCACCAGCGGCGCCGTGCGAAAAGCCAGGAACCCAAACTGCTCGTCAATCTTGCCGCGATACTTCCGGTAAAGCTCCTGCCAGGCCATGTCGCGAGGACCCGGAACGTATGGGATGTAATCCGGCTCGCCGTGCGGGTCGGGATAGCCTTCAAGGCGAACACTAAGGCCCTTGGCGTTGTTATCGCCCCAGTAGAAACCAGGCGTATTGCCGAACCACTGGTTCCTCGAGCTGCGCCAGAGCTGGGTATGGTTGGTGCCGAGATCGTAGATGGCAATCTCATTTGTTTTGGCGTCGCCCATGATCCATTCGTTGGTGTAGAGGCCGTTGTTGCGAGTGCCGAGGTAACGAACGACGTCGTCGATACTGTCGCTGTACTGGATCGCCATGCGCGCGCGAAACGCTACCGGAGTGCCTTGCGGGTTGAAAGGCGTCTGATCGATGGTGGTTTCGGTCAGCACGATCCCGGCATCGTTCTGGTACCAGTCCGTGCCGCTTTCAATACCGCCCGGATAGCTTTGGATGAGCATCCGATGCCCGGAAGCCGGCTTGATGTCCAGCAACAGATTGGTTTGCTCAGCGAGGGTCAACGGCCACCACGTGACGTGGCCGATCACCATTTTGCCGTCGCGAGTGGCGGAGCCGGTGGCGGCGAACGCGCTGCAGTGATCGATCACCGAATCGGGCTTGTGACCCGAGTACGGCGGCGCGCTAAACCTTAAGCCCTCGAGACCGGTGGGCGTGGTGGAGGCGGCCGAAGCCAGTTCGCCCATCTCAACTGTGGTGTTCTCCACGACGATATCGCGCAGGTCGATGCGCCGGCCCAGCCAGCGAGCGCCTGCGTCCGAAGCGCCCTCCGCGATGCCGCGCATCTCCTCCAGGATTTCGCGGTTGAAACCGCGAAGGAAAAGCGCATTGGCAATAGTGCGATAGTCCTTCCAGTGATCTTTCGAGCCCAACACTGCGGCGCAGCGCGCCAGATATTCGGGAATCTCGCGCGCCATCAGATGCCCATGCTGATACCCGCGTTCGTAGGGCTGGCCTTCGATGTGGAGATAGATCCAGCCAGCGGCGGGATAGCGGTAAGCTGGACCGAAGGTCTGGACCGCGTCGCGCGCGGGCCACTCGTCACTGGAGGAAACTTCTTCCAGGCGCACGCCCTCGAACCAGGCCGTCCCGCTGAAAGAGCCGCCATTTCCCACAGTGAGCATCACCTGGTCGTGCGCGCTGTTCGCAATAAACTTCAGATTGAGCCGCGTCCACGGCTGAGTTCCGCCAAGCGAAGCCGCGTGCACGTCGAAGGGCATCGAGGCCATGGTCAGAGTGGCGCCCACGGCGATGGGTGAGCGGTCGAGGTCTCGCACTTCGAGGTTCTCGGTGCGCACCCAGCCGCTCAACTCGTATCGCTTGCCGGTGGTGAGGTCGACCGGCGCCAGCCGCACGCAGGCGTCCTCGGACGCGGCGCCTCGTTCCACACGAAGAGAACTCCGGCCGTCGTGCAGCACGCGGGAATCGACCTCGGCGGAGCCGCGAACCACGGCCCAGGTTTGGTCGCCCTCCCCAAAAGAGGTCTGAAAAAGGGGCGTGCCGCCCTGAGCGGCCGCAGCCATGACCTGAGCAACGGTCGCCATCAACAATAAGCAAGTTAACCTGTACATCGGTCTCCTCCGTCGGGATGCCCAATCTGCCCGGGGCTTTACGTACGGGGCTTGAGCTCAGCGCGCCGGCAGGCCTGGCGCACGCTCTGCACGTCGCACAAGCTGAGTAGTCTTCCCGTGCATAGCTGACAGACGATCTCCAGATTATACATTCGCCCTCCGTCGCTTTCCTGAAATCGCGGAGGCGGGGCATTTCAGCTCGTCTCAATAATCCCAAGCGGCTGTGCTAGGCTGGACTCGGCGGTTCGCGGAACAATCCGCCGCTGAGCGGAGAGAACGATTCGACGGCTGGCCCGGGAAACTACGTGCGCGCGAAAAAAAGTGACGGAACGAAGCCTATTGATGCTTTAGAATCAACAAAGCGTCTCATTCTATCCCACTGCGAAGTGCATCTCAAGCGTCTCGATCGTCTCGTATTTCTCATGGCACAGTCCGCCGGTGCCGCTGGCGAAGCATCACTGGATCGCTGGTTAATCAGGGGCAGCCTCGACAACGCACCGTTCCTGTATCAGGGCACGGCTTGGGCCGTACCGAAACCGATACGGCTCGACTACTTTTTCGTCCCGCCCGACGCGCTGCGGCGCGCCGAGCGGGACGGACGACTCGTTAGGGCCGCCCATCGGCACGGCTGAAGCCCTATTACGCGGCGACCGACCGCTATCGATCGCAACCGCTCACTGCTTGTTCATCGGCTTTCGCGGACCAAAGGCGTACCACGACCGACCCGATGAATCGTGGTATGCTCCACGCGCGGGTTGTCGATTTTCATGGGAGGAGCAAATGAACAATTGGACGCGAAGAGGATTCCTCGGATCGGTTTCGGGAGCGGCAGCCGCCACCGCGCTGGGCGCTCAGCCGGAGGGCGGCCAGTCTGTCCCTGAAACGACCACGAGGAATAGGACGGTCAAAATCAAGATCACAGACCTCAAATGCGCGGTGATCGGCCGGAATCCCACGGTTCGCATTGTCACCGACCAGGGCGTTTCCGGCTATGGGCAAGCGGAGTCTGCCAAGCCGTATCTCAAACCGCATGTGCTGTTCTATAAAAACTATCTTCTCGGCGAAGATCCGACGGACGTGGCGCGAGTGATGCTGAAGATCCGCCGGATGGGCGCGTTCAAACCCTGGGGTGCGGCGGTGAGCGCCATCGAAATCGCTCTGTGGGATATCGCCGGGCAAGTGGCCGGATTGCCGGTTTACAAACTGCTGGGCGGAAAGATCCGGGACCGCGTCCGCGTCTACGGAAACTCCATTAATAACGCGCGCCGGGTAGCCCGCACGCCGCAGGATTACGCCGAGATCGCAGCGAGTGTGAAGGAGGCGAAAGAGGGCTACACGCTGATCAAGCAGCCCATCGGCTTCCACAATCCGGCGGTGATGCGCGCCCTGCCGGACATGTGGTACGACGAGCCGCGGCAAGGGCCGCCGCACATGGATCGCGGCCTGATGACGGAACGCAGCCTCGACTATATGGTCACGTGCGTCGAAGCCATGAAGAAGGCCCTAGGCGATGAAGTCGGGCTCGCGCTCGACTGCGGACCCGGCTGGACGGTCAAGGACGCGATCCGGTTTGCGCGCGCCGTGGAACCGCTCCACATCACGTGGCTCGAAGACCTGATTACAGGGGACTACGTGCCTTACCCGAACGCCCAGGTTTTCAAGCAGGTCACCGACAGCACGTCCACCCCGATTCACACCGGAGAGGAGATCTATCTGCGGGAGAACTTCAAGGACCTAATCGAAACTCAGGCTGTGGATGTGATCGGTCCTGATCCGGAAGACGTGGGCGGGATGGCGGAACTGAAGTGGATTGCGGAGTACGCCGATCTCCACGGCATTCTGGTGGCTCCGCACGGAATCTTCGACGGGCTGTTCGGGCTGGCCGCCGAAGTGCAGATGGGTGCGACCCTGCCGCAGAACTATATCGCGTTCGAATATCCGGTGGGCCAGCCGGAGTGGTGGTACGACATTGTGGAGGGCTTGCCGAGCCCCGTCGTCAATAAAGGCTTCATCGATGTTTGGGACAAGCCGGGTCTCGGGGTCACGTTTAACGTGAACGCAGCCAAAACGCACCTGCCAGCAGAGGATCGCGATTTCTTCGACTGAGAGCCCCTATTCGAGGTTTCTGTGAGCTTGCAAGAACTGCGCGACTCCTTGCAGCGCGACACGCCGCCGAGTGAGCTGAACCTCGCACT
>JBOGKE010000161.1:0-23227 GCA_050745265.1 Terriglobia bacterium
TCCCGGCGTATGTTGGCTACGGCTTTCCGGGAGCCTCGCCTTCGGCGAACCGCGCGATCCAAGAAGCGACCTTCGGCGTGATTCGAACCTTCTGGAAAAGCCCGCAGTACGGCGCGCTCCAGCTCATCACTCAATATTCATATCTCACCCGGTCGCCCTGGTCCGTGAGCGTGGGAACTCCGGCGCACGCGAGCCTGAGCGAAGCGTATGCCGATATCCGCTACGTGATTCCCTGAAGGCGAACTGCCTCAATCGCAGCTCTCGATTCTGGCAGCGGGGGGCGCATACATGCCGTTGTTTGGCATGTATGCGACGAAGGAGGTAGCGGGTAGCGCAAAGTGGTGCGGCTCATAAACTCTGCGGCTGTTGTTGCCGGGTGGACAAAATCCGCAGCGTTAAAGAACAACTCTGCGCTACCCGCCGATTCCTTTTGCAAAAGCGAACTGAACCAGAGCTTTCTTGCGCGGCCGCATTCTGTCTCCTTTTGCTGTTTGCACATGAGCCCGCGCAGATCTCGCGCGAAAGCTCAAAATTCCATTTTCCTGCCACGTTCCGGGCCGGGCTAGAATCGAACATAATGTGTAAATTTGAAGCAGCGGCGGTAAGCGTCTGAACTAACTCAGCCTCGGAGGAGAGTGTAATCCAGTGCTATCCGATTTTGATCCGGGCGATCGTCCATCGCTGATCCGCTTACGTCCGCGGCCGGATGTGCTGTATGCTGGCCGCGGCCGCACGATGATGGCGACGGATACTGATGGTCAAATCAGCGGTAACCTCGACACCGGCCTGTTTGTCCACGAAACTCGCCTGCTCTCGCGCTTCCGTTACCTGGTCAACGGCAAATCGCCGGCTCCGGTGGCGCTCTCAAACTACGAACAGCACAACTGGATGGGCTACTACATCGAAGTGCCGCCCGGAGCGCCCCACATGCCGGACGCCGGCAGCGGGCATATTGAGCAGGCTTCCGAACAGACGCTGGAACTTCGAGTCTCACGGCAGGTGGGCCCGGGTGTTCACGAAGATATCGACCTGACGAATTTCAGCCAGTTTGCAATTCGATTCGAATTCGCCGTGGAGATTGCAGCCGACTTCGCCGACTTGGCCGAGGTGAGCGGGGAACGACAGCAGCACGGTAAATTAACGCGATCCTGGGTGGCTGATGCGGGAGGAGCAGCAGAGTTGAGGTTCGATTATACTGCCGGCCATCATTACCGGCATCAGGGGAATCGTGGCACCGCGAAACTCCAGCGATCGCTGATCATCCGGATCGAGAACGCCAGTTCCGCCCCGCTCTTTAAAAAGGATCGCCTGGTCTTCAAAATCAAGCTCGGCCCCCACGAGGCGTGGCATACGTGTTTTCACCTCATCCCGGTAATTGAAGGCAGGAGGCTGGAATCCCAGTATCCTTGCTACTCCTTCGGCAATCCGAGTGGCAGCTTTGATCGGAGCTGGCTCAGCTTTCTCTCCGAGTCGGTGAAGTTTACCGCACCCGATACGGAGACGCTGCAGGCCACCGTATTGGGCGCGCTCAACCAAGCCAAGCGCGACCTTGCCGCGCTTCGCCTCCATGACTTAGATTATGGCCCGCGCGCCTGGACTATTGCGGCGGGCTTGCCGCTTTACCTTGCCTTGTTCGGGCGAGATACGCTGGCCGCTTCCTGGCAAGCGTCCATGCTGGGTCCGGAGATGATGACGGGTACCTTGGTCGAACTGGCCAAATGGCAGGGCCGCGAGAGAAACGATTGGCGCGACGAAGAACCAGGGAGGATGCTTCATGAGGCGCATGCCGGCCCGCTCTCCGTATTGTGCTACGACCCGCGAGGCCGCTACTACGGTTCCGCCACTACGTCATCGTTCTACCCGTTTGCGGTCACTGAGCTATGGCACTGGACCGGGGACAAAGAGCTGGTCCGGCCCCTGATCGAGCCTTCGCTTCGCGCCATGGCATGGAAGGAAACGCGCCGCCGCCGAGGGGGTTTTTACGAATATAAGACGCGCTCGGAGCAGGGCGTAAAAAACCAGTCCTGGAAAGATTCTGGCGATGCAATTGTTTATGGCGACGGAAAACAGGTGAAGCCGCCGATCGGCACGTGCGAAGAGCAGGCTTTTGTGTACATCGGGAAGATCCACATGGCGGAACTCCTGTGGTGGTTCGACGAAAAAGATACGGCGAAGCGTTTTTACCGCGAAGCCCGCGAACTGAAGAAGCGGTTCAACGACGCTTATTGGATGGAGGACGAAGGCTTCTTCGCCATGGGCCTGGATGGAAAGAACCGCTTGATTCGGTCGATCAGCTCCAACCCTGGGCACTGTATTGCCGCCGGCATTGTGGATGAGAGTCTCATCGAGCGAACGGCGCGCCGGCTGATGGCGGAGGATCTCTTCAGCGGCTGGGGAGTGCGGACCCTCTCTTCAAAACATCCGGCCTATAATCCGTTCAGCTATCATCGCGGCTCCGTCTGGCCTGTCGAGCAGGGCGCTTTTGCGATCGGCTTTTGGCGCTATGGCCTGCACGAGTGCGTCGAGAAAATTACGCGGGCCCAGTTCGAAGCGGCTGCCCTTTTTGACTACTACCGCCTGCCGGAGGTTTTCAGCGGGCATCCTCGCGATGCGAAGCATCCCTTCCCTGCCATTTATCCCAAGGCTAACAGCCCGCAGGCATGGTCCGCTTCTTCCGCCTTCTGCCTGATCCAGGCGCTGCTGGGAATTTACCCGTATGCTCCGCTCAACCTGCTCTTCGTTGACCCGCATTTACCGGCATGGTTGCCGGAAATTACGCTGAGCGGCTTGCGCGTGGGCAAAGCGGATGTGAGCCTCCGCTTTTTCCGCGAGGCAAGTGGAAACAGCGCCTATGAAATTCTCGAAAAGCACGGAAAACTCCACGTAGTCCGGCAGCCAAGCCCGTGGTCGCTCACCGCAGGCTATGGCGAACGGATTAAGGATACACTTACAAGCTTTCTGCCCTCCTAAACTAATGGTTCGGCACATCGGTCCGGAAAACGAGATGAATCGCAAGCTCGCCGCTTCGGCAACGATTCATCGATCTCTGCAGGTTGCGCCGCGCCGCGCACTTTGACCCTAACGCCCGCGTGCCGACGGGGTGATCAATGGTTGTGAGCGTTTCGTCGGCCGCTCGAAAGTGTTCTACGTGCAGCCCATCACGTGTTTGGAATTGTGAACGGTTTGATGTCGAAGGGAGAACCGCCTTTCCACCAATTACCGCGCCATCGGCCGAACGTTTTCTCGACCAACTGTTCCCGTCCGGCCGCTGCACTTCAGAGCATCGCGCGCAAATGTTGGAAACTGACCCTCGCGGCGGCCATCGAGTCTCCCCAGTCCGCGGCAGAGTCCTGCTCGATCGCAAAGTGTTTCATGCCCGCAAGTCCGGCATACTTGAAGATATTTTGATAGTCGATCTCACCTTCGGCTACGGGAACGAGCCGGGCGGCGCGCAGGCGGGCGGCTTCATTCGTGACCGGCGGGAGGCATTTCAGGCAGGCGACATCTTTTACATGCCACAGAACGAATCTTCCTGGATGTTTATGGAACAACTGGATGGGATCTTGCCCTGCTACTGTGGCCCATCCGATGTCCATCTGCATCGCGACAACCTCCGGATCAGTTTCTGACAAGAGGATGTCATACGGCGTCAGTTCAGATCCCTGGCAAGGCTGAAATTCCATCGTGTGGTTGTGACGCAAGATTTTGATGCCGAACTTTTGCGCGAGCTTTCCATAACGGTTATAGAGCGCCGCTTCGCGCTTAACGTCATCGACCGTTCGTGAGCGCGACATGCGCGCCATCATCCGGGCGCGTTCGGCGTGGGTGAAGGACCTGCGCACGCGGGCGCGCGCTGGCCGGGCGGCCTCGAGGCTCGTATATTCAATACCCATGATCTTGATGCCCTCGAGTTGCTTCCCAACCGCCGCGTCCGCTCCCTCGGTGATCCCCGAGTGGGTGCTGGGCACGCGCAGGCCGAGACGGTCAACCATGGCGCGAAATTCCTTTGGCGACAGGTGGTCGTATCCTGTAGCCGGTTCAATTTCCTTGTAGCCGATTTGCGCGACCTTCTCCAAGGTTCCGGGGTAATCTTTGGCAATCAAGTCGCGAACCGTGTACAGCTCGAGCCCTATCTGCGTCGTCCAATTCGGAGATGCTTCGGCCGGCTGCGCCGACGCATCGACGGCGTTACCCGTGCGGCTCGCCAGCACTAGACCGCCGACCCCAGCGGCGACATTCTTCAAAAACTCTCTGCGGCTCGCATTTCCTTCTTGCTTTCCGGTCCCGGCCATGTTTCCCTCCTGCGTCGTGTCACTGAGGATCACATATTATGCGACGTTTCGTTGCGATAGCGGCGTGGCACGGGCGTTCCGCCCGCGACATGGGCAGGATGCCCATGCCACCTCATTGATGCGCCGCCCTATTGCAGATAGAACGCGTAAATGGACCCGCTGGCCGCGACGAGGATGTATTGATGGCCATCTAGCATATAGGTCTCAGGTGCGTTCTCGACTCTACCAATGTGCGCGTGCCAAAGCGGCTTTAACGTGGTCACATCGAAAGCGACCAGATCGTCACCCACCCCGTCGAAAAGCAGATGGCCCGCCGTCGTCATCAACCCCGTCAGGCCGCCCCCAAAACCTATGTTCGATCCGGGCACGCGCCATTTCTGAACGACATTACCGGTCTGATAATCGATAGCGGCAATGAAATCACCAAGCGAGCCCACGCCATCTTGTTCACTACCGCCGAGGCCCATCAACATCCGTGGATTTTTGACCGTCAGGTAATACATTGCATAGCCGTCGTAGAGCGTGACGTAAAAAAGGCGGGTCTGAGGATCAAAACTGGGCGGAGGCCAGTTCGTGGAGCCTCCATTGGTCGGCGAAACGAGCGAGCCGGGAACGGTATTGTCCTTTTCCGGGTTGCGAAGAACGTGGCCAGTCGGGTCAATTCCCCTCGCCCAGTTGGACGCATCGGAAAACTTCGAAGTGAGCAAATGCTCTCCGTTCGTCCGATCGAGCACGTAGAAGTAGCCGTTGCGCGCCGCCTGCATCACCATCTTGCGCGGCTTGCCGTGGAACACGCCGTCCACAAGCACCGGAGCCTGCGTGGAGTCCCAATCGTGCGTGTCATCCGGCGAAGTCTGGAAATACCAGGCCATCTTGCCCGTGTCCACGTTGACGGCGACGATCGAGCAGGTGAAGAGATTGGTGTACGTTTTCGGGCCGCGGATTTTGGCTGTATAGGCCGGCGTGGGGTTCCCGGTGCCGAAGATATATAGGTGCGTCTCCGGATCGTAAGATCCCGGCATCCAGACCTGGGCGCCGCCGTGCTGCGCCGCGTCCAGGCTGGGCCAGGAACTCAGGCCCGGATCGCCCTCTTTCATCGGCACGGTGTAAAACTTCCATTGAAGGTCGCCGGTTTGCGGATCGAAGGACTGAAGAAAGCCGGGAGAATCCAAGTCATCGCCCGTTCCGACCAAAACGTGATCGCCGACAACCACGGGAGCCGGCGTCGAGAAATACTGCTGGCTGAAATCGGAGATTTCTTTGTGCCAGCGCTCCTTGCCGGTGTTGGCCTCGAGTGAAACCAGGTAATCGTCCGGCGTCTCGAAATAGAGCCAGTCGCCATACATCGCCATGCCGCGATTACCGATGTGCGTAGCACCCCTCGACTTCCACCAGTAATGCCACAGGATTCTTCCGTCGGTCGCGTCCATCGCCCAAGCGTTATCCGGAGATGAAACGTAAAGGATGCCGTTCACTTGCAGAATCGATCCGGCTAGGCGCGGAGAACCGCTGCTTGATCCTGGAATGTTGACCGGATCCTCCGCCACGCCGCCGATATTGGTCGGAACAGCGGGACCGCCGAAAAATCCAAATCCGCCGGCGCCTCCTGCTCCAGCCGTCAGCGTGCTCACCCACGCCAGCGTCAGGGCGCGGACGTTCGTCCGGTTGATTTGCGTCAGAAGGCTGTAGCGCCGCTGGCTATAGTCGCCGGCATAAGTCGGCCAGGAATCAACCGCCGGCTCCAATAGCGAGGCCGGGTTCAGGCCCCGGCTGAGGAACATGGCGGGCAGTAAAAGCAACGAAATCGCGAGAATCAGCTTGATAGTTTTCGTCATTTCAGCGTGACCAGATAGGACGTCAAATCGTGGATGTCGGTGTCGTTCCACTTCGGCAGCATGTCGATGTGCCACTGCAACGGATCGTGTACGACGATTTGGGGAGAGTCGCCGTTCCGCTCAAAGCTGCGGTAAGTGCCATCCGCTTCCGTCAGCCCGACAACAAAGGCCGAGAGCCGATCGAGCTTGCCGGTTACAGTGGCGCCCGAAGGAAGAGTCACGGTGACCGTGGTCGGAGGGATTTTCGACGCCGCGGAACCCCGGCGGCGGAAGCCAAACCCGCGCGATCCGCCCGAGACGATCAGATTCTGCAAGATCTTGGGATCGTACTTCGCGCCGATGCCGGCGAGGTCGCCGGTGACGGAGTGGCACGCGGTGCAATGCCCGTCGAAATATGCCTGGCCGGCCTGAGCGTTCCCCACGAGAATATCAAGCTGACTCGGAGCTCCGCGGTTCGCAAGAGGCAGGCTGTGCAGAAAGGCGGCGATATCGGCAATATTGGTTTCGCTGAGCTCAAATTTGGGCATGCCTTTGTCGGGAATGCCGTTGTGGACGATGGGAGTGATGAGTTCGCCGTGTTGGTCATCCAGGACCACTTGTGCGCGCACCAGATTCGGTCCCGTCTCCCCGCCCCGGGCGTCTGGCCCATGGCAAAAACTGCAATTGGCTTCAAACAGTTGCTTTCCCCGCGCAAGTTCCTCAGGAGGAGAAGGCGGATGCGGTGGGTAGGCTGGCGGGCGACGATGAAACATCCTGCCGCGTTGGGGCGCCACCGGAGATTGCGCCGCAGGTTTCGTGGCCGGCTGCTGGGCAAATGCGAATACTCCAATCGCAAGACCAAGAACTCCGGTATACATAAAATGTCCGCGCAATTCTCACCCCATCTGCGTTCTAATGGATTTGCGTCGCGCGCGGGCTACGGTAGCCGAGTCGAGACGGCGTGTAAATACACCGCATCGCGCTACATAAGACTGTAACCTTTGAGACATCGTCGCGCCAAATCACATTGATGATCATCATGCTTGGTCCGGCGGCGCTCTGCACGCCGGCCGAGCCGCATCATTCCTGCGGAAGCGGGAATCCAGGTCCGCGGCTTAAACTGGACCCCGCTTCCGCGAGGTGACGGGAGACAGCCGCCGCAAGGTTCCGGATCAATATTGATATCATCTTACTGGGGACGGCACAATATAGGCCGTTCGAAAAGATCGCGATCAATACGGATCGATTTTTCGCAAATACCGGGACGATACTGAAAGGGGCTACGATGGACCGTCGAGAATCATTGGCGATACTTTCCGGAGCGGCGGCAGGAGGAATAGCAGACAGACGAAAAGCGCGCGCTATGGAAACCCAGGAACGATTTCCGTCCAATAAACCTCAGACGGAAACTCTCCCGGAGAAACTGCTGCTTAAGGATTACCGTCCCAAGTCCATTTATAAAATCCCGGAGACCAGGATTACCAAGGCAAAATATCCGGTCATCGATTGCCATACGCACCCGTACGCCCGCACGTCCAGCCAAGTCGATCAATGGGTAAAGAATATGGATGCTGTGGGACTGGAAAGGAGCGTAATCCTCACCATGGCAAGCGGGGAGCAGTTCAATGACATTCGCAAGCGATTTTCCCAGCATTCCGATCGTTTCGAGCTTTGGTGCGGGTTCGATCTCGCGCAGTTCGGTTCGGCTGGATTCGAGCAGCGCGCGCTCCAGGCACTGGAAAGATGCCGCGATTTGGGAGCGATGGGAGTCGGAGAGCTAGTTGACAAAGGGCGCGGCATCGGCGCTCCGATAGGAACGGAGCCGGCAAGTTGGCGACGGCAGCCCACCGGGCCCCGGCCACACCCAGACGACGCAAGGCTCGATCCTCTGTTTGAAAGGTGCGGCCGCCTGGGAATGCCCGTCAGTATCCATGTTTCCGACCCGCCCTGGGCCTACGAACCGATGGACGAAACAAACGACGGCCTGATGAACGCCTACACCTGGCGCATCACCGTCAAACCGGGCATTCTGGGTCACCGGGCGCTGATCGAGAGCCTGGAGCGCGCCGTGAAGAAACACCCCAAAACTATATTCTTTGCCTGCCACCTGACCAACCAATCGAACGATCTGTCCAGTCTCGGCGAAATGCTCGATCGCAATCCGAATCTATATGCGGATATCGGCGCTCGGTACGCTGAGACCGCCTGCATTCCACGCTTTGTTTCGCAATTTTTCCGCAAGCACGGGGACCGCATCTTATACGGCACCGACATGGGATACGATCAGGAGATGTACCGCACCACTTTCCGAATCCTGGAAACTGCCGACGAGCATTTTTACATCTTCCGGTACCAATACCACTGGCCTGCAAGCGGCTTTAGTCTGCCTGACGCTTTGCTGAAAAGAATCTACCGCGAGAACGCTCTCACCGCATTCTCACGAGCAAGGCAGTATATGAGTTGACGGAAACTAGCCGCGGCTTGAGGCCGCGGGCTGATTTTCGCCCGTGGGCTTGCGTCGCTTTACTCTGGTTACGGCAACCTGTAGTTGAGCCCCTGCTTGTCAACGGCCTGCCTCACACTGCATCGTACACAGGTTACGTTGCTGCAGCGAACGACACGCCAAGCGAACTCGCCACTCGCTTGATATGACGCAGGCCTTCGGCGTATTCCTCGGCAGTTTTCAGATGCTCGAGCATCAGCGGCACATCCGAAGGCAATTGCACGAGCCCCTCGATGTATGCGGCGTAATCGATGGCGCCCCGGCCCGGGATCACCTCACGCAGGCAGACCTGTACGTATTCCTCCCACTTAAGGTCTTTCGCGTGGCAGGAGACAATCCAGCGTCCCAACTTGCGAAAACATTCGCGGATTACGGCGCCATTGCTATACATTCGCCCGGGGCTATTCATCACGTTGCAGACGTCGAGATGGACGCCGAACGCCTTGCGGTTAACGGCCCTGATGAGCTTGAGATAATCATCCGGTCCGCTGGGAAAGTTGAACGGCATCATCTCGATCGTGAACTTCGTGCGTACGGGCCTCACGGCATCAATCAGGTTGCGGCAGTTGTCGACCGTGCGATCGATGAATTCCTGGCTGATGTTCCTCGGGTCCGGGCCGTACCATACCTTGGGATCATAGGAACCCGCAATGTCCACGCAACATCGTGCGCCTAGCTCTTCGGCAAGCGCGAGCCGCTCGTGAACGTATTCCATGTTTTTGCGGCGTTTTTCCGGGTCAGGATCCAACATATTCACCCAGGCACCCACCTCGGCGATGATCACGTCCCGCGAAGCGAACTCCTTAATAATCGCTTGGATGCGGCTGCGATCCGTCAACTCGACTGGAGGCGCATAGGCAGCGCGATATCCCAGCTTGCGATGCGCCTCCGCAAGGGCTGCTGGGTCATCGGAACGCACGAAGATGGGCCCGCCGAGCCTCAATCTCCGCCGGCTCTTATTCCCCACCCGGCTGTACACCGCGACCCCAGGGTACGCCGCGGAAATTGCTCCCGCTTCCTTTAAGAACTCTCTCCGCGAAACAGCATCTTCTCTCATTCGTTCTCCCCAATCGAGCGCTTCGCTAAAGACCGCGCCTCCGTCGAAGAAGTCGCGATCCCCCGCCAGTCCAGGAGCGGAGACCGGTACGCTTAGCAGGTGAGGTCAATCGGCTATTCCGAGAAGTTGGCGAGCGTAGGCTGGCCCCTTACCGGCATCCTCGTGTTTGCAGTAGGCGTAGACGTCCATCCCCTGGTCAAGCCAGTGATCAAAGCGTTTCCACCAGGCCGCGAGTTGCTCCGGAGTGTAATCTTCAAGTCGCAGCCGGACGTAGACGAAGCTGGCGGTCACCACATCAGGAGGCGCTTGCTTATCGGATTCTGCCAGGCAAAGCGCTGTCTCGTGTTGGCGAAGAACAGCGTACGTTCCACCCGTGTACCAGGATGGATGGCGCACTTCAAAAGCAAAGAGGAATACTCGCGGGCGAAGAGCGAGAAAGTCTTCGAGAAGCGGGCGATCGAACTTGAATGTGGGCGGGAGTTGAACGAGGATGGGGCCCAGGTGGTCGCCTTCGTTCAGGGCGCTGGCTAATTCCAGGAAGTGCTTGAGAGTGCTTTCGCAGCCCCGGAGTCTTTGCATGTGCGTGATTTGCTGGTTGGCCTTCAAGGCGAACCGAAAGCCTTCGGGGACGCTCTTTGCCCAGTTCAGGAGCGTGTTCTCCGTGGGCATGCGGTAGAAAGTGTTGTTTATTTCGACGGTCGGGAACTGCGTGCCGTAGAAGCTGAGCATTTCCCGATCCGGAAGCTTTGCGGGATAGAAACTCCCTTTCCACTGCTTGTAAGAAAATCCCGAAGTTCCGACCCGAAACTGGCCTATGCGAGCCATAGCTCACCCCCTATAGTTTCCGTTCCTGTTCACTATTTCACCACAAAGACACATCAGAAACTTGGAAAGCAGAGATTCTTCACGCGCGGCGCTGCCCGGAATGATAGTTCCGTTTGGTTGCGCCGGCAAGCCCGCTTGACAGCCCGCGGACAGACCGGATGACGTCTTACTCGAAGCTCGCCAGAAGTCCGGTTGTGAGCGTATCACGAGCAACTCGGAAATTGCGTCAAGGCGTCAGCCGACGGGCCAACGGATTCTAGACTCAACCAACCCGCGCGGCGTACGACCGCCGTGCGTACGAAGAATCGCTTCGACCGGGTCGGGGCCGCGTTCGCTCGCTACCCGAGGGCGGGTCTCATCATAATCCTTCCTCCCTACCGGCTGCAGGGAGGCCGCCGCGCTGATCGATCCGTACGGAACCCCGCCCTGCCGCTACGTGATTCCCTGAAGGCGGGCGGCCGCGATCCGGGTCACGGCCGCGCCCCTGCCCGGCGATATCGCCCAATCGATCTGATATGCTGAACGCTTCGGGAGAAGTTTTCAATCTGTGCGGCAGGAGACGTCGATGAGCAAACAGCATCTCGGAGTAATCGGGCTGGGCGTTATGGGAAGCAACCTCGCCTTGAACGCGGAGAGCAAGGGATTTTCGGCGGCGGGCTTCGACGTGAAGCAGGAAAAGGTGAGCCAGTTCGAGGCGATGACGCGAGGGAAGAAACTCACGGCTTCGCGCGACTTGAAAGATTTTGTCGCTTCGCTCGAAACTCCTCGGCGGATCTTGGTGATGGTGCCCGCGGGGGCGCCCGTCGATTCGGTACTGCGCGATCTTCGGCCGTTCCTGAGCCGCGACGACATCGTGATCGACGGCGGCAACTCTTATTTCAAGGACACCGAGCGGCGTGGCAAGGAGCTGGGGCAAGCGGGCCTCAGCTTTTTTGGCATGGGCGTAAGCGGAGGCGAAGAGGGCGCGCTGCACGGTCCGAGCCTTATGCCGGGCGGTCGCGAGGACTCGTACCGGCATCTCGAAGCGGTGCTCACCCGCATGGCGGCGCAAACCGACGATGGCCCCTGCTGCACGTATCTCGGCCCGGGCGGGGCGGGACATTACACGAAGATGGTGCACAACGGCATTGAGTACGGCATCATGCAGGCGATTTGCGAGTCGTATGACCTGCTGAAGACCGCCCTCGGCCTCGCAGAACCTGAGCTGCGCGATATCTTCGCCGCATGGAACGAAGGCGAGCTGAACTCGTTCCTCGTCGAGATTACGGCGCTCGTGCTCGGAAAAATCGATCCGGAGACGAATAAACCGCTGGTGGATTTAATCCTCGATGAAGCGGAGCAAAAGGGAACGGGCAAGTGGACGGCGCAGGATTCGCTCGATCTGGGCGCCGCCGTTCCGACGTTAGCCGCTGCGGTCTACGCGCGCATTCTTTCCGCGCAAAAAGAGGAGCGCGTGGCGGCTTCAAGCGTGCTGAACGGGCCGCAGGCGAAATCCACCGGGGATAAAACTGCGCTGATTGATCGCACCCGGCAGGCGCTGCACCTCACGATGATCGCCTGCTACGCCCAGGGGTTCGCCCAATTGCGTGTGGCTTCGGCGGATTACCACTACAGCCTCGAGATGCCGGAGATCGCGCGTATCTGGAAGGGAGGCTGCATCATCCGGTCCAAAATGCTGGATCCGATCGCCGCGGCGTTCCGAAGCAACCCGCAACTGAAGAACTTGATGGTCGATCCATATTTCGCGGGGCTGGTCAACAGCCGCGCAGGAAGCTTGCGGGAGACCGCGAAGCTCGCCATCGATTCTGGCGTTTCAACGCCGGTCACGAGCTCAGCGCTGGCGTATCTCGACGGTTACCGCCAGAAGCGGCTCCCGGCGAACCTCCTGCAGGCGCTCCGCGACTGCTTCGGCGCTCATACTTACCGCCGCACCGATAAAGAGGGCACTTTTCACACGGAATGGACGAAGAAAGAGAGTGACAAGTGAAGAAAGGTAGTGACGAGTGACAAGCAAACCGCAGCCTTCAGGCATTTCTAAACACTGTTATCTGACCGCCGCTTCTTCTGCCTCCTGACTCATCACTCTTCACTTATCCCGGCTTTTTTCACGCCAGGTGGAACACTTCCTCCAGCCGCTCGAAGCCTTCGTCGGGTCGCCGGTTTCCTAGCTTTTGAAAAAACGGGGCCATTTCTCGCTGCCACCGATCATTAACGTCCTTTTGCGCCATCCCGCTTAAAGCCGCGCGTAAGTCCGGAGTTTCAAAATAGCCGACCAGCAAGCCATCAGGCCGCAGAAAAAGGGAATAATTGTGCCAGCCGGTTTCGCGCAGCGCCTCGAGCATCTCCGGCCAGACCGCTTGATGCCTGGCTTTGTACTCTTCCAGCCGCTCCGGCCGGACCTGCAATAAAAAGCATACGCGTTCCATATGATTTTCCTCCGCCGCACCTCGGACAAGTAAAGCATCATAGCGCAGCGGGGCGCGTTGCCGCACGAAGCTACTCCATTCTTCGCGGGAATGGCGCCGCCGTTGTGTCGAACGAGCCGACCAAGCGACAAGGCGACTTGACGGTTTTCCGCGGAGTCCCTAGCATGTAAAAAGGCGGCGTGCGGCCATTCAACTTTATGACGGACAGACGTAATGATTGACCGGATCACGGTGCGGGGAGCGCGGCAGCACAACCTGAAGGACATCGATGTCGAGATTCCGCGCAACACGCTCAGCGTGGTGACGGGGTTGAGCGGCTCGGGGAAGTCCAGCCTCGCGTTCGACGTAATCTACGCCGAAGGCCAGCGCCGCTACGTCCAAACGCTCTCCGCTTATGCGCGGCAGTTCCTCGACCAGATGGAGCGGCCCGACGTAGATTCGATCGAGGGCTTGAGTCCTTCCATCTCCATCGAACAAAAGACAACCAGCCGCAGCCCGCGCTCGACGGTGGGCACCATCACCGAGATTTACGATTTCCTCCGCCTGCTTTACGCCTCGATCGGAATCCCCAGTTGCCATCGTTGCGGCCGGGCGATTTCACGCCAAACCACCGGACAGATCGTGGCCACGATCATGGACCTGATGGGGAATGCGCCCGCCGAGGGCGTGCCGGCGGACGCGCGCGTGATGATCCTGGCGCCGATCGTGCGAGGCCGCAAGGGCGAGTTCAAGAAGCTGTTTGAAAAGCTGGCGCACCAGGGGCTCGTGCGGGCGCGAGTAGACGGGCAGCTTCGCCAGCTCGACGAAGAGATCGCGCTCGACCGGCGACGCAATCATACCGTCGAGGCGGTGGTCGATCGCCTCCTGCTCAAGCCGGGAATCGAGACCCGGCTTACCTCATCCATTGAAACCGCGATGCGCCTGGCGAACGGCCTCGTGCAGGTTGCCGTGGTGAACGGCGAAGAGCGGCTTTACTCGCAGGAGTCGGCCTGCGTGGAATGCGGCATCAACATTCCGGTGCTCGAGCCGCGCTCGTTTTCGTTCAACAGCCCCTACGGCGCCTGCCCGGTATGCCGCGGTCTGGGCAGCAAATACTCTTTTGATCCGGCGAAAGTGATCACCGACTGGTCGCGCCCGCTGCTCGCCGGGGGGCTCGGACCCGGCGCAAGCTCCGCTCTGATGCGCCGGGGCCTCGAGCGCGCCGCCGAACACGCCGGATTCGACCTGAGGAAGCCCTTCAATCAATTTTCATCGCGGATTCAGAATCTGATTCTCTACGGCAACTCCGCCAACGGCTCGGGCTTCCCCGGCATTATTCCGGTGCTCGACCGTTGGTACGGAGAAACGGCTCACGAGGCTTACCGCGAGTGGTTTGAGCGTTACATGTCCGCGATTCCGTGTCCCGACTGCGGCGGCAGGCGGCTGCGCCCGGAAAGCCTCGCGGTGAAAATCGGCCGGCTCTCGATCGCGGACTTTACGGCGCTCGCGGTCACGCGCGAGCTCGAGCAGGCGCGCTCGATCGAGCTCAGCGAGCGCGAGGAAATCCTGGCGCGCCGCATCCTGAACGAGATCATCGAGAGGCTGGAATTCCTCGACCAAGTCGGCCTGGGTTATCTGAGCCTCGATCGCTCGGCGGCGACGCTCTCAAGCGGCGAGAGCCAGCGCATCCGGCTCGCGACGCAGATTGGATCGAAACTCCGAGGCGTGCTCTACGTGCTGGATGAGCCGAGCATCGGCTTGCATCCGCGGGACAACCTGCGCCTGCTTTCGACGCTCGAGCGGCTGCGCGACCTTGGAAACACTGTGCTCGTGGTGGAACACGATGAAGAAACCATCCGGCGAGCGGATTACGTGGTCGATCTCGGGCCCGGCGCGGGCGAAAAGGGCGGGTATGTGGTCGCCTCCGGCTCTCCCGAGCGCATTGCGCGAACTCCGGCGTCGCTCACGGGGCAATACCTCTCGGGCCTCGCCGCAATCCCGGTGCCGCCGGCGCGGCGCAGGCCGAACGGCAAGCGCATCGCCGTCCTGGGCGCGCGCGCCAACAACCTGAAGGAGATCGACGTTTGCTTTCCGCTCGGCGTGCTCACCGTCGTCACCGGCGTCTCGGGCTCGGGCAAATCAACGCTGGTGAATGATATTCTCTACCGCGCTATGGCGAAGCGGCTTTACCGCGCCCTCGAAGAGCCGGGCGAGCACCGCAAGATTCTCGGGACGCAGTGGGTCGACAAGGTGATCGTGATCGATCAGTCGCCGATCGGTCGCACTCCCCGCTCGAATCCTGCCACCTACAGCGGCGTCTTTACGCCCATCCGCGAGCTCTTCGCCATGCTGCCCGAATCGCGCCAGAGGGGCTACCGCGCCGGGCGCTTCAGCTTCAACGTGAAGGGCGGCCGCTGCGAGGCGTGCCGCGGCGACGGGCTGCGGCGCATCGAGATGAATTTTCTCCCGGACGTCTTCGTCACCTGCGATGTCTGCCGGGGCCTGCGTTACAATTCGGAGACCCTGGCGGTGAAGTACAAAGGCGTTTCCATTGCCGGCCTGCTGGGCATGACGGCCCGGGAAGCGCTGCCCCTGCTCGAAAATATCCCCGTCGTCCGCCAGAAGCTCCAAACGCTCGTGGACGTCGGCCTCGCGTACCTGCACCTGGGCCAGGCGGCTACTACGCTCTCGGGCGGAGAAGCGCAGCGCATCAAGCTCGCGCGCGAGCTCAGCCGGCGACAGAGCGGCCGCACGCTTTACATCCTCGACGAGCCCACCACGGGCCTCCATTTTGACGACGTCAAACAACTGCTCGCCGTCCTCAATCGGTTGACAGACCTCGGCAACACCGTCATCATCATCGAGCACAATCTGGATGTGATCAAGCAAGCCGACTGGATCATCGATCTCGGGCCGGAAGGCGGAGAGGCGGGCGGCCGCATCGTCGCTCAAGGATCCCCCGAGGAAATCGCGCGAAACGAACAGTCGCATACGGGGCGCGCGCTCGCCGGGATGCTGAAGCGCGCGTCCGCATAGACCCAGCGCCTCTGATTCGGGTCGGAGCGTTTGGAGAGAAGTTATGAACCCACGGGAAGCGGTCCTTACAAAGCGCGTGGACATCCAGCGCATCGCGGCGAAGCACGGCGCAAAGAACGTCCGCCTCTTTGGTTCTGTAGCACGGGGCGACGCGCGGCCGGACAGCGACATTGACTTCCTCGTCGATACTGGGCCTGAGACGAGCTCATGGTTTCCGGCCGGTCTTGTTCTAGATCTTGAGGACTTGCTCGGACGGCCCGTAGAGGTCGTTACCGAAAGAGCGCCGCGGCCGGAGGTGCGTGAGTACGTCTTGCGCGACGCAACTCCGCTATGAAGAAGGATGACCGGATTTACCTGGAGCATGTTCTCGAATGCATCCGTCGAATCGAGGAAAACTCAAGCGGGGGCGCGGCGATTTCTTCGACTCTCATACGCTTCAAGATGCTGTGCTCAGAAATCTTCAAATCCTGGGCGAGTCGGCCCAGCGAATCTCACCCTCCTTGAAAGAGATCTATTCTGAGGTTGAGTGGAGGCGCATCGCAGCCTTCCGTAATGTGCTTGTGCATAACTACCTCGGCATCGATTTGCAGAAGGTTTGGGAGATCGTTCAGCAGGATGTTCCGCGCTTGAAGTGCCCCGTCTGGCCGATGCTGAAGGCGATGGAATCTCGGAAGGAGGAGTGATGGCCGGCGATAGATATGGCGTGGTAAGCAAATATGTTAAGCTCTGGCCTCGCGAGGCGTTTTAAATAAATCGGGGCGTATTCGTGACAGAGGTGCTGAGGGCGCCCGGTGTCTACCTTCTTTATCGTGACCGCGACATTATCTATGTTGGAAAGGCGAGCCGAGTATTCGACAGGGTTTTGGACCACGCGGAAAAGCGCTATGTGTTGTGGAACCACTTCTCGGCGTTCCTGGTGCGCGAGGAACATGTGGATAACGTCGAAGCTATCGTCATCGCTGCCACAAATTCGGAGGCGAACAGGTCCAGCGCCAAGACCATCGATCGCGTGGCCCTGCCGCCGGAAGTACTGGACATTTTGCGCCGAAATCGGAAAATCGATCCGGAGGCGTAGACTGGAAAACCCTGGTCAGACCAGTGCATCGCCGTGTTCTGCCTACCGGCGCTTGATCACCCCAACCTCGTGACCAGATACCGCATCGACCCTGTTCATCTCGACCGTGTTCGCACCTACCCGCTCGAGTCCCGCGCGAGCAAGATCACCGTTCGCGATTTTGGAAAGGCGGTGAGCTCTGCGACGTCGATCAAGCGATGGATCGACTCCCTGCCTCGCATTCTCGCCGCCGAAAGCCTGCGCGGCGTGTTGGCGGCGCTTGAGAAGGCGCGAAAAAGGAAGAAGCCGATCATCTGGGGGCTGGGCGGGCACGTGATCAAAGTCGGGCTCGGCCCGATTCTCATTGATCTCATCCGTCGCGGTTATATCACAGCGATTGCGATGAACGGCGCGGCGATGATTCACGATTTTGAGATTGGCCTCGCGGGCGCGACCTCGGAAGACGTGCCCGCCTCGCTCGCCGAAGGCCGATTTGGCATGGCGGAGGAGACTGGACGCTACGTTCACGCGAGCATCGCTGCAGGAGATCGCGCAGGGCTCGGGCTCGGTGAATCCACCGGACGGTTTCTCGCGCGTTCCCGCGAGGCGCGGTTCAAGAGATGCAGCGTACTCGCGAGCGCTTGGCGGCGGCGGGTTCCCGTCACCGTGCACGAGGCGATGGGAACTGACATCATCCACTGCCACCCCGCGATCGACGCGCGTGCCCTGGGCGCCGCGACGCACCGCGATTTCCTGCTGCTGGCTGCGCTGGTGAGGCAGATGGATGGCGGAGGCGTTTACCTGAACGTCGGCTCGGCTGTGATTCTGCCCGAGGTGTTCCTGAAATGCATCAGCCTCGCCGCGAACCTCGGCCGCGCTCCTCGCGGCATCACCACCGCCAACCTCGATTTCATCCAGCACTACCGGCCCTCGGTAAACGTCGTCCTGCGGCCCACGCGCGCGGCGGCGGCGGCCCGGACGGCGCGCCGGCAGAGCCAGGGCTTTGCCCTCACCGGGCACCACGAGATCATGATCCCTCTGCTCGCCGCGGCACTCCGAGCTCGCTGAAAGTCCGGACGGGCTCTGCTCAGCCGTTCGGGATCAAAGATGTGAGGAATTGCTGGAATGGCGAAGGCTTCACGCTAAGGCGCAAAGCCGCAAGATTCCGCAGCGGAAACCAAGGCGTTCTTCTTTGCGTTTGCTTTGTGCCTTCGCGTCTTTGCGAGAGGCTTTGGATTATTTCACCGGCTGTTCGCTGCGCCTAGGAGATTCGAAGAAGACCGAGTCGGCTCAGAATGAGAGCTTCAGGAAATCCTGCTGAGAAAGCAAGGCAGCAGCTATGCTTTCAGAACTTCCAGACGAGCACCCCATCTCCTCCGAGCCGGGACTGACTTCCGGCGCGCGCCCGCTCCCGCACTT
This sequence comes from Terriglobia bacterium, assembly GCA_050745265.1. Taxonomy (GTDB): domain Bacteria; phylum Acidobacteriota; class Terriglobia; order UBA7540; family UBA7540; genus RH2-MAG17b. The sequence goes on from JBOGKE010000161.1 coordinate 18,406, forward strand.
TTCCGCTCCCGAACGCTGGACATTTCTCGACCTGCTCTTTTTCGGCGTCTTTGCGCTATTAGCTTTCGTCTTCACTGGGACGGTCGCGCTGGCCGGATACCGCATGCTCATGCCGGTGATCGGCTGGCACACCGCGCCGCGCGTGATGGGCCAGAACACGTTTTTTCTTCTGGGAGTCGAGGCGGTTTTTTACGCGCTGATCTTAGCCTATGTCTATTTTCTGGTGGTGGTTCATTACCGGCAGGGTTTCTGGGAAGGGATCAGCTGGGGTCCGATGACGGGGCGGACCATCGTTCGCTTCGCCGCCGTGGGAATCGGGATGACCATTGTCATTGAGAGTATTCCAATCTTCCTGCCCGACACAACGAAATTCCCGCTCGAGCGGATGTTCAGCTCGGCCGGCGCTTCGTACGCGCTGGCCGCGTTTGCGATTGCGATCGCGCCGTTCATGGAGGAGCTGGTGTTCCGGGGCGTTCTGTTCTCCATCTTCGAGGCGCGCGTGGGTCTCATCTTCGCGGTGGTCGCAACGGCCGTTCTGTTCGCCGCCCTGCACATCCCCGAGTACCGCGGCGCGTGGGATCACCTGTTTCTCATCTTCGTAGTGGGTCTCGTGCTTTCGGTAACGCGCGGGCTGACCCGCTCGCTCGCCCCGAGCGTCATCATTCACATCACTTACAATAGCTGCCTCATGATCCTGCTGTTCCTCGCCAGCTCCCACTTCCGGATGGTCCAGGGATGGAGAACGTAGCGCCAAGGTTCCTCTTTGCGCTTCGTTTGCGCCTTGGCGTCTTTGCGAGCGGCTGTTAATTCGTTCACACGCCCTCAGCAGGATTTGCGTCTGTTCGGGAGCTCGCCGCCGGTCTCGTGTTGCAGCCTTGCGAGGTAAGGTCTGCCCCGATGAAGAAATCCCTTCGCTCCGATGTCGCGGCGGTATTGCATGCCCTCAAAATGGATTTTCCCCGCTGCCGCGTACGCGCGCTGGACAGCCGACTCCAGGTCCTCTCCACTCGCCGTGACCGCTAGAACTCTCCCGCCGTTCGTCAACAATCGATTGTCACGGAACGCGGTGCCGGCATGAAACACCTTCACTCCGCCCAGCGTCTCGGCAGCGTCGTAGCCGGTGATGGGCTTTCCGGTTTCCGGCTGGCCGGGGTATCCTTTGGACGCCAGCACGACACACACCGCGGGGTTCGGGCTCCAATGCGGATCGATGGCGCCAAGGCTGCCGTTCGACGAAGCGAGAAGCAGCGTGGCGAGATCGGAGCGCAGGCGCATCAGCAAAGGCTGCGCCTCGGGATCACCCAGCCGGACGTTGTATTCCAGCAGGAATGGGCCGTCGGCAGTGAGCATCAGGCCGAAGTAAAGAAAGCCCCGGTAGGCGATGCCGTCGGCCGAAAGGCCCGTGAAGGTTGGGATGACGATCCGCTCCATGATCACGGACCGCAGAGCGTCGCCAAGCACTGCGTCATCGCTGTAAGCTCCCATGCCGCCCGTGTTCGGGCCCTGGTCATTGTCAAGGAGCGCCTTATGGTCTTGCGAGGGCGGAAATGGCAGGACGCGGCGGCCGTCGGTGAGAACGATGAATGACAGTTCATCTCCGGCCAGCGCCTCTTCGATCACCACCCGCTCGCCCGCGCCGCCCAGCGTACCCCGGCGCATGAAGTCGTCCAGAGCGCGCTCGGCTTCCTCGCGCGTCTGCGCCACCACAACGCCCTTTCCCGCCGCAAGGCCGTCGGCTTTGACGACAACGGGCACCCGAAACTCGCTCAACGCGGCAATCGCCTCATCGAACGTCGCGGCAGTTGCAAATCGAGCCGTGGGCACGCCGTGACGCCGCATGAATTGCTTGGCGAAAATCTTGCTGCTTTCAAGCCGCGCCGCGTGCCGCACCGGGCCGACAATTGCAAGGCCTCGCTTCGCAAATTCGTCTGCCACGCCCGCCGCCAGCGGCGCTTCCGGACCTGCCACCGTCAGGCCGGCCTCGAGATGGAGCGCCAAGTCGAGTACCGCTTCGGGATTCGAGAGGTCGGCCGCCAGGCATTCGGCTTCCTGGCCGATACCCGCGTTTCCGGGCGCACAGTAGATCTCATCCGCGGTCTGGCTCTCGCGCAGCTTCCACGCCAGCGCGTGCTCCCGGCCGCCCGACCCCAAAACCAGGATTCTCATAGAGGGCGATACAGTACTGAGATTCACCCCGCTTTGTCAATGCTTCGTGTCGCGCCGAAGCCATGCCGCGCGCCGGGCTACGCGTGGGGGTAAGACCGAAAGGCCGCGCCGGCCGCGGGCTGCGCCACTCGCAGCCCACTCGATGATCCATCGCTTGCCAGGCCTTCGCTCCCACACGCCGCTCAAGGTATAGGTGGGCAAACCGCCAAACTGAGCCTTAAACGCGGCGATGTTTTTCTGTTTCTGATTGGCCGAGAATTCAAGAGAACCCACGTTGAACCAGCACACACCCTCGCGTTTACAGAGCAGAATCGCCTCCCAGAGAGCGTAATTATTGGCGCCGGGTACGGAGTGGGGCTGCTCGTTGAACCCCAGCCAGTAATAGGCAGCCTGATTCAGCCGCGACGCCACGGCGACGCTCAGGATGCGGCCATCCAGTTCGGCGGCAACTGCCGCAGCCACGCCTCGGCTGATAAACTCGTCCCAAATCGTCTCCAGCGATTCCATGGAGTAACCGGCGGAGCCGAGCGTCCGGACGTTGAGATCGTGACAAGTTAGCCAGCGCTCGCGGCTTGTCAGCGGCGAAATGGCGATTCCGCTCTTCTGCGCACGGCGGATCATGTTGCGGCACTTCGAATCGAGATTTCGGAAGAGGCGCTCTTCTTCCTGGCGCAGGTCGAGAAACTGGCCCACCGAATTCAGTTCTCGGAATCCAAATTCCTTCACGGGCAGGTACCCGTAGCGTTCGATCGCCAGAAGGCCGCCGGCGCTTGCTGGATACGAGATCGTCACCCGGTCGGCCCCCAGCTCAGCCGCGTTCGCCTTGGCCTCCCCGACGAATGCCGCCAGAGCCTGCTGGTGGGCGGCGCGCGGCAGGCCGGGCTTCAGCAATGGCCCGCCGCACAGCAGCTCGCGCACACGGATCAGCCGCAGCTCCCGATGCGTGAGCTCGAGGATAGGGAAGATGCCGGCGAGCTCGCCTCCATCGGCGAGCATCGTCAACGACCGGTTGCGCGCCCCCTGGCTTCGTTCCGCGAGTAGAAAGCTCGCGCTCAACTGGCTGACGCTCCCCTCCGGGTGCGAGAGTACAAAATTATCCCAGAGCTCGCGTTGCCCGTCGTATCTCTGAATTCTCATTTCCACAATGGATCAGCCTGAATCGGTAGGCACGGCGCCGTTTTTGTGCCGGGGGCTTTTTCAACGACCAACCGCCCAATGTGGCGTCGAAAGGCGGGCGGCCCCGGGGCCGCCGCTCCTGTGGCAGGCGCGGTCAATTGGCATTTTGAATTGACCGTGGGTTCGTTGCCTCCGCGACCAAAAGCCCACGGTCAGGACGGCGCCGACCGTGGCTACCCGCCTATCACCCCGTGAACCCAAACACCCACGGCACAAACTGCGTGCCGTGGCTACCCGCTACCCGCTTCGCACGAGACGCATCGATCGCGGCGATCAGTTTCTCATATTAGCCCGGACGGAGCGGAGCCAAGACTCGGCGCAGGTTCACGGTCACAAAGAAAATCCGGTCCGCATCCCGCAGCCGATAAACGTGCGACATGCCGCCATCTTATCACCGCGTGAACCCACATACCCACGGCACAAAAACGGTGCCGTGGCTACCCCCTATGCTGGTGCACGGAGCCGAGCAAAACGTCACAGGAACTCTACCGACGATTGGTGCCCGCCTGAGGGGGCAGGTCAGGGGCGCTAAATTGTGGCGCCGGCGAGCGGCCCTCCCCTGGCAGCGCGCCAAAGAGGCATAAACAGCGTCTCATTTGTCCCGTGCTTCTCCAAATTCTCGGGGTCATTGGCTACAATGATCAACGGCGGAACCGAGTGGCGCCCTGGCGCCACCGTTCGCCGCCGGCTGAAGAGGGATTGTAGATGCGCGGGCGCTTACAGCTCCATCTCGAACACGCCGACTTGCGGACGGAACGGCTGCCGATGCAGCCTGCGGTGTCTCGCCGGGCCGGAGCGGAAAAGCGGTCAAAACTATCTTTTTTTTGCGCCCGCCAATTCGCAAATGCCTGAAAACGCGCAAAGATTAGAGGAACGAACCGGAGCGCCTCAGGCGAATTTGAGGCGAAAATGTTCGTAGCGGCGGTCTCGTCGCCGGCTTTTCAATCGGCAAAAGACCGGCGGCCGGAGACTGCTGGAATCTGCCGCCGGTCGGAATTCGTATTGACACCGCGCGGGCGAGGAATTACAGTCGGAACGAGACTTGGGGAACAAGCATGATCAAGCGAGGGGAGCGCCTGCCGTTTCTTCTACTGATCGTGTGTCTTTCCGCCGGCGCGCTGGGAGCGCAGCAGCCAAGCAACGATGCGGCTCCGCCGCCTCCCAAAAACGCGGTTGTCGAACAGCTTCAGGTTACCTACCGGCTTCAGAACGACGGCACCGGCGAGATCACTCAAACCGAGCGGCTTCGCATCCTCACCGAGGTGGGCCTGAAAGCCTACGGCGCGGTTTATCTTCCCTATTCGAGCCAGCTCGAAGAACTGCGGATCGACTACCTAAAGACGCTCAAGGCATACGGCACGGTGGTTCCCGCGGACCCGGCGAAAGCGATGGACATCACGCCTCCGGTGACGCGCTTTGCCCCGATGTTCAGCGACATCCGAATCAAAGTTCTGGTGGCGCCGCAGCTTCAGGTGGGAGA
>JBOGKE010000162.1:0-3467 GCA_050745265.1 Terriglobia bacterium
CTAACGGCGGTGAAGCAGTTGATGACCGGCGGCGGTCTGCAGATCATGCCGGCCTACGAGGATCCGGAAACCAACTCGATCACGCTCTACGACACGCCGGAACGCGTGGCCGAAGCGGTTCAACTGATCCACAACCTCGATCGCGGCAAGGCCGAGGTGCTAATCGATGTCGCCGTGATCGAGGCGGACCGCGACCGCGTGCGGGATTTGGGACTCACAACGGTTCCGCTTTCCGCGAGTGCGGGAACGCAAGCCGCGCTCGGGCTGAACCCGTCGCTCGCGCCCACCACGACCACCAACGGCACAACCACCTCCACTGGCACGCCGTTTGTACCGCTGAATAAGCTCGGGAAGCTGAGCACCAGCGAATTCGCCGTCACGCTGCCCGGGGTAGTTGCGAACGCGCTGATGACCGATTCGCGCACGCATATCCTGCAGAACCCGGAAGTCCGCGCCGAGGCAGGGCAGGAAGCCACGCTGACCATCGGCCAGACGATTCCGTTCGCCACGGGCAGCTTTGGAATCCCCACCGCGACCGGCGGTACGAGCGCGGGCGGTTTCGGAATATTGGCCAACACGCAGTTTAATCAGGAAGACGTTGGGGTGAAGCTCAAAATCACGCCCTGGGTGGCGGCGAACGGCGATGTTGTGCTGAAGTCCGATATCGAGATTTCTTCCCTGGGCGGCAATTCGCTTATCGGCGGGATCGCGGAGCCGATCATCAACAAGCGAGCGGTGACGCACACGATTCGCGTGCGGGAGGGCGAATCGAGCCTGCTCGGCGGCTTGATTCAGACCCAGACGCAGAATTCAGTTTCCGGATTGCCGGGCCTCGGGCGCATACCCGTTTTGAGGTATTTCTTTTCCACCACGGACGTTGAGACGCACGATTCGGACGTCATGATCCTGCTCACGCCGCACGTCATTCGGCTGCCGGATGCCGCCTTCTCGGATAATTCTGCTTCGCCTGCTCCCCAAATCCCTGAAGCTCCGCCTACTGTCGCGCCCAAATCTCCCGGGGTTCAGCCGTGAGGGTCAGTAGCTTGGGAAGGAGTGTAGCCACGGCACGTTTTGGGTGCCGTGGGCTCTCGTCACACACGTGGAAACCCCGGTGCGCACAATACGTCCTGCGATTGCGCGACGGGAACAACCCACGGCACGGAAGGCGTGCCGTGGCTACAGGCGCGGCCTCCGAGCACGGTTTCACCCTGGTCGAGCTGGTGGCGGCGATGGCGATTATGGCGATTCTCGCCGGCGCCGCGCTTCCCTTGGCGAGAATCCACGCCGAGCATCTGAGGGAGCTGGAGTTGCGCGAGAATTTACGCGAGGTCCGCACCGCGATCGACCGGTATAAGGACTTTTCGGATCAGGGCTTGATTTCCGTCGAGCCCGACAGCTACGGTTATCCTCCCGATCTTGAAACGCTGGTGAACGGCGTTCCGGTGAAGGGGAATTCCGATCTTAAATATAAGTTCCTGCGAAGGATTCCGGTCGATCCGATGACGGGAAAGGCCACGTGGGGCTTGCGATCCATGCAGGACGATCCGGGATCGACGAGCTGGGGCGGCGAGAACGTGTTTGACGTTTATTCAATGAGCCAGGGCACGGCGACCGACGGGACGCAGTATTCGAGTTGGTAAGAACATGGCCGAAGTTCGTATCAGTTCTTCATGTCGCTTTGCGGCACCCGCAACGCCCGAAAATCACACTCACGCGCCCTCGTTCGTCGGGCACCCTCTCCCGGAGGAAGACGGCAAAAATCCCGAGAGGAAGATACCGGCCCTCTCCCTAGGGGAGAGGGTGGGGCAGCGCGGATTTACTCTCCTCGAGCTCATGTTCGTGATGGCGATTATCCTGATTCTCGCGTCCATCGCGCTGCCCACGTATACCACGATCATCCGGCGCGCGCGCGAGGCTGTGCTTCGCCAGGACCTGCAGACGATGCGCCAGTTGATTGACCAATACACGGTGGACAAGCAGGAGCCGCCGCAGGAGCTGCAGGACCTCGTGGACGCGGGGTATCTGCACGGCGGGCTTCCGGTCGACCCGATGACCGGCTCGGACCAGACCTGGAAAGTGGATGTCGAAGAGGTGCCGACTTCCGCCGACCAGTCCTCCACCGGCGTGGTTGACGTTCATAGCGGGTCCGACGCAACCTCGATGGAAGGCGCGCCGTACGGCGAGTGGTAGGCTTCAGTGGTAGCCACGGTCAGAACAGCGCTGACCGTGGCTACCGCTCTAGTCTCTCATCTCTGTTTTATCCATGGAATTCGTTTGCAAAATCGCGACAGCAGGCGGCCGGGTGCTGAGCCAGACCGAGCAGGCCGACTCCGAAGCCGACGTTCGCCAGCGGCTGACGGCACAAGGCTACTATATCTTTTCCGTCCGCGCGAAGGACTGGCTGGGCGGCCGGCTGGCGTCGCTGGGCCGCCGAAAAAAAGTCCGCGCCGACGAATTCATCATTTTCAACCAGCAGTTCCTCACGCTTTCAAGGTCGGGCCTGCCGCTGCAAAGCTCGCTGGCGCTACTGGCCCGGCAGGCGCGGAGCAAGGATTTCAAGCGGTCACTCGAAGCGGTGCGCGACGAGGTGCGCGCCGGCGCGTTGCTTTCCAAAGCGTTTGAATCTACCGGAAGCTTCCCCAAAGTCTACGCGGCCACGGTGCGAGCCGGGGAGCGCAGCGGCAGTCTGGATCGCACGCTCGAGCAGTACCTCGCATATCAGAAAATCAGCCGCGGCTTCCGCAAGAAGATCATCGCCGCGCTCATTTACCCGTCGTTCCTGGTCTTTTTCCTGATCGTGTTGCTGAGCTTCGTGGTCAGCTTCATCGTTCCGCGTTTTGCTGAGCTTTACACCGATTTGCAAATCCAGTTGCCGCACCTCACGCAACTGACCATCGCGGCCGCGCTGGGCGCGCGACACTGGGCGCTCGAAATCCTGCTTGGGCTGATTCTTGCCGCCTTCGGCGCGCGGGCGGCCTGGCGTTCCCAGAGCGTGAGACTCGAGTGGGACCGGATCAAGTTCAAGCTGCCGCTGGTCGGGCCGCTGATGCTGAAGTTCTCCGTGTCGGAATTTGCGCGCTCGCTCGGGACGCTGCTGCGGGGCGGCTTGCCGGTTGTCGAAGCGCTGGAAACGACGCGCGCGTCGATCACCAGCCCATTGATCGCGAGAGCCGTTGATGAAGCAAAGACCAAAGTGAACGCTGGGCAGGCGCTCGGGCTGAGCCTGCGCGACACCGGCGTGTTTCCGGCGACCGCGCTCGACATGGTGGAAGTCGGAGAGGCGACTGGGGCGCTGCCGCAGATGCTCGAGAGTGTGGCGGAGTTTTACGAGGAAGACGTGAGCATCGATCTGGCGGCGCTCGTGGCGATGGTCGATCCTGTCATGATCGCTGCGGTCGCGATCGTTGTTGCGTTTGTGCTGGTGGCGTTTTACCTGCCGCTCTTTTCGCTTTATTCGCAGGTGCCGT
>JBOGKE010000163.1:0-17124 GCA_050745265.1 Terriglobia bacterium
CCACTTCGCCCGGCGTCGCGGACACGCTGGCCGTCGCCTACTACCAGAAGGGCGACTATTCGCTTGCTGCCGAGCTGGTGGAGGAAGCGCTGAAGAAGGCGCCGAACGACCCGGACCTTAACTACCATATGGGACTGATCTACCAGCATCAGCAGAACAAAGCGAAAGCGGCCGAATATCTCGAGCGCGTGCTCAAGCTGGACCCGGGATATGCGAGCGCGGGAGAAATACGGAAAACCCTGGCGACGATGGGGAATGGGTAACATTGTTCGCGCAGCGCGCCGTGCGCAGCGAGCAGCGCTCCCCCGCCCATTCGACGCACGTGAAGTGCAAGGTTTTGTGGCAAAGCTGCAAAGTTTTGCAACACCATGTTCGAGGCGTCTCGGTCCAAGTTTTTCACGCGAGTCTCATTAAGAGCCTAAGCCTTGCGAGGTTAAGTCCGGCCAGTTGACCAAGTAATCACAACCTAAGGAGTTAAAAAAGCGGTTGGCCCCAGACGTGCTAGTTCTTAATGTGCGCGATTGTCGCGACAGTACATTAAGGAGGGTTATTCAATGACTGCTCGTCGGACCGCTCTTTGGACCCTGTTTGTTGGTCTGCTCTTGGTGACATTCTTGGCGGTCGCTCCGACGCCCGCCACTGCAAGTAACCTGTTTTTATGCCAGGGCTGCTCCGCTCCGCCGAGTGCGCCAACGCTACTCACCAACGTGAACTCGATCACGGTGGGTGTCGCAGGCAGTTTTACGCTTCAGAACCCGCTCTTAATCGTGGTCGGAGTTTTCAACGGCAACGGCACACCTTCAATCAGTTACTCGGGCTGCGCGACCCCAAGCGCTTGCCCGCTCGCAACGGTTCCCACCTACGGCCTGACCGCCAATAGCGGGGTGTCGTTCACGTCTTCTTCCGGCGGAACCGCTTTTTCTGCGCTCGGTCTGAGCGCCGGCGGATCGCAGAGCTTCGTGAATTGGGCGAACTTAGACCTCACGTATGGCTTTGGCACCCCCACCAGCTTCACGCTGTACGCGTTTGCGCTCAATACGAACCTCACGTCGGGCAGCCCGATCACGATTGACGAGAGCGGCGCGGCCCTGGGGTCGTACATCATCGGGTACAGTTGCAAGAATGGGACAGGATCTTCGTCGGGCTGCGCGAGCAACGGTGATCGCGCGGACACGCCGTTTACCACTTCAGGCATTGTCGGTGCTACGGCGACGGAGCCGGGTTCACTGGCGCTGCTCGGCTTGGTGCTGCTGGGCTTCATCGGGCTGGGCTTGCGAAAGCACGCCTGGGATTCGTAAGTGGGTAGCGCGGAGTTGTTCTTTAACTCCGCGGCATCTGATCGAGAGAATCGGAAAAGCCGCAGACTTAAAAGACAAGTCTGCGCTACTCCGCCTTCCTTCGGCGATCATAGATCGCCGCTACAACGGTTCCCCTTAATGAACAGTATGGGCAGCGAGCAGCGCCCTGCGTCGCTTAGCGCACGGGAACTGCAAGCTTCTGTTGCAAAGCTGCAAACTTTTGCGGCAGGGAATCTCCACGGCTTTACGTCCTAGATTCCAGCCGGCCGGCAAGGCTACTGTCCTGAGCGGTTTGAGGCTTTCACTTTCCCCTTTATTTATCAGCCAGAAGTTTGGTACGCCAGATGCTTACAGTTCAACGTAAGCGTTGGTCACCTAAACTAGAGGAAAAGAGGGGAATTCAAATGAAAAAGCGCTTTCTTGTCATATCCGCCATGGCGGCGGCGCTGGTAATGATCGGCCCGGGGTTGGCGCATGCGGGCAACGTAACTTTGACGATTAACAACGCGGGCTCGAACACCATGGGCGGCGTTTACGTTGGCCCTTACAACTTTACCCTCACCGCGGCAAACGGACAGACGAGCTCCTTGCAACTGATCTGCGATGATGCGAACGACGACGTCCACCCTCCCGGCGAATCTTGGCAATTCACAACGGAAGACTATTCCAACCTGCCCAGCAGCTTGAACGGCGCGAAGTTCTCCCCGGACGCCATCGGCTACCAGGAAGTGGGGTACCTCTCCGAAGAGTTGCTCGCGAACCTGAGCGACACGACCGAAGTCGGCGAGATCCAGTGGGCGATTTGGGATGTGTTCGACACGGGTACGTGCGGAACGGGCATATCGAATTGCGACCACTGGGGATCGCTGACGTCTGCTGAAATCACCGCGATTAATAGCTATCTCGGCGCCGCCCAGGCGAACTACGCGTCCGGTAATTACTCGAACCTGGTGATCTACACTCCGGTCGCGGGAACCCAAGTGCCTCCGAGCGACGGCCCGCCTCAGGAGTACATCGACACAGCCGCTGAGCCCTCCTCGATCCTGTTGCTGGGGCTGGTGCTGTTCGGTTTCCTGGCGGCGCGGCGGTTTCGCTACGCCGTGTAAGCGGGGGCAGAGTGTCAGGGCACGACTTTGGGTCGAGCCGTTTGTGCGCCATTGATTGTTTCGGCTGTAGCCGCTGAGGGGCTCAAGGGCTACAGCCGCCCTTTTCGCCGCCAATTTGCGGCATGGCCCGAAGCCATGCTCTGATACGATTACGCTCTCATTTTCCCAGGGCGCGCTTGACGCCCTGCGGGCCGTCAACGCATGAAGGGCCGCAGGGTTCCAATTCGAATCTCTCGCTGCAACGACTCCCATCCTGAGGGCACCCGGCCTGCCTTAGAGAACAGCGTTGCCCTCTGAAGAATCGTTTCCCAGAAAAGGCTGAATACTGATTTGACCGGCCGCAGCCCGGGCGAGAAGGAGGAATCTGCATGCCCACGCCACGTACCCTAACGCCACAAGATTACGTTGCCATGCTGCGCCGGAGGTGGTACCTGATCGCCGCTCCGGCCATCGTCGGGCTGGTGATCGGCTACGGCCTGATCCGCGTTCTGCCGAGGCGCTACACCTCGCAGAGCCTGATGCTCGTCGAGCGGCAGCAGGTCCCTCACGATTTCGTCGAACCGATCATTACCGAAGATTTGAACGCACGCATCGCCAATATCGAAGAGCAGACCCTGAGCCGCACGCGCCTCGAGCCCATCATCGAAAGATATCACCTCTTCGCTAAGGACGCGGCGAAGAGCTCAATCGATGGCCTGGTTTTGCGCCTGCAAAAGGCCGTCACGCTGACGCCCCTCAAGCCCGTCATCAAAACGGAAGACGAAACAATCCCCGGATTTTATCTGTCCGTGACGCTCAATGAGCCCCGCACCGCCCAGCAGGTATGCGCGGAGATCGCTTCCATGTTCGTTGACGAAGACATCCGGCAGCGCCAGCGCAGCGCCGAGGGGACGACCAGCTTCCTCGAGAGCACGCTGGCCGATGCGAAGCAGAAATTGGACGAACAAGACGCGCGTCTCGCGGCCTTCGAAGGCAAGTATATGGGCATGCTGCCGGACGAAACCAAAACCAATCTCAGCATGCTGGGCACGCTCAACACGCAGCTCCAGGCCGTGACGCAAGAGTTAAACCGAGCGGTGCAGGACAAGGCCTATGCGCAGTCGGTGCTGGCGCAGCAGGTGCAGGCCTGGAAACTGACCGAGGACATGAAGAACGGCTACATCCCTGAGGGAGATCACAACCCGTTGCTCGACCAGCTTGCCGCCTTGCAGACCCAGCTTGCGAATTTAAAAGGGCGCTATACCGAACAGTATCCCGACGTGATTAAAACGGAAGCGTCCATCGCCGATCTAAAGAAGCAAATTCAGGGCTCCTCCCGTCCCGCGACTTCCAAGCCGGGCGGCACGGCAAAAGCGGCCGCGGCTATCGACCCGCCGCAGATTCAGCAGCTGCGAGGCCAGGTCCGGGCCTACGACGTGACCATCAAGACCGACGCCGGGGAATTGCAACAATTGAAGGCCGCGGTCAAAAGCTACGAGTCGCGGCTTCAGTTGAGCCCTGTGATCGAAGAGGAATACAAGAAGATCACGCGCGATCACGATACCGCGCTCAAGTTTTACAACAGCCTGCTGGCCAAGAGAGATCAATCGGAAATGGCGAGTGAGCTCGAGCGGCGGCAGGAAGGCGAGCAACTGAGCGTGATGGACCCGGCGAATTTGCCGGACGCACCGTCCTATCCCAAGCCCCCGCTCTTCATCGGAGGCGGGTTCGCGGCTGGTCTCGTTCTCGGGCTTGCCGCGGTGCTGGGCATTGAAAGAAATGACAAGCGCATCCGGACGGGGCGCGACGTTGAGTACTACCTTGGCACGATGGTGTTTGCGGCCATCCCTTCGATTGAGGTCACGGCGCTGGAAAACTACGCGCGACTGCCGAGCGCAGCAAGCCCGCCGTCAACGCTCTCCGGATCTTGAGCAGCGCGCGCGCAGAGCATGTTTCCGCAACTGAAAAAGGAACAACTATGAGCCGAATTCACGATGCGCTCAAAAAAGCCGGCGCTGAGCCGCCGGCGACCGGCAATTACCCGGCGGAATCGCTGCTGCACGAAGCGGGGCAGAACCCGCCCGGCGGGCATGAGCCGCGCGACGCAGAGCTGGCGGGCTTGCCGCCGGTACATCATCCAGGTGGCGACGCCTTCCGCAGAACGGACCGAATGTGGCAGACGTTCGCCGAACACTGCCCGCGCTGCGAGTGGGCGCCCGACCCCGGCACGATTCTCTTTTACGGCGAGGAGTTTCGGACCCCGGGCAGCGAGGAGTTCCGAACCCTTCGTTCCCGGCTGGACCTGGTTCGTGAACGGCAGCCTCTGCAAACTCTGCTGGTTACCAGCCCGATGGCGGGAGACGGGAAGACTTTTGTTGCCGCCAACCTGGCTCAGGTGATCGTCTGGCAGCGGGAACGGCACGTGCTGCTGATCGATGCGGATTTGAGATCGCCGCGCCTCCATCGCGCGCTGGGTGTGCCGAGCGCGCCCGGCCTTTCCGATTACCTGGCCGGCAAAGTGGATGAGTTCGCCGTGGTGAAGAGAGGGCCGCTCGAAAACTTTTTCTTTATCCCCAGCGGAACCGCCGCGTCCAACGCGAGCGAGCTCATTGCAAGCGGCAAGTTCAGAACGCTGCTGAAGCGCCTCGCCGTAGCCTTCGACTGGATCATCATTGACTCCCCGCCCGTGATTCCGATTTCCGATGCAAGGCTCACGGCGGAGTACTGCGATGGCGTTCTGCTGGTGCTACGATCGGGAGAGACCGCCGGCGACCTTGCCCAGGTCGCGCACCGGGAGTTTCGCGGGAAGTCTTTTGTCGGAGTCATCCTGAACCAAGTGGACCCGCACTCGACCTATGGTTACGGTTACTCCTATGAGAAAGGGCCGGGAGCTCAAAAAACCGGCGGCAACCGAAAATAACAACCGTTCGCGCCACGCCAACGACCCCACCACAGCTTCTGTCTGACAGCCTGATCGTTACGCCATGAGCGATCCTATTCTCGAAACGATACCCTTCTCGCCCGCACTCGGGCGCGGTGCGGCCATTTCTACGCAGTCCGTGGCGCTTCCGCCTGAGGCGGTGATCTTCGGCCGCTCACGGGCGATGCAGTCGGTGCGGGAGAAGGTCGAAAAAGTGAAGGGCAACAACGCGCCCGTGCTGATCCAAGGCGAAAGCGGAACCGGCAAAGAGATTGTCGCAAGATTTCTGCACGACCGCTCGCCCTGGAGCGACGGGCCGCTGGTGAAAGTGAGTTGCCCATCGATTCCGGGCGCCTTGCTCGAGAGCGAGCTGTTTGGATACGAACGGGGTGCGTTCACCGGAGCTTACGGCACCAAGCCCGGTCGCGTGGAGATGGCGCACCGAGGCACGCTCTTCCTCGACGAGATCGGAGACCTCGATCTCGGCTTGCAATCCAAGCTCTTGCAGCTTCTGCAGGATGGCCAGTTCTCCCGGATCGGCTCGCAGCGGGATAAACGGGTTGACGTTCGCGTCGTGTGCGCGACGAACCGCCAGTTGAGCAAGGACGTTCTCGGCGGCGCCTTTCGGCAGGATCTCTATTACCGCATCAACGTCGTGTCCGTCCAGCTTCCGCCGCTGCGGGCGAGACGCGAAGACATTCCCGGTCTGATCGACTATCTGCTGGCCACCCAGGCGGAGAGGCTGAAAACCAAGCCGAAGCCGTTGTCGAGCTCGCTTCTGATTTTTCTTGAGACTTACGAATGGCCGGGAAATATCCGCCAGCTAGAAAACCTGATTAGGCGTTACGTGATCTTCGGAACAGAGCAAGTCATCAGTGAAGACTTACTCGGCGAGCCGGCTCACCGTTACGGTCCCGACACGCTCGCGAGCGATGGTACGGTTCCGCTGAAGCAACTGACTCAGCAAGCGGTCGCTGCGTGTGAGCGTACGGCGATTCTGAATGCCTTGCAGGTACACCAGTGGAACCGCAAAGCGGCCGCCCGCGCGCTGAGCATCAGCTACCGGGCCTTTCTTTACAAAATGCGCCAAGCAGGCATACCCGCGCGCAGCGGCAATGGCGGCAGCCGCCCCGGTCAGCCGGAGAATGGCCACGGGTCCACGAGGGGAAGGACGGAAGGCTAGGGCAGTGATCCGGCGCGTGGGAGTGTGTTCTCCGCGCGCCGGCCCTCAGATCGAGGAATGTCTCAATGAAAAACTTGCTATTTAAGGCGCAAGCGAATGGTCGCGAATCCCTTGGGCCATTGCGCGAGGTTCCGAGCCCGTCAACCGCGGACTTTTTGGGTGAAGACGATTTTGTGCGTGTTCTAGCCCTGGAAAGGAAGCGGGCGGAGCGCTCCCGGAAGGTTTTGCTCCTGATGCTTCTCGACGCCGGCAGTCTGCTGAAAACTCCGATGGGGCGCAAGGCGCTAGCAGGAGTGATGGCCGCCGTCACCACGACGACCCGAGAGACCGATGTGCGGGGCTGGTACAAAAAGGGATGCGTCATCGGCGTCCTGTTCACCGAAATCGGCGATGGAGAGAAAAAACTCATCCGTGAGGCCGTGCTCGCGCGGCTGACCGGGGATTTGGGCGAGCGGCTGGAGGCGGCGCAAGTCGCGGGAATCTGCATTAGCTGGAGTTTCTTCCCGGAAAACTGGCCCGCCGGAAACGGGAACTCGCCGGCGAGCCCGGAGCTGTATCCGGACTTATTCGGGAATCGCAAACTCAAGGCGGACGGCCGAGCTGTCAAACGAATCATCGACGTGGCAGGCGCCGGCCTCGCCTTGATTTGCGTGGCGCCCTTGTGGGCCATGATTGCGCTTCTCGTCAGATTCACATCGCAAGGCCCCGTGCTCTACCGGCAGAAGCGGGTCGGGCAGCGGGGCCGTCACTTTGATTGCCTGAAATTCCGATCGATGCATGTTTCGAATGATTCCGGCATTCATCGAGAATACGTCCGCAAGTTCATCTCGGCGCGCAATCAGAGCAACCCGCGAGAGAGGATCGCCGGCGCAGTCTATAAGCTTCAAAAAGATCCGAGGGTCACTGCCGTAGGCAGGATCCTGCGCAAGACGAGCCTCGATGAGCTTCCGCAATTCTGGAACGTGCTGAAAGGCGAAATGTCGCTCGTGGGGCCGAGGCCGGCCATTCCCTACGAACTCGAGTGCTACGACATTTGGCACCGGCGGCGGGTGCTGGAGGTAAAGCCGGGAATCACGGGCTTGTGGCAGGTGCACGGGCGGAGCAAGACGACCTTTGACGACATGGTGCGACTGGATCTGAAGTACGCCAGGACCTGGTCGGTCTGGTTGGATCTCAAGATTCTCCTGAAGACGCCGAAGGTTGTGGTCTCGGGCGAGGGAGCGTGCTAAACATGGCGCCGATATCAGCAGCGAATTCTGGCGAGAAACCGGCGATCCGAATCGGAATCATCGGGTATGGCTACTGGGGGCCGAACGTTGCCCGGAACGTGAGCGGTCTCGACCGGGCCGAGCTGGTCGCGATCTGCGACAGCAATCCCTCGGCGCTGGCGCGGGCGAAGAGGCTTTATCCGAGCGCCCGTGCCGTCACGAGCTCCCACGAGTTGCTGACCGCTCCCGATATTGACGCGGTGGCGGTGATCACTCCGGTCGGATCGCATTACGCACTCGCCAAAGCGGCGCTTCTACAGGGTAAGCACGTTTTTGTAGAAAAGCCTTTCACGTGCAACACCGACCAAGGGGCGGAGCTGGTCGAGCTCGCGCGGCAGAACGAGTTGCTGATCATGGTCGATCACACCTTCTTGTTTACGGGCGCGGTCAGAAAGATTCGTCAGCTCATCGGGGAAGGCTCATTGGGGAGCCTGTATTATTACGATTCGACACGGGTCAATCTGGGCTTGTTTCAGCACGATGTCAACGTGATCTGGGACCTCGCGCCGCACGATCTGTCCATTATGGACTACCTCATTGACAGCCGGCCGGAGGCCGTGGTCGCTACCGGCGAGACGCATCTGAACGGCGTCGAAGACGTTGCGTTCATCACGCTTTATTTTCCGCACAACGTGATTGCCCACATCAACGTCAACTGGCTGTCCCCGGTGAAGGTGAGGACCACCTTGATCGGCGGCGAAAAAAAGATGCTGGTGTGGAACGATCTCGAAGCGGATGAGAAAGTCAGGGTCTACGACAAGGGAGTCCAGGTCAAGAGCCGGCAGGGAGTTTACGAACTGCTCGTCAGCTACCGGTCGGGCGACATGTGGGCGCCGAAAATTGAGCAGACGGAGGCGCTGAAAATCGAATTGGACTATTTCCTCGATTGCATTTTCACGAAAGAAGTTCCGTTCAACGACGGCGTGGCGGGTCTGCGCGTAGTTGCGATGCTTCAGGCCGCGCACGATTCGATGAAACAAAAGGGGAAGGCGGTGGCGATATGAGCGAGTATGTGTGCATCGCCCCGGACGTCAAGCTGGGACGCGGGGTGAAGTTTTCGAAGTTTATCAATCTTTACGGCTGCGAAGTCGGCAATCATGTGAAAATCGGCGCCTTCGTCGAAATTCAGAAAAACGCCCGGATCGGCAGCTATTGCAAAATTTCGAGCCACACCTTTATCTGCGAGGGTGTGACGATCGAAGACAACGTGTTCATTGGTCACGGGGTGACCTTCATCAATGACACGTACCCGCGCGCCACGGCTGCGGGCGGAGGACTGCAAACCAACAGCGACTGGGCGGTGATCAAGACGCTCGTGAAAAAAGGGGCTTCGGTCGGTTCGGGCGCTACAATTCTGGGTAATGTGGTGATTGGAGAAGATGCCATCGTTGGCGCGGGAAGCGTGGTGACCCACGACGTGCCCGCCGGGTCGATTGTTGCCGGGAATCCGGCCCGCGTGCTGAGATATATCCCATCTGAGGTTGAGGCGGTCGGATGAATAAACTGCGGGTTCCTTTTCTCGATTTAGCAACCGTGCATTGCGAGATGGAAGACGATCTCGTTCGGGTCTTCAAAACTGCCCTGCGAAGCGCTGCGTTCGTGGGCGGCCCGATGGTGGAAGCGTTTGAGCGCGCGTTCGCCGATTTCTGCAGCACGCGTTACGCGGTCGGCGTGGGAAGCGGGACGGACGCGCTTCGCTTTGCGCTGATGGCGGCGGGGGTGAAGTCCGGCGATCTCGTGGTGACGGTCCCCAACACCTTCATCGCGACGGGCGAGGCGATCACGCAATCAGGCGCGCGAATCGACTTTGTCGATGTCGACGCGAAGACGTTCAACATGGACGCGGCAAAGCTCGAAGAGTATCTCGAAACCAAGACTCGCGTCTGCGGTGAAACGGGCCGGCGCATCCACATCGAGAGCGGATATCCCGTCACCGCGGTCGTTCCCGTACACCTCTACGGCCAGCCGGCAGATATGGACCCAATCCTCGACGTTTGTTCGCGGTACAAGCTCATCGTCGTCGAAGACGCTTGCCAGGCGCACGGCGCCGAATATTTTTCGAAGAAAGAAGGCCGCTGGTTGAAAGCCGGGTCGATGGGTCGCGCTGCGGCGTTCAGCTTCTACCCAGGAAAGAACTTGGGGGCGTGCGGAGAAGCTGGCGCGGTCACAACGGATGATAAGACGATTGCGAAGCGCGTCCAGATGCTCCGCGATCATGGCCAGGAGCGGAAGTACTACCATCAGATGGAGGGTTACAACGGACGGCTGGACTCCATTCAGGCGGGCATCCTGCTGCACAAGCTTGAGCGCCTGCGAGAATGGAATCAGCAGCGACGCGAGAAGGCCGCGAACTATGGTGAGCTGCTCAGCTCTGGGGATCACGACCTGGCGCTTCCCTTCGAGCCGTCCTGGTCGCGAGCGGTCTATCACCTCTACGTGGTGCGCACGCAAGCTCGCGAACGGTTGATGGCTCATCTTTCGCAAGCAGGTATCGGAACGGGAATCCACTACCCGATACCCCTCCACCTTCAGAAGGCGTACGAGAATCTCGGGTTCCGGCGGGGCGATTTTCCCGTGGCAGAAGAGGCCGCGAGTGAGGTTTTGTCGCTTCCGATGTATCCCCAACTCACGCTCGATCAGCAGCATCAGGTGGCGCAGAATATACTTGCCGCCGAACCCGCGGGCGCCGCCCGTTAGCTGGACGCGATAACCTCTCTATTGATGCTCCGATCCCATACAAAAGAAAGCGAACACGCGTCCGCCGCTCACGCTTCAATGGGTGGCGCGGCGGAGCTTCGAGCGCCGCGAGCGAGCGCCGGTGATCGTTCGGTGAAAGCCCCCGGCGGAAAGAAGATTTGGATTGATCTCGATAACACGCCGCACGTGCCGTTCTTTGCGCCCATCATCGAGGAGCTCTCGGGCCGTGGCTATTCCATTCATCTCACCGCGCGCGCTGCGTTTCAAGTGTGCGAGCTGGCGGACCTTTTCCACCTGGATTACCAATGCATCGGCCGTCACTATGGGAAACACCGGGCGCTCAAAGCAGCCGGTCTCGTGGTTCGCGGCATCCAGCTTCTCCCTTTTGCACTGCGCGAGCGTCCCGATCTCGCCTTGTCGCACGGATCCCGGCCCCAGCTTCTCGTTGCTGCGCTGTTGAGAATTCCTTCCGTGCTGATCCTCGATTACGAATTTGCGCGGGCACTGCTCAGTCCAACGTGGGCCATGGCGCCTGACGTAATCCCCGACTCGTCGGTTCGCTTCTCTAAAAAGCGGCTTTTAAGATACCCCGGAATTAAGGAAGACGTATACGCGCCGCGGTTTCGCCCCGACGCCTCGATTCAGGCTCAACTCGGATTGGATCAGGACCACGTGATCGTCACCGTGCGGCCTCCGGCCAACGAGGCGCATTATCACAATCCGCAAAGCGAAGGGCTTTTCAAAGCTCTCATCGAGTTTCTGGCCGCTAAGCCCCAAGTGCGAACCATTCTTCTGCCGCGCAACGACCGGCAGGCCGCTTGGCTGCGCAGCGCCTGGCCCGCACTATTTACGGCCGGAAAGGCGATCATCCCGGAGGATGCCCTGGACGGCCTCAACTTGATCTGGCATTCCGATCTGGTGATCAGCGGCGGTGGAACCATGAACCGCGAGGCCGCCGCTTTGGGGGTTCCCGTCTACAGCATCTTCCGCGGGAAAATCGGAGCTGTCGACCGCTACCTCGCGGATCAAGGGCGCCTGATTCTTTTGGAAAGTGTGGAAGACGTTAGGACCAAGATCGTTTTGAACCGGCGATGCCGCCCGGCCATGCCGCAAAACGGCCACAGCGCTCCCTTGCAGAAAATCGTTGATGACATTGTCAGAATCACGCAACCCCAGCCGCAGGCGGCGCGCTGATGGGCGCCGAGACTCATCGCACTCGACTCTCCCGCGAAATGGATCCAAGAACTGTTCCGAGCCCGCGCATGCCTGAGCCGTCTGGCGTGAAGATTATGACGGTTGTGGGAGCACGGCCGAACTTTATGAAAGCCGCTCCCATCATTGCGGCGCTTCAAGATTACGCCGACCGCAGTTCGTGCACCCGAACGGACATTCGGCACTTCCTCGTGCACACCGGCCAGCACTACGACTCGCTGATGTCCGGGTCATTCTTCGCGGACCTCGGCCTCCCCGTCCCTGATGTGAACCTCGACGCTGGCTCGGGCTCCCACGCGATCCAGACCGCGGAAATCATGAGGAAATTCGAGGAAATCCTGCTGTGCGAAAAGCCCGATATTCTGGTGGTGGTGGGCGACGTGAACTCGACCTTGGCTTGTGCTCTGGTCGCCGCGAAAATCTCGTTTGACGAGCACGGATCGCGGCCGCTTCTCGCCCACGTCGAAGCGGGGCTGAGGTCGTTTGACCGCACCATGCCTGAGGAGGTCAACCGGATCCTCACGGACCAGCTTGCGGACTTGCTGTTTGTGACGGAGGAAAGCGGCCTGCACAACCTGGCATGCGAAGGTGTCCCGGCTGCCAAGGCGCACTTCGTCGGCAACACGATGATCGACTCACTTCTGCGGTGCGGCGAACGGGCTGAATCCTCGCCCATCCTCGACAGGCTGGGCCTGAGGGCCGAGCTTGGCGACAACGGCTCGGCGGCTTCGGTTTCCTCCTACGCCTTGCTCACGCTTCACCGCCCGGCCAACGTCGACCATCGTGCGGCTTTCTTGAATATTCTGGAAGGCATGGAAGAGCTTGCTT
Source organism: Terriglobia bacterium (assembly GCA_050745265.1). Lineage (GTDB taxonomy): Bacteria > Acidobacteriota > Terriglobia > UBA7540 > UBA7540 > RH2-MAG17b. The sequence goes on from JBOGKE010000163.1 coordinate 12,492, forward strand.
CGGAGCGCTCCATCATCTTTCCGGCGCATCCTCGGACCCAGAGCCGGATCCGCGAGTTTGGATTGGGGCGCTATTTTGAAGCGAACGGCAATCATCGTGAAGCCGATGCGTCGCGCGCACCGGGAGACTCCGGCGCCATTCGTCTGATCGAGCCGCTCGGGTACGTTGACTTTCTGTGCCTGATGAGTCATGCCGCGCTGGTGATCACCGACTCCGGCGGAATCCAGGAAGAGACCACGGGTCTCGGAGTTCCCTGCGTCACCGTCCGGGAGAACACCGAACGACCCGTAACAGTAGAGAGCGGAACGAACATCATTGCGGGAACAACGCGGGAGAGAATCGCAGCCGCCATCCGGCTGCAGGCGGCAAGAAAGACCGCGCGGAATATGCCCGCCAAGTGGGACGGCCAGGCAGCCAAACGGATCGTTGAGATTATGCTCCAGGCGTACAACGAACGGACCTCGTCTCCTTCCGCTCTGGTCCCGCAGCCTTGCGCTGCACCATCCTTGGCTTAGTGTCTTTGCACATGACGATTGAGAGCGATCCGAAGCACGTGATGCGGAAACTTCTGGCGTACTGCCGGGTGAACGAATGGGCGGGCTATGACCCCTATGATGCCCTGAACAGCCGGATCGTCAAGCGCCTTCCGATTCTGAACTCGAGAATTCCGCGCTTGGTCCTGACTCAGACCCTGAAGCGAAGCCCAGTCAACCTCCGCAGGCTCCTGCTCGTGCCAAAAACGCAGAATCCGAAAGCCCTGGCTCTCGTCCTGGCTGCGTTGGTGAAGGTGCCCGAGAATGAAGTGGCGGATCAGGAGAGCCTCATTGAATCGATGGCCGCGCGCCTCGCGACGCTCCGCTCTCCGAACAATCCCTACTGGTGCTGGGGCTACAGCTTTCCCTGGCAGACGCGCACCGTTGTGGTGGCGGCGGGAGCACCGAACCTGGTCTGCACCACGTTTGTGGCCGGAGCCCTGCTCGATCTTTATGAGCGGCGGCTCGATTCACGGCATCTGGCGATGGCCCTGAGCGCGGCAGACTACATCGTGAACGAGCTCTATTGGAGCAATGGAGCCGCCGCCGGTTTCAGCTATCCCGTGGCGTCGCTTGCGAGCGAAACTCACAACGCGAATTTCCTCGCCGCCGCGCTCCTGTGCCGCGCCTGGCGGCACACCGGCGATGAGCGGTACCTTGATCCCGCGCTCACGGCTGCCCGCTACTCCGCCAGCCGGCAGAATGCCGACGGCTCCTGGTACTACGGCGAAGCACCATCGCAGCGTTGGATCGACAATTTTCACACCGGCTACAACCTCTGCGCGCTGCGGTCTATTTCTCAGTCGATCGGGACGACCGAGTTCGACCGCTGCATTCAGCGCGGATTCGAATTCTACCGGAATCACTTTTTCCGGGAGGACGGCGCCGCCACGTATTATCATGACCGCGCCTACCCGATCGATATTCATTGCGTGGCTCAGAGTATCATCACGCTCCTGGCATTCAGGGATGTTGGCCGGCAAAACGTCCGATTGGCCGATTCCGTTTTCCGATGGGCCATAAACCATATGTGGGACGAGCGAGGATTCTTTTATTATCGGGTCCTTCGCTCCTGCACCATCCGGACCTCGTACATGCGATGGTCGCAGGCATGGATGCTTCTTGCCATTGCCGAGCTTCTCTCTAAATCAGACCCCGGCCTTTCCGCGCAGCCTTCGATTGGAAGCGCTGCGGCTTTTTCACTAGCCCGCGGATTAAGCGCCGCGTCGTTAGAAGGTGAACGCTGCGCTGCGGCAGGTGGTCGCAAGGATCGGTTCGAATGATTGAGTGCGTATTCACGTTGGATTACGAAATCTACGGCGACGGCACCGGCACGCTGAAAGAACTGGTCTACGACCCCGCCGAACGGCTCCGAACCATTTTCGCCGCCTCGAACGTCCGTTTCGTCGCTTTCGTCGAAGTTGCGGAACTTGAGAAAATTGAAGCGTGCGGCACGGACCCGTCCATTGACCTGGTGAAGCGCCAGATCCGCAATTTTCACCGCGAGGGCTTTGAGATTGGTCTGCATCTGCATCCGCAGTGGTCGAACGCCCGCCACGAGGGCGGGCGCTGGGTTCTCGACTACAATGAGTACAGCCTGTGCACCGCGCCGCGAGCGAGGGTCGCTGAGACCGTGGCGCGCTCGCTCAGATATCTTCGCCACGCGGTGGATCACGCCAGCTTTACGCCGCTGTCGTTCCGTGCGGGGAGTTGGCTATTCCAGCCGACCCAGCCGCTGGCAGGCGTTCTGTTCGGCAACGGTATCAGGATCGATTCTTCCGTCTTCAAAGGCGGCCTGCTGCACAACTACAGCCTGGACTACCGCCCAGCGCTCAAAAACGGCTACTACTGGGCGTTTAGTTCTGACGTAAACGAGGCAGATCCAAAGGGCGAGATGCTTGAACTGCCGATTTACACTGAGCTCGTTCCGTCCTGGAAGATGGCGACTTCGAAGCGCGTGGTCGCCCGCAACAGCTTCGGCATCGCCGGGCCTGACACGGATAAGTTGAGCCGTATACGCGATTTTATGCGATTCCGCTACCCACTGAAGCTCGATTTCTGCCGCATGTCGCTCGGCGAGCTGACGTCCATGATGACAGGCGTCATCGCGGAGGACCGGGCGAGCCCCGAGGTCTACCGGCCCGTCGTCGCGATCGGGCATACTAAGGACTTTACCGATCCTCACGCCATCGAGTCCTCCCTGTCCTTCTTGCGTGCGAGTGGTATCCGCGTCGTGACGTTCGACGCCGTATATTCCAGGCTTTCATCATCTGACAAGCAGGCGCTCTATGCGGTCTGAAACGGCAAATCGGTCCGCGGTTCAGCCCGAACCCGGCGAAGGTCGACCGCAGCGAACAGCGCTCACCTACGTATTGATCACCCCCGCGCGCAATGAGGCGGCCTTCATCGAGCAGACGATCAAATCGGTCGTGGCGCAGACGACGCGACCGGCCAAATGGGTGATCGTCAGCGACGGCTCGACCGACGGCACGGATGAAATTGTAAAGGCGTACGCCGCGCAGTACGAATGGATCGAGCTGCTGCGGATGCCGGAGCGCAAAGAACGCCACTTTGCCGGCAAGGCGCATGCATTTAACGCCGGTTGTGGCAGAATTAAGGACACGGCTTATGATCTGATTGGCAACCTTGATGCCGACATTACGTTTGAGGCTGATTATTTTCCCTTCCTTCTGGATCGGTTCGCGGAGAATCCCCGGCTAGGCGTCGCCGGGACTCCTTTCCGGGAGGACGGGCGACAGTACGACTACCGCTTCACCAGCATCGAACACGTCTCGGGCGCATGCCAGTTATTCCGGCGCGAGTGTTTCGAAGCGATCGGCGGCTACAGGCCGATCAAAACGGGCGGAATCGATTTCATCGCCGTCACTACGGCCCGCATGAAGGGCTGGCAAACCCGAACGTTCCGAGAAGAGACAAGCGTCCACCATCGCAAGCAGGGTTCCGCGAAGCGTGGCGCGCTCGCCGCGGCATTCGCGCTGGGCCAGGTTGATTACACTCACGGGTCCGACATTCTCTGGCAGCTTTGCCGCTCTGTCTATCAGACGAGCCGTTCGCCGACCGGAATCCTCTACCTCGCCGGGTACGTTTGGGCGCTGACCACGCGGGCCGAACGGGTGATCCCTCCCGAGATCGTCCGGTTTATTAAATCCGAGCAGCGCAGCCGGTTACGCGAGTTCATCGGGCAGCGGTTCACCTTGGGTCGCGGGCCGCCTGCAACGCCTGCGGACCCGCTATGGGATCGTATCCGGGACGGGGTGAAGTGAGCCGGCGCGGCTTCTCGGCGTATCAAGAGCGCCCGGCGGACGCGAAGCGCGGACGGGATCGGGACGAACATGCCACGCGAACTGACGCTTGCCCCGAAGGACGAGAAAACGCCCCCCCGGTGTTCCAGCGGCGCGCTCATCGTCAACGCCGACGATTGGGGGCGCGACCGCGAGACAACGGACCGGACGGCCGAGTGCATCCGCCGTGGCGCGGTTTCATCGGTGAGCGCGATGGTTTTCATGGAGGATTCCGAGCGTGCCGCGGCCGTTGCCCGCGAGAACCGAATCGATGCCGGCCTTCATCTCAACTTCACGACGCCGTTTTCGGCGCCGCACTGCTCAGCACGTCTTGTGGAACATCAACGCAGAATCGCCAATCGCTTATTGCGCCATCGCCTCGCGCAGGTTCTGTTTGACCCAACTTTAATGACATCTTTCGACTACGTCGTCTCTGCCCAGCTCGATGAGTTCTGCCGCCTTTATCGTACCGCGCCCGAGCGGCTCGACGGTCACCATCATATGCACCTTTGCGCCAACGTGCTCTTCCCGAGGCTCCTTCCGCGCGGCAAGATCGTGCGGCGAAACTTTTCCTTCGAGCCGGGCCAGAAAGGCCTCGTCAATCGCCTTTATCGCCGCACGGTGGACCGGATGATCGCGCGAGGGCACGTTGTGACCGATTTTTTCTTTGCGCTCGAGCCGCTCGAGCCGCGAGAGCGCCTGCAACGGATTTTCGCGCTGGCTGGGCGATTTACTATTGAGGTGGAGACACACCCGGTGAATCCGGCGGAGTTTCAATTTCTGGCCGGCGGTGAAGTC
>JBOGKE010000164.1:0-31435 GCA_050745265.1 Terriglobia bacterium
GTCGCCGCTCAAGAGGACGGGACAGGCATTGGCCGCATTCGCCTGGGCCGACTCCCGTATCTGTCCCGGTACCACTTGCATGGATTTATTGCTCAAGCCATCGAACCGGGAAGCGCCGTCCGAACCGACGGTTTGCATGCCTATCTGCGGCTGAGCGGTTATGTCCATGAGCGACGGGTTCAGCGTCGGCAGCCCGAAGGAGAATACTTGTTGCCTCGCGCGCATCGAGTAATTTCGCTCCTGAAGCGATGGCTGTTAGGCACCCACCAGGGTGCGGTGGGCCGCGATTATTTGGACGCTTACCTCGACGAGTTCACATTCCGTTTTAACCGTCGCACGTCGGCGTCTCGGGGCAAGCTGTTCTATTGCTTGGCCCAGCAGGCCGTGCAGATCGATCCGGCCCCGTTCGCAACTCTGGTCAAAACACAACATATTGGGGTCAGTGGCGTCAAGTAGATACCCCTATTAGCAGTTCTTAATGTGCTGTGCTTTCATGTACATCTTGGCTTCGTTCGTCAAAAAAACAATCCATTACTTTTGTTCGAGCTCGCTAGCCTCCCGCCTCGCGATTCCGGTTCGGGGCTTGGGAGCACCTCGATATTCCTCGAGTCTGCGACTTCTCCGGCACGCGTCGCTGCGCCGCTGCGGGTGCCCGATCCGGTTCTCCATCCCTCTAGCGTGGCACGGTCGGATGAGGGATTGGAGACGAATGAGACGCATGAGACGGAAAGTAAGGGCGGGGAACTCCTTCCTGGGGATCGCCCGCGCGTGATGCCGGCAAACGGATCGAGCTGTTGACGACGCCCGCCTTCGGCTGTACGCTCGGATGAGCTTGGCAAGCAAAATACCACCACAAGGAGACGACGATGATCCGGCAAGCGCTAATAATTGGAGCTCTGATCGTATTGTCAGCAGCAGTGAGCCTCGCTGCGGATCTTAACGGCCGTTGGGAGGGAACTTTTAACACTCCGAACGGAGATATCCAACTGGCTTTCAACTTCAAAGTTGACGGAAGCGCGCTGACGGGCACGGTGGAAACGCCGAACGGGGACACTCCGATCAGCGACGGCAAAGTGAATGGTGACCAGTTCTCGTTTACGGTGAAGGTGGGCGATAACAACATCACTCACACAGGATCAATCTCGGGAGATACGATCAAAATGAAAGTGCAAGGCCCTTGGGGAACATCGGACGTGACGCTGAAACGAGCCGCGAAGGCCAAAGCCACCTCGCTCGTGCGAAATCCGTGGGCGCGGTCCGCGCCAGCCGCCTGAATCCTGCGGAGGTCCAGGATCGCGTCAGCAGTGAGGCCGCTTAGGAGAAAACGATGCAAGCAGCCGTTGCGAAGGAGAAAGGCGAGCCATTGCGCCACGACGAGCGCCCGCGGCGCGATCCGGGCATCGGCGAAGTGCTGATCAGGGTTCGAGCCTGCGGGGTATGCCACAGCGATCTGTTCGTAATCGAAGGCGCATGGCCCGGGCTTCAGTATCCGCGCGTGCCGGGCCACGAGGTGGCGGGCGTAATCGAAGCTGTGGGTCCGCAGGTGGAGGGCTTTCGGGTTGGCGACCGCGTGGGCGTGGGGTGGTATGGAGGCCATTGCAATTCGTGCCGGGCCTGCCGCGACGGCGATTTTGTCGAGTGCGAGCGCGGCATCATCACCGGCATCCATTGCGATGGCGGCTACGAGGAGTACATGATTGCGCGGGCGCAGGCGCTCGCGCCGATCCCGGAAGAAATTTCGTTCGCGGAGGCTGCGCCGCTTCTGTGCGCCGGCGTGACCACGTTCAACTCGCTGCGGAACTCCCCGGCGCGCGCGGGCGACCTGGTGGCGGTGCAGGGCCTCGGCGGCCTCGGGCACCTCGGGGTTCAATTCGCCAAGGCGATGGGCTTCCGCGTGGCCGCGATTGCCCGCGGCGAGGACAAGCGGGCTTTCGCCGTGAAGCTCGGAGCTCACGAATACATCGACGCGGTGAAAGAGAACGTGTCCTCCGCGCTGCAAAAGCTCGGCGGAGCGCGCGTGGTGCTGGCGACGGCGGTTTCTTCGGAGGCGATCGAGGCGGCAATCGGCGGCTTGGGCCGCAATGGCTGCTTGCTGCTACTTGCCGCAGCGCCTGACCCGATCCCGGTTCGCGCCGGAATGTTGATCGGCAAGCGCGCAAGGATTCAGGGCTGGCCGTCGGGGCAGGCTTCCGATTCGGCGGATACGCTGCGCTTCGCCGCCGCAACCGGCATCCGGCCCATGATCGAGAAGTTCCCTCTGCGCGAGGCGAACGCCGCGTATCAGCACATGATGCAAGGAAAGGCGCGGTTCCGCGCCGTGATTGAGATGCAATAGACGCTCGATGATCCCTTCGCCAGCGCCGTAAGGTCCTACTGCGACCACTTGGCCGGCTTGCGGTCCCAGCGATGCTTTCGCAGCGCTTCGTAGAGTTCAGGATCGAGCGGCCCGGCTTCGCAGGCGGCGACGTTTGACTCGACGTGGCCCGCCTTGCGCATGCCGGGAATCACCGTGCTCACGTCCGGATTCATCAGGATGAAGCGCAGCGCCATTTCCGCCATCGTCATGCCGGCAGGGACGAGCGGCCTGAGCGCTTCCACGCGATCGACCGTGGCGTTCAAATTCTCCGGCACAAAATAGGTGTTCCGCCAGTCGCCCTCGGGCCACTTGCTGTTCATGGTCAAAGTTCCAGCGAGCGAACCCTCATCGAACGGCACGCGCGCGATCACGGCGACATCGTGCGCGCGGCACGCCGGGAAAAGCTCATCTTCCGGGGCCTGCTCGAAGACGTTGTAGATCACCTGAACAGCATCCACCAATCCCGAGCGCACCGTCGCGATCCCGTTCCAAGCCTCCCAGCGGTTGAGGCTGATGCCGACGGCGCGGATGAGGCCTTGGCATTTCAGCTCGAACATCTTCTTCGCCCATCGGTCATCTTTGAGCCACGCATCTTCCCAGGTATGGAACTGAATCAGGTCAATGCACTCGACGCCGAGATTCGCGAGGCTTTTGTGGACGTACTCCTCGATGTGACCCGGAGGGAAACAATCGTCCAGCGTGTAGTTTCTCTGGCTCGGCCATTTCAGGTTTTTGGGCGGGACCTTCGTTGAGGTGTAGAGCTTCTTTTGCGGATTCGCTTTCAACAGCCGCTGGAGCATGTTTTCACTGCGGCCGTCTCCGTAGGCCCAGGCGGTGTCGAAGAAATTGCAGCCGAGCTCGGCCGCGCGTTCGAGGGCTTCGAACGACTCGCTGTCGCTCGAATCCACCCAGCCCGCCATGCCCCACATTCCGTAGCCGCATTCGCCCACCATCCAGCCGGTTCGTCCAAAACGGCGCTGCTTCATTGATTGCCTCCTGGAGTTGCTCGAAAAAGAGTTGGATTGCGGCTCCGCCCGGCGCGGCGGCATCTAAACTAGCAGATTGCTGAAAAAACCGCGGGGCCTGTCATTTCGAGGAGTTGCCATGTCTGGACTCGTCGGAGACGCAAATCATGAAAATGACCCCTCACCAGCCCTCCGCCGTCGGGCACCCTCTCCCGCGGGGAGAGGGTGGCGAGCGGAGTGAGCCGGGTGAGGGGCCTCGTCCGGCTTTTCACGGCAGCCGTATGCGAAGACGAATCTCGCAGCTCCTTATTTTCAGAGCGAGATCCCTCGCTGCGTTCGGAACGACACGGTTCCAGAAGGATTTTCGGTAACCTGCCAAATCAACAGGTTGGCGAGGAGCCCGGCTCATGAAAGCCTGCCAATTGCGTGCGATTGCGGCGATCGAAACCCAGCCGCTCGAATTTACTGACGTGCCGGACCCTGAGCCCGGCCCGGGAGAAGTTCGGGTTCGCATCGCCGCCTGCGGGATTTGCCGCACCGACCTCCACGTGATTGAGGGTGAACTGCCGCCGCGAAAATCTCCCATCATTCCCGGTCACCAGGTGGTCGGGAGTGTCGAAGCGTCGGGCCCGAACGCCAGCCGGTTTCGGCATGGCGACCGCGTGGGCATTCCCTGGCTTCATCACACCTGCGGCGTTTGCGAGTACTGCCGGGCCGGAAAAGAGAACCTTTGCGACAATGCGTCGTTCACGGGCTACACCGTGGACGGAGGTTACGCGGAGTACGCCATTGCGCCGGAGAAATTCGTCTATCCGATCCCGGCGAGCTTTCCGAGCGTGCAGGCGGCGCCGCTTCTATGCGCAGGTATTATCGGATTCCGAGCGCTCCGCCTTTCCGGAATCGAGCCCGGCGGGCGACTCGGACTCTACGGGTTCGGCGCCGCTGCCCACGTCGCGATCCAAGTGGCGCGGCATTGGCGCGTTCAAGTCTACGCCTGCACCCGCGACGCGCGCCATCAGAAGCTCGCGCTCGAGCTCGGAGCGGAGTGGGCCGGGGGCACAATCGACGAGCCGCCGAAAAAGCTCGACAGCGCCATCATCTTCGCCCCCGCCGGAGAAATCGTGCCCTCGGCCCTGAAAGCGCTTAAGAAAGGAGGGACGGTGGCGCTCGCGGGAATTCATATGTCGCCGATCCCGCCGCTCGAGTACGATTTGCTCTATCAGGAGCGCGTCCTGCGAAGTGTCGCCAATAACACGCGTCACGATGGCGAAGAATTCCTCCGCGTTGCAGCCGAGATTCCCATCCGCACGGAAGTTCAGCGCTTCGCGTTCAGTGAAGCCAACCGTGCGCTCAATCTTCTGAAGAACGACGCGATTCGCGGCGCCGCGGTCCTCGAGGTTCAGCGTGGCTTCGACTGAGCAGTGCCTCCGATCAGGGCGCTAACCCTGAGGCTTCAGTAGTCGCGCGGAGTTGTTCTCTAACGCCGCGGTCTTGCGTCGGTGAATCGGAAAAGCAGCCGACGCACAGAACAAGTCTGCATTGCAATACCGTAAATCTTTGCTTTTTTTGCAAGGATTTGGACCTGTCATTCCGAGCGAAGCGAGGAATATCGCTCTGACTGTGCCGGAAAAAAACCGCACGGCGAGATTCCTCGTCGCTGCGCCCCTCGGAATGACCTGCGATTAGGTTGCGGCTATACGGCCGCAAGTAGCTACGTCGTTTGCGCGCAAGCGTCCCGAGCAATGGGCGTCTTACTCGGGCACGAGGCGGCCCTTCCGGATCGAGTAGGCATCGCCACGCCAATGGACGCGGCGATAGACCAGGCTCGCAACCCAAGAAGCAAAAGCAATCGCGTCCCGCACGGGCAGGAGCCATGCGTTGCCTTTGAAGATCGAATCCTGCAAGCCCATGATGCCGGTGGCCCAAGCCATTGTGTAGCGAGCGACCAGATAAGCGGAGATGTAAAATGCGGCCAAACTTGCGGACCGCGCCGCCGCCACGGCGAGCAGCGTGAGCGGCAGTCCCTGTGTGATCAAGAGGCCGAAGTGCCCCCAGGGGCGCGAATTGCGGATGCCCACCAGCCAGCGCAGTTGGCGCCGCCAGTACGCGGCGAAGGTTTGCGCGGGCAGCACCATGCCTACCGTGTGGCTCAGCAAGCGAACGCTGTAGCCCCGCGCGGCGATACGGCGGCCCATCTCGTAATCGTCGAGCAGGTATTGCGAGAGGTTTTCGAACCCGCCCGTCTCGTCGAGCGCCGCGCGCCGCGCGGCCATGGTCGCGCCGAGCGCGAATTTTGCGCCTCCGAACCGCTCCGCCACCAGCACCGCACTCATAAAGTCCGTGCTCACCGTCAGCGCCTCGAGCTTGTCCGCCCACGTCCGCGCGTCCTCGCCTCGGAAAAGGCAACTCGCCGCGCCAACGCGGGGATCACGAAAGGGCGCAGCGATCGCGCGCAGCCAGCCGGCGGCCGGGCGCGTGTCGCTGTCGCTGATCACCAGCAAGTCGTGCCGCGCCTCGCGCGCGAGGTGCGCCAGGATTGAGGCCTTCTGATTCGGACCATGATTTGCCGCGCCGGTGAAGAGGCGGATGGATCGGGCAGGGTAATCGCGGATGAGCCTTTCAATGATCGGTACGACGGGGTCCGCCGGGTCGGCCACGCCAAAAAGCATTTCGTATTCCGGGTAATCGAGGCGGCAGAAGCTCGCGAAATTCTCGTAAGCTTCGCGGTCCACGCCGCGCACGGGCTTGAGAATGCTGGCGGGCGGCGCGCAATCCTGCGGCTCGCGGCGAGCGAAGAATCTAGCGGAACAGGCGGCGGCCACGAGGTAGTAGGCGTAAGCCAGAAAGGGGGCGAAAAGGATCGCATCGCGCAGCGCGCCGAGCAGCGACGATTGACGGAACAGGATGGAAAAATAGATCCACATGGCTAGTCAGAGACGAGAGGCGGGAGACGAGTGGTAGCCACGGTCAATCGGCGTTTGATTGACCGTGGGCTCTTCCGCCGAACAAGAACCACGGTCAGGAAAGCACTGACCGTGGCTACCAACTCTTGCCTCTTGCCTCTCGTCTCTGCTTTTAGGATAGCCCGTCTTTGGCAGGAACGCTCACCAGAGGCCGCGCCGGCGCTCCCTGGCGAACGTATTTCAGGCGCTCCGCGCGCAGGCGCAGAAAACTTGTGGCCTCATGAAAAAGGCGCTTCCGCTCGTCGGCGCGCCACAGCGCGTCCTTCACCAAGCGCCAGACAATCCGGGGGCGGAAGTAGTATTCGTCATAGAAGCGGTTAACGGCGGCCATCATGTCGCGGCGGCTGAGCCCGGGCATTTCGATGTGCGGAAGCTGGTGTCCCTCCTCGTCGGTAGCTGCGCCCCCGATCATGTAGTTGTGTTTCTCGTAGAAGTCGTAAAGCTCGGTGCCGGGAAAGGCGTGGGCGATGGACACCTGGACGGTTTCGATGTCGAGCTCTTTCGCGTATTGGATGGTAGTCTCAATCGTCTCCGGCGTCTCGCCGGGAAGGCCGATGATGAAGTCGCCGTGAATCTTGATTCCCACCTTCTTGCAATTCTTGACGAAGGCGCGGGCCATCTCCACCGTCGCGCCCTTCTTGATATTCTTCAGAATCTCCGGGCTTCCCGATTCGAGCCCGACGATAAAAAGCCTGGCGCCGCCGTCGGCCATGGCCTTCAGCGTCTCATAGTCGCTGTGAACGCGCGCCGTCGAGGACCAGCGGAAGCCGAGCGGCTTGAACTTTTTCGAGATCTCGATCATCCGGTCCTTGCGGATGTTGAACGTGTCGTCGTCGAAAAAAATCTCTTTCATCTGGGGAAACCGCTGCAAGGCCTGGCGGGTTTCCTCGACGACGTTATCGACGGACCGCACGCGCCAAGCGTGCCCGGACATCGTTTGCGGCCACAGGCAAAACGTGCACAATGCGGGGCAGCCGCGGCTCGAGTAAAACGAAATGTAGGGATGCAGAAGGTAAGGAATGCTGTAATTTTCGATCTTCAGGTTGCGCTCGTACACTTCGCTCGCGAAGGGGAGCTTATCGAGGTCTTCCGTCTGAAGTTGGGGCCGGAGCGGATTCGAGACGGCCTTGCCGTCTTTCAGGAACGTGACGTTGCGGATCTCTTCGAGCGGCGTGCCGCGCGCGAACTCGACCACGGCGTGATCGAACTCGCCGCGCACCACGAAATCGACCGCGCCGGAAGCTCTGAGGCTCTGTTCCGGTTGAACCTGGACGGGCGGGCCAACGAAGGCGATTTTGAGATCGGGCTTTGCGTTCTTCATCAGGCGCGCCAGGCGACAATCGTTCTCAAAACCCACGGTCGAGGTGAAGAGCACCACGAATTCGTAGTCGCGCGCGATCTCGACCGTCTCGGCGGGCGAGATGTTGTGCGGGCACGTGTCCAGCAACCGGCTGCCTTCGAGCATTCCCGCCGGGTAACTCAGCCACACCGGATACCAGTATGAGGGGATCTCCCGCGTGGCCGGATAACGGGCGCTCGACCCGCCGTCAAACCCCTTGAAGCTGGGCGGGTTCAGAAAGAGTGTCTTCATACATGAAGGCATATCAGAAAGCGCTCCTTAGGTCTGTTTTCGCAGGGGCAAAATCGAGTGTACAGGAAATCAGCATAAAACCCAAGGCGCCTCGTCGGTTCGTCCACGCCCGCACCGCATATCCCGGTGCGGCATGGCACGCTCACCAAGCTGCGCCGCGCGTTCGCTTCTCCTGATGTTGAGCTGCGTGATAGTCGGTTTGATGTGTGATATTAACTCGGATGGACTAACCAGCGCGCTCCGAAGTGTGTTAGATTAGCCCGATATGAAGGGTACAAAATGTACGGCGTGCGGTTCTCTGAGAACGACGAAATCGCCCAGTGGAAGGCATCTCATTTGTCTTGATTGTCAGCGCATCATCTTGCGCGGGCTTGCGGTTCCTGCGCCGGGAGGGCGGGAGCGAGCGCCTTCGCCGCGGTCGCGCCGCACTGAGTCGTCGAACGGATCTTCGGAGTAAATCGTCCAGCAATTCAGGCAATTGAAATCGCCTGCCATGGCGGTCGGTCGTCAGGCTTTTGCTTGACCCGCGCTGGCCGCCGATCGCCGCGCGTATTCGCGCGCCGCGCGGAGGCTTTCAACCGGATCTGTTCCCGCCGTGGGCAGGTACTCCATCGCCGCAAAGTGACGGTACTGGAGCGCGGCGAGCTTCTTGAAGATGTTTCCGTAATTGATCTCGCCCGTTCCCGGCTCGTGCCGGCCGGGCACGTCCGCGATGTGCACGAGCCCCACTTCGTCGATATTCTTCTCGAGCTTATCGATCAGATTTCCCTCTGCAATCTGCTCGTGATAAAAGTCGTAGAGGAACTTGATCTGCGGATGGTTCACGGCCCGGATCACTTCGAAGCCTTCGGCCACGGAAGTGAGGAAGTAGCGCGGATTTTCGTGCGGATCGATGTTCTCGAGCAGAATGCGGATGTTCTTACCTTCGACGATCTCGGCCGCGGCCTTCAGTCCGTCCACACAAGACTGATATTGCACATACCCGGGCGTTCCCGGGATGCGATTGCCGGCGAGAACGATCAGCGCCGGGCACTCGAGCTTATCGAGCGTGGGCAGGATGTCGCGCACTTGGCCGAGAAAAACCTCGCGCTGAGCGGGATCGGCGAGCAGCGGCTTGATGCCCGATGTGGCGTCGAAGGTCATGCCGAGAGCGCGCTTCTTCTGATTGACGCGCTGGTAGTCCGCGTCCGACCAGTTCCTGAATTCTCCCACCAGCTCGACGTGGGAATAACCGGCGTCGGACACTTTCTGCAGCCGGTCTTCAAAGGGTAGGCCGCGGAAAACGGTCCAGAGCATCACCGAAAGCTGAAAGGGAACGCTCGGAGCCGCCGGCTCCTGCGCGGTGGAAAGCTGGGAGAGCGCCGCCGCGCCCAGGGCACCGCCGGCAAAATTCCGTGCAAACGTTCTGCGGTTCATAGCACCGTATCGTTGCACCAGACGCGAACGAATGCAACAACTTTAGTAGATTCACCGGACGGACCCGGTCCATGAGATCCTCAATTGATCGTTGCCGAGGGTGATCGCGCAACCCTACAATGGAAGGCCGGGCGGGCGCCGAGCGGAGTTCCCACCGGAGGCCAAATCAAACCGGGAGTTCTGAGACGCGGATGGACGTTCAACAGCGGCCGGTAGTCCAGATTTCGCTTGACCTCACCTCAATTGACGAGGCGCTCGACCACGCGCGGCAAGCGGTGCGGGCAGGAGTGGATTGGCTGGAAGCGGGCACGCCGCTGATTCTCGCCGAAGGCTTGAGGGCCGTGAAGGCGCTACGGCAGAACTTTCCTGAGCATCCGATCGTGGCCGACCTCAAGACAATGGACGGAGGATACCTCGAGGCTGAGATGATGGCGCGCGCTGGCGCAACCCACGTCGTGGTGATGGCGCGTGCGCATCCGGCGACCATCAAAGCCGTGGTGAAAGCGGGCCGCGATTTCGGAATCAAGGTGATGGGCGATGACCTCGCCTGCCGCGATAAGGCGGGGGCCGCGCTGGCGATGCAGGATCTCGGAGTCGATTACATTGTGCATCACGTGGGCTACGACGAAAGGCGCGACCCGGAAGTGATCGCGCGTGCGGCGGGACGAGCGCCGAGTCCGCTCGACGAGCTTCGAGCCGTGGTCGCCGCGGTCCATATTCCCGTCCAGGCGGTGGGCGGGCTCACGGTCGCCGACGTCCTGCGCTTGCCGGAATACGGAGTCGATCACCTGGTGCTCGGCGCGCCTCTGACCGTCGACGCCGACGCGTTCAAATCACCCGCGCACGATCTCGAAGGACTCTTGCGCGAGATCATCGGTAAACTTCATCCCCGGCCGGCGGCGTGAGTACGCCAAAGGGTAATCAATGCCAGAATCGATGACTGCCGTGGTCCACTACGCCCTGCGGGAAGGCGCGGTGGAGTTGCGCGAGGTTCCGCGTCCCGCCGCTCCCGCGGACGACGAAGTAATCCTTGCCAGCCGCGCCGTGGGCGTCTGCGGAAGCGATGTGCACCAGTTCCACAATACGCAGAGCTGGAGCGTCAACGTCCCGGTGACACTCGGTCACGAATTTTGCGGCGTGATCGCCGAACGGGGCAAGGCGGTGAAGGGCTTCAAAGACGGCGATCGGGTGGCGTGCGAGACGGCGGCGAGAATTTGCGGGCAGTGCGTCTACTGCCGAAGCGGTGAATACAACCTCTGCCCCGAGCGGCTGGGATTCGGCTATGGCCTGGACGGCGCGATGGCCGACTACGTTAAGGCGCCGGCGCGATGCCTACATCATCTCCCGGACTCGATTCGATTCGAGCAGGCCGCGCTCACCGAGCCGTCGTGTGTGGCTTACAACGCGACGTGCGTGAAGAGCCACATTCGGCCGGGCGACTCGGTGCTGATCGTCGGTCCGGGAACGATCGGGCTTCTGTGCCTTGCCTTCGCCAAGCTGTCGGGAGCGGGCTGGCTCGCGCTCGCGGGTCTCAAACGCGACCGCCAGCGGCTCGATCTCGGCCAGGAGCAAGGCGCCGACTGCATCCTCGATGGCGGGGCGGCAGAGAGCCTCGAGAAAATCCGCTCGCACGGCGATGGGCTCGGAGTGGACCTGGTGATCGACGCGTCGGGCCATTCGGCGGCTCTTCAGTTGGCGCTCGACGCGGTTCGCCCGGGCGGACAGATCACCAAGGTTGGCTGGGGTCCGCAGCCGCTCAACTTCTCGCTCGATCTTCTCGTCAAAAAGGCGGCGCGGATTCAGGGAAGTTTCAGCCATAACTTCCTCATGTGGGAAAAAGTGATCGCCCTGTTTGCCGCCCGGCATCTTGACCCATCGGTATTCGTGGGACGCACCGAGCCGCTGCAAAACTGGAAAGCTTGTTTCGACGACATGGCGAACGGAAACGCGGTGAAAGCCGTGCTGATGCCCGACGGCCGCTGAGCGCCAATTCCCTCAATTCTTAGCGGCGAGCGCAAGCGAGCATCTTGGGTGAGACCAGCAAGGAGTTTATGCCAGGAGCACAGCTCAAAGACCAAGTCGCGCTGGTGACGGGATCATCGCAGGGGATTGGCGCCGGAATCGCCAAAGCGCTTGCGGGCGAGGGCGCGCGCCTGGTGATTCACGGCCTCGGCGAAGGAAGCAGCGCCGCAGTCGCGGAGACGATTCGAGATGGCGGCGGCGAGGCGCTCGAAACGTGGGGAGACCTCAGAAACGGCGCGGTTTGCAGAAATCTGGTCGGGCGGACCATCGAGCAATTGGGCCGGCTCGACATTCTGGTCAACAACGCCGCATCCACCGGACGCTCGACGATCGCCGATCCGCTTGAGGTGTGGGATGACATTTTCGCCGTCAACTTGCGCGCTCCCTTCATCCTTTGCCAGGAAGCGGTGCGACACATGAAGGAGCGCAGGAGCGGCTGCATCATCAACATTGGCTCGGTGAATGCATACGTCGGCGGCAAAAAGCTGCTCGCCTATTCCGCCTCGAAAGGCGGCCTGATGACGTTCACCAAGAACCTCGCGAACTTCCTGGCGAAAGACGGCGTTCGCGTGAATCAGATCAACCCTGGCTGGGTCCTCACTGAAGGCGAGCGCCATGTCCAGTCGGTGGTGGAAGGACGCGGCGAAAGCTGGCTTGCCGAGACCCTCAGGACGCGGCCGTCCGGGCGTCTGTTATCGCCCGAACAGATCGCTCGCGCCGCGCTCTTTTTTGCCACGGCGGAACTCATCACCGGCGCCGTGATGGATTACGATCAGTTCCCGGCGGGCGCGCCGGAGTAAGCAGAAGGCAGAAAGCAGAAGGCAAAAGGCAGAAAGCAGAAGGCAGCAGGCAAATCCCGAAAAACCGATGAAACTTGCCGCATTCCCCAAGTGTTTCATGGACCAACTCGTGCGCGATCGCACGATGACGGTGTTCGAGTGGATCGAAATGGCCGCGGATCTTCCCGTGGACGGCCTCGAGATGTATGACGGATTCTTCCAGAGTCTCGAGCCCGCGCATCTCGGCGAAGTCCGCGCGGCGATCGGGCGCCGCGGCCTCGAAATGCCGATGCTCTGCTGCTCGCCGGATTTCACCTTCCCTGAGGCGCGGGAGCGCGAGCGCGAAGTCGAAAGAGAAAAGGCGATGATCGACGCCACCGCGGCGCTGGGCGGCCGCTTTTGTCGTGTTCTCTCGGGCCAGCGACGGCCTGGGGTATTGCGCGAACAGGGGGTCGGCTGGGTGGTGGAGTGCCTGCGCGAACTACTGGATTACGCGGCCGCGAGAAACGTGGTTCTGGCAATGGAGAACCACTACAAGGACAACTATTGGCAGCACCCCGAGTTCGCGCAAGCGAGCGACGTTTACGCGGAGATCCTTTCACAGGTCGATTCGCCGAGTTTGGGCGCGCAGTTTGATCCTTCAAACGCCATTCTCGCCGGTGAAGATCCCATTGAGCTCCTGGCGCGAATTAAACACCGAGTCGTGACAATGCATGCGAGCGATCGCAGGCTGAAGCCCGGGCATACGCTCGAGGAGTTGAGGAAGGTCGAGGACTCGGCAGGATACGCAGCGATTCTCTCGCACGGCGTGGTGGGCAGCGGCTTGAACGACTATCCGAGAATTTTCGCGATTCTGCGCCAGGCAGGATTTGACGGTTGGGTGTCGATCGAGGACGGGGTGAATGGCCTTGAGGAAATCCGCGAGTCGGCGGAGTTCCTGCTGCCGTTTATTCGAGGCTCAGCGTGACGCGGCGTTACGCCTCTGCGGGGCGAAGTAGGCGCTCGTGCAGGGATCGCGCCAGCATTTCCGTCTTGACTGGAAGTTCGTCGACCGAATGGACGGCAGAGCGCTTGATCTCTTCCACGCCGGCCATCAGTCCGGAAATCGCCTCGAGCTCCTCATCGAATGGATATTCGATACCCATCAGCCGGGCGGGATTGTAACGAATCTCGCCGGCGAGCTCGTGCTGCAGCTTCTCCGCGGTGATCAGCAATTCCTGCTGCTTGACAAGGAACTCCTGCAGCGCATTGCTAGCCGCTTGCTGGTAATAAAAACGCTCTTCCGATCCCAGCCTTTCCAGTTCTTGCGCGAGCTGTAGCAGCCTATATTGAGCCATCGACTTCCTCCACCCTCACACCATTCGATGACCGAGAAGCCGCAAAGGATGCCGTTAAGTGCGAACGGAAAAGAAGAAAAATCATACCCTCCGGTCCTGAAGGGCGGACGCGCAACGCCCTTTCTCATTCAGCGGCTCAGCTGCCAGCGAATCGGGTGCGATCCGGGCGCGGCGCGGATTTTCCCCAGCGCTTCCAGGCGGTCGAGGTGGCCTTTGGCGGGAAACATCGCAAGTTTCCAACTCTCCTTCGGCCACTCACCGGTCGCGCTCGCCACGGCGTCAATACATTCCTTCAGCGTGAGGCCGGAGCGGCTCCGCGCGAGGCTCGCGAGAATGATCCGGTCAAACAGCTCGACGGTGCGCCGCGATTCGGCGATGAACGCGCGGAACTCCTCGCTTCGCATCGCGGGCCAGTGGCCCGAATAAACCACCCGCACGGGCAGCGCCTCGAAGAAGCGTAGCGTCGAAAGATACAGGTCCACGTTGTAGTACGTCACAGGAATCGCCATTCCGCCCGCCGCCTTGGGGCAGCCGCGACCGTGAATGGCGTCCCCGACAAAGGCGGCCTTGCTCCGGCCGTCGTAAAGCGCCAGGTGGCCGTTCGAATGACCGGGAACGTGAAGCACATCCAGGCGCCAGTCGTCATCCAGGCGAATCGTCTCGCCTCCTGAAAACGTAACGTCCATCTTGCGCGCCTTCCCGGCGTCGCGAGACGGAACGCGACTCAGGCCGAGGCCATAATTTTTTGCCAGGTGGTTATAGCGCAAATTGTAAAGCGCCCGCGGGTCCTCTACCAACTCACGATCAGCTTCCCCGCAGGAGAGCCAAGTGCGCGGCGATGCCACCTTGATCGCATCGTTGCCGCCCTGGTGATCGAGATCGGCGTGAGTGGTGACGGCGAGGCTGATGTCCCGCGGATCGAGCTTGAGTTTATCGAGATAGGGGAAGATCACCTTCGCCGGTGTCGATGCGATTCCGGTGTCAACCAGCACTCGCTGGCGGCCGCTGAAGAAATACTGGAATAGATGACGGCCGTGGTAGAGCGATTGAATCTTGTAGACGTGTCTATAGAGCTCCATCAAAGATCCGTGAGCGTGTTAGCTTTTTTGACAACGCACCGCGGTTCGGGCGTGTGCCACGGAACGCGATCATGTCATAATTGAAACTGCAAAAACAAGCGGAGGAGTTCCCCATGTCGCTTCGCGGCACCCCGAAGCATGAAATGACCCCTCACCCGCCCTCGTTCCTCGGGCACCCTCTCCCAGAGGGAGAGGGCTTGAAGAACGGGGAACTCCGGCCCTCTCCCTGCGGGAGAGGGTGGCAAGCGGAGCGAGCCGGGTGAGGGGTACCGACCGAACATTTCGGAGGAGCGGAATGGCATCTCAAGACCGGGCGTTGCGGGATCATCTCCTGGGTCTGCTCGAAGGCCGGAACGCGCACGTGGCGTTTGAAGACGCCGTGGCCGGGATTCCCGCGAAAGTCAGGGGCCGCACGCCGGCGGGCGCCGCGCATTCGCCGTGGCAGATTATCGAGCATCTGCGCCTCGCGCAGTGGGACATTCTTGAATTCAGCCGTAATTCCAAGCACGCGTCTCCAGAGTGGCCCGCCGGCTACTGGCCGGCTACGGAAGCTCCGCCCCGCAGGACCTCGTGGAACGAGAGCATCGCTTCGTTCCAGGCGGACCTTCGAGCCATGAAAAAAATCGCCGCCCGGTCGGACCTGTATGCGCGGATTCCCCACGGGCAGGGACAGACGCTTCTGCGCGAAGTCCTGGTGCTCGCTGATCACAACGCCTACCACCTTGGCGAATTGGTCGTCGTGCGGCGGCTGCTCGGAGCGTGGAAGAAGAGCTAAGCGAGCGATCTGAGGCTCCAGCGGGGCTAAAGTCGCAGACAAGTAGCATGGGCATCTTGCCCATGCAGCACGGGCGGACGCCCCTGCTACGATGCGTGCTGAGCGCCGGTTGATGACCGTATGTGACCGGCGAACGCCGCTGGCTTCCTGAATCGGGGCCCGCGCCGGGCGGCGCTACAGGACGCGAAAGAGCCCATCCCGTCCGTCTCATTTTGCTCCATTGTCTCGCTTCCTGCTGCTATGCTGATTGCCGGGCCCGGCGAGGCGGTCCGTCAGGAGAAGCGCGTCGCGAAAAAAACTGACGGGACGAAGCCTATTGATGATTGAAAACAAAGGGAAATTAGAAATCGCTAATTTTGAGGGATCTCATTCGTCTCGCCCCGCTGGCAGGCGGGCTCTCCGCCCTTCCGCTGGGCGAGGGCTGCAACCCGAGGGGCCCCGGCCGGGGAGTCTGTGTACTTTTGGCCCGGTTAGTAACTTTCGATTTCTTAATAGGACACGAAGATTCGTGCCGCCCGCGGCTCCTTCCGGATAACCACCGATGCCCAAACGAACTGACATCCGCAAAATCCTGATCATCGGCTCGGGGCCGATCGTGATCGGGCAGGCGTGCGAGTTTGACTATTCCGGCAGCCAGGCGTGCAAGGCGCTGCGCGCGGACGGCTACGAAGTGGTGCTGGTGAATTCGAACCCGGCCACCATCATGACAGACCCGGAGCTTTCCGACCGCACCTACATCGAGCCGCTCACGGCCGAATATCTGGAAGCGATTCTGGCGCGCGAAACGCCGGACGCGCTGCTGCCCACGGTAGGCGGCCAGACGGCGCTGAACCTGGCAGTTGAGCTTGCGGAAAAAGGGATTCTCGAAAAGCACGGCGTGCACTTGATCGGAGCTTCTGTCGCCGCCATTCAGATGGCCGAAGACCGCCTCCAGTTCAAGGACGCGATGCGCAAGATCGGACTCGACGTGCCGCGCAGTGTGCTCGTCAACAGCGTCGAGCCGGCGCTTGAAGCCTCCGACTCGATTGGATTCCCCATCATTATTCGCCCCTCATTTACGTTGGGAGGGACTGGCTCGGGCATCGCATACAACCGGGAAGAATTCGAAGAGATGGTGGAGTACGGAATTGAGGTCAGCCCCGTCCACGAGGTGCTGGTTGAAGAGTCCGTGATCGGCTGGAAAGAGTTTGAGCTTGAGGTGATGCGCGACTGCGCGGACAACGCCGTGGTGATCTGCTCAATTGAGAACGTCGATCCGATGGGCGTCCACACCGGCGATTCGATTACTGCGGCCCCCGCACAGACGCTGACCGACAAAGAGTACCAGGTGATGCGCGATGCGGCGTTTCGCGTGATCCGCGTCATCGGCGTCGAAACAGGCGGCTCGAATATTCAGTTTGCGGTCGAGCCGGGGACCGGACGCATGGTGGTGATCGAGATGAACCCACGCGTCTCGCGCAGCTCCGCGCTCGCTTCGAAAGCCACCGGATTTCCCATCGCAAAGATTGCGGCGCGCCTCGCGGTGGGCTACCGCCTGGACGAGATTCCGAACGACATCACGCGGAAAACGCCGTCGTGTTTTGAGCCGACGATCGACTATGTGGTGGTCAAGATTCCCAAGTGGGCGCGCGAAAAGTTTCCCGACGCCGACCATACGCTCGGGACGCAGATGAAGTCGGTGGGCGAGGCGATGGCCATCGGCCGTACGTTCAAAGAGGCGCTGATGAAAGGCGTGCGCTCGCTCGAGACGGGCCGCAAGACGCCCCCTCCCCCGCGCGACGAGGACGAGCTCGACCGCCGCCTTGCCACGCCCCACCCCGAGCGCCTTTGGGATATTTTTTACGCGCTCGGCGCCGGTCGCAGCGCGGAACGTGTGGCCGAGCTCACCCGCATCGATCCGTGGTTCCTCGACCAGATGCAGCAGATCGTGAAGATGCAACGGGAGCTTGCGCGCTTTGACGCGGACTCCATTCCGCGCGCCGCACTGCTTGAGGCGAAGAAGCTGGGGATCGCAGATAGCGGGCTTGCCGAGCTCTGGCATACCAGCGCCGAGCGCGTCCGGGAGCGCCGTCTCGAGCTCGGCGTCAGCCCCGTGTTCAAACGTGTGGACACGTGCGCGGCGGAGTTCGAGTCGTTCACACCCTACCTCTATTCCACGTACGAGAGCGAAGACGAAGCGGATTCCACCGACCGCCAGAAGATCATGATCCTCGGCAGCGGCCCAAACCGTATCGGACAGGGCATTGAGTTCGATTACTGCTGCTGCCATGCGGCTTATGCGCTCAAGGAGGAAGGCTTCGAAACAATCATGGTGAACTGCAATCCGGAGACGGTCTCGACCGACTACGACACCTCGGACCGTCTCTACTTCGAGCCGCTCACGTTCGAGGACGTGATGGCGATTGTCGGGCGCGAAAAGCCCTGCGGCGTGATCGTACAATTTGGCGGCCAGACGCCGCTCAACCTGGCGCGCCAGCTCAAGGAGGCGGGAGTTCCGATCATCGGCACCTCGCCCGAGTCGATTGAACTCGCGGAAGACCGCAAGCACTTTGGCGAGCTGCTCGCGCGACTCGAGGTTCCGCAGCCGGAGAACGGCGCGGCGATGAATGTTGATGAGGCGGTGGGGGTCGCGCGTCGCATCGGCTATCCCGTGCTCGTGCGCCCGTCCTACGTGCTCGGCGGTCGCGCGATGGTGATTGCGTACGACGAGCCGACGCTGGTGGATTATGTCGCGCGCGCCGAGGAGCTGCAGCGAGCTTTTCCGATCCTCGTGGACCGGTTCCTCGAGAACGCCACCGAGGTGGACGTGGACGCGCTTGCGGACGGAGAGCAGGTGGTCATCGCTGGCATCATGGAGCATATCGAGGAGGCGGGCATCCATTCGGGCGACAGCTCCTGCGTGCTGCCGGCGGTCGGAATCCCCGAGAGCACTCGGCGAACCCTGAAGGAGCACACCATTGAGCTCGCGCGGGCGCTGAAGGTGGTGGGGCTGATGAACGCGCAATTCGCTATCCAGAACGGCAACGTCTTCGTTCTCGAAGTAAACCCCCGCGCGTCACGCACCGTCCCGTACGTGAGCAAGGCGACGGGCGTGCCGCTGGCGAAGATCGCAGCGCGCCTGATGGCAGGCAGGAAGCTTGCCGGCTTCGGGCTCGACGACGAGTTGAGCGTCTGGCCGTACTTCGTGAAATCGCCGGTCTTGCCCTTTATGAAATTCCCCGGAGTTGATACGATTCTTGGACCCGAGATGAAATCGACCGGCGAAGTGATGGGCGCCGGTGAAAACTTCGGCCAGGCATTCGCCAAGGCGCAGCTCGCGGCGGGACAGCGGCTGCCCGACACAGGGCGCGTGTTCTTCTCCGTGAATGATCACGACAAGCCGTCGGCCGTGCCCGTGGCGCACGATCTCCACGATCTCGGCTTTAAGCTGGTGGCCACGCGCGGCACCGCGCAGGCGCTCACGGCGGCGGGCTTGCCGGTGGAGAGGGTGTACAAGGTGAACGAGGGACGCCCGAACGTTGTGGACCTGATCAAAAGCGCCAAGCTCGACTTGATCATCAACACGCCTCTCGGCGGGCCTTCACACTTTGACGAAAAGGCCATCCGCCGCGCGGCGGTGCAGCACGGGATCACCTGCATCACCACCTTGTCCGCCGCCGCCGCCGTGGTGAGCGGCGTGCGGGCCCAGCGCGAGCGAGGCGTTCAGGTGTTCAATCTGCAGGAACTGCACGGGAAGATCAGCTCGCGAGCGCTCAGCGCGAAATGAGCAGGGCGTTCAAACCCCCACTCTCAGTCCGAGTTGGTGTCATTGCGATACCCCGAAGCATGAAAGGGCGGGCGCATTGTATCAGGGCATGACTTCAGCCGGCTTCAGCCATACCGTAAATTGGCGATGAAGAACAGGACTTTTAGCCCCTGAGGCAATCAGCGGCTAAAGCCGAAAACAATCAACGGATCTACAATCGGCACGACTGAAGTCGTGCCCTGATACGCTGCCTTAGCCGAAGTTTTCGGATCAGAATGCCAGGCATAAAGATCTTTTCGCTCCCTCACACTTGCGCGCTGACCGGCAACGGCGCGGCGAATGGTGACCAACGCTATGACGAATGAACTGATCACCGAAGGTCTGAGCGGCATTATCCCGCCGCTGGCGACGCCCTTCAACCGCCGCGGCGGGCTGGACGAAGGCGGATTCAGGGCCAATCTCGCTCGCTACACCGGGGCCGGTCTTTCGGGCGTTCTGACTTCCGGAACGACGGGCGAAGCGGCCTTCCTGACGGAGGACGAGCGGCTCTGGCTTGTCGATCTCGCGCGCCCCATCATCAAAGCGCCGCAAATCCTGATCGCGGGCACGGGGTTGGAAAGCACTGCGCGTACTTTGAAGCTGAGCCGCGAAGCGATTGCGCGCGGCGCCGACGCCGTTCTGATTCTTCCGCCCGCATATTATAAATCGGCGATGAAGCCGGAGATTCTCGAGCGCCACTTCCTCGCCGTTGCGGACGGCGCTCGCCGTCCGGTGCTGATCTATTCCATCCCGCAGTGCACGGGCTTCGCGATGGACGCGGCGATGCTCGGCCGCCTGTCGCGCCATCCGAACATTCCGGGGATGAAGGAGAGCTCGGGTAATCTTGACTTCGTGCGGGCAGTCCTGAGCAAGGCTCGCAAGGGATTCCGGCTGATGATCGGCTCGGCAGCCGCCTTGCGCGCGGGCTTTGAGTTGGGAGCAGCCGGGGCGGTGCTGTCGCAGGCGAACTTCGATCCTCTGATCTGCGTCGCAGCTTACGAGGCTCTCGCGCGCGGCGACTCGCGCGCCGCCGAGAACCTGACGAAGCGGCTGGCGATCATGATGGAGCGTATTACCGGACCGTTTGGAGTCGCCGGCATCAAAGCAGCGCTCGATCTGTCGGGATACCACGGAGGGCCACCTCGCGCGCCGCTGATGGAGGTCAGCCCTGCAAACCGGCGGAAGATCGCGGCGGCGCTCAAGGAGGCTCGCGCGGGGCTTGACGTGTGATTCATCGGATGTTCTGCGGCGAATGGTGATCGCCGCATGATCGACTACTCTTCTGAGTCAGAAGTTCGCTTATGAATTCCAGCTCCGAAGGAGCGATCTAGCTAAGCCCAGGGCGACAGCCCTGGGTATGGGAGACCGCGCCCTCTCCCCCACCCCTCTCCCGCGCGTGCGGGAGAGGGGTGCCAAAGGCGGGGTGAGGGCTTTTGACCCAGGGCTGGCGCCCTGGGCTGTGTTATTGCGCCCCTTCGGGGCTGAGGCCGCGTCACGAAGTCAAGATCAACTTATTAAACGAATTGTTGATTTGGGACACTACCATTCGACGCCATAAAACGAGTGCTGAAAAGCTGAGAGTCACGGCCGCGCCGCTTGCTCAGTCACCCAGTCTGTCCAAACGGCGCTCGAGCCACTCGACAGGAGCGGCGCGCCATCCAGCACCGCGTCCACAAAGTTCCTGATGCACGGAGCGTGTACGTTCGCGTGCGCGGGTAGCCGTTCGACTCCGCCGGGATAGCGAAGCTCCGGCCCGTTCAGCGGCGTGAGATCGATTTCGCCGTCCGTTCCGATAATGCGGAATTCGTCGCGGCTGGCGCGCGAATGCCATCGCACGTCCACCACGCCCCGCACGCCGTTACCGTACTCGATCATTACCGTCGCATTGTCCTCCACCGCGAATTGGTGTACCGCGTTCGAAAGGCGCCCGAACGCCGCGAGGGGCTCGCCGAAGAAGTAGTTGAGCATGTCAATGCGATGCGAACCGATATCGTATAGCGGTCCGCCTCCGGCCTTTGCGGGATCGAGCAGCCAGCTTCGTTTTCCATCGACGGCGGTAAACCAGTCGTGGCACGCGGCGTACGCGAGGACAGTTTTTCCAATCGCGCCCTCAGCGATCAGTTCCCGCGCGCGCCGCACCTTAGGATACGCGCGGCGGTAGTAGGCGATTCCGAGCGTGCGGCCGGCGGATTGAGCGGCGTCCGCCATCGCTTGCGCCTCGCCGAAGTTCATCGCCATCGGCTTCTCGCATAAAACGTGCTTGCCGGCCTCGAGAGAGCGGATTGTGTGCGGCGCGTGAAGAAATACCGGGGACGCCACGTAAACCGCGCCGATCGTGTCGTCCTTGAGCGCCTCCGCGAGCTCGGTGAAGACCTTCGCGGGATACGGCTCGGCGTTCTCAGGATGCCGCGTCAGAATGGCGTACAAATCGCTCCGCGCCTCCTGCTGAATGGCCGGAATCACGCGCCGGGTTGTAATGTCGCCGATTCCGATCACGAGCCAGTGCAACATGGTGTGTAGCCAGTGTATCAGGCTGCCGAAAGAAGCTTCGGGCATGGCCGAAGCCGGGTGATTCTGCTAGGATCAAAAACTTGGCCTTGTGGAAATCGATATCGAGGAGGTAGCGCCCCCGTGCGTCAGTGGAAATTGTGGATTGCGTGCCTGTGCGTCGTGAGCTTCACCGGGTGCGGCGGTAGCGCGGCGCATCACGCTTCATCGAGCGCCGAGATGGCGCGGAACACCAGCCAGGGGTTTAGCAAGTCAAACCTCGATCCGAAAGTGCGGCCGTGCTCGAACTTTTATCAATACGCCGACGGCGGCTGGAAAGCGAAAAATCCGATCCCGCCTACGTACCCGTGGTGGACCACTTTCACCCGGCTCGCGGAGCGGAACCGCGAAATCCTGCACGGCATCCTCGAAAAAGACATCGCGGACAAGGCCGCGAAGCCGGGATCAAACACCAGGAAGCTGGGAGATTTCTACGCCAGCTGCATGAATACTCAGCAGGCAAACTCCGAGGGCCTCAAGCCACTCGAGCCGGAGATCCAGCGGATCGATCAGATCCACAATCGGCGAAGCCTGCAGCAGGAGATTACGCGGCTGCAGAATCTCGGCGTGGATGCGGTTTTCGAATTCGGGTCGGAGCCGGATTTCAAGCACAGCACCATGATGATCGGGGAAGCGGCGCAGGGCGGTCTCGGCCTGCCGAATTGTACGTATTATACCAAGCAGGACGCCAAATCGAAGCGGACTCGCGCCCAGTACGTCGCTCACGTCGAGAAGATGTTCGAGCTGATGGGTGACCCGCAGTCGAAGGCGGCGAGCGAGGCGCAGACGGTGATGAACGTCGAAACGCGGCTAGCGAAAGCCTCTAAGACGCCCGTCGAGCTGCGAGACCCGAAAGCGGTCTACAACAAGATGAGCCTCGCCCAGTTGAAAGCCCTCGCGCCGGATATTTCGTGGGAAAGCTACTTCGGCCAGATCGGGCACCCGAAGATGGGCGACATCAATGTGGACGAGCCCGCGTTCTTCAAGGAGGTGAATCGGGCGCTCACCGGGGTTTCTCTCCCGCAGTGGAAGGTATATCTCCGCTGGCATCTGATTCACGCATCGGCTCCCTACCTCCCAGACGCCTTCGTGGATGAACACTTCAACTTCTACGGGAAGGTCCTGACCGGAACCCAGCAGATTCTCCCGCGCTGGAAGCGTTGCGTTCGCGCCGCGGACGGCGCCATGGGTATGGCGCTTGGTGAGCAGTACGTGCAAGTGGCTTTCCCGCCGGCCGCCAAGGCGCGCGCGCTGAGCCTGGTGAACAACCTGATGGCGGCGCTCCGCAGCGACATCACCACGCTGAGCTGGATGGGTCCGAGCACCCGGAAGTTCGCACTGGCGAAGCTGCAGGTCTATTTGAAGAAAATTGGTTACCCCGTGAAGTGGCGGGACTATTCCGCTCTTCAGATTAACCGGGGCGCGTACGTGAACAATGTCTTCCGGGCGAACACGTTCGAGTTCCATCGCGAGCTCAACAAGATCGGCAAACCCGTGGACCGCACCGAGTGGGAAATGACGCCGCCCACTGTGAACGCCTACTACGATCCTCTTCTCAACGAAATCGTCTTTCCGGCCGGCATCCTGCAGCCGCCCTTTTTCAATCCGAAGGCCGACGATGCAGTCAACTACGGCGCGATTGGAGCGGTGATCGGGCACGAAATGACGCACGGCTTTGACGACGAAGGCAGCCAGTTCGACGCCCAAGGCAACATGGTGAACTGGTGGACGCCGCAGGATAAAAAGCGCTTTGATGCGCGCGCGCAATGTATTGTGAACCAGTTCAACGGCTTTGTGGTGCAGGGCAACCTGCACGAGAATGGAAAGCTGGTACAGGGTGAGAGTATTGCGGATCTCGGCGGGCTTACCATCGCTTACGCGGCGTTCCAGCGGACGCCGGAGGCGAAGTCGCGCCAGAAGATCGACGGCTTCACGCCCGACCAGCGCTTCTTCCTCGGGTTCGCGCAAATCTGGGCCTCCAATAGCCGCCCCGAGTTCGCGCGCCTGCTCACTTTGACCGATCCCCACCCGCTCGACCGCTTCCGGGTCAATGGTCCGCTCTCGAACATGCCTGCGTTTGCCCAGGCTTGGCACTGCGCTCCCGGCGAGGCGATGGCAAGGCCGCCGGCCGAGCGCTGTAAGATCTGGTGACGGAATATGCGGCTTCGTGTGTACAGGGAACCCCAGGCGCAGTGCCTGGCCAACGCTGACGGACGGAGCGAGGCGCTTTCGGGCGGCGCACGTCCCGCCTGATAACGCCTGAGAACCCGTAAAAACCCCTTGACTCTCCTGAGCCGTTCCTATATGTATATTATATCCTTTTTGTAATCGACCGGGCGGACCCTTAGACGGATATGCCCTTTCTTCCTGACCGCTTAATCCACGGCGTCTTGATTCTTTCCCTCGCGATCTTTCTGCTCTCGCTTCTACTAGTTGTTATCGCCATGGCCCGCCGTATGGCGCGAGAAAAGGAGTTCCGGGTCTTGGACGAGTTGAGGTCGCGCCTTCGCTTAGTCTTCGAGTCGCTCCGCGACGGAACAATCAGTGACAGCGAGGCTCTGCGCCGTGTGCGCGAGATGCTGGTTCACCGGAGCGCGCTCGAGCAGCTTCTGCTTGAACACTTGGACGCCGGCGGGGACGCGGCGCATGTCCGGCGCCTGGCGGAAGACCTCGGCCTGATCGAGGCCTGGCGGCGGCGGCTGGAGCCGCCCGGCTTGGTTCCGTTGCCATCTTCGGCGTTCGGCTTCTGGGAGCGCGCACGCAACGCGGATAAGCTTGGGCGCCTCCGCGACGCCGGCAGTTGGTCCTTGCTCGCCGATGCGCTCCGCGATCCGAGCAGCGACGTGCAACGCGTCGCGCTGCGAGCTCTGGCCGCAATTGGGGAACTGCAAAGCTTTTACTTACTCACTGAGTACGCTCGGCGGGTCCTCGCCGAGCCCGTCCCCAGCCTTTCCGCGCGCGAACTGCGGGCCGCGCTGGCGCGATTTCCACTGGGAGTCTCGGGCCCGCTGTGGCCTCTTCTCTGCGATCCGAACCCCAAGCTGCAACTGCTCGCTGCCGACGTCCTCACCGAGATGCTGTCTGCGAGAGCGGCTACCGTGGAATGCGCGGCGCTCGAAGATTTCGAAGGGGGTCCCCGGCTGCTCGACGCCGTCCTCCGTGCGCTTACCACGTCTGAAAGCGCTGACATCCGGGCGCGAATGGCCACGTTGCTCGGCTACTCCGGGAGCGAACGTGCCGAGCGCCATCTGGTCCGGCTGCTCGGCGATAGCGAGTGGTTCGTCCGGCTGCGCGCCGTTCGCGCCTGGGGCGTCTTACGGAAGAATTCCGGCGCGGCTCGGTTTTCGGCGCTACTCACGGATTCGCATTGGCGAGTGCGGGAAGCCGCGGCCCGGCACCTCGCCCGCTCTGGCGATGCAGGCGTCAATCAGCTTTTCGAAACGCTTCTCACGAAGCCCGACACTTACGCGCGCGAGCAGATCGCCGAGGAGCTCGACGCGTCCGGCGAGTTGGGGCGCGTCATCTCACGCTGCGCCGAGAATGGCCCCGGGCGAGATCTGGACGTCTTAAGCGAGATGCTGCGAATCGGCAGAACCCGCTCGGTCGAAACCGCTCTCGACGGACGGTCTCAGCCGCTCCGGCGTGCGGCGGTCCTCGCGCGCCTCGCGGCGAGCTCGGATTTACACGTGCAGGCATGGGCCAGCCGGATGGCGCCGCAATGAAAATGGCGCAGCGCCCGGGGGCGCTCCGAGGCGGGCAGCGGCGGCTTAATGCCGCCAAGGGGCCGCGCCGCTCGCAACCGCATAGGGGAAGGACATTGGATGTGAGCCCTCTCCCAGGGAGAGAGAGTGTCCTACAGCGGAGGGCGGGTGAGCGGTCATTTCCATACTTTGCGGGTGTCCCGAGGAATCTGGACATCACAAGTCCTTAGAGCTACAGGGCCGGGTGTGTCACCCGTTCCGGTACGCGACCGACGGCGTTTCAGCAACCGGTCGGCGGGGGGAACTAAATGGGCGAGTGGGCTCGACTGATTCAGCACGCGATGAACATGTTCAACCTGGTGACCGTGGCCTACTTTTTTGTGGGCAACGGCGTCTACACGGTGCTCATGCTCATCTCGCTGGGATCGGCGCTGGCCTATAATCGCCGCCTGGCTTTCCAGGGCCTCCACGACCTGCGCGAATCGAGCGCGACGCCTCCCATTACGATCGTTATTCCCGCATACAACGAACAGCACTCGATCGTCGAGACGGTAAGCTCGGCGCTCCAGGCCGACTATCCCGATTACCGCATCGTTGTGGTAGATGACGGATCGACGGATGGCACCGTCGACCGGCTGATCGGGCGCTTCGATCTTACCCGCGCGGACCTGATCACGCGCCGCGCGTTGCCGGCGGGCGGGGCGCGCGGCTTTTACCGGAATCAGGATCATCCGCAGCTTGTCGTATTGTGCAAGGGGCACAGCGGAAAGGCAGACTCGCTCAACGCCGGCATCAACTTCTGCCGCACCCCGTACTTCTGCACGCTCGACGCGGACTGTCTCATTGAACCCGACGCGCTGCTGCGCCTGATGCGACCGATCATTCGTTCGCCGCGCGAGACGATTGTCAGCGGCGGAATCATCCGCATCCGCAACGGCTCGGAGGTGGTGAACGGCCAGATTCGGCGGGTTCGCTTGCCGTCCTCCTGGATCGAGCGGCTGCAGGTGGTGGAATATCTCCGCAGCTTCCTCTTCGGGCGGACCGGCTGGGATCTGCTGGGCGGAACGCTCATTGTTTCAGGAGCCATGGCGGTCTTCCACCGGCAAAGTGTCGTTGACGCGGGCGGGTTCAGCGACGAGACCGTCAGCGAAGACATGGAATTGATCGTTCGCCTGCGGCGGCGCGCGGCGCGAGAGCGGTCGCGGCCGCAGATCTCTTTCACCTTGGATACGGTGTGCTGGACCGAGTGCCCCTCATCTCTCGCAATGCTCGCGCGGCAGCGCCGCCGCTGGCAGCTTGGGCTCTGCCAGACGCTCTGGCTGAACTCCCCGATGCTCTTCAACCCGAAGTACGGGTCCGCCGGCATGTTCAGCTATCCCTTTCACCTTTACATCGAAGGGCTCGGCGCGGCTGTCGAGTTCGTTGGCTACCTGGTCGTGCCGCTCGCGTTCGCCTTCCACCTGGCGCTCTCCGCGTTCTATATCCCTCTGGTAGTCCTAAGCCTCGTCTATGCGTCATTTCTTTCGGTCGGAGCGGTGCTGGTTGAAGAGCTTACCTATCGTCGTTACCCGTCGCGGCGCGATCTCTACGTTCTACTCGGCTGGAGCTTGTTTGAGAACTTCGGCTTCCGGCAATTGATTCTCTATTTCCGTTTTCAGGGATTCGTGCGATTCCTCACCGGTTTTCACCAATGGGAGAAGGTCGCGCACACGGCGGAATCCGTGGCGTGAGCCGGGCGGAGCGGGCGATGTTCAACCGGATCGTTCTGTCGCTGGTCGTCATTGTGGCTGCGAGCGCGCTGTGCGATTTCTACTGGCGGCCGTCGCAGTCTTCCGCGTATCGAGCCGCAGTGTCGGATTATTCGAGCCGCGCGTATCGTAAATCGCTCGACGAACTGGCGGCCGCCGGCGCTTTCGAACCCAATGATCCCGCAGTGCTGTCCTTGATGGGCTGGGATCTTCTCCGGCTCAGAAAGCCGCGCCGCGCCGAGCAATGTTTCCGGCGGGCCCATTGGCTTGAGCCGTATGAGTCCGATCCGCTGCTCGGCGACATTTACGCGGAAATCTCGCTTGAGAATTACGCTCGCGCCCGTCGGCTTATCGAGGAGTTCGACCGAAGGTATGGAGAGTCTGCGGGTCTCCGGCAAGCCGCTGACGTCCTGGACCGCCAGATCAAGCCAGCGCGGCGCCTCGGCCCGGCCCGCGGGCACTAACACGGGGACTGGCACTCGATCGACAGCACGGGGTTAATCTGCAACCGCCACTCGCATGATGGCCGTCCAACGAATGCGCCAGCGAGCTCCGCTTCTCTTATCCGCAGCTCTCTCGCTTACAATCGCGTGCGTCACGGGCTCCGCCGCTTTGCAGTCGCCTGCGCCTCCCGCTGACGCGGCGGATGGCTGCGTGCCGGGGAACGCATTGTCCGCGAGAACCGGGGGCTTCGAAGCCACGCCACAAGGCGTGGATGAACTCGCCCTCGCGCGGCGACTCGCGCGCTGCGGCGAGAACGCGCGAGCGGCGGCGCGTTTCCGCGAATACCTGCGCGTGAGCCCGCGCGCCGCCGCCGTCTGGTACGAGCTCGGCGAAAGTCTCAGCCGTGCCGGCGAACGGAGCGAAGCGGCGGAGGCATTCCAAAAGATGCTCGATCTCGCGCCGGGGAGCGCGGGAGGAGAGGTTGGCTTGGCTCACGCCGAAGCCCGGCTCGGCTCTTACGCTGCGGCGTTGAGCGATTACAACCGCGCGCTTCAGCAATCGCCGGGAAATTACGACGCCCTTCAGGGCAAGGCGTTCGCCCTATATTGGACGCACCACTTTCGCGAAGCGCAGGAGATCTTCGAGCAGCTCGAAAGAGCAAACCCTGCTGACGCGGAAAACGATCAGGCGCTACATTCCATCGCGCGCGCGCTGGATGCCAAACGGTGGAGCGCGATGCGTCCCGCCGCCACCGCCCCACCGCAGGCGTGGCTGGGCTACGAAATCAGCTACCTCGCGGATCATCCCGGCGACGCAGCCGCGATCAAGCGGCTGGCGAGCGCCGAAGCGCAGCTTGGTATGTACTCCCGCGCCGTCCGGAACGATCAGCGCGCGTTGCGCGTCAATCCGGCCGATTCGTCCGCCCAGCAGCACCTGGCGCTCGAGCTAAGCTGGAGCCACCAATACGACGCATCGATTGAAGCTTACGACGAGCTGCTGCGGAAGCATCCGAACGACGGCGCGGCGCTCGAAGGCTTGGTTCGCGTCGACCAGTGGTCGGGCCGGCTGAAAGATGCCCTCAGCGCAGAGCAGCGGCTGGTGGATGTTGACTCGGGAAACTTCAAACATCAGCAGAACGTCGTGCGTCTCGAGCTCGCGCTCAAGGAAGATGCGCAAGTGCGGCGGATGCTCACGGCTTTGATCCGCCAGCGCCCCGATGATCCTTGGGCGCTCGTCGAAATGGCCCGCCTGGAGCTCGCGGAGGGTCATCTTCCCGATGCACTGACTTACTACGACCTGGTGCTGGCCAGCGACCTCAACAATCCCGATGCGCTGTATGGTGAGGCGCGCATCTATTATTTTCTCGACAATCCCGACCGCGCCTACTCGTTCGCAGCCCGGCTGCTGAGCGAGCGGCCGAAGGATTTCGACGCCCTGCTTTTGTGCGCGCGCATCGAGCGGGCGCGGCGGCGCCGCGGCGCCGCTTTCGCGTTGCTCCGCCGCGCGGCGCTACTCAGCCCCGCGAATGCGGCAGTCGAAGGGCTCGAAGCTGCGCTGCGGAGCGACCGTCCGGTGACGGTGCACACTTCCAGCACGTACGCGCGTGAAATCGGGCTCCTCAACAATAATGGGTTTGGCGCGCCCATTACGATCGAAGACTTGAACTCGTACAGCTCGGCAGTGCGAGTGGGATTTATCGCGCTGCCGCGGACGAATTCATATGTCTCTCTGGCGATCACGCCTTCCAACAGCCCCCTCGGCGGAATGCAGCCCGTGTCGCCGGCGGAGCTCATGTACGGCCAGGCCACGCGGCTCTCCCGCCTCTTGACTCTCCGCGGCGGGTTCGGCCTTGCGCGGCTCGGAACCGGCGCGGCGCTGGCGTTTACCGCGCCCGTGGGATTATTGAATACGCCCTCCATCGTTCCGGCAGCCTATCTCGGCGCGAGCATCCTTCCGGCGCGAGGCCTGAGCCTGAATTTCCTGATCTCGCGCGCCCCGATCACCTATACGCCCGCCTCGGTATTGTTCGGCGCGGCCGAAATGCACACCGAAGCGGGTGTCGCATACGACCTGGGCTCGCGGACGCACGTCGCCGCGTCCTACTATTACAACCGGGATTCATCCGCCATCTACCACGCGGCTTTTCAGTTCCCGCACTTCCAGCAGCACGGCCACGATCACGGCGTTGGCGGGAGGGCAGTGTTCGACCGCAACCTGATCCACGCCGAGCGCTTCTCGCTCGATGCCGGCTACTCCTGGCTCGGGTTCGGGTACGCCGGGGCTCAGTACGGAACCTGGATGGGGTTCTTTAATCCGGAGTTCTATCAACAGCACTTCTTTACTGCGCGAGTCGAGGGCCCGATCTGGGGACCATTCCGGTACAGCTTCGAAGCGGATGTTGGAGCGCAGCAGGCCGAATCGAACCAGCCGTTCACGCTGGGCTCGCAATTTCATCCGCAGCTCAGCGTGAGGTTAAATCACCGCGTGACGGTGACGCTTGAGTACGTCCACTACGACTTCTCGCAAGCGATCGGCAGTGTTCGCGGCAACGCGGCGGAAATCGAGACGGATTGGAGATTTTGAGCTGCGGGCTGTGGTTCAGCATTTAGGAGCTGCAAACAAGTCAACAGCCCCCGCAAAGATGCCAAAGGCGCAAAGAAAGGGGGAATGACGGGAACGTCCCACAGACGCGGCTCGTGCGCGAATACCCAGATAGACAGCGATCGTGGGGTGCCCGGCGAATCGGGTGGGGAACTGGCGTGAGAGGCTGAAATTAATGGATCGAGCTTCCGCCGGCGCCCGCAGCATGGCTGCCGCCGTTTCCGATGACGGTGGCTTGCGGAGCAGGCTGCGCGCCGGGGTAGTCCTGCGGGTACGCGGTCTCGCCGTTAAACAGCAGGATATTCGGCCAAGTCACGGTGCCGGCCGTCGCTCCGCTTGACGTTGGCGGATTGGTCTGCACGAGATAAGAAAACGTCCACGCGCCGGTGCTGCCACCCACTCCGATAAGCTCATACACCCCGTTGTAACCAGCCAAGCTGATCCCAGAGATCGTGACCGTATCGGCCTTCGCCAAGGGATTCGCAGCCGCAGCAGAGTTTATCGTAATGGTCGCGGTCTGGTTGCTGCTGCTGTAGGATGCGTTCGTAACCGTAAGACTCTCTTGATTCGGAGCAAACGCCGGTGACGGATGCGGGTCGATGCTCGCGGCGCCGTAATAAAGCTGCGCCGGGATTTCGTAAGAGTACCCTCCGACGCCGTCGGGAGCGTTGCCTCCGGTCACGTCCGGGCCGATAGCCGGCCACGGCGGAGTCCCGGCCGAAGTTTTCCAGAAGGCGGGTTGGGACGAAAGGTAAAAGGAGGCGGGCAAACCGGGCTGCCCCGCTCCGGTATCGCCCACCGTTGGCGCTGGGTTCGCTCCGATGAATGCGTAGCTGTTCGTGGTCGGTATTTCCGACGTGCTCGCGCAAGTTGTGCCGTAGCCCGTATCGGCGCTCGTTCCGCACCATCGCACGGCTCCCGTCGCGGTGTCGTAGTTGCCCCACCGCAGCAGCGTGTCGGCCACAATCGGGTCGTTCGGCACCCCGTCCGCTGTGCCTTCTGCGGCGTAGACGCCCAGCGAATACGAATAGCCTACAGAGTTCTGGTTGACCGTACTCTGATAATCGCCGCTCGCTTGCCAAGGCAGCGTTCCGAGGATGTTGCCAATAACGTTGTCGGCCCGCTGGTACGACGCAAGATTAACGGGGAAAAGAGCCTGCGAACGAACGGGCGTGTCATTCCCTTGTAGCCGGTTGCGAAAGAGCGTCTGAAAGTCCGCCATGCCGTGGATGTTGTCCGCACCAAAGCCGTTCGCGTCATTTCCCTCGAAGAGTTCGTACCCTGCAGACCCGTGATTGCCGTAGACGGACGGGTTCAGCCACGTCAC
>JBOGKE010000165.1:0-25670 GCA_050745265.1 Terriglobia bacterium
GCAGGCGACGGGGCGGCGGGTTTCGCCAAGCTGCCTGCGACGGTGATCGAAGTGGAATCTGAGTTCGTCTTAGGCGCGCGACTCACGGGCTCGGGCAAACCCGCCGTGCGTCGCCTCGCGGTGAAGGCTCTGGATCGCGGCGTCGTGGATCCTTCGGCGTCGCAGCTAAACCTGGCGAAGCCGGACGCCCTCGCGAGCGCGCTCTTGAGTGTCTCAAAGTCGATGGGAGCGGGCGGCGGCCCCACGGCGCTGCTGCTGCCTGACGCAGCCGTCCGCGTTTGCCTGCTCGAGTTCGAAACTCTGCCGTCCAAGCCCAAAGAGCGGGAGGCGCTGCTGGCATGGAGGATCAAGGACAATCTGGGCTTTTCGCCAGACGAGGCGCGGCTTTCTTATCAGGAAATGCACCGCGCTCCCGGCATCGTCGAGCTTCTCGTGCTGGCGATCAAGAAAGCCGTTCTCGCGGAATACGAAAAGGCGATCGAGCGCGCTCGGGGATCGCTCGCCTTCGTGCTGCCCGCGTCGCTCGCCTTGCTGCCGCTGCTTTCGCAGACGGACGCGACGTGCCAGCTTCTCACTCATGCGTGCTCCGGATGCGTCACGCACGCGCTCGTCGACGGGGAGCGTTTGCGCTTCTGGCGGACTCGCCAGCTTACGCGCGCGGATGGCGATTCGGGAACGGCGGAGGTGGTGTCGGAGGCGTCGCGAGCGGCCGCGAGCGTTCGGGACCGGTTCAACCTGAAAATCGAGCGCGCCTGGTGCTGCTCGCGGCCCGGCGGCGGCGCCGATCTGATCGCGGCGCTCGAAGCTGCGCTCGGCGTGCCGGTTAATCCTTTGCCGCTCGGCACGGGTGTCGAGGCGGGGCTTCGACCCGATGAGAAACCCCTGTTCGGCCTGTTTGGCGCGCCGCTCGCCGGAATGATTTCGAACCTGGGAAGGTCTTCGTGAGGATTCGCGTCAATCTCGCGCAGCCCGAGAGCCGGGCCGAGCGAATGGTGTACTTATGGGCGCCGCTCGCCGTCCTGGTGGCGCTTGCTCTCTTCGCGCGCTTCTCCTACGTGACAGGGAAGCAGGTAATCGAATACCGAAACGTCCATCGTTCCGTGCTGCGATATCAGGCGGAAACCCGCGAAATCCGGACGAACGAAGAGCGCCTGAGCGCGCGGCTGCGGCAACCTGCGACGCTCGAGCTCTATGCTCAGACTAATTTTCTCAACGCCCTGATCGATCAGAAGAAGGTGCCGCTCTCCGGCCTCACCCTCGCGATCGCCAAGCTCCTGCCCGAGCAGGTGCGGATCACCGGCCTCTCGCTCTCGGGCGGCGCGGGCGCGCCGGTCGTTGAGGTGAGCGTCGAAGGCGCGCTCGACCAGGTGACGGGCAACTTTCTCGATCATCTGGAAAAGTCGCCGGACTTCGAATCGGTGACGGTGATGAACCAGGCGTTTGAATCGCAAAAGCAGCAGCGCGACCTCGTCTCGCTCACATGCAGCGCGCGTTACGTGGGACCTCCGCTGCCGGGTTCGGCGCCGGATCGGGCGCAGCCATGAGCCAGCAGACGCGAAAACAGTGGGTCGAGACCGCCGCGAAGGTGATCTTGATCGTCGCCGTTTGCGATGTGCTGCTTTACCTGGGCTCCAGGCGGTACGTGGGGAATCTGGTTGCGACAGAACAGGACCGCTTCAACGCCGCGCGCCTCGATTGGTGGCGTGAAAAACAGAACCTGGCGCTCCTCCAAAAGCGCACCGGGTCGATTCCTGCAGCGGAAAACGCGATGCGGGCGTTTCTCGATCAGCACGTTCCTGTCCAGCGGCAGGCCTATTCGCGCGCGGCCTCGCTGGTTGAGCAGTTGAGCCAAAAATCGCAGGTGCAGCTCGTTGCGATCCGGTATCACCCCCCGGCTGAAAGCAAAGGCGAGCCGCTGGCCCATCTGACTTTGGAGACGAACGTCGAAGGGTCGTTTGATAATCTGCTCACTTTCGCCCACGCGCTTGAGACCTCGAACGATTTCATCGTGGTTCGCAGCTTTAAGTTTGCGGCAGAGAATCAAGGCGTGTTAGGCTTGCACGTGAACGCAGATCTTTACTTGATGCCGGGACGTAGCGCCGCGCCTTGAACGCGGCGTGCCGGGAGTAAAGCCCGGCGCAACGCTGAACTTTTCTACGATTGCGATGAAAAGCAAACGGCTTGAGGCGCTGGCGACGATTGGTCTCGCGGTGGTGTGCGCCGCGCTGGTGTTTCATCTCGCTGTTCGCGTGCGAAGCGTCGACGCGGGCGGGCCAGCCGTTCAAGCGCGCAGCGCGATCCCGCGGGCGAGAACGGGCGGTCTGGCGCTCGCCGGGCTGTTCGCCGCGCGAAAGCCGCAGGCGTTACCGAACGGCCCGGTCCTGAATCTCTCCCTCTACCGCGAGACGCAGTCCGAAACCCTCGCTGCTTACGACCGCAACCCCTTTTCGTTCGAGCCGACGGCCCAGCAGCTCGAGCAGCAAACTCGGTCGCGCGCCGCTGCCCAGGGCGCGCTCGCCGGTCCGCCCGCGCCTCCTCCTCCGCCTCCGCTTCCATTCAAAGCAATCGGATACAGTATGCAGGCCCAGGGGAGCATGGAGGCGTACCTGTCGGATACGCAGCAGGTCTATGCGCTGCACGAGGGCGAGATGTTTGACAAGAACTATCACGTGATTCGAATCACGCCCGCTCTCATCGAAGTTCAAGATGACGCGTTCCATCGCACCGTTGAATTGCCCTTTCCACAATAAGCCGCGAAACGCCACTGCGGCGCCCGGTTATGCGCTCCTAGTGCTGATGATCATGGTGGCCGTGCTGCTGGTCACGGTTACGGCGGCGCTTCCGAGCGTCTATCAGGAAGGCCAGCGCGAGCGCGAGGCCGGCGCGATCTTTTACGGTAACCAGTACGCCCGCGCCGTGTATCTCTTCTACCGCCGGTTCGGCCGCTATCCAGCGTCCGTGAAAGACCTGCTGAACACCGATGGCACGCGCTTTCTGCGCCGGCCGTATCGCGATCCTCTGGCACGCAATGGCAAATGGCGCTTCATTCACGCCGCCGCCGGGGGAATCCTGCTGGATTCATGGAACAAGCCCGCAATTACGCCCGGCGCCGCACCGGGAGCAGGCTCGCCGGCGAGCGGAATGCAAGCGAGCGCGTCAACCACGCAACCGGCTGCCGCCGCGACAAACGCGCAAAATGGCGGGGCCAAGCATCCTCCCTCCACGTGCGACAGCGCCAATGACGAGTCCACGGAGCAGTTTGCCGGCTCCACCTATCAGACGGGAACGCTCACGGGCGCGTACATCGTTGGCGTCGCGCCGTGCAGCGACAAAGCATCGATCCGAGTTGTCAATCAACAGGATCACTACGACCACTGGGAATTCCTGGGACTGAACTACCGCGAGTACAGCCTTCCGAAGTCCGCCCCGGCGGGCGCTAAGCCCGCGAGCACATCGCCGCTCCAAACGCCCACGCAAAACGGCCAGCAGCCCGCCCAGCAGCCGTGACGGCGAAGAGCCGTCACTCGGAGCCGCGGGAGCGGCGCTCGTTCTTTACCAAGGCCGCCGCTGTCCGAAAGGCTAGCGCTCTCGCCCATTCGGACCTTCCGTCGCATCGAGATTTTTCAGATTAGAGCCTGTTTTCATCAACATAGTGGCTTTCTAATGTTTTCCGCCGTTTTTCGCTCGCCCTTTAATGTCTCTGATTGCAAAAGCGATGCCCGATTTGAGAGCAAAAAGCTTGGCTTCGTTTGTCGTTAGCACTTTTTAATGTGCTGTAGTTTCATCAACATAGTGGCTTCGTTCGTCAAAAAAACAATCCATTACTTTTGTTGGAGCTCGCTAGCCTCCCGCTCCTCTCCGCCTTGCCGGGCCGAGCGTTTGCGGCCGAAAAATCTGCGGCGCTTCCGCCATTTTTTGCGGCCTGCAGCAAGCGGGTGGTAGCCACGGTCAAGCGCATTTTGATTGACCGTGGGTTGTTGCCATCCAACGGAGAAGCCTATGGTAAGGAAAGCCCTGACCGTGGCTGCCCTTTGTCATTCCCGCGCAAGCGGGAATCCACTGGCCTGGACCCCCGCTTACGCGGGGTGACATTGCGGCACGTTCCAGCAGCCTATCCGAGGAGGCCTGCTCAACAAGATCCAGACACACCTCAGCACGAGCCTATTGAATTCCAATGAAACGATGGAGACGGGTGAGACGGGTGGGACGGGTGGGATGACAATTTTGGATTGACGATTGACGATTTGGATTCAGCCGCGGCAGGTCCCGGTACCGGGTAGCCAGCGGCGTGTGTTGTGCGCCGTGGGCGTTCCGTCGGCCTGCCTACAAACCCACGGCACAAAAACCGTGCCGTGGCTACCCGCTACCCGCTTTCGGGACGATGTGCCAGCAAGGAGAAAAAGGGCGCGTTTCATGTGTTCTGCCGCCGCGAGGCCGTTCCCCACCCACGTACCGTGTGGCGGCGGGTCTATCCCGATAGCGGCTGAATCGGCGAAGAGAACCCTACGCGCGGCGCTTGGGGACAATCGCAGACATCACAAGACGATGTCTGCGCCAGCCGCGGGGCGCAAGATTCATCACGATTCTGGGGAGAGAGATTCGGTGGTACGTTCTGCTGCGCCGATCAGGGCCTTGCGCGGTATCAGCCGCTCAATCGCCTCAAAAAGAAGAGCGGTCTGGACGGGCTTAGAGACGTAGTCATCCATGCCGGCGGCGAGGCAGTGCTCGCGGTCGCCGGCCATCGCGCGGGCGGTCATCGCGATGATGGGGATATGCGCGCCCGACCCCTTTTCCGATTCGCGGATGGCGGCCGTCGCTTCGAGCCCGCCCATTTCGGGCATCTGCACGTCCATGAGGATGAGGTCGAAATGCGCCTGATCGAGAGCGGATAGCGCCTCGCGACCGTTTGCCGCGATGCTGACGGAGTGGCCGCGCTTTTCGAGCAAACGCTTCGCCAGGCGCTGGTTCACGGCGTTGTCCTCCGCGAGCAGGATGCGCAGTCCCCCGCCCTCTTGTCGCGAGGAGTGTCGAGCGGCGAGCGCCGAGGCGGGCGCCTGCGATTTTCCGAGCGCGCGCAGGAGGGCGGCACTCAATTCGGACTGCCGGACGGGTTTGGTGACGCAGGCGGCGACGCCCAACTCATGGCAGCGCGCCACATCTCCGTGCTCACCGCCCGCCGTCAGCATCATGATCATCGCGGTTGATCGAGCGATCTCAGGACTTTTCAGAACTTTTGCGGCGAGTTCGAAGCCGCTCATCGAGGACATCTGGGCGTCAGCGAGAACAATCCGGACGGGATCGTTTGCGCCGGCCGCCTCGGTGATCGCGTCGACCGCCGTAATGGCGCTGTCCGCGAGGAGCGGCTTCATTCCCCAGTGGGCCAGCAGGCCGGCTAGAACGCGCCGGTTCTTTTCGTGATCGTCGACGACGAGCACAGAAATGCCGTTGAGGTCTTCCGCCCACGCCGGCTCAGACTTTGATCGAGGCGCGGCGGGAGGATCAAACCGCGCGGCAAAATGGAACGCGCTACCGCGCCCTTCGTCGCTCTTCAGCCAGATCGCGCCGCCCATCATCTGCGCCAGGCGCGACGAGATCGCCAACCCGAGGCCGGTACCTCCGAATCTGCGGGTGGTCGATGAGTCGGCCTGGGAAAACGCCTCGAAGATCACCTTTTGTTTGTCTCTCGGGATGCCGATGCCAGTGTCTTCTACCAGGAAGTGCAGCATCCATTTCTCACCGGCTTCCCTCTGCACTCGCAGCACAATCTCGCCGCGCTCGGTGAACTTGATGGCGTTCCCGACAAGGTTCACCACGACCTGCCGCAAACGCACCGGATCTCCGCGAACGTACTCCGGCACCTCCGGGCGCACGTCGCAGATCAGCTCCAGGCCTTTTTCGTGGGCTCTGGGAGCGAGTGTCTGGGCCGTCTCCTCGAGGCTGTCGCGAAGATTGAAGTCCACGGGATCGAGATCGAGCCGGCCGGCTTCAATCTTGGAGAAGTCGAGAATATCGTTGATCACCGTCAGCAGGGAGTTCGCCGATGCCTTGACCAGCTCGAGGTAATGCTGCTGCTCGGGAGCGGGATTGCTGTCGAGCGCGAGCTCGGTCATCCCGATTACGCCGTTCATCGGGGTGCGGATCTCGTGGCTCATGTTGGCGAGAAACTCGCTCTTGGCGCGGCTGGCTTCTTCAGCGCGATCCTTCGCTTCCACAAGCTGCCTATTGAGCGCGGTGAGCTCGGCGGTACGCGCCGCAACTTTTTCTTCCAGGTGATCCCGGTGGCGCTGGAGCTCCCCGTCCCGCAGCTTGATCTGCGCCAGCATCTCGTTGAACTGATCGGTCAGCCGGCCGAGCTCGTCGTTGCTGCGTTTCACGGCGCGGATTGAATAGTCCTGCTCGAGTGAAACCACTCTCGCGGTTTCGGCGAGGTGCAGCACCGGGTCTGAGATCACGCGCTGCAACCGGCGGGAGAGCAGAAAGGCCAGCAGCGCCGCGCCCGCCAGGATCACGGCGAGAATGCCCGCAAATTTTTTGGCCCGTTCGCGAATCTGGCCGAGGTCCGACTGAATATAGACCGAACCGATCTTCTGACCGGTCAGCATGATCCCGCGAAACAGGACCATACGCTGCGGCTCGAAGCGCAGCACGTCGGGTTCGGGCTTGGGGGCGGTGAAGGCCGCTTTTTCGCCGGCGCGGCGGTAGCAGGCAAAAACGCTGCCATTAGCGGCATAGACACACGCGGCAACAATATGAGGTTTCGCCTTCAGCGCGGAGAGGAGCTCGCGCGTGGCGCTAGGGTCGCGGAAGGTCAGCGCGGCGGTGCTGTTCGACCCGATAATTTCCGCCAGAGTCTGCAGGTCCCGCC
Source organism: Terriglobia bacterium (assembly GCA_050745265.1). GTDB lineage: Bacteria > Acidobacteriota > Terriglobia > UBA7540 > UBA7540 > RH2-MAG17b. Next base: position 6,866 of record JBOGKE010000165.1, read on the forward strand.
GCATGACGCTGCGATAAACCGAAAGATCGTAGGCGAAGAACGCCAGAGACGACGCAATGAGCGCTGCGCACACCACCACCATCATGATGGTCTGAAGCTTCTGCTTGATGGAGAGGCGTGAAAGCATCGTTCGACCGGGCGCGGCGACTCAAACTTCGCCGTCTGCTGAAAAACGCGCGGCGCTGTCATCCTGAGGAGTTTCTCATGTCGCTCCGCGACACCCGCAAAGGATGAAAAGGCGGGCGCGTTGGATCGGGGCTGCCTTCAGCCATGCCGAAAATTGGAGATGAGCAAGGGGCTTTTAGCCCCTGAGGCCCTCAGCGGCTAAAGCCGATACGACCAATTGCTCGCAACCGGCACGACTAAAGTGGCTCCCTGATAGGTGCCGAGGTTCTACTCCTTGACGATTGTGGCCAGGCTCAGCAGCTTTGAGCTGATCCCGATTCCCGCTCGCGCTGCGGCGCCCGGGTTGATTTTGAAGCGTACGCGGTCTCCATCGAGAAACAGGTTGATCATAATGCCGCGTTTCGCGAAGCCGTCGGTATCGCCTACCGTCAGGGCGCCGGCGCGGCCCAGGCGCACCAGGATTTGCGGCAGCCGATCGCGCTCCGAGCTGCTGACGAACACGATCCGGCAGTTCCCTGCGGCGCTCGCGTCCTGCGGGTACTCGACGGTAAAAGCCCTGCCGTCGACGGACTTGCCGCTAACCAACTGGCTCAGGGCGTCGCCAAATGGGTTCACGCCGAGCACGCAGATCGTAATGGGCGAGGAATCGTTCTTGAACGCGTGCTGAGGCCAATTCACGAACTTGGCAAAGTCGTAAACGAACGCGGCTTTGACGGCGTACTCGCTGACGCCCGGGCCGGTTGCGGCGTTTGCGCCGGCCGCGCCTAAGATCATCATCGGCAGAATGATGGCCGGCCAATAATGCCGGGAAAAGTCAGTAGTCCCGATGCGTGGGCGCACGTATTTTCGTCCTCGTCGCGCGGCTTTCCGGTTGTGAATAGACCCGGCATCCCGTTAGGATCACCCAATTCCTCGCCCGTGGCGAACCCTCAGAATGACAGGCAGGCGGGCCTCCGCTGCGTTAGAAACGCCACGTGATCTTCGCGTAAGCGCTGCGCGGGATTTCCGTGGGGCGGATGAGGTCCTCGGGGCCGTTGAACTCGATGTGTCGCGGCGTCAGCAGGTTTTGCGCCGTGACGCTCAGGTCCAGAGACTCCATCGCGTGCCACACCAATTGGCCGTCGAGGCGGGTGTACGCGGGGACGTTCTGGCTCACGAGCCGGTCAACGTAATACAAGTTTGTGTTGAACTCGAAGCGCCGAGGCAAATCCAGTTCCGAGCGCAATTCAAATTGGTTCCTGGGATTGTCTGCGATGCCCTCGAAGATGAGCGGAACGGCGGATGGGGGGGGAATCTGGATCGAATGCAGCGTTCCGGCAAACGAGGCGTACCCCGGGTGAATGGACCAGTGGCGCGTGGCTTTCCAGCCCAGCGACGCTTCAAAACCGTAGGTCCTGCCGTAGAGGTTGTTCACGATGTTCAAGGGGAGCACGATGTAGGGCGGGAAACTCGCCGCAAGATACGGCGGGCCGGGCAGGGAACTGCGGAGATTGCCATAAACGTTGTAGTACGTCGCGAGATCGACCGAGAAGGTCGCATCGATCTCGGCGCGGTACCCGATCTCGTAGGCCAGCAGGTTCTCGGACTCGAACTGAGGATCCCCGATCGCGTACACGAGGCCCGGCAGGCCGCCCGGACCTGCAAAGGCTCCGAAGTTTGCGCGCGTCGAATCATCGGCGGGTGAGGGAGTTCTTGTGGCTCGCGAGACAGCGGCCCACAAAGTGTTATGGCGGTTCGCCTGCCACAGCAAACGCGCGCTCGGCTCCGCCTCGAAGCCGGTGAAATGGTTGTGCTCGAGTTTCGATCCCAGCGTGAGCCACACGCGGTTGTCGATCAGCTCGATTTCATCCTGAAGGAAGGCATCGTAAAGGCTCTCGGAAAGGTCCGGTGGGACGAAACCCACGCGCGCTCCTCCTGCTGTGACAAGGCCGTTGCGCCGGTAGCCGAGGCCCCACACCACGTCGTTGCGAGCGCCGAGCGCGAGGTGATGCTGAAACTCAAAATCGGCGGTGTCGCGTCGCATCGAAAGGGTTGAGTTCGCAAACTGGGCACGCTCAAAGTACGTCTGCAATTGAACCTGTGAGCCTCCACGCAAAGTGTGTTTCCAGGTTCCGAGGATGTCCTGCCCGTTCCAGTTTGTGACGTCGTTGAACGGCCCGAAACTCAGCGGGAAGAGCGACGTCACGCCCTGCCAGAGCCCGCCGGTTTTCTCGCTGAAACCGTCGCCTTCGGCCATCAGGGAATCGCGGGGCGAAAGGTCCCAGTCGGAGCGGAAGCCGCCGCGTCCGGAGATCCAGTCGTCGGCGGTGCTTCGGCCGGACGAGTCCACGAAGCTGCCGCGATCAAAATACTTACCGTAAACCCGGTAGGCGCCTTTCTTGCCCAGCTTGCCGCCGTACTGCAGAGTCGTGAACGGACCTTCCTCGTTGCCCCACCCGGTGGTGAGCACGCCGCCTTGCGTCTCTTTGGAAGTCTTGGTGATGATGTTGATCACGCCGTTCACGGCGTTCGATCCCCAGATTGTTGCCCCGGGGCCGCGAATGACTTCGATCCGATCGATGTCTTCGAGAGGCAGATCCTGAACATTCCAGAACACTCCCGAGAACAGCGGGTCGTAAACCGTGCGACCGTCGATGAGCACCAGCATCTTGTCGCCAAATTCGCTGTTGAAGCCGCGCGCGGACACGGCCCAGGTGTTGGAGTTAATCTGCGCGACGTCGAGACCCGGTACCATGCGCAGCAGGTCCGGAATGTTGGCGGCGCCTGACCGCCGGATGTCTTCCGAGGTAATGACGTAGACCGCTGCCGCCACCCGCGAGAGCTTTTCCGGTTTCTTCGAAACGGACGTGACTTCGATATTCATAAGCTGCTCGATTGTAGCGTTGGAGAGATCGGGTGATTCGCTCTGCGGCTGAGTCGCGAGCAGCACCGGCGCCAGGACAAGGCTGAGAGCCGCCACAACGATTGCCGCCCGATATCGCGAGCGTGGTTTGGCCGACCCGCCGGCGGCCGGCATCGGCGCCCGTTGTGGATCAGTCTGTATTGACTTTCCCGAATCATCTAGCAAGTGCGTCGACAATGTTTTCCGGGCCATCGTAACCTCCCTCTAGCGCCGAAGCGCCCCTGGGGGGAGGATCGGCTCGCATATGTGTAGTATATTACAAGTTACTTATTACCCTAATAATAATATGCGCTTAGCGCCGCGGCCCGTGGCGCCGGGCTTTGCGCCCGGCACTTGCTGCGCTGATGAGTGGCGCTACGCCCGGCATTGGCCCGCGCTGACGGCTGACGCCACAGCCTGGACGGTGCGACCACCCGAAGCGGCCTGCCCAAAATTCCGGGTCTCACCCACCCGTTTGGCGGATGTGCGAGCGTCGCCCACGGGCTAGACTCGGAACAGATCGGAGCTGAACGCCGATCGAAAAACTTGGAGGAACACCATGGGCAACTCGAACGTTTTGGAGGACTTCTCTGCCGCGGCGGCAATCGCCGTCGAGCGCGCAAGCCGCTCCGTTGTTGCGGTCGACGCGCGCCGCCACATGCTGGCAGCGGGCGTACACTGGCGCGAGGGCGTCATTGTGACGGCGAATCACGCGGTAAGGCGGGAAGACGACATCAAGGTTTTGCTCCCCGACGCGCGCACGGCCACTGCGTCGCTCGCCGGTCGCGATCCCTCGACAGACATCGCCGTGCTGAGGGTGGAATCAAAAGGACAGGCCATTCCGGAAGTTGGCGATCCCGCATCTCTGAAGGCGGGTCATCTGGTGCTGGCGGTGGGTCGGGTTGAAGCTGGCCCGCGCGCGAGCCTCGGAGTGATCGGGGTCTCGGGAGGGTCGTGGAGGACGTGGCAGGGCGGCCAGATTAACCAGCTCATCCGACTCGGGTTCGAGCTGCACCCGACGCTTTCCGGCGGTCTCGTCGTCGATCCGCAAGGGCGCGGCTTGGGCATATGCACCACCCGCCTCTCGCGAACGTTTGGCGTGGCGATTCCAGTCAGCACCGTGAACCGCGTGGTTGATCTCTTATTGCAGAAAGGCGGTGTGCCGAAGGGATACCTGGGCGTAGGGCTGTGGCCGGTGTCGATTCCCGAGGACTCCCAGGCGAAGCTTTCCCTCGAACAGCCGGCCGGACTGATGGTCCAGCACGTGGAGACGAACGGACCCGCGAGCCTGGCCGGAATATTGATGGGCGACGTGATCGTCCGGCTCAATGACCGGCCTGTGACCAGCATTCAGGGCCTGCACTTATTGCTCTCGGAATTTGCCGATGCGACCGTACGGATCGTTGTGATCCGCGCCGGGAGCCTAGCGGACCTGAGTATCCGCGTGGGCGAGCGGCTGCGCTGAGGCATCCAATGTCGTGATACCGCCGGCGTTTTCTTGCCGTTTGGCCTGCGGCGTGTGGTCCGAAGGCGAATGACCAAGGTTCTCATCGCGGGTGAATCGGATGTCTTGCGGAAAGGGCTGGAAGCCTTAGTAAAATCCGACCCCGCTCTGGATCCGGTGGGTTCGCTGGAAAACCTTTCAGATCTCGAGCAGCTCGTGGAGGAAGCCGCGCCCGACGTCGTTGTGCTCGCCGCGGAAGCCGATACAATAGGAGTCTGGCGCGATTTTACCGACGGCGGCGCGGATTCGCGGCGGCCGCCGCTCGTGGTCGTCGGATTCCCTCGCGCGTACTCGGCTGGCGAGATGCTGCGCGCCGGTGTTGCGGCATTGCTCCCGCAAGACGCGCGCGGCGACGAGATTCTCGCGGCCGTACACGCGGCCGCGGCGGGGCTCCTGGTTCTCCATCCCGGGCTCGTCGAATCCGCAGGCGATCGGCCGCGCCAGTCAGTCGCTCCCGTTACTCCGCTATCCCCCCGCGAGCTCGAAGTGCTCACCATGCTTGCCGAGGGATTGGGAAACAAGGAAGTTGCGTGGCGCCTGAGGATTTCCGAGCACACGGTAAAGTTTCACGTCACTTCGATCTTCACGAAGCTCGATGTGTCGTCCCGGGCCGAGGCCGTGAGCATCGGATTCCGCCTGGGGCTGATCCTGATTTAGCAATACGAGTGTGCGCGGGAGCGAGCGAGTAGCGCGGACCACCGTTTTTGTGGTCCGCGGCTTGTGTGGGCCCGGACAAAAAGCCGCACACCGCCAAAGCGTGGTCTGCGCTACCCGCGCAGAGGAGGCAAGATGAAAATCGGTATCATTGGAACCGGGAGAGTGGGCGCGGCGCTCGGGCAGGGGCTTGCCGCGAAGGGACACGAGGTGCGCTTCGGGGCGCGCGAGCCGGACGGAAGAGAAGTAAAGCAAGTGGTGACCGGGATTGGACACGGGGTATCGGCATTAAACATTTCCGATTGCGCGCGTTCGAGCGATGTGATCTTCCTCGCCGTGCCGTGGGATGCCGCGCTCGGCGTTGTGCGGTCGCTCGGAGATTTGGCCGGAAAGGTGCTGGTGGATTGCACGAATCCTCTGCGAGACGACCTCGAAGGCCTGCAGATTGGAACCACGACCTCTGCGGCTGAAGAGATCGCGCGCGTGGCCGGTTCTGCTAAGGTGGTGAAGTGTTTCAATACGACGGGCGCCAAAAACATTGCACAAACGAACTATCACGGGCAGGCGATCGACGCCTACATCTGCGCTGACGACGAGAACGCCAAGCAAACCGTCGCGGCGCTCGCCCGCGAGCTCGGCTTCGAAGTTGTCGATTGCGGGCCCCTGCGTTCGGCCCGCTGGACGGAGGGGCTCGCGATGCTGTGGATCTACCTTTGCGTCAAGCGGCAGAGCGGACCCGACGTTGCGTTCAAACTGCTGCGGCTTTAGCGAGATGCTGAAGAACTCCAGGACCATGTCATTCTGAGCAGCCAAAGGCGACAAAGAATCTCATCACTTGTTGGTTCGGCGCAAAAGCAGATACATTCTTCGCTTCGCGCAGTGATTCAAGTCGCCTAGCGACATTTAACGGAGAGGCAGTATGGAATTCCTGAAAGATAGCATTCTCGAACTAATCATCCAGACTTCGACAAACCTGCCGCCCGACGTGCGCGACGCGATGGCGCGGGCACTGACGCAGGAAACGCCCGGCACCCAAGCGGGCCAGGCTCTCAGCATTATCGGCGAGAACATCGATCTCGCATACGAAAACGAAGGTGCGATCTGCCAGGACACCGGCTTCCCGACGTTTGAAATAAAAACGCCGGTCGGCGCGAACCAGATCGGGATGAAGAAGCAGATTCGGGCGGCGGTGGCCGAGGCGACTCGGCGAGGCAAACTCCGCCCGAATTCCGTCGATGCCCTCACGGGAAAGAACTCGGGCGATAACCTCGGCGCCGAAACGCCGGTGATTCATTTCGAGCAGTGGGAGCAGGACGAGATCGACGTGCGGCTGATCCTGAAGGGCGGCGGCTGCGAGAACAAGAACATCCAGTACTCCGTGCCTTGCGCTCTCGAGCATCTCGGGCGCGCGGATCGCGACCTCGAAGGGGTGCGCAAGTGCATCCTGCACGCGGTCTGGCAGGCGCAAGGGCAAGGCTGCGCGCCGGGCGCCGTCGGAGTATGCATCGGAAGCGATCGCGCTCACGGGTACGTCCTCGCCAAGCAGCAGCTCTTTCGTTCGCTCGATGATGTTAACCCGGCGCCTGAGCTTGCCCGCCTCGAGCGCTCGATTATGGAAGAGGCGAATCAACTGGGCGTCGGCGCGATGGGTTTCGGCGGGGGCGCGTCGCTGATCGGGTGCAAGATCACGGCGGCGAACCGCCTGCCGGCAAGCTATTTCGTGTCGGTCGCCTACGACTGCTGGGCGTTCCGTCGCCTTGGCGTGGCGCTCGACGCCGGAAGCGGGGCCATTCTCCGCTGGCTCTATCGCGATCCCGATCGCGCGGTCGAGCGGCTGATCCGCGAGGGCGCCGGCTTCCGCCTCACCGGGCGCGAGATTCGCCTTGAGCCGCCGCTCAGCGAAGAGCAGGTCCGGGCGCTCAAAGTGGGCGACGTGGCGCTCGTCAACGGCATTGTGATTACGGGACGCGATGCGGTACACCACTATCTGCTCGACCACGAGCCGCCCCAGGATTTGCGCGGCGGCATCCTCTATCACTGCGGCCCGGTGATGCTCAAGGAAGGCTCGCCCCCAAACGACCGTTGGCGCGTGATGGCCGCCGGCCCAACCACCAGCATTCGGGAAGAACCTTACGAAGCCGACGTCATCCGGAAGTACGGCCTGCGCGGAGTGATGGGCAAGGGCGGGATGGGCAAAAAGACGCTGGCCGCGCTCCAGGAGTGCGGGGCCGTGTATCTGCACGGGATCGGCGGCGCGGCCCAGTATTACGCCCGCCGCCTGCCGCGCGTGATTGGCGTCGATCTGCTCGAGCTCGGTGTTCCCGAGGCGATGTGGCGCCTCGAGGCAAAAGATTTTCCCGCGATTGTGACCATGGACGCGCACGGCAACTCGCTGCACGAGGCCGTGTTCGACCAGACCGGAGCCCAGCTCGAGCATGTTGGCGCGGAAAGGACGTAGGCGCTCATGTGCGGGGCGCGATCAGGATCGCTATCGCGCGCCGACCGGTTCCCCCGCCGGTTCAACGGGGAGCAACTGGCCCTTTTCGAGATGGCGGACCATCGTGGCGAAGCGCGCAGCGCGGGGATCGTGCGTGACCATGATGATGGTCTTCTTGTAATCGCGGTTGAGGCGGCTGAGAATGTCGAGGACCTCGTCGGCCGAATGCGCGTCGAGGTCGCCCGTGGGTTCGTCCGCGACGATGAGCGTGGGATCGGTGACAATGGCGCGCGCAATCGCCACGCGCTGTTCCTGACCCCCCGAGAGCTGTCGCGGCGAATGATGGATGCGGTCCTTCAATCCCACCAGCTCGATCGCCGCCAGCACGTGCTGCTTTCGCTCGGCTGCGGAAAGCTTCGTCAAGAGCAGCGGCAGCTCCACGTTCTCGTACGCGTTGAGCACGGGAATCAGGTTAAACGTCTGGAAGACGAATCCGACGTGCCGGTTGCGCCACCGCGCGAGGCGATCTTCGCTGACGCTTGCGACGTTCTCGCCGAGCACGCTCAGCCCTCCCGAGGATGGCCGATCGATTCCGGCGATCATGTTCAGCAGCGTCGTTTTGCCTGAGCCGGACGGGCCCATCAGGCAGAGAAACTCGCCCTCGTCGATCGTGAGATTCACGCCTTCGAGAGCCGTCACGGTGAACGCGTCCCGCTGAAACGACTTCGAGAGATTTTCGATTTCGACGACTGGATTGGCCATCGTGTACTCCTTCGGAAACTCTGAATAGTGAATGATTAATTATGAATGCCGGCTTTTGATTTCATGATTCGTGTTCCGGGAATCAGGAGCCCGCGCCGCCTGAATGGTAAATGTCGAACAGCAAGTGGTGAATGTTGAGTTCCGTCAGCGATGCGCCCACGGGAAGCTGATCTCAAATTCGGGAATCCGGATTCCGGAGGTGCTGCCAATAATTCGCAATGCAGGATTTAGGCTTCAGCGATTCGTCATTTTTCATGCAGCATTCAGCCGCCAGCAGTCGGCAATCAGGAGCCAGAACCCGCAATCCATCATTCTCCATCCTCCATTCACCATTCACCTTTCAATTCATACTTCACATTTCAAAATTGCGCCTTCACGCGCTCGCCCGATTTCAGCGTGTTGGCCGGCGAAACGACCACGGCGTCGTTTGGGCCGAGGCCGCGCGTCACTTCGGTCTGATTGCCCGCCTGCGATCCCGTTTGAATGTTTTCGCGCCGCACGCGATTTCCTTCCAGCACAAATACCGCCGGCTCGCCGTTCTGCTGCGTGATGGCGGTTGAAGGGACCGTGAGCGATTCGGATTGTGCGCGGCCGCTCGAAGCCGGAGCAAGAAATGCGACGTGCCCGTTCATCTCGGGCCGAAGGTAGCTGTCGGGATGCTCGATCTTCACCTTCACCTGGATGGTGGCCTTCTGCCGGTCCGCCTCCGGAGAGATCTGGTAGACGTATCCCGGGTACACGCGGCTCGGATAAGCGTCCGCCGTGACGTTCGCGCGCTGACGCATCGAGATCTTGGGAAAATCATTTTCGTTGATATCGAGCTCGACCAGCAGGTCGTTCAGATCCGCCAGCGAAGCCACTGAAGACTTCACCCCGATCGTTCCGCCAAAGCTCTCGTTGCTCACCATCTCGCCGATTTCCACGTCACGCTCGAGCACGGTGCCGTCGATGGGAGAGCGAATGAGGCAGGCATCGAGCATCGTCTGCGCGTAATCGACGGCGGCGCGTGCCTGCGCGGCCGCCGCGCGCTGCGCGTTGATATCTTCGATTCGAGGACCGATTTTGACTAGGGCAAAGTTCTGTTTCGCGTTGTTCAACTGCGCGAGGGCGACGTTATATTGCGATTGCGAATCGGTGAGCTGCTGCTGCGAGGCGATCTGCTGCTTGAACAGGGCCTCCTCGCGCTTCAGATTGATGGCGGCGTTGTCGAAGGTAGCCTGCGCCTGCGCCATGGTAGCCTTCGAGGCGGCGATTTCCTGGGGGCGCGATCCGGCTTCGAGCTCCTTGAGCTTCGCCTCAGCCGCGGCGAGATTCGCGACCGCCTGCGCCCATTGCGCGTGGAACTCGCTATCATCGAGCCGCACCAGCACCTGCCCCTTCTTCACGTGGTCGCCGGCCTCGATCCCGACCCATATCACTTTTCCGACAATCTTCGAGCTCACCTCGATCGTGTGATGGGCCACGATATATCCCCCGGCCGTCAGCACCACGGCGCCCGCGCCGGGAACGGACATCACCGCGACGCGAGCCACGCTCACGGCAGGCGCATCCGCCAGGACGCGTTGCCCGACGAAGGCTGCGGCAATTCCTGCGGCGATGATCAGAATGATCGCGACGACGAGACCGCGGCGGCCACGCGGCTTGCCGGGGGCCGGCTCCTTCGCGGAGCGATCGATGCGAAGGACGCTCAAATCTTTCTGCTCTTTCTGCGGCGCTGACATAGCGACTCCGATCACAAACTATGAATTCTGAATTATGAATGGTGAATCAGTGAATAGTGAACGCTGAGCAGTGAACCGTGAATTTCCCGGCCACGAATCGTTGAAGATCAACCCTGAGTTTTTGATCGCGGTTTGACCGGACCCTTGGCAATAGCGCCGAGCCTCTGCTGTTCACGACGTAAAGCGCGGCCCGAAATTCACAACTCATAATTCAGCATTCATCATTCTTACGATCGCAGCGCCGTCACAATGCTTTCGTGGGAGGCGCGCCACGCCGGAAAGAATCCTCCGAAAAACCCCATCAACAGAGCAAATACGATGCCGGCGATAAATAGTTCCGGGGTCACGCGAAAGTTGAACGTAATCTCGCTGAAGGTCGAGAAATTGGTGGTGCCGGTGGTGATGCTGTTCACCGGAAGTGCCGCGAGGCAGCCGATCAGCCCTCCCACGAAAGCGATCAGCACCGCCTCGAGGACGAAGGAGGCCAGAACGCTGCGGCGCGAGTACCCGACCGCGCGCAGCATGCCGATCTCCTTGGTGCGGCGCGCGACCGCCGCGTACATCGTGTTCATGGCCGCAAATGAAGCGCCTACCGCCATCAGTACCGCGATGAAGATTCCAAAGCCCTTGATCGGTGCGGCCGCGGAGGTCTGCGTCTGGTAGTATTCGAGCTCCGTAAGCGTCTTCAGATGCAGACGCCGATCGTTCGCCGCTTCGTCCTCGATCTGCTTCACCGCGGCAGGGCTTGCGGCCCTCACCACCACTTCCGAGTAATCGGGCCGGTCAAAATCCGCCGCGAGGTCGTCCACGTTGGTCCATATTTCCGAGTTGTAAGCGGAGCGGCCCGCGTCGAAAATCCCCACGACCGTCCAGTAGCCCTTCGCGAATTTGATCTTATCTCCCAAAGCGCAGTCCTGGAAACGTTCGGAGATTCTCTTGCTGCAGATCACTTCTCTCATACCAGGGCGGAACATGCGGCCGGCCACCAATTGGAATTCGGGGCGAAGCGCGACGCCGTCCGACCCGATTCCTCGGATGGTAACGTTCGAGCCGTGCTGTTGTCCGATACGTTTGAGGTTAATCAGAATCAGCTCCTCGGGGTCCGCCATGGGGCTGCCGCCCGGCGCGCTCGCGATCCCGTGGAGAAATCGGATGATCTGATAATTCTCGTGCGACACAAAGCTGACGGCCTCCGACTGCGAGCCTTCGCGGAGAATCAGCACGTTGAGAGGATTCCCGGTGGCCGTCAGCGCCGATTCAAGCCCGCCCGCCAGCGCCATCAGAATCACGAACACCAGGACCGTCAGTGTGATGCTCAGCGCGGTCAGCAATGTGGTCGTCCGGCGAACGATCAGGTTGCGAATGTTGTATTTCAGTGGAATGGCCATAAGTTCAGTCCGTATTCCGGAGTCCGTGGTGCGAAATCAAAAGTCGGTGGTCCGTCGCTCGTAGTCCGTTTTCAAGAAGCCGGACGCGACTCCACACGCGAAACCGCGGACGCCGGACTTCTACCCGACGTATCGCAGTGCCTCCGCAATCTTGACTCCTGAAGCGCGCAGCGCCGGAAAAAGCGCGCTAAGAATTCCCACCGCCGCCGCAATGCCGAGGCACGCGGCCACCACGCCGATCGGGATCACAAAATTGACTAGGAAAAAACCGGAGCTTGTGATTCCTCCCACCGCCATGTAAAAAATGATTCCCACCGCAAACCCGATTACCGCTCCCACGAGCGTCGCCCCGTAACGCACCAGCCGTGCAAAGCCTCGTCCGGAGGCGGCGGTTGAAAAAAGCGTCCACGCGCCGTAAGCTGCGGCGGCGGCGATCAGGAGCGCGAAGACGAAGCCCAGAGGTTTCGCGGTCGCGAACGTCGCCTGGATGAAGGCGTAGACGAGCTTCGCTCCCACCGCTCCCACCACGCCCCCGACCAACGCCACCAGCACCGCCTCGCCCATCAGCAGCCACAGAATCGTCTTGCGACGGAAGCCGAGCGTCTTGAGCACGGCCACTTCGCCCGTCCGCTCGCGGATGGACATTGCCATGCTGTTGCCTACAATCAGGAGAATGGTGAACACCACGGCGAGTGAAATCGCGGTCAGGAGGAAATTAAGATTGCCGAGCATCGAAACAAATCCGAGCCGGAACGCCTCGATGGTCTCGGTCTTCGTCTCGAAGGGCGAATCGTGGAACATCGCGTCGATCCGCTGCGCAACCAGGGGCACGTCCTTAGCGTTGTCGACTCGCACCGTAAAGCTTCCCGCCTGGCTGGACTCGTCGAGCATCTCGTTGAGATATGTATAGTGAAAGAAGAGGGTGAGTTCCTGCGAAGTGTCGGTAGGATCGGTGTATACCCCGCGAATCGTGAGCTCGGGGTTCACCGGGTAAATCGTTCCGATCAGCGTGATCCGCTGGCCGAGCTGCCAGTGGTATTTCTCCATCAGCCGCTTGCCCACCAGCGCGGCGGTTCGCTCGTCCTTCCAGGCCGCAAGCTGATCGGCAGGCATATGGAACTCGTCGAACACCTCGGCGAATTGATCCGTGTTCACCGCGAAATTTGCGAAAAAGTTGCTCGCGTCGATATATTGTCCGCCAAACCACTCCTGCGTGATGACGGCCTTCACGCCGGGCACCGACGCGACCCGCCCGCGGTAGGATTCCGGCATCGACTGCGTAATCCCCGTGGCGCGGTGGACCACCAGCGACAATTCGGCGTTCCCCTGCGGCTGCTTGGGATGATAGATGTTCGAAATGATCGCCTCAAGCGTACCGATCAGGAAGATCGATACCGCAATACTGAGGACGGTGAGCACCGTGCGCCGGGGATTCCGCAGCGCGTTTTTCCACATCAAACCGAGAATCTTCATGTGTCACCGAGAAATGAATGATGAATTATGAATGCTGAACCCTTCGTCCCGACACCCGAAGTTCAGATTGGAGTCGCCCGGCCATGCAGTCGCGCCCGTTCGGAAGACTCATCCAGCGCACGGAATTCATAATTCAGAATTCATCACTTGCCATTCACGTTCATCATTCGCAGCGCTTCCTTCTTGGCGCGGAACACCAGGGTCTTGGCATTGGCGCGCGTCAGGTGCAGCGTTTGCGCGATCTCGTCGTAGCTCAGCTCCTGGAAATAGCGGAGCTCGAGCGGCGCACGGTAGTGCTCCGGCAGCCGACGGATCACTTCTCTTACCGCCTTGCGCTTTTCGTTCACCAACAGCTCATCGAGCGGCGATGGCCGGACGGCGGCGTGTTCCGGCTGCTCTGGTCCGGGGGGCGCAAACACGCGCTGCTCCAGGCTGCGTCGCCGCAGCAGGTCGACACAGTGATGGCTTGCCACGGCCGAAAGCCAGCGCGAAAAGGGGAGCGCGCGGTTGTACGTCCGGATCGCCCGCGGAAGGCGAGCGAACACTTCGCTCGAAGCGTCTTCGGCGTCTTCGGGCGAGCCGAGCATGTAGCGGCAGACGCTCAGCACGCGGGGATAGAACTCATCGTAAAGGTTCGCGAATGCGTCCCCTTGACCGTGAATCATACTCAGCGGAACGGTGCTCATGATTTCACCCGATCGTCAATTCCAGATTCAAGATTCCAGACTCAAGATCTCAGCGGAACGGATCGCGCGTCCCGTGCCAGTGTGATTGTTGAGCTTTCCTGTCCCGACCGTCGACTGCATCCGGCAGAAAGGCGGAATAACCCGATGAAAGGCCGGAAACGCGCGACCGAGTGCGCTCAGGGGTGTACGTGGATTGAACTCGCCGCTGTGGCTCGGATCCCCGCCAGCGAGAATTGCGTCACGTGGCGGGCGATGCCGTCGATGACCTCGCTCGTGAATTCCATTCCAGGAGCAAAATACTTCGATAACTGCTTTGCCGAGCCAAAAATCAGGCACTGGCCCATGGTAGAATTCGCGCAATTGATCGTGCGAAGATCATCGGGTTGCAAGGCCGCAACCTCGCCAATGATCCCGGTCAGCAGGCGGAAATTCGGCTGCATGCCCTTTCGTACTACGATTTCGAACTCCGGGGACGGCTCTACCATTTCCCGGTGCAGCACTTTCCCGAGCATGATTGCCCTTTCGCCCTGGTTCTCGCCCATCACATCCGCGAGGAAATTGCGCACATAGAGGTAGAGCTTCTCTTCCGGGGTTTTTCCCTCGAGGCTGTATTCAAGTTGCTCTCGCCGGGGCCGCCACACCTCGTCGACCATGTACTCCAGCAATTCACGGTAGAGGCCCACCTTATCCCGAAAGTAGTAGTTTACAGCCGCAACGTTCGCGCTTCCGGCCTGGGCGCAGATCTCGCGGATCGATACGTCTTTGAACCCCCGTTCGGCAAACAGGCGCGCGCCTGCATCCAATAGACGTTGCCTGGTCTCGTGCTCATCTGCTGGATGCGTGGTTCTCATCGGCTCAATCGGTCGATTCAACTGCACGTATCAATCAAATAGTTGAACCATATGTATAAATCACTTGTTTCAGTATTGTCAAGCCTTTCTTTAGAACGGGTGCTGGGGATGGTTGCCACAAAGGCATTGCACATCGCTGGTGCGCGGGGGCGATCACCATGCACTATCCATCGAGAGCAGGTAATAAGACACCCCAGCCAAGCTGCTGACCGGGTCCGTTTGGTGCATGGCGCCGGGTTGCGGTATGCTTTGGTACCAATGGAGCTTGCAGCGGGAGTTACGGTCGGCGATTACGAAGTGCTCGCGCTTCTCGGGCGCGGCGGAATGGGGGAAGTATTCAAAGTGCGCAACGTGATCACGGATCGCGTTGAAGCCATGAAGGTACTGCTTCAGGACGCCGGCCAAGCCGCCGAGCTGGCGGACCGATTCGGACACGAGATCAAGGTTTTGGCGAGCCTTGAGCACCCAAACATCGCCTCGCTGCGCACCGCTCTTCGCGTGGACGACCATCTGGTGATGATCATGGAAATGGTGGAGGGCTCATCATTGGATCACGTGATCCGAGCCGGACCGCTCGGGGTAGCGCAAGGCGTTCACTATGTTGCCCAGGTGCTCGACGCCTTGAGCTATGCGCACGCGCACGGCGTAATTCATCGTGACATCAAGCCGTCGAACATCCTGGTGACGGCCGCGCAAACCGCCAAGCTGACCGATTTTGGAATCGCCAGCCGCGCCGGCGACCCACGTCTGACAGCGACGGGGCTGACGCTTGGCTCGCTCTACTACATGTCTCCCGAACAGGTGGAGTCGCTGCCGCTCGACCAGCGGTCTGACCTCTATTCGGTCGGCGTCACTCTCTACGAAGCTCTCACCGGAAAGCTGCCCATCGACGGCAGCAATTTCTACGAAGTCATGAAGGGTCACTTGACGGTTCGCCCCCGTCCCGCAGCCGAAATAGCGCCGTCGATTCCGCTCGCGCTCTCCCGCGCAATCGGAAAATCTCTGGAGAAGTCCCCGCAGGCTCGCTTCCAGAACGCGAGAGAGTTCAGGGACGCCCTGGCGAGCTCGGTGGAAGGCGTTCCTACTACCGGCGGCGCGCGCACCCAGATGGGAATCTCGTTTGGGGCGCCGCCGGCGCCCGGCGCGAAGCAATCCGGCAGCACCGAGAGCACACCACCCGTGGCCCACCCAACGCCCGGGACGGGTTATCCGCCGCCATGGGACCCGGCGCAGCTTGACGCAATCAGGAAAGAGCTGGCCGTTTTCATAGGACCTATGGCGAAAGTCCTGGTGAGGCGGGAAGCGAGGCGGACGAAGTCGCGCGCAGAATTGTGCGACGCGCTGGCGGCGGAAATCTCCGCGCCCGGCGACCGGAAGAAATTCCTGGCTGCCGTTTCGCGGCGGAGCAGCAGCTCCCTATTCTGAATCGAGCATCTGGATCGCCTTCAGCAGACTCCGGTACATGCGGTTGAAGGAGCGTGCCAGGTCCGAGACTTCGTCGTGCCCCTTCACCGGAAGTTCCGGCACTTCGAGGTTGCCGGTGCTGATTTTGTCGGCCATGGCGGAAAGCCTTCGGACGGGGCGAATGACGATCAGCACCAGCCCGAGATCGATCAAAATAAGCGCCGCGACGAACACTGACAAGAGCGAAATCAGCAGCGTTCTGAATTCGTGATCGGCAATGGCGGCCGGAATCGATACCGGCACGGAAACGATCTGCGCGGCAACGGTGTCGCCCGCCTTCCAATCGAAGCCGTTATCTCTCCCATAGACCCGGATCATCGAGCGCGGGGCTCGCGAAGCCATGCCGTGGCACGAGAGGCAATCCGGCGTCACCTTGATCGGGTGCGCCAGGAACAACGACTCCCCTTCCGGCGTGTTCCGCTCTCCCACCTGCTCTTTACGGGACTTATCGTAGCGGAACGCTTCGATGACGTCGGCTTCCCAGTCTACGGCCCGGTCGCGCGGATTGGTGGGATTCAGCGTGGCCTCCTTGTATGTATAGGCAGGATAGGTCGCGCGCAGGTAGTTGAAAACCTCCGTCGCGCCGTATGCCGGGACTGCTTGAGCGAGAAACCGGTTTGTGTGATACGTCCGCCAGTCAAGCAGCGGCCCAATTTGCTTTGCGGTGTAGGTGCGCATGGCGCCCGCGGCGCTCATCATCAGGCGAGCTTGCTGCAGGACTTGCTCACGAGCGCTCCGCTCCAGAAATTTGTGCGCCTGAGTGGCAGCAATCCCAATACCCACTCCGAAAACGACGATCAGTAAGATGTTAAATTTCGCCAGCAGTTTCATGGCGCTCCCTCCGTACCGTGAGCTTGAAAGCGGTCAGGATACCACATCGGACGCGGGAGGCGCTCCCGCCCGGCGCACCAATGGAAGTCTCGTGCGTCGTGAGAATTCGGAAATGCAGAACAAACCCGAGGTGCAGTTTCCAAGTATGTTACTTTGAGGAGCGGGGACACCGTGACTCGGAGACGTTCTAACCTTCGGCTGCGCATCCCAATCTATGTTTTACTCGTGGACATTCGCTCTGCCTTTGTTCGGGGCTGCGGTGGTGGCGGGCTTTTTTGGGGCGCTGCTGGGCGTAGGCGGCGGTGTGTTCATCGTCCCGGTGATGGTGCTGGTTTTCCATCTTCCGATGAAAGTCGCCGTCGCTGCGAGCCTGGTGTCGGTGATCGCGACCTCAAACGCGGGCGGATCATCCTACGTCGATCAGCACATCACGAATCTGAAGCTCGGAATGTTTCTCGAAATCGCCACCACCATCGGCGCGCTCTCGGGCAGCGTCCTGGCGCTCTACCTCAAAGACTGGCTGATGCTGCTGATTTTCTCGGTGATGCTGGCGACGATGGGTTATATGTCGTTCGCGACGCGCAACGTGGACGACCGGCGGATCGCGAGCGGCGGATTCGCGAGCGCCCGGCCCGACCGGCTGTCCCGCTATCTCGGCCTCCGCGGGAAGTATCACGATGAAGCGATGAACCGCGAGGTCGAATACGTGGTGAACGGAACCCCGACCGGCACGAGCATTGCATTTCTTGCCGGCGTGGCCTCGGGGCTGCTCGGAGTTGGGGGAGGCGTTTTGAAAGTTTCGGCGATGAATCAGTACATGAACGTGCCGATGAAAGTCTCGGTGGGAACGAGCAAGCTGATGATCGGCGTGACGGCGGCGGTCGGCTCGATCCTGTTTTTTCTCGCCGGCCTCATCCATTTTTACGTGGTCGCTCCCATCGCCCTCGGCACGACGGTGGGAGCGGAGACGGGTACGCGCATTATGAATCGCCTGCACAGCGCGGCGCTTAAGTGGCTGTTCGCGGCGCTCATCACTTATCTCGCGTATGGCATGCTGGCGAAGGCGCTCACCACCCGATTTCACCTCCATCTGCCCTTGATCATCTGATATGGCCCCGATGCAGCCAAAAGTAAGCGCGACACAATCGCGGTCGAGCAAAGCGGAAGAGAAAATCTACCACAGCGTCTACGACGTGCTGATTGCGGGCATGATTGCGAGCTCGCTGCTGTACGCCGCGGGGATGGTTTTAGCCCTGCGGCATCCCCACACCGTTTTGCTCACGCGGGATTACATTCTGCGCAACTATCGCCTCCACACCATGCTCTCCGGCCTGATTCATTTCCAGCCGGGCGCTCTGTTTTTTCTCGCCACCGTTCTGCTGATCCTCACGCCGGTCTCTCGCGTCGTCATTTCGATCTATGCGTTTTACGCCGAGCGCGATTTCAAGTACGTCGTGGTTACAGGCACCGTTTTTCTGGTCATTGTGGTGACGGTCATTCTGGGCCGGCTGGGGCTGCAGTGAAGCTCAGCGCGAGGGGGAGAAAGAGAAGGGTCACGCGGCGGGCGCCACGCGGGGAATAGAGGTGAAGGAGCATGGATTTTGCGGTCCGCTCCTCATCACCCGCACGGATGTTTGATCGCCGAACGAAAGCAGTTGGAGTATAATCGCGTGCTCTGGAACGTTGATGGGAGGGCAGCGTGGGGCGCGGAGCGGGGGACGAGGGGCAATCAAGAAGTGGCAGTTCTCGGGCGGAATCGGTTTTTGAACTCGCTTTCGGATTCGCGGTGTGCCTCAGCCTGTTTGGGGCGGTATTCTGCGCCGTGTTCCTCGCGGCGGGCGCGGCAGCGCAAACACCGAGGGTTCGCATTGTCGAGCCGCTCGACGTGACGCACCGCGTGACGCTGCGAGGGAACACGCCTCCGCTGGCGCGTCACGAATACGACCGCGGCGCAGCGCCGGACGATCTCCCTCTCGATCACATGCTGCTGGTTTTGAGCCGTTCGCGTGAGCAGGAATCGGCTCTGC
>JBOGKE010000166.1:0-7875 GCA_050745265.1 Terriglobia bacterium
CTCGCTCAACCGGCTCGTCGATTCGCCGGTGATCGCGGGCGAGTATTACCGCGCGGTTGATGTCACGCCTCCGGGCGAGCCGATCCATCACGAGCTCGATCTAGTGGCTGACAGCGAAGCCGCGCTGGCCATCACCCCCGAAGAACAGAAAGGGATGACGAACCTGGTGGCGGAGACGGGCAAGCTGTTTGGTACGCGCCATTATCGCGACTATCACTTTCTGCTCACGCTGAGCGATCACGTGGCCCACTTCGGCCTGGAGCACCACGAGTCCGACGACAGCCGCGTTAACGAGCGGACGCTGATTTCGCCGGGCGGCGAGCGGCGCATGGGCGGGCTGCTCGCGCACGAGTTTGTTCACTCCTGGAACGGCAAGTTCCGCCGCCCGGCGGATCTGAGCTCGCCGTATTATGAAGCGCCCATGAAGACCGACCTGCTCTGGGTTTATGAAGGGCTCACCCAGTACCTGGGCGATCTGCTTGCAACGCGCAGCGGCTTGTGGACGCCGGAGCAGTACCGGCAGAACCTCGCAAGCATCGCAGCCAGCCTGGGGCCTGGAACTCCGGGCCGCACGTGGCGACCCCTCGAGGACACGGCGGACGCGATTCCGGGCATGTTTCACGGCGGTGGCTCCGAGAGCTGGCGACGCGACGCCGACTACTACCCCGAGGGTGAACTCATCTGGCTCGACTGCGCGATGACGATCCGGCGGGTGAGCCACGGCCAGAAGTCGTTCGAGGATTTCGCGCGCAGTTTTTACGGCGGCCCGAACAGCGGCCCGGAGTTGAAGCCTTACACCTTCGATCAACTGGTGAGCGCCCTCAACCAAGTTGTGCCTTACGATTGGTCGCGCTTCTTCCACGAGCGGCTTGATTCCACATCCCCCCAGTCGCCTCAAGGCGGCATTGAGCAGGGCGGATGGAAGCTCGAGTTCGACGATCAGCCCCCCAAAGGATCCGGTGGCGGCGGGCGGTTCGGCGGCGGCGTGGACGCACGCTATTCGCTCGGGCTCCGCATCGGTTCCGACGGCCAGATTTTCGATTCGCTCGTCGGCAGCCCCGCGTACAAAGCCGGGCTGACGTCCGGCATGAGAATCGTGGCCGTCGACGGCCGCGCCTTCGCGCCGCACCTCGTGGACGACGCCATCAAAGCTTCGCCGACCAATTCCGGCCCGATCGATCTGCTCGTCGAAGATGATGACTACTTCTCGGATCACAAAGTGAATTACCACGGCGGGGAGCGGTATCCGCACCTCGTCCGCGACAATTCGAAACCCGACTGGCTCGACGGCAACGCGAAACCCCTGTAGCGCCGCTCGCAGCGGGTCGTGGCATGTTCATCGTGCCCATGTGTTCTCCACGGGCGGGACGCCCGTGCCACGAGCGGGTGACGGCAGAGGAGGAAGGATGCTGTCGAACAGATCGATCCCTCGGGCGACCGTAATTCCAGTGCTGGCTTATCCGGACGTGAATCAAGCGGCGGCCTGGCTGTGCGAAGCGTTCGGATTTAGCGTGCGTCTCCGCATCGGTAATCACCGCGTGCAGCTGAATGCAGGAGACGGAGCAGTAATCGTGAGGGAGATGCGCCCGAACGAGCTCAACTCCGCGCTAGGGATGGGATGCTCGGTCACTATTCGTATCGAGCACGCTGACACCCACTGCAACTGGGCCAGGGCGCACGGGGCGCGCATCACACAAGAGCCAGTGACTCACCCCTACGGCGAGCGGCAATACAACGCAATTGACTTCTCGGGGTACTCGTGGACGTTTTCACAGTCTGTCGCGGATGTGCATCCGCAGGATTGGGGCGGGACGGCTGTGGATCTCTAGGACGACATTAGAAGCGAGCGGGCAGCAGTGGTAGCCACGCCAGTGCTTTCCGGACCGTGGGCTTTGTCGCGATCGAAAGACCCACGGTCAATCAAACGGAGATTGACCGTGGCTCCCACGCCTTATCCTATGCATCCCGCTGGTCACCGCGGAACCGCGGCGCTTGTATCTACGAAAGATTGCGCCGCCCGCTTCCGGATTCCAAATAGACCAATCGCGCCGAGTCCAATAACGAAGATCACGGCGGTTGACGGCTCTGGTGTGGTCGTTGCGACTCCTGGATTGAGCACGACGTTGTCCAGGCCATTTGAATTATCTGTGGGCGGGTCCTCATTGAGGAACTCGATGGTCGTTGAGGAGGAGGCGGCGGTAAATGACGTGCTGAACTGCTCCCAAACCTGTGTTGTGCCTCCCGCCCCCATCGAGTTGGTTGATGTCTGAATTAACGTTCCGTCCACCAGAACCTTCACTGTGCTTGTGGTCCCGTAGCCGGGTGGGAGAACCACATTGCCGATAAAGTATGAGAGATCATAGGTAGTGCCGGGAGTCGTTGCCACGATTTGCTCTACACCTTCCACCGCGTTGGAGACGTCGCCGGTGAGGTCTAACCACTGGTTGCCGTCCTCCGCGTCGAAGGTCAGACCGAACGACGTGTAGCTGGTGCTCACAACGGATACCTCGGGTCCGACCACGGTCCAACCCGTGATCGCGGTCGAGCCGGTGATGAAATTGGTGAAGCCTCCCACCGGCGCAACGGGAGTCTCAAAGCTTCCGTTGGTGATCATGTTTGCGCGGGCCGAAGCGCCCGCAAGAGTGATGATTGCGAGGGCACAGGCAATCTCCAGTCGCCTTCTTAAGCGACCCACGGATGGACCCCTTGCTGCCAACTTTCGCATATACGCTCCTTTGTAGTGAAGTGGCGCTCAGCACCGGCGCGGCACCGCCCCCGCGTTTGGCTGATCAGAAAACTCCCCTACCGCGTAGTGCGCGGAGCAGCTTTCGAATCAACTGTCGTTCGGGTCTGAACTGAGGCGATTCTAGATGTATTGAGGAGCGGCGGCAAGTACCGCACCCGACAGTAACTGCCGAATTGATAAACCCGGCGGTGATATGGCGCGCGTAGCGCCGGGCTTAGCCCGGCATGCCGCCCTGTAGGGGCGGCGCTACGAATGGAAGGAGCTCGAAGTCACACTGCACCCGCTCGGAATGACAATCCTCATGGGAACCTTCCCGTATCGCACTTGACAATGCTCTGCCCCTCGCATATATTCTTCGTACCGCTCCGGTTGGGTAGTCAGCCGGGCTAGTCGTAACGTGCAACTGGGGAGGTGTTCAAACTCACTTCATTCGCTCTCAAACACGTGTCACAGCGGCGGCGGCGCCGGGCGTCTCATCGAGAAGGGAGAGGGCCGCTGGATGATGCTTGTCGGGTTTGTCACCTCCGCGGAATTCCGGGCGCGGAGGAAAGCGATGCAACGGACTTTTTTGCGTCATAGATCACTGGTCACCCTTGCTGCGGTAATCACACTCGCGGTGCTGCCGGCCGTCTCGCTGCAGGGCCAAACGATCAGCGGCTCGATTACGGGCACGGTGGTGGATCCGCAGAGCCGCGCCGTGCCCCAGGCGAGCGTCACCGCGACCGACACCGGCACGAACACCGCCTACACCACCAAAACCGACGCGCTCGGGCATTTCGTCCTGCCCAGCCTGCTGCCGGGCCACTACAAAATCGACATCGAACGCACCGGCTTCCAGAAGCTCGAGAAGCTCGACGTCGTTCTGAACGCCAACACCTCGCTGCCGCTTGGCACGCTGGCGCTGCAAGTGGGCGCGGTAGTGCAGACGGTTCAAGTCACCGCACAGGGCGAGCAGCTCCAGACGAATACGGCGGAGCGTGGCAGTTCCATTGTCGGGACGCAGATCGAGAATGTGGAGATCAACGGCCAGTCGCCCCTTTTCCTCCTCAAGACGGTCCCGGGCATTTACACGAGCAGCGATTACTCGCAGTCGAACGTCAACTTCGGGAGTCTTTACATCAACGGCTCGCGGAGCAACCAGGCGGACGTGACGCAAAACGGCGCCGACAACGTGGACACGGGAAGCAACGGGAGCGCGATCGTCACCGTAAGCCTCGACTCTATTCAAGAATTCAAGGTGCTCACCAGCAACTACGACGCGGAGTACGGCCGCTCGGGCGGGGCGCAGATCAGCATGGTGACGAAGAGCGGCACGCGGGCTTTTCACGGCAGCGGGTTCGAGTATTATCGAGATAAAAGCCTCAACGCCAACAGTTGGACCAATAACCGCCAGGGACTGCCCGTCGCCGCCTATCACTATAACGACTACGGCTTCACCATCGGCGGCCCGATCTATATTCCGGGGCATTTCAACACGCAGAAAAACAAGCTGTTCTTCTTCTGGAGCAACGAGTGGCAGAAGCAACTGGTGCCGCAGGGGCAGCACAACGTGACGGTGCCCACGGTGCTCGAGCGCACGGGAGATTTTTCCCAGAGTGTGGATAAGAACGGCAATCCGGTTCTCATCCGCGACCCGTTCTCCGGCCTGCCGTGCACGTCCAGCGATAAGAGCGGCTGCTTTGCCGGCAACAAAATCCCCTCGAACCTGCTCTATCAACCCGGCGTTGCGATCCTGAATATCTATCCTCTTCCGAACTCCCCGGGCACGGTGAACAACGGATACAACTACATTTCCCAGATTTCGGATCAGGAGCCGCGCCTGGAAGACCTGATTCGCCTCGACTACAACCTCAATTCCAAGTGGCGCTTCTTCGGCAGCTACACCATCAATCATCAGGATGACAACTCGTTCTACGGGTCGTTCGTCCTGGGCGCGAATTTCCCCATCGACCGCATCGACGACCATCGCCCGAGCCACCTGCTCACATTTGACGCCACCACCACCATTAATCCGACCACGGTCAACGAAGCGTCGTTTGACGTTGGCCACAACCTGATCACCATCGCCCCCGTCACCGCCGGGGCGCTGTCGCGAACGAAGCTCGGCTTGAGCAATCTGCCGACTTTCTACACGCCGAACGACGATTACATCCCGAGCTTCGGCTTTAACGGTTCGAGGATCGCCAACAGCCCCAGCTTTGGAACCTCCGACGCGCCGTTTTACAATTTCAACACCACGATTGAAGCGATCGACAACTTCAGCAAGATCTGGGGCCAGCATTTCCTGAAGCTGGGAATCTACATGCAGCGAAGCCGCAAGAACCAGACGTCCTTTGCGGCCTCGAGCGGAAGCTACAACTTCGGCGACGACGCCAGCGACCCGCTCGATACGGGTTTCGGTTTTGCGAACGCGGCGCTCGGCATTTTTGATTCTTTCTCGCAGGCCTCCAAGTACGCCACCGGCGCCTACCGGTATACGAACCTCGAATGGTATGCCCAGGACACCTGGAAAGTGCGGCCGCGCCTGACGCTCGATTACGGGATTCGTCTCTCCTACATTCAGCCGCAGTACGACGCGTCGCTGCAAACTTCGAACTTCATTCCGAGCGCCTGGAGCGCCGCCAACGCGCCGCTGCTTTTTCAGCCCGGGCTCAATGCGCAGGGACAGCGCGTCGCCGTGAATCCGCTGAACGGCCAGACGCTGCCTCCGGTTCACATCGGCAACCTGGTTCCCGGAACGGGGAACACGCTCAACGGAATCCTTCAGGCGGGCCACGGCATCAGCAAGTACCTGATGGACAGTAAGGGGATTCTGCCCGCGCCGCGAGTGGGCCTCACCTATGACATTACGGGCCACCAGAACCTGATTTTCCGCGCTGGATACGGCATTTTTTACGACCGCTATCAAGGCAACGAAATCTTCGATGAAATCACCAATCCGCCCACGACGTTCGCGCCCTCGGCGAATTATGGCCAAGTCGCGGCCGTCAGCCTCAACAGCGCGTTCGTCGCGCCGAGCACGCTCAGCGCGCTGAACCCGACCGGAAATATACCCACCGTTTACCAGTACAGCGGCGGGATCGAAGCCAAGCTGCCTTGGGCGACGGATCTGGACGTTTCCTATGTCGGAACGACTTCGCGGCACCTGATCGTCCGGTTGAACCTGAATGCCATTCCCTACGGAACGACCTTTTTGCCCCAAAACCAGGATCCGACGAAGGTGAAGGCGAATCCGAAGGCCCCGCTGGGTTCCAACGCGTTCGATTCGGAGTTTGTTGTGCCGTATCGCGGCTACGCCGATTCGATTAATACCAAGGAGTTCGCCGGAAACGCGAATTACAACTCCCTGCAGGTCGGGCTCAACCGCCGCTTCGCCCACGGGCTGCTTCTCGGCGTCGCGTACACGTGGAGCAAGTGCATGGACACCGATGATTCGGACGGCAATTTCGTCCGCATCGATCAGTACACGCACGAGGCCTATTACGGCCCGTGCGGTTACAACGTCACGAATAATTTCGCTGCGAATTACGTCTACGGTCTGCCCGGCATTCCGTCGAGCTTTGGCGCTTTCAACAACCGGGCCACCCGCGCCGTTCTCAATGGCTGGCAGATTTCGGGCTTCACCCAGTTCGTGAGCGGCACCCCGATTGATCCTGGCATCAGCATCAGCGGCGGGATTGGCAACCAGAATATCACCGGCTCTTACACCGAGCCCGACCGGCTGGTGTGCGTCGGCAACATTTACGGCGGGACCACCAGCAGCCCGTACAACAGGATCAACTCCGCCGCCTTCACCGAGCCGGCGGTCGGCAGCATCGGGCTCGGGTGCTCGCGAAACCTGATTACCGGCCCCGGCACCAATGACTGGGATATGTCGCTTCAGAAGAGCATCGCGATCACCGAGCGCGTGCAGTTCCAACTCCGCATCGAAGCCTTCAACGTGTTCAACCACACCCAGTTCAGCGGCTACGAGAGCACCGTCGACTATGCGGGTCTCAACAACCCCACGGTCACCAACCTGCCGATCAATTCGAGCGGTCAGTTGACGCGCCTGTTCGGATTTGGCGCGATCAGCGGCGTCCGCTCGCCGCGGATTCTTCAGTTCGTGGTGAAGTTCGTCTTCTGACGTCCGCAGTGGTGTTCTGCCGGCTCGGGAAAAGCCGCGGACGCTGAAAGCGAGCGTCCGCGCTGACACGTTTCTCCGCGCCACCGCCCCCAGCTTACAAAGATTTGACACGATTTGATCCCACAAAATGGTGTTGTTAGCACATGATATGTCCGGTTCAATTAGCGAGTGAAATGTCCGCTTTTAAGGCGGGGCATGGTAGAGCTTCATGTCGGAGGCGACATGAGCTACTGCGATGGAACCGTTCAGGAGCGGGCGATGAAAGTGCAAGAAGTGATTTTGCGGCCGGAAATCGAGCTGGTGTTAGCGATGCCGCCGAATCCCACCTGGTCGGCTAGAGTGGAAGAGACTCCGGGTTGCAGCGTGAGCAAAAGCTCGAAATTGCGGTCGTTCAGTGGAATTTTTCGCTGGAGCACGAGGTCGCCCCCAACACCGTCGTCGAAGTCGCCTATGTAGGCGCAAGGGAACCCATCTACTCAGCGAGCTGTACATGAACAAGGTGCCCGTTGCTTCGCGACTTGCGAACCCCACCGTCAGCTACAACGATCTCCGCCCTTACCCCGGATATAGGGTGGTCACCACGATCACGCCGGAATTCAATTCCAATTATCACTCGCTGCAGGTTTCGGTAAACCGCAGGTTTCGAGGGGCCTCAGTTTGGGAGTGGCTTATACCTGGTCGAAGACTTTAACCGACAGTCCCACGGATCGCAGCAACGCTCCGTATGACACCTACGACTGGGCGCTGGATTATGGTCCGGCGAGCTTCAGTCGGCCGCAGGTCTTCGTGTTCAATTATGTCTATGACCTCCCGTTTTATCACAGCCAGCAGGGATTGCTTGGACACGTCGCGGGCGGCTGGGAAATCTCCGGAATCAGGCTCGTATCCCAAAAGTGTAATTGGAGATTAACCACTTTTAGCAGCAATAAGTTGCGGACTGCCTATCTCAGCCGCGTTCTTTGCGGCGCGCCCCTTGTGCCGGTCTTGTTGCTGGCGTTCCGCC
>JBOGKE010000167.1:0-27396 GCA_050745265.1 Terriglobia bacterium
CGGTGGGACAGCAACCGGGTAGCGCGGAGTTGTTCTCTAACTCCGCGGACTTTCCTGCGGAACACGCACAAGCCGCAGAGTTTCAGAAAAACGAAACTCTGCGCTACGCAAAAACTGACGGAACGAAACCTAGCAAGTCTTTAGAATCAATACAGGAGGCGGAGGGTAGCCACGGTCGGAGCGTTCCCGACCGTGGGCCTTTGCTCCAAGACCCGCAGCCAACCGAAAACGGCGGGAACGTGGCGGCAGGCCCGGAGCCGTCCGGAGTCTCATAAGTATCATATGTAGCAGTTGTCGCAACTAAGAGTAGTGCCGAAAGGCGTGTCCTCGCGAAACCGCGAAACCGCGCTGCTGAAAAACTCCTTCAGCCTGTCATTCCGAGAAGACGCAGCCCATTAAGTGGCAAAGCGATTCGGATTCGGCCCCATGCGGGGCCTTTTCGTTGGCGGGGCTTGCGCAAGCGCGCTCAATTTGCGATTTTAGGGAGTATGGAGCGGGCGATTGGTGAAGCGGCTGATCTCGCGGCTAACAGACCGATCGGCGGCGCCGTCGAGTTTTGGCTGGCGCTGACGCGCGTCGACGGATTGGGCACGCGCGGCGCTTTGAAACTGGTGAAGAGCTTCGGCTCGCCCGAGCGCGTCTACGCAGCATCCCTGACTGAACTCGAAAGCTGCGGTCTGCCTCTGCCGGTCGCCCGGGCAATCTCGGCACAGAAGGGCTTGGCGGAGGCGGAGAAGGAACTGCAGGCGGCGGGTAAGCTCGGCGCGATCATTATCACGCCATCCGCGCAGGAATATCCGCTCCTGCTGCGGCAAATTCCCGATCCTCCCCTTGCTCTTTACGTCCGCGGCGACGCCACAGCACTCGCGCGCCATGCCGTCGCAGTGGTGGGCACGCGGCGCCCGAGCGCTTACGGGAGTTCTGTGGCCCACCGGCTCGCGGCCGACTTGGCTTTACGGCAGATTGTGATCGTCAGCGGCCTCGCGCGAGGCGTCGATTCGGCGTCGCATCGCGGTGCGCTCGAAGTCAAAGGCACGACCGTGGCGGTTCTCGGCTGCGGTGTGGATGTGGTTTACCCCCGCGAGAACAAAAAGCTCGCCGAGTCGGTGATGGCCAGCGGCGCCCTCGTTTCAGAGTTTCCGCTCGGCACCTCTCCTGCGCCCGAAAACTTTCCCATTCGCAACCGCATCATCAGCGGATTGTCGCTCGGAGTGGTAATCGTCGAAGCGGCCGAGTACAGCGGATCGCTCATCACCGCGCGATTGGCGCTCGAGCAGAATCGTGAAGTATTTGCGGTGCCGGGAAACATTACCTCGGCGCAGAGCTTTGGGCCGAACCTCCTGATCAAGCAGGGTGCGAAGCTGGTTGACCAGTGGACGGACGTGGTTGAGGAATTTCCACCCGCGGTCCGCGCGCAACTGGCGCCGCCTGAAGCGCCGCGCTCCGAGGCCGGGCAGATTTCGAGCGGCGCTCTGCCGCTCGGGCCAGCGCTCGATGGTGATCAGAGAGCGATTTACGAAGCGCTTCGCGCCGATCAGGCGCTGTTCGTTGATGCGATCTGCGTGAGCGTATCGCTTCCTCAGCCCAAAGTACTGGCGGCGCTTCTGGGCCTCGAAATGAACGGGTTGGTTCGTCAATTGCCCGGTATGAACTTTGTGCGAAAGCTTTAGGTCGCGCTCCGGCCGGCGGGCACAGCAACGAAAATCGGGTGGCGGACGGCTCGCCGGACACGCGGGCTGCGGATGGAGCGATTACTGTTCTCCGGCCGGCTGTCCGCGCAAACGGATGCTGAGCGGCGCCAGCGCCTCCAGGAGTTTTTCACTCGCCTGCGTGATTTCGCCGCCCGTGAGCGTGTGGTCCAGGCTCTCAAACGTCACACGCAACAGCAGGCTGTAATCGTTGGGCCCGAGAGAGCGACCGTGAAATCGATCTGCGGGAGTAAAGCTGCGGAGTTCCGGGATTCGCGTTTCCCTGATCGCGCGAGCGATGTCGCCATAAGAGACGGAGGATGGGGCGACGAGCGAAAAATCACGCTTGACCGAAGGGAACTTCGAGAACGGCTGAAATGATTTCGATTTGAGCGGGAACTCCAGCAGGTAGTCCAGGTCAATCTCAGCCAGCCAAACAGGACGGCGCAGCTCGTAACGCTCACGAAGTATTTCCGCCAGCGCCCCGAACGCCGCGAGCAGGCGGCTCCCGCAGCGGTATTCAGCGCCGCCGCCGGTCTCCGTATATTGCGGCGCTTTGGTTTCAGCGGAGTTTGCCTCGCCGCTCACGACTTCCATCCCAGCGCCGGGCTGCCTCGGCTGGCCCGCCACGGCAAAATCCAAACCGCGAGTTCCGAAGACCTTCAGGAGCGTTTCCACGTCGCCCTTCAGATCAAAGAAGTCGAGTTCCCGCGCGGTTTCGTGCACCGTTCCGGGGCGGCGGTGGCCGGCGAGCCCGAGCATCAGAACGCGGCGCTCCGCTGGGGAACCCTCCGTCTGAGCCTCATAGACCTTGCCCATCTCGAAAAAGTGAAGATCTTCAGTCCCGCGGTCGAGGTTCCAGCGAAGCGCGCGCAGCATGCTGGGCGCCGCTGAGGTGCGTAAGGCCGCAGCGTCCTCGCTTACCGGATTCTCGATCAAGACGGGTGCGGCGCCGCTGAATTGCGCGCCTTCCGCCGGATCGGTCATCGACGTCGTGACGATCTCGCGATATCCCAGCCCGGTCAGACTCCAGGCGAGCGCCAGCTCTTTTTCGCGTGTCAGGTCGCGCTCGACGTGAGGCGGCGCCGGCACGAGGCGCGAAGGCAACCGGTCGTATCCGTAGTGGCGCGCCACTTCTTCGATCAAGTCCACTTCGCGGGTGACGTCGAGGCGAAAGCTGGGGGGCGTGACGGACCAAGCTTCCGGACCGCGCCGGGCCACGGCAAAGCCGAGCGAACGCAGAATGCGCTCCACGTCTTCCCAGAGGACCTCGGCGCCCAGAATGCGGCGGATTTCGGCGCGGCGCAGGGTCATCGTTTCGCGGCGGCGCGGCCGCGGGTAGACGTCGATGACGCCGCGCAGAAACTCACCGCCGGCGAGCTCTTTGATCAGCGCCGCCGCGCGGTCGAGCGCCAGCGGAGCGATTCCGATGTCCGCTCCGCGCTCGAAACGGTGCGACGCCTCCGTGTGCATTCCCTGCGACTTGGCGGTGCGGCGGATCGACAGCGGATCAAACCAGGCACTCTCGATCAGCACCGAAGTGGTGGCGCTCGTGATCTCCGAGTCCGTGCCCCCCATCACGCCGGCGAGCGCCACGGGTCGCCCGGCATCCGCGATCACAAGGTTTTCTTGGTTCAGCGTGCGGTCGACGCCGTCGAGCGTCCGCAGCTTTTCACCCGGCCGCGCACGCCGTACGATGATCCGGTGCTGATGCAGCCGCTCCAGGTCGAAGGCGTGCAGGGGATGGCCGAGTTCCATGAGCACATAATTCGTGGCGTCGGCCACATTGTTAATCGGGCGCGCGCCAATGGACGCGAGCCTCGCGATGAGCCAATCCGGCGACGGCTTCACCTCAACATTGCGGAGGACGCGCGCGCAATAGCGCGCGCAGAGTTCGGGGCTCTGGAGGTCAATCGACGCCGCTTCCGCTGCGGGCGCGCTCGACTCCTTCAAGGTCAGCTCAATCTTCTTCAGCGGTACGCGGCAGGCGGTGGAAAGCTCGCGGGCGACGCCGTAATGGCTCAGGCAGTCGGGACGGTTCGTTGTGACCTCGAGGTCGAGCACGCAGTCCCCGTTCGCGGACGCGATTGACTCCACTCCCAGTCCGATGTTTCTCAGCGTCCGCTTGAGCTCACGAGGATCGAGCGGAATCTCAACGAACTCTTTGAGCCAATTGACGGAGACTCTCATAATGCCGAGGAGCAAAGGAATCGATTCATTGCTTCATCGGGTCATTAAATCGTTGAATAAATAATCCAACGACTCAAGGAACCCATTCAGAACTGGTCCAGGAATCTCGCGTCGTTCTGGTAGAAGAGCTGAATATCGCTGATGCCATACTTCAGCATCGCGTAGCGCTCGACGCCAAGCCCGAAGGCCCAGCCGCTGAACCGCTCGGGATCGATCCCGCCATTCTTCAGGACCGTCGGATGCACCATGCCGCAGCCCATCACCTCGATCCAGCCGCTGTCCTTGCAGACGCGGCAACCCCCGCCATCGCAGAAGCGGCAACTGATCGCCACTTCTCCGCTCGGCTCGGTGAAAGGAAAGAAGCTCGGATGGAAGCTAGTCTGCGTCTCTTCGCCGAAAAACTTGCGGGCGAAAAAATCGAGCGTGCCCTTGAGGTCGGCAAACGTAATGCCGGTATCCACAGCCAGGCCCTCGATTTGGTGGAACACCGGCGAATGGGTGGAATCGGGATTGTCGCGCCGGTAACAGCGCCCTGGGATGACGATGTAGAGGGGCGCGCCCCGCTTCTGCATGGCTCGAATCTGGACGGGCGAGGTGTGTGTGCGCAAGACGGTTTGGGAGTCAATGTAAAACGTATCCCAGTCGTCGCGCGAAGGGTGGCTCTCCGGAATGTTGAGCGCGTCGAAATTATAATAAACTGACTCGATTTCCGGGCCGGTCTCGATCGAGAAGCCGAGTCCGAGAAAAATGTCCTCGATCTCGCGCTCGACTTGAGTAACGGGATGAAGCAAGCCGAGCTGTCGGCGGACGCCCGGCAGCGTGAGGTCATCGGCAACGGATTTTTCTGGAACTTTTGCGCCAACAGCTTCGTTGAAGGGGAGGGTTTCCTGGGTTTCCAGCTTCGGATGCAAACGGATGCTCTTCACGAGCTCGTCGTACTCGCAACCCGCGGCTGCGCGGCGGAGTTCGTTAAACTGCTTCCCAACCACGGGCCTCAATTGCGGCGGCGCATTCTTCAGCCAGTTTTCATCGAGCTGGGCAAGCAACCCGGTGTGACGGGCCAGCCAACGGTCGCGCAAGCTCTTGGCCAGGGCCCTCCTTTGTGCTTCGTCCGGCGCGCCACCGTGAATAAGCCGCTGCCGCTCTTGTTCCATCGCTGAGCGGACCTCAGCAAAGAGCGCCTCGACGGCAGGCGCGTCATCCGTCTGTAACTCGGCGAGCGTTTTCCGGATTTTTCCCTCAGCATTCATGAAGCAGCGTAGACGAATACTGCGGATCGTTCATGAGTTTGAGTGCAAGATGGCGACCACGGCACGGCATTTGTGCGTTGGGCTTTTCTTTTGCCGATGCAACGGCCCACGGCACAAAGGCCGTGCCGTGGCTACTTGTGGGCCTGTATGTTTCCGGAGCTGTCACCCTGCTCAACTTGCCGCAGGATTTGCCAGCGCCTGCTTCACTTGCGCCACGAGCGCCGCGAATGCGGTCCGGTCGCGCACGGCAATTTCCGCGAGCGACTTGCGGTCGAGCAGCGACCCCATTTTCTTGAGGCCGTTCATGAACTGGCTGTAGGTAAGATCGTTCTGGCGGGCCGCCGCGTTGATGCGCAGAATCCAGAGGCGCCGAAAATCGCGCTTGCGGCGCCGGCGGTCGCGGTAGGCGAAGCGCCCCGCGCGGTCCGCGGCCTCTTTCATCGAGCGGTAGAGCTTGCTTTTGGTGAGGAAATATCCCTTGGTGCGCCTGGCGAGCTTCTTCCTCGAGGCGCGGCGCACAGTGCCGCGCTTGACTCTTGGCATGGGTTTACTCCTTTCGGATTGCGGTGCTAAGGGGCGGAGAGCATTGCAGAAGGCGGAAAGCAGAAGAAAACAGCTTAATCGTCTGCCATTCACCGCTCTCTGTTCACTACGTACTGGCTCAGAGAAGGCACCCAGCCGTGGGCCTTCCCGCACCCTGAACGAGCAGGTATCAGGCGCCAAGTGTCAGATATCAGCAAAAGCAGATCGTGTGCTCTGCCTTCTGACACCTGAAACCTGGCGCCCGACACCTATCTTCCATACGGAAGCATGGCCCGAACGCGCCGAACATCGGAGTCCGAGACCGTGGTGCTTTGATCGAGCTTGCGTTTTCGCTTGCTCGGTTTTGAGGTCAAAATGTGGCGCGCGTAGGCATGTCCGCGCATGACCTTGCCGCTTGCGGTCAGCTTGAACCTCTTTGCGGCGCCCTTATGCGTCTTGAGCTTCCGATTCGCCAAATTATCCTCCCGCATTTTCTGAAGGGCCGGGCGGAGCGAGCGGCTGGCCGGATGGCGGAGCGCTCACACTACGCGCGGGCGCAGCCCCGGAACCGGCAGCGGCCGAAGCACGCGGGACGGCCTCTGTGGCGCGCGGCTTGGGCTCGCCCGCGGGCTTAGCGCCTCCCGGCTTTTTGGGAGCGAAGATCGCCGTCAGATTCGGCCCTTCCTGCCTAGGTCTCGTCTCCACTTGGCCTTGCTCGCCGATTTCCTCGATCAGGCGGTTGATCATCGTCCAGCCGATGTCGCGATGGGCCATCTCGCGTCCGCGGAAGGCAATCGTCGCTTTCACCTTGCTGCCCTCGTCGAGAAACTTCAGAATGTGGTTCTTCTTGACGTCAAAGTCGTGCTCGCCCGTGCGAGGGCGGAACTTGACCTCTTTCAGCTCGATCGACCGCTGATGCTTGCGCGCGTCGTGCTGGCGCTTGCTCTGCTGATAGAGGAATTTCCCGTAATTAATAATCCGGCA
This sequence comes from Terriglobia bacterium, assembly GCA_050745265.1. Taxonomy (GTDB): domain Bacteria; phylum Acidobacteriota; class Terriglobia; order UBA7540; family UBA7540; genus RH2-MAG17b. The sequence continues at coordinate 6,635 of JBOGKE010000167.1, forward strand.
GACGGGTGGCACGGCGCGTGGCGAAACCTCGACCAGGTCCAGACCGCGCCCGCGCGCGACCTTAAGCGCTTCCCACGGCGGCATGATCCCGAGTTGGTTGCCCTCGTCGTCAATCACACGGATCTCTTTGGCGCGAATCCGCTCGTTTATCCGAACAAAACGATCAGCGATAGGCGTGTACCTCCAAGAAATCAGGTGTCAGATTCCGGGTGTCAGGGATCAGAGCGAACGGTGAACAGGGGATTCGCTTCTCGGCGCCTGCTGGAGATATCCCGTTCACCATTCACCGCTTAACATTCACTATCTTCCTGGCGCCCGAAACGTGACACCTGCTTTTGAGATTACCATTTCACCGCTCTCGTGTCGATAAGCTCCCGCACCCACGGGATAATCTCGTCCACGGGTTTCGATCCCGCATCGCCCGTGTCCCTGCGCCGCACGGCGGCGGTCTGAGCCTGCGCCTCGCGGTCGCCCACCACGAGCATGAGCGGAATTTTCTGGAGCTGCGCGTCGCGGATGCGGGCGTTCAGCTTCTCGTTTCTGTCGTCGAGGTGAGCGCGAATGCGCGCGGCTCGCAAAGCGCCCTCCACCTGACGCGCGTACTCGGCATGTTTCTCGCTCACGGGCAACACCACCGCCTGGAGCGGCGCGAGCCACATCGGGAAAGCGCCCGCGTAGTGCTCGATGAGAACACCGAAGAAGCGTTCGACCGATCCGAGCAGGGCGCGGTGCACCATCACCGGCGTGTGCTTGCGGCCGTCGCTTCCTACGTACTCGAGTTCGAAGCGCCGCGGCAGGTTGAAGTCGAATTGCACCGTCGTGAGCTGCCAAGGGCGGCCAATCGCGTCCACCAGCTTGACATCGATCTTGGGCCCGTAAAAAACCGCCTCGCCCGGGATATATTTGAACGGAATGTCCATGCGGCGGAGCGTCGCCATTAACGCGTTCTCGGCCCGCTCCCACTCTTCGAGCGAGCCCGCGTAGTGCTCGGCGTGCGCCGGATCGCGAGCCGACAGCTCCACCTGATAGCGCTCGAAACCGAAAGTGCGAAGCACCGCCAGAGCAAACTCGACGCAGGCCTGAACCTCGCTCTCAAGCTGCTCCGGCTGGCAAAAAATGTGGGCGTCGTCCTGCGTGAATCCTCGCACCCGCAACAGGCCGTGCATCACGCCGGAACGCTCGTAGCGGTAAACCGTCCCGAGCTCTGCCAGGCGCAGCGGCAATTCGCGGTAGCTGCGTGACCGCGATTTGTAGATCAGAATGTGTCCGGGGCAGTTCATCGGCTTGAGCTGGTACTCGTCGTTTTCCACTTCCATCGGCCCGAACATGTTCTCGCGATAGAAACCCGTGTGCCCGCTAATCTCCCACAGGTGGCGGCGCATCGTGTGAGGCGTGAACACCAGGTCATAACCGCGCCGAAGTAATTCCTCGCGCAGCCAGTCTTCGATTTCCTTGCGAATGATGCCGCCCTTGGGATGCCAGAAGATCAGCCCCGCTCCCGCGTCGTCTTCGATGCTGAAAAGATCGAGCTCCCTGCCCAAGCGCCGGTGATCGCGCTTTTTCGCCTCCTCCACTTGCTGGAGATACACGTCGAGTTCTTTTTGGGTGAAGAACGCGGTTCCATAGATGCGCTGCAGCGGATAGGCGTGCTCATCGCCCTTCCAGTGCGCGCCGGCGACGCTCAGAAGCTTGAACGCTTTGATCCGGCCGGTGGAGGGAATGTGCGGGCCGCGGCAGAAATCGAGAAACTTGCCGGTGCGGTACGCCGAGAACACCGGATCGGCTTTTTCCTCGATGAGCTCGCATTTTAGGAATTCGCCCTTTTTTTTGAAGAGTTCGAGGCCCTCTTGCTTCGGAAAATAGACGCGCTCATACGGCACGTCAGCGCTGACGATCTCCGCCATTTTCGCTTCGAGCTTCTCAAGATCCGCTTCGGAAAACGCTTTCTCGCGGTAGAAGTCGTAAAAGAAGCCGTGTTCGGTGGGAGGGCCGACGCCGGGATGGGCATCCGGAAACAGATCGAGCACCGCCGCGGCGAGCAAATGCGCCGAAGAATGGCGGTAAACTTCGAGACCTTCGGGCATGGCGGGGGTTACGAACTGAATGGGCGCGTTTTCTTCAAGAGGGGAAGTGAGATCAATGAGGCGCCCGTCAACTTTGGCGACCAGCGCGTCGGAAGCCAGGCGCGGACCGATCGATCGGGCTACTTCGAGCGCGGTGACGCCGCGAGGAAATTCCTTTGTTTTCCCGTCGGGGAAGGTGAGTTGAATATTCTCCATGCCGGATTGCAAGTACCGAAGACCTCAATCAAGTTAGCAGATTGCGCGAGGAGAGGTCAAACTCGAAGGGGGGCCACCGGAACGCTTAGGTTCTTTCTTCGGTTGGGGCAACAACCCACCTGCATGGCGCATATAGTGCGCTTTTTGCGATGTGTCCGATCGCGGAGAATGCGCTGAGTCGCACGAAGGGCAAACTACGCCATGTGTGCGCCGCCATCGGCCTAGCTATGGGTCTTGTCACCTTGCTTCTGAAACACTAGGTGCACCGTCGTCGAGCCGGCCCGGGAACGGACCGAGCGCTCCACGAGTAGAGACGCGCCGTCGTTCGAGAGTTTCCACTGATCCTTTAACTGGAGATCGCTGCCCATGCCGGAATATGCGTTTCCGTCGAGGGACATCTTGAGGAGCTGCCCTTTTTTGGTCCAACTGGCTTTCAGGGTGGCGTCCGAGTGCGCTGGACCGCCAAGCTGAGCTGTGGTTGCTTCGCCGTCCAAACGATAGGTGGCGCTCGAAGGATAGAAAGACAAAGCCGCAGCGCTATCGAGCGGGCGCCGCTCCGACCGCGGTGTGCCACCGCCTCCTATTCCTCCCGCTCCGCCGATGCCGCCGGGCATTGCTTCGCCCATCGGCGCCTCCCTGCCGCCCGGCATTCCCATGCCTCCCGCACGACCCATTCGCCCGATCCCGCCGCCTATCGAGCCGTGAGTGCCGCCCGGGTACGCGCCTCCTTGGGGACCTGCCGGGTACGGACCGCTCAGGTCGCCGACGGGCTTTAGATCGCCTTTCAACGTAGTTTCTACTTTGAGCTCCCGCTGGGTTTGAGCGACCGTCATCGCGTAGCTATCGAGTCCCTCGGGCACGTTCTTGCTCCGGCCCGTGTCGAGGGCCCAGGTACCCGAAAAATCGGCCGTCTTCGGCGGGCTTTTGGCCTGCATGCTCGAGAAACCAAAGGCCATCGCCAGGAAGAGTAGTGCCATCTTTTTCATACGACGCAGCCTCCTCAGTTTGGCCCGAAAGCCGGTCAGAACACCAAAGGGCGGGGTGTCGGGCTGAAAGGCTCGGCGTCAAGACGCGGAGCGGCAACCAACTCGATATCGCCTACGGATACGATGGAGGAATTTTGAACCGGGTTGCTGGGTGAACGCAGAATTCTTGACCGCCTGCGAAGCGAGCATGGGGTGACACACACGCCGACCGGCCTGGGTGAGCGATCACGGCACTTGAGGGTGCACGCCGGGCACTCCGCGCGGGCAGGAATTGCCCGAGGCGTGCTAGAATTTCCGAGGCTTCATGAACAGACCGAACGACGGAAACTCGAGAACCGCAATCCTTCTTTTTGCGCACGGAAGCCGCGTGGAAGAGGCCAACGAGCGCGTGCGGGCGCTCGCGCGGGAAGTTTCAGAAGCGGGCGGATTTGCGTACGTTCGCGCGGCATTCCTGGAGTTAGGGAAACCGGACCTGGAGACGGCGATTGCGCACGCCGTCACGGAAGGCTTGGAGCGGATCGTCGTCCTTCCCTATTTCCTCACCTCGGGCATCCACCTGCGCCGCGACTTGCCCGAACTGCTGGAACGCGAGCGGCGACTCCATCCCGGAGTCGAGTTCCTGGTGAGCGAATCGCTCGAAAGCCATCCTACGATGCCATCTCTTCTCGTTGGCCGCATTCGGGCTGTGACCGGGGATTCGCCCCGGTGACTGCGGCAACCCGTCCGTCTCCCGCGCCACTTTACTGGCTGGCGGATGATCGAGGCTAGCGCGTTCAAAGTTCCAACTCCAGCCATCACCCGCCCTACTTGCATCTTGGCAGCGTGACGGTAAACGTCGATCCCTTCCCGAGCTGGCTCTCGACCCGAACGTGCCCTCCCATCCGCTCGACCGCATGTTTGACGATGGAGAGCCCGAGGCCCGTGCCGCCGACTTCGCTCGAACGCGCCTTATCGACACGATAAAAGCGCTCAAAGATCCGCGAGAGGTCTTCGGATGGAATGCCCACGCCCGTATCGCTGACGGTGATACAAGCCTTCCCCTCCCGAGAATGCTCCGCATCAACGCGGACCGAGCCGCCCGGCCGGTTGAACTTGACGGCGTTGCTCAGCAGATTGATCATCGCCTGCTCGATTCTCCTGCGGCTCCCGGCAAGGCTGAGTTCCTCCACGCGGCCGCGGACGAGGCGCACCTGCCGTGCCGATGCCTCGCTCTCAACCGCGCGCAGCGCCGAATCGACAATCTCACCGGCCGGCACCGCGTCCTGCTCTGGTTGGGACCGGCCGGACTCGAGCTCGGAGAGGATCAGCAAATCTGAGGCGATGCTGTTCAGACGGATGGAATGGTTCAGAATGATTTCAAGAAACTTCCGGGTTTCGCCCTCGACGCCGCTATCGAGCAGAGTTTCGGCGTAGCCGCGAATCGCCGTGAGCGGCGTTCGCAGCTCGTGCGAGACGTTGGCCACAAAATCTGTTCTCACCCTCTCCAGGCGTTCGAGATCGGTAATGTCGTGCAAAATCGCGATGGCGCCCGTGTATGTCGCTTCCGCAAGCGGAGCGGCGTGCACTTCAAACACGCGGCTACCCGCCGCGGCGAGCTGAATCGTCTGTTTTGAAGGCGCGCCGGTTTTGATGACCTGGGCCAGCATTCCGGTGAGGCTGGGGTCTCGAGCCAGGTCGAGCAGCGGAAGCCGCGAAGGAATGGGCAGTCGAGCGCCCACGAGGCGGGCAAAGGATTCGTTGCAGAAGACCACGCGCAGGCCGTCATCAACGGCGAGCACACCTTCCGCCATGCTTTTCAGAATGGCCTCGCGCCGCGCCGATTCGAGCTCCAGCCGCGCGAGCAACCCCTGCCATTCGCCCGCCGCGCGCCGCAACGATCGTGCGAGCGCGCCGAGCTCGTCTTGAGCGTCCGGCGAGGGGCTCAGCGCGACCATGTCCGCGCGAAATAAGTCCTCGGCAGAGGCTCTCGCCCGCACGATGCGGCGGATCAGTGTGCGCGCGCCGAGCCATGCGGCAAAAAGCGCCACGATAAAGGCAACGCATACCGCGGCGATAATTGCCCGCCCGCCCAGACGGCCTGCGTAAAGCGCGAGGAATACAATGTTGACGAGCGCGGTCGAGAAGGCGCACCAAAGAAACCTGCGGAAAATGGGACTATTGAGGGTCATGGGAAGGCCGCAGCGCGTACCGGCATCGGGCGCCGCATAGCGTCAAGACGCAGCCTGCTAGCGAGGCCGAAACGCACGCCGCACGCGGTTGCATTCAGTGTAACCCCCAATACACGCAGACAGCGAAATTTATCATACGAGACGGGTTGGTGCGCGCAGGCTCGGCGAGCTTGGAATTTCAAGTTTCAGATTTGAGATTTGAGAGCAGTGAGGTCGCGTCAAACCAGCAGATTCGGGGCGTTACAGTTGAACTTGCCCGGCTCGCCGCGCGGTCAAAACGATCAAAGCTCCGCATCCCCGGGGGCAAACGCCGTGAAGCGATACCCGGCTCCCCGGACGGTCTGGAGATAGCGCGGACGCTCGGGCTGTGCTTCAATCTTTTCCCGGAGGCGGCGGATATGAACGTCCACGGTGCGCGGTGTAACAAAGTGGTCGCTCCCCCAGACCTGGTCGAGCAGGCTTTCGCGCGCGAAAATGCGCCGGGGGTGCGACGCGAGAAAGTGAAGAAGACGAAACTCGAGCGTGCTGAGATCGACCGGCTGACCCCGCACGGTCACTTCCTGGGTCCGGGGGTCGAGGCGGATGTCCGGCGACTCGATCACCTGCGGCTCGCCCCCGGAGCGCTCCTGGCGGCGCAGCACGGCTTTGATCCGCGCTACGAGTTCGCGAGGGCTGAAGGGCTTTACTACATAATCGTCCGCGCCGATCTCAAGCCCAAGAATGCGATCAATTTCCTCACCTTTGGCGGTGAGGAAGATGACCGGCAGTTTCCTGAAATCATCGTCCGCGCGCAGCCGCTTACAGACTTCGAGACCGTTGAGATCGGGAAGCATGATGTCGATCAGAGCCAGGTCGGCGGGACCCCGCCGGATGATGTCCAAACCTTCTTTGCCGCGCGGCGAGCTGCGCACCTCGAAACCCTCCTTTCGAAGCGTGTAGGTCAGAAGGTCCGTGATGTCCTTTTCGTCTTCGATGACCACGATCCGGGGCGGCATGGCCGCATTATATCAATTCAAAAGGTCGGAATCCCTGGAAATCCGCTCCGAAGCAGGCCGCGAACGGCCTTCTGCCGGCCTCGTGGCTGAGACACGCGAGGCCAGCAGATCTGATTTGCCGCTTGTCTTTGGCCGTTGGTCCGAACTACCATTAAAAGTGCTTTGGCGCTGGCCCGGGCGTAAGGCGAGCCTTCCACTCTCACGCCTACTGGGCCGCGGTCAGGCATTCCCATGACGGCCTTCCGGACACCCCTGTTCCGATCCGATGTCTCCCGGCGCTTGAGCGGCCGCTCGTCATCACGCGGTTTGGTCTTGATCCTGATTATGATCGCCGCCGCCTCCTCTCTCCGTGCCGACGATTTCAGGAAGACCGAGCGTTACTCCGTCCGGATGTTCTCCTACGGACTGCTCACCATCGAGACGCGCATCGGCGACATTGAAGTCTCGGGCTGGGACAACCCCCGGCTTTCGGTCGAGGCGGAAAAAGTGGTTACTGCCGGGTCGCGGCGGAAAGCGGAGCGGCTTTGCCGGCGAGTGCAGGTACTGCTTCAGGGAAAAGACCATAAGATCACGCTGAGCACGGTTTATCCTTCGCGCAGGCCCTGGCGTCCGTTTCGCGGAGAGTCCCGGCTGACGGTGAATCTGACTGTCAAAATGCCTTACGACGCCAATCTGCGCGTGAAATGCGTGGACGGCGACCTAACCGTCAGCGGGATCACGGGCGGCGTCTATCTGAACGACAACTACGGCGACGTGGAAGTGGATGTGCCGAACGTTTACAACCTTCGCGTGCTCGACGCCCACTCCTGGCTCGGCTACGTGCAAAGCGATCTGCACGGGATGACCCAGCAGGACGAAGGTTTCGGACGAACCATCGACTTCCGCAATCCGAACGGAAGCCAGATCATTGTGGTGCGGGTGCGTATGGGCGGCGTGTGGGTCTACGGGGATGAGGAATGAGCTGACCGGTTCAGCTCATAGGGCATGGATTTTATTTCCTCGGCGGCGGTTCTCGATTACCTGCATTCGCGGCCCCGCGCGGCGCGCTGGCGCGAATGGCTGCGCGGCAGAAGGTATATTGCCACCCGTTTTGGCGACCGATTACGGCCGCTGATGGTGATCGCCCATGCCCGCCGGGATGCGGCCATGGCACGCCAGGTTTCACTAGCGGTTGAACAGGACTGGCTGGCGGGTCCTCAGGCGGGCCGCGATTCTTACGGCGACATTCTCTTTCGCGCGCCGGGCCTCATCGTGGTGCAGTTGCGGCGGAAGAACGTGTGCGGCTGCTTAGGGCACCGGCATCCTTATGTCAGAGAATCGCCATTCGCCGAAGCTCACGACCTTTTCAGAGGGATCAGCCTGGGTGAGATGGACATCGCCTATAAGCTGGTCGCGCCTTGGCACGCCCTGCCCATTTCCGACGCCGCGCTCGACGCGAAATTCCTGGAGGGAAGCCGCCTCGACGAATTTCACAAGAAACAATTCCGCCTGAAAATACTGAGCATCATTCTTCACGAAACGCACCACTTCGTCTCGCCGCAGGAGCCCGAGAACCAAATCCGGGACCGCAGTTTGTCCTTTTATCGCGAAGCGCTGGCCGATTACGTGGAAAACACGGTCGCAACGCTTTCGCTTACCATCGACCGCTCGTTCTCGCGCCTCGGATGAACCGCCAGGTTTTGAGCCGCGTTCTGCAAGCCCTTCGCGAGAGGGCGCCCGGCTTTGGAAAAAGAAAATAGAGAGGGAACGGTGAACCGCAGAAAATTTATCAGCGGCGCGGTCTTGGGACTGGGTGGAGCGCTGTGCGAGATGAGCGCTGGCCTCCCCGATTCTCGGCGATACGACGTTATCGTTTATGGGGGAACGGCAGCGGGCGTTTCTGCGGCGGTTGCCGCCGCGCGCGCGGGGTGCAGCGTGGCGCTGCTTGAGCCGGGATCACATCTTGGGGGCATGGTTTCGGGCGGCTTGAGCCACAGCGATACAGGGGTGAAGCAAACCATCGGCGGTGTGTCTTTGGAGTTCTACAAGCGTGTGGGGCAGCGCTATCAGCAGCCGGTTGCGTGGGACTTCGAGCCGCACGTCGCCGAAGAGGTGTTCAATGCGATGGCGCGCGAGGCACACGTCACAGTTTTATACCATCACCGGCTCGCAGAAGACCGCGGCGTAAACAAGCGAGGCGCTATAATCCAAGAAATCCTGGTCGAAAATGGCGATCGCTTCGCAGCCCGCGAGTTCATCGACTCGACTTATGAGGGCGATCTCCTGGCCCAAGCCGGCGTCTCCTACACCTGGGGGCGCGAAGCAAGGACAAAGTACGGCGAGTCCTACGCAGGAACGCGCCAAGCGGACCAATACGGCCACCATCGCTTCGATGTGCCCGTCGAAGCGTACGACCGGCATAAAAAGCTTCTGCCGAATATTTGCCCGGGCGGCCGCGGAGCAATCGGAGCGGGCGACCGCAAGGTGCAGGCCTACAACTTCCGTCTCTGCATGACCAAGAGTCCGGGGCGAGTTTCGGTGCCTGCGCCCGCGAGCTACAACCCTAAAGATTTCACGCTGCTGTCGCGGCTGATCGAAGCTGAAACGAGGAAGCGCGGGCGTCCTCCCCGCTTGGGCGACCTCACGAGTATGTCGCCGTTGCCCAACGGCAAAATGGACGTCAACAACAACGGGGCTTTCTCGACCGACTGCATCGGAATGAGCTGGGCCTACCCGACCGCGCGTTATCGGCAGCGTGAGGCAATCTGGCGCGCGCACGCCGACTACACCGCGGGCTTCTTCTATTTTCTGTCGCACGACCCCGCCGTTCCCGAAGCGCTTTCAAAAGAAGTGCGGCAGTGGGGCCTCGCGAATGATGAGTTCAGGGATAGCGATCATTGGCCGCCTCAGCTTTACGTGCGCGAAGCGAGGCGAATGCTCGGCGGATTCATAATGACTCAACACGACGCCTTAACGTCGTTGAAAAAATCCGATCCCATCGGAATGGGCTCCTATAATATCGATTCGCATAACGTCCAGCGCTACGTCCAAAGTGATGGAACCGTGCAGAATGAAGGCGACCTGGAAGTGCCGGCGATCCCATACCAGATCGCGTATCGCGTCCTCGTGCCCAGGGCGAACGAGTGCTCGAACCTCCTGGTCCCGGTGTGTACGTCCGCCTCTCACGTGGGATACGGCACTCTGCGCCTCGAGCCTGTTTACATGATTATGGGCGAGGCGGCGGGTGTGGCGGCGAAATTGGCGATCGATGAAAACCGCAGCGTCCAGACCGTCGATACGCGCGAACTGACGCGACGTCTTGCCCGGAAGGGCGCCGTCATGGAGTGGGAAGCGCCCGGGGAGGGGTGGAAGGCGTCTGTCCGAAAAGCGCTCAACGCCTTTTGACAGCAGTTCGGAGCGGCACGTTTTTTTGATAACCGCTTACCTCGCCGAGGCGTGCAGCGGAAGGTGGAGCATCTCGAATGCGGCGGAAAGGGGCGGAGGGTTGAAGAGCTCAGGGTGAATGAGGTGGGCGAGCATTTCGAGACTATCAACGATTCGCGGGCCCGGGCGGGCGAAGAAATGCGAGCCGTCGGTGGCATAGACGCGATCATTCTGTACCGCGGGAAGCCGCTCGACACCGGCGAAACCCGCCAAAACCGCCGCTTCCTTGATTGTGCGCTCCAGCTCGAATCCGCAGCACGTGAGAATAACCACTTCCGGAGCGTAATCAAGCACTCGCTGCCACTCGATGCGGCGCGACGGGCGGTGACGATTGGCGAGTCGGTCCACCCCGCCGGCGATCTCGACGAGTTCCGGGATCCAGTGACCGCCGCAGTAGGGCGGATCTACCCATTCCATGCAGAAGACTCGCGGAAGTGATTCAGCCTTCGCCGCCGTTTGGCGCACCTGTTCCACGCGTTCCCGCAGTGACGCCACCAGGCGGCGCCCGGCGTCTTCGACGTTCGCCGCCTCGGCTATTTCGAGAATGCTTGCGAAAACGCCATCGAGCGACCGAGGTTCAAGATTTAGGATGCGGGGCCGCGAGGGCAGTGAATTGACGGCCTCTTGCACGCGGTCAAACGACACGGCGCAGACGTCGCAGAGACGCTGCGTCAGGATGAGGTCCGGTTCGAGAGATTTGAGAAGCGGAAGATCAAGATCGTAAAGCGACCCCTCGACTTCGAGCGCTGAACTGACCGCCCGGTCGATTTCGCTGCTCGCGACATTCGCGGGAAGATTGCTGCGCGTCAACTTGGGAAGCGCCCGGGCGGGATCCGGATAGTCGCATTCATGGCTTACGCCGACGAGCGAACGGTTCAGACCCAGCGCAAAGCAAATTTCCGTGGCGCTCGGAAGGAGGGAACAAATACGCATGGTTTGAGTAGGACGACCGGCGCCCGCCTTCTGCGGCAAACGCAAACTGTTATGCGGCAGGAACGGCTGCCCTACGCCGCCGCATCAGCCAGACGTAGGAGCCGAACATCACCGCGTTCCACATCAAATCGCCGATCAGTGCGTTTCGATAGAAAGGGATTCCGGCGGCGTAGCACTGAAGCATTCCGCTCAGATTATGGGGATAAGTATCCCAGCCCATCCAGAACCAGCCGAAATTGGTAACCAGGAAAAAAAGAGTCGATCCGGCCACGGAAGCGCCGCCGACTCGCGCCCAGTTAACTTTGCCGCGCAGTGTCCAGCCGAGAAGACCGATCAGCAGGAAGCTGCCCCAAGTGAAGGGCGTGAACCATCGATATGCCCCGTGGTAGAGCAAGAGGTCCACTGCGTAATCGCTCACCAGGAGCGCAGCCAAAGGCAACAGCAGCGACTCCGCTTTCCGCTTGAAGACCGCGCCGCTGAAGAGAAACAGGGCGGCCATCGGCGTGACGTCCCACGGATGCGGGAGTATTCGGAACAGGACCGCGCCCAGAACGTACAGGTAGATCAGCATCGGAAATCTCTCCTCGTGACACGTTGCCGCACCGCATATTATATAACACGATCCGCGCTTAAGCGGGCACATGAGAAAAGCGGCGCAGCCATGCTATAGTAAAGCCGTTGTCGGCGAATCAACGGGCGCGTAGCTCAGTTGGGAGAGCGCGGCGTTCGCAACGCTGAGGTCGAGGGTTCGAATCCCTTCGCGTCCACCAGCCGTTTGTTCTCACTCCGATCAGCAGCGCCGGTCCTTTACGCCGGTATCCCGTCGTTCCCGCGCTCCGTAAGTTTCGTGCAAGAACGAAATGTCAACCGAACTTCAACCCACGTGAACTGCTCGGCCTCTGCTTCTATGACCCCCTCCTGCTCCTCGACGTTTATCGAAGCCCGCCAACAACGGCTTCGGCGCGAGCTCGGCACCCGGAGGCTTCCGTTTTTTGTGGCCACCAAGCCGGAAAATCTGTTCTATCTTACCGGCTTCCGCGGAAGCGCCGGGATCGCGATCTTTGCGCCGGGCGAAGCGGTGCTTCTGGTGGACCCGCGCTACACGCTCCAGGCGCAAGCGACGGCTTCGGGAGTCGAAGTGCGTGAGACCAAGGCGGGGCTTTACCACGCCGCCGGGCTTCTGCTGCGGAAACGGCGAGCGAGCTGCGTCGGGTTTGAGGACGACCACCTCACCGTCGAGGAATTCGACCGGCTGCGCAGAGAAGGTCCGGCCGGCGCGCGCTGGACGGCGGGCGGCGGACTGGTAGAGGATCTTCGCGTCCTAAAAGACGCTTTCGAGGTCGAGCAAATCCGCAACGCCTGCAAGCTGACCGCCCGAGCGTTTGAGGAGACTCTGCCGCAGGTGCGCGTTGGGATCTCCGAGCGCGACTTGGCGAGCGAGCTCGATTACCGCATGCGTCGTGGGGGAGCGGAGGGCGCGGCGTTCGAGACCATTGTGGCTTCCGGGCCCCGGGCAGCCCTGCCGCACGCTCGCCCTGCCGCTAAGCTGTTAGCCGCGGGGGAGTTGGTGATCGTTGACCTTGGTGCTATACTCGGCGGATACGTGGGGGACATGACGCGCACCCTCTACCTTGGGCGGCCAAGCCGGAGCGTGCGTTCGATGTATCAGGCAGTGCTCGAAGCGCAGCAGGCGGCGATTGGAGCTGTCCGAACGGGCGCGAGAACGGGCGATATCGACGCCGCAGCGCGCCGTCGGCTGACGGAGAGCAACCTCGCCGCATGGTTTACGCATAGCACCGGGCATGGCGTTGGAATCGAGGTTCATGAGCGGCCGCGCCTCGCTAAAGGCCAGAAAGCGCGACTTTCGCTCGGAAACGCAGTCACCGTCGAGCCAGGGGTTTACATCGAAGGTTACGGGGGTATCCGCATCGAGGATACGGTCCTCGTCGGCCCTCGCGAAGCCGAGATTCTCACGCCTGCACCGAAGGACCGATGGTACGTGTCTTGATCCGGCATACGGGTGTTCGTGCCGGACGGATCGGCACAGCGGCTGCCCAACGCGCCCGCTGCAGCGGCCGCCATTTGAAAAACAATTCCAAGCCGATGCCAGGAAAGAAGGCCTCAAGCGATCAGTTCGAGATGCTCGCCAACCTGAACGGGGTTCGCCAGATTGTCGATTTGATGAACGAGCAGGGAATCAGCGAATTTGAGCTGGAGAATAACGGCTTCCGTATTAAGATCAAGCGCGGCGGGGCGGCGCAGTCCGGTGTGGAAGCCCGCGAGGCTGAGCAGGACGTTGAGCACTTCGCGCTCGTGCACCCCGCGCGACCCGCCCGCCAGGCGCCAGCCGCCCCGGCGCCGATCCAGGAGACCGCCCCGGCCGAAGCCGCCGAGCACGAGGGGCTCCATCTGATCAAGTCCCCGATTGTTGGCACGTTCTACTCTGCCGCCGGGCCCGACGCTCCCCCGTTCGTGAAACCCGGAGACGTGGTCGAGCGGGGACAGATTCTTTGCATCATCGAAGCGATGAAGCTAATGAACGAAATTGAATCAGAGGAAGCCGGCGAAATCGCCAAGGTTTTTGTCGCGAATGGCCAGCCCGTCGAATACGGTCAGGCTCTGTTCGGTTTAATTGTGGCAGGATCCAAGTAGGCGCCAGGCTCCCATCGCCGCTACAGCGCGGAAATCAGCCGCTCCTACCGAACCTTTCCGCGTGCTGCGACCCGCCACGAACCCTCCACCTCTCCCCGCCGAGTCAAGAAAAGCTCGTCGTGCATGTTGACGCACGTGCAGACGTGGTTCGGAATAATGGAGACCACCTCGCCCACTCGCAGCGGACGCGCGCACGCGCTCAGGTCGAGGTGCCCATGCTCCTCGTTGAGCTTGAAAAGACTGGCGCCGGGCGCTTCGATGACTAACCCGTACCCAGTCTTCGGTCCAGAACCCAACAGATCGGAGGAGAGTGTTTTCGATCCCGCGTCAACCATGGCGTGGCCGGGAACCGCCGTAGAAACGACGGTGGCGACGACGCGGGCCGCGCAATCGTCAAGCGCGCAGAGGCCCTGGTAGTGGGTGTTCAGGTCGTTAAAAACATAGGTGCCCGGCCGGATTTCGGTGAGCCCGCGAAGGCGGTGAGATGCGCCGGCTGAGGGAGTTGAGCCGCCCGAGACGATCTCGACCGGGATGCGCGCCCGCTCGAACGCTGCGAGCACTCCGGCCAGCACTTCCGCCACCGCGCGCGCCTGCTGGTCGCGATCTTCGGCGGCGCCCCAGATGTTTCCGGGATAATTCATGAGGCCCCGGAATCTGAGTCCCGGCAACTCTGCGGCGCGGCGCGCCAGCTTCACGCAGTCCTCTCCCGACTGCAGCCCGCAGCGGTGCAGACCGGTGTCGAACTCCACCAGGACGCCAATTTCGACACCCTGCGCGGATGCGGCCGCGGAGAGCTCGCGCGCGGTGGTTTCCGAATCGAGAGAAACAAGAATTCGGCGCGACTTGGCAAGCTCGGCCAGGCGCTTCAGCTTTGCCGCCCCGTAAATAGGGAAGGCCACCAAAATCTCGTGCGGCGAAGCTTGCGTCATCACCTCGGCTTCTCCCACCTTCGCCACCGTCAGCCCCGCCGCCCCCCGATCGAGTTGCATGCGCGCAATCTCAGGCGTCTTATGAGTCTTCGTGTGGGGGCGCAGCTTCAAGTCGTGGGCACGGCAGTAATCCGCCATGCGATCCAGATTGCGCTCGAGCGCGTCGAGGTCGATGGTCAACGCGGGAGTGGGTAGCTCTTCGATGCGCATGGCCTGCCTTTCAGGGTGATAGTGTCGCGGCGAGTTGGGTTCGCGGGAGAACGGGCGAGCTCGATGCCCGGTTAGCCCCGTTCGCCGAGGTGCGCGATCGCGTCGATCTCGATCTTAATCCGAGGCAGCGCGACGCCCACGGTGGTACGGGCGGGCGGATCTTGGGGAAAGAATTCCCGGAAGACTTCGTTCATCGCGTCGAAGTCCTTCAAGTCGGCAAGGAAGACGCCGAGCTTGACGACCTCCTGCAGGGAACTGCCTGCGGCCTCAAGAATCGACCGGATGTTCCCAAGCGTTCGGCGCGTCTCGGAGCGGATATCTCCGAGCTCAAGCTCGTTGGTTTGGGGATTGACCGCCGCCTGGCCCGAGACAAAAACAAAATCACCCGCGACGATGCCGGCAGAATAGACGCCGCGCGGCTTCGGGAGAGCGTCTGAGCGAACAACTTGGCGCATGAAGGCTCCTTTTTCGCTGTCGCGTCGCTCTATTGAGCAGCGACGCCGGTCATAGACCAGACTTGTCCAAATTGGGTCTGCTCGCCCGGAGGCGAAGCGCGGTGCTACTTGGGCAGCCGTGGTAACAGACGGACGCTACAGCGGCGACGCCGTCACCACGCGACCTGTGGCGGAAAATGCTCGGCGATCAACCCTTCGTAATACGGGCGCAATCCTTGGGCGTTCGGGCGCTCAGCGCTCTTCGAATAAAGGTCGTACTGATTAAACTCGCGCACCCAGTGGAACATTTCCCGGTCGCGCTCGCTCATCAGGTAATCGTAAGCGCCTTCGCGGTGCGCCGGGTAGAACGAGTGGTAGCGAAGCATATACTGAGCCGGCTCGGGCAGATAATCCTTGGTGACATGATAGATGTACTCGTCATGGCCCCAGGACAAATCCACGTTATCCAGGCCGCCGCCTTCCGGGTAAACGCCCAAGCGGGTCTGGAATTCAGGAACACCGGAATCGGGATTTGCGGCGAAGAATTCGTGAAAGACAATCCTGTCCGACCAGGCGCAACCCACCGGAAATGTATCGCCGACCACGGCCCACTGCGGCTCGCCCCAAAGACATAGCACTTTGCCCAAATCGTGAATGAGGCTGGTGAGCACGAACCAGCGAGGACGGCCGTCGCGGCGCGCGGCTTCAGAAGTTTGCAGCAGGTGTTCGATCTGAGTCAGATCGGTGTCGGGGTCGCTGTCGTCCACCAGCGTGTTCAGGTATTGCATCGCTTCCCAGATGCCCATGCGCATCCGGCGTTTGGAGAGAAATTCTTCCTTCTTGCGGAGCACAAACTCACGCGTCTGATTTTCATGATTCAAGCGGTAGAACTCCCGGACGCTCGGGCGCGCCTCGGCCTCATAGTTGCGGAACTGCTCCTTCTTCTTTTCGGGGTTCACCGTCACGAAGGGCTGCGCTCCCTGTGCCGGCGCCGCCTCCGCGTAGCGAGCCTCGACGAAGTCATCCCATTCGTCCAACGTTTTCAAGGGTCCGGATTGCGGGGTCACCGTGCGCTCTTTTTCCATGCGAACCTCCTCGCGTAGTCGAATATATAGCACTTCCGGCCGCCGCTTCAATGCCCAGCGGCACGCTCCGTAGCGCCGCCCTTCACGGCGGCAAATGCAGGAATACAGGCGGGCGGACCCTCAGGGTAGACTCCTCGAGCCGGGTGAGGGGTAGCGACCGAACATTTCGGAGGAGCGGCACGCGGTCCAGTTCGCTCCGTTCAGGGCAAGCTCTGAGCGAAGCGAAGGAAGAACCTCCGTATTTGTTTGATTCCTAAACGCAGGGATTCTAGCCCGCGATACGCGGGTCGCAACACCTAGCTCGGTTCGTTCACCTTCGATTCTTCGTGCTTCTGGCTGACGTGCGTGATCAGGTCCTGCACGCTGTTCGCAAGCTGAGCGACTTCACCTTTGCCCTGAACATCGAACTCGATCGAATAATGGCCCGCGGCGGCGTGGTCAACCGCTCCCTTCAGGTCCAGCAGCGGCTTGACCACTTGGCGAGGCAGGATGTAACTGACGATGATGCTGAGAATAAACACCAGTGCGGAAACAATAGAGAGCGCCCATTCGGCCTGGGTGACGAGGTGCCGCGCCTCACGGTGATCGCTGCGGACACGGTTCCAGCTTTCTGCTTCGAGATCGCTCGATAGCTTCAGGATCGTATTGCTCGACGCCTCGAGATCGTCAGTGGCCTGGCGCAGAACGGGATCACCCGCAGCGACCGCCAGCGCGATTTGCGTGTCGAATGAGCCGGTCTGGTTGCGAAGATCTTCAAGGAGCTGCTCGTGCGGTTCGTGACGCGACCGGCCCACGAGACTGTTCAGGTTAGTTTCATAGGCGCTCAGCACGTTCCGCAGGCGCGTGGTGCTCGATCCCCGTTGCGAACTTACGCGGTTAACCGCGTCCGCGAGCCGCTCGCGGTATCTGCGAACCTCCGATTGCAGGCGCACGATCGGGTGGCTTTCCGCAGGCAGAAGCCGGGCGCAGTCCGTGAGAGTTTTCTGCAGCGCGTCGAGCGAGCCATAGCTCGCCTGCAAGTCGGCCGGGTTGTTCAATAAAAAATAGTTCAGCTCCATACGCCGTGCATTCAGCATCTGAATCGAGACGCTGTCGGCCAGCGTCGTTGCCTGCGCGTCAACGCGCACGATGCGGTCCACGATCCAGCCCATGGCGAACAGGTAGTAAACCGCCAGGGCGATCACCGGAACGAGAATCAGCCGCACGATCGCCAGGCTATAGGCGACCCTTTTGCGGAGTGAAGTTCCCGGCGCAAACACTTTGAGCGGCTTATGGACCGGCCATCCAAAGCGGTGCAGACCCAGGCTGATATGGTGTTCGCGCTTCATCATATGCGCGCTCTGCGCCTCTTAATTATGGTACAACAGCGTCTAAAAGGGGTAAAAACCGCACCTCGGTCGTGCGGCGGCGGCATCCGCCGGTCGCGCGGATTGCGACCCGCTTCCCTCGTCAGGCATCCGGAAGCGCTACGGGGCCGGTGAAGTTATAATGAGGCGGGAATACGCAGAATGGACGACCCCAGCGCCGCACAATCCTCTGAAGACCAAGCCGTGAGCGACGGGCGCTCTGCGGCTCAGCAAGCGGCAAATGGACTCCCGCCGGATCACCCCCCGATAGACGGCAGTGCCATCGCGTGGATTTTCCTCAATGACCGGGAGCTACGCTCCGGGTGGAGAGTACTGATCTTTGCGCTCCTGTGGCTTTTGATCGTCGTAATACTCAATGTACTCACCGGAGGTCGATTTCACCGTTCGGGCGCCGGCGCCACTCGCTCGATCTTCGGCGGCGAACTCCTGATGCTCGCTGCCGCGCTGGCTGCGGCGGGAATTCTCGCGCTGGCGGAGAAGCGCTCGTTTGGCGACTACTTGCTGCCTTGGCGGCGGGCCTTCGGCTCGCGCTTCTGGCGGGGTGTGCTGTGGGGGCTGATTGCGCTCGCGGCATTGTTGGGCCTCATCTGCCTCTTTCATGGCCTGCGATTCGGCGCGCCCTCATCGATCCGGGGGCGCCTGCTCCTAGATGGCGGAGTCGTCGCGGCAGGCTTTTTGGCCGTGGGACTGTTTGAGGAATTTTTCTTTCGCGGATACGCGCTCTTCACCTTGTCAGGGGGCATGGGATTCTGGCCGGCGGCGATTCTGCTCTCCGCGGCCTTTGGTGCCGTTCATCTCGGCAACCGCGGCGAAGACTGGGTTGGAGCGCTCACCGCGGCTCTGATCGGCCTTTTCTTTTGTTTCACGGTCCGGCGCACCGGAGACTTGTGGTTTGCCATCGGCCTGCACGCCATGTGGGACTTTTCGGAGAGCTTTATCTTCGCCGTGCCCGACAGCGGGATCATGATCCGGCATCATCTTTTTTCTTCCGCGCTCCACGGGCCCGCTTGGCTAACCGGCGGAGCGGTCGGGCCGGAAGGCAGCGTCTTCGCTCTGGCGGTGATTGCAGTGCTGTTCATCGTGTTCGATCGTCTGCATCCGGCGGCGAAATTTCCCGCAGCGGTAGGGCCGCAGCGGTAGGGCCGCAGCGCCCGGCGAAGTCGAGTAGCGCCGACCACTGAGGATGGGTTCTGTCTGAGTGCGTCGATCAGGACCAGCCCTACCGTAATTGGCGATGAACAGATCGGGCTTCTAGCGCCTGAGGCTCTCAGGGGCTAAAACCGAAAAATCGATGATCTGCAAATGGCACGGCTAAAGCGCTGATACAGTGCCTTGGCCGAACTTTTCGGAGTAGAATGACAGCCAAGACGAGTCTTTCAGCATCTTGACTAAAGTGGCGCCACGGGTGGCGATCCCAGAGGAGAGATTATGGCGGCGGAGCAATATACGGCGATTCCCGGAACTGAGCGCGAAGCGATGCCGGGCGCGACGAAGTCCGGTCCCTGCGATCCCAGCGAAGCGATGCAGGCGACGATCGTGCTGCGGCACCGGCCATCGGCCGCCGGGCACACATCGCTCGCGGAGCTGGTGGCCCGCGGCGAACGTTTAACGCGCGCGGAGTACGAATCACGCTACGGGGCCGATCCGGAAGACATCCGGCGGGTCGAGACCTTTGCGCGCTCGCACGGTCTCTCGGTGGCGGAGGTGAACCGGGCCGCGAGAACCGTGGTCCTCGGCGGCACGGCCGCGACTTTTGCGACAGCGTTCCAGGTGGATCTTTCGCACTATGAATATTCCGGAGGAACGTACCGCGGGCGCACCGGAGCGGTTTACGTTCCCGCGGACCTGCACGGCATCGTCCAAAACGTGCTTGGCCTCGACGACCGCCCGCAGGCGCACACGCACTGCCGCACGCTGACGCAAGTGATGCCGGCCGCTGCCGCGTCGGTTTCTTATACGCCGCCCCAAGTCGCGCAACTTTACGATTTTCCCGCGAACGTGAACGGCAAGGGAGAGACGATCGGGATCATCGAGCTCGGAGGCGGGTACGCGCAGTCGGATCTCGACTCGTACTTCAGCGCGCTCGGAATCTCGCCCGCTCCGGTGGTGTCCTCGGCGTCGGTCGACGGCGGGACGAATCAGCCTACGGGCGATCCAAACGGTCCGGATGCCGAGGTGATGCTGGACATTGAAGTGTGCGGGTCGGTTGCGCCGGGCGCGAAAATCGTCGTTTACTTCGCTCCCAACACCGACGCCGGCTTTCTCGATGCCATCAACCAGGCCGCGATGGATAAGCAGCACAACCCGTCGGTGATTTCGATAAGCTGGGGCGGAGCGGAATCGACCTGGACTTCGCAATCGCTGCAGTCCATGAACAGCGCGTTGCAGGCGGCTTCGGCGGTGGGCGTCACCGTGTGCATCGCGTGCGGCGACGATGGCTCGACGGACGGCGTCACTGACGGCGAAGCGCACGTGGATTTCCCGGCGTCGAGCCCCTACGCGCTCGCCTGCGGCGGGACGCACCTCGTGGGCAGCGGTACGGCGATCAGCGATGAGCAGGTCTGGAACGATCTGCCGAACAACGGCGCGACCGGCGGCGGAATCAGCGCGACATTCGGGCTGCCGTCGTGGCAGAGCGCCGCCAACGTTCCGCCCTCGGTGAACCCGGGCAACTTCAAGGGCCGCGGCTTGCCCGACGTTGCCGGCGACGCGGACCCGCTGACCGGCTATCAAATTGAGGTGGATGGGTCAAACATCGTCGTGGGGGGGACCAGCGCCGTCGCTCCGCTCTGGGCCGGATTGATTGCGCTGTTCAACCAGGCCACGGCGAGGCCGCTCGGATATCTCAATCCGCCGCTGTATCAGCAGATCGCCCCAGCCGCCGGCGCGTTCCACGATGTTACTTCCGGGAATAACGGCTCGTATCAAGCCGCGCCAGGGTGGGACGCGTGCACGGGCTGGGGCAGTCCGAACGGCGCTGCGATGCTCGGAGTTCTCCAAAAATCCACCTCGGCTCGAGTCCCATCGCGAGCCCGCAAGCAGGAGGCCTGATACACGCTGCGGAACAATCTCGGAATGTGTCATTGTGAGGAGCCGTAGGCGACGAAGAATCCCCGCATCTGTCTAAATACAAAGACTCTTCGCGGAGTTTACCCTGAGTGGCCGCCCGCCGGTTGACGGATCCATCGTGCCGGAAACGTCGGCGTAAGCCCGCGGAGCGGGCGAAATAAAGTAGCCCACGGCGCAAGCCGTGGGAACGTGAGCCTCCAAGGATCATCTTTCCGCGCCCGCCGCCCGGCAC
>JBOGKE010000168.1:0-61840 GCA_050745265.1 Terriglobia bacterium
GACGCGTTGTCCTGGTTTCCGCCGCAGACGGTTGCGCTCGAATACTCGAACCCCGCTGCGCTGCGGGCGCTGCCCGACTACGCTTCGCTGCGCAGCCATTATCTCGGGAAGAACCTTCGCGCGCTCGAAGCCTCCCTCGAAAAGCTCGGCATTGGGGAGAATGACATCAGCAAGATGGTGTTGGGCTGGCAGATCGCAGCCGGAAACGAGATGCGCTACGAGGGTCTCGCGGCGGGTGAATTCGATGCCGCAACCGTTCATCGAAATGCCGCGGCGGCCAAACTTGCGCCGCGCAAAATCCGGGGTTCGGACGTCTACTGCTTCGCAAAAGATCCCAACTCCACCTGTGTGACCGTCGTCGATTCCACGCTCGGCGTGTTCGGCCCGCTGCCGTATCTCGACGCGATGCTCAAGGCGCGCGCCGGCTCCGGCCAGAGCATTTCAGCGAACGCCGCATTCGCCCAACTGGTGCGGTCAACCGAGTCCAGCGATCCCGTTTGGGGCGTCGCCCTCGGACCCGCGGTTTCCAAGTGGTTCAAAGCCTGGATGCCCGGAGAAAAGAATTTGCAGATGGACTGGGCCGCCGCGTTCAAGGACGTTCAGTCCATTGCCTACACGGTGGGCGCCGGCAGCGAGGTCACGCTGAACGTGAAGCTTAACTGCTCCTCGCCGAACGCAGCCTCGCAGGTAAGAAACCTGCTCGAGGGGATGAAGCTCGTCCAGCAGATCGCGTGGAAGGCCAGCAAGCCGAATCAGGCGAATCCGTTCGAGAACGTGCAGGTCCAAGCCGAAAGTCAACAAGTCTCGCTTCAGCTCACCGCTAATTACGCCGCGCTCGAGAGCGTGGGTCCGCTAGGCCAGCCGTAATTCACCCGCCGCTCCTCATCCCGTCGCTTTGAGATAGAGCAAGGTCATGTCGTCCTCGAGTTCGCTGCTCTGGGACCACTCCAGCACGGCGCGATAGACCTCATCCGCCAAAACATTGGGCGGTGAGTCGAGCGCCGCCCGAACCGCGCTCGCCAGGCGCTCTTCTCCGAATTCTTCGCCGTATGCGTTTTCCGGCTCGATGAGACCGTCGGTGAAGGCAAGGAGCACGTCGCCCGGATCGAGCTGAATCTGTTCCTGGCGATACTGCGTGGCGGGAAACAGGCCGATCACGGTTCCGCCGGTCTGGAGCCGCTGCAGCGTGTTGCCGCGGAATAGAAACGGCGCCGGATGCCCCGCATTGGTGTAGGAAAGACTGTGCGCGGCGCCGTCGTAGACCGCGTAGAAGAACGTCGCGTACTTTCCGTCCGGCGTGTTCTCGTAAATCTGGCGGTTGAGGCGGTCAACAACGCTCGCCGTCGAGACCGGAAATGCGCCTGCGACGCCATCCGAGTGATAGCCGTCGTAGAACTGCGCGCGCACTGCGGACTGGATGCCCGCCATCAGCAGCGCGGCGTAGATGCCTTTGCCGCTGACGTCGCCGAGCGCGAGTCCGACGCGGTTGCGGCCCAGCTTCAGGAAGTCGTAGAAATCGCCGCTCACTCCGCGCGCCGGGCGGCATTCTCCGAACATGCGCGCTCCCGGAACGTCCGGATTGCCTTGCGGAAAAAGCTGCTGCTGAACCTCGTGGGCAATTCTCAGCTCGCCCTCGAGTCGAAGTCGATCGCGCGACTCCGCCATGAGGCGCTCGACTGAGGCGGTCATCGTGTCGAACGCCACCCCAAGAGCGCTCAGTTGGTCGTGCGGCGCGAGGCCGATACGGTGGGAAAAATCACCGGATTTTACTCGTTCCGTTGCCGCTTGCAGCCGGCTGACGGTCTTGGTGATAGAACGGGTCAGCAGGATTCCGATCACGAGCGATGCGATTTCGATCTGAAGGAAAATGGCTCCGATCACAATGAACGCGATCACCCAGAAACCGGAGAAGCGCCCGAGAATGCTCAGGAGTTGCGTGTTCAGGGGGAAGACGCGCGAGGACGCTATCACCATCACCGGCTCGCGGCCTTCGGTGTATTTCGGCGCCCACCAGAGGACTGGCGTGAGCGCCGAGGCGCCGCGCACGCGGAAGTCAAACCAGTGCCGCGGTGCGGGGAGCGGCACCGCGTTTGATTGAACGCGGTAGCCCGCCAGCTCCTGCTCGCCGTAGAGTTGGACGCGTTGCGGAGGCGGCGGGGGGCGCCGAACGGGACTTCGGGCGGCGTTACTTTGACGCGCCGCCGTCCGGTTCGCCGCGTTCCTTCGCGCGATCACCCGGCGCGGCGGCACCAGAGGAATCACGACCACCGGCCCGATGCCTTGCCCCACCAGGTTCAAGAGTCCCGGCGTAATCGGCATGGACAGGATCATCGTGATTGGGCCTGCCGCTGTGGGTTCCCGCTCGACCGAAGCCAGCAGAACTTGCCCCCGGTCGACCATCACACCGGACCATTCTTCGCCCGTCAACCAGCGCGGTTCCGTAAGCGGGCGCTGCATGGGCTGGCCGCTCAGGTGGAAAGCTCGCTCCTGAGCGCCGAGCGAGAGCCCAAGCGCCCGTTCCCGGCCCGGGCCGGCGGGCGCCGCGCCTCGAGCGCTGCCCGCTGCGCCGATGCGGAGAGTTACCTCCAGGCCGGGATAACTCGCCGCGTAGGGGCGGATGTCGCTCTGATAGAAATCCTCCAATGCATCGAACACCGCCTTCGGATCCTTCGACTGAATGTGGCCGGCTTCGTGCGCAACCACTCGGTTCACTTGCTTCAACTCGTCCACGTGCTCCCTGACGCGGGCATTCACGAGATACGCCGCGAATTGCCCGCTCAGGATTGACGCGCCGAGACCGACCAGCACAAGGATCAGGATGATGGGAACGATGGCGATGAAGGTGTACGTGACGATCAGACGGCGGGTGAGGCGCCAGAGCATCCGGCGCCGGATAACGCCGATCAGGCGACCGATGTAGTAAATGACGACGACCACCACCGCAATCTTGACGATGAGCCACAGCACGCCGAACGTGACCTCGAATTGCCACGTATGCGTGAACAAGCCTGCGATGCGCTCCGCGATCCAGACGGCGAGCGCGAGCACGCCGAGGCCGGCCGCGAACTTGGCCCAGCGGTGGGAGCGGTATTCATTGGCGAGAGACTTCAGCATGGGTCAGGCAGCAAAACGGTAGCGACTTAATCGATGGCTGAGCGGAGCATCTGTCTGTGAAGCCTGGCGGCAAAGCAGATTCGCCAAATCGCTCAGTAGCCTGCGCTACTCGCGGTGCGCCGCGGCGGCGGTGGCGCGCAGCTCCTGCTGAACCTTGCTATGCCTGCGGCTGTAGGTGAAATAGATGCACAACCCGATAGCCAGCCAGATCAAAAACACTTCCCAGGTGAGCGCGTGCAGCGAAAGCATCAAGGCGAGCGAGATCACCATTCCCATGATCGGCACAAACGGCACCCACGGAGTTCTGAACGGCCGGTGCATGGCGGGCCTCTCGCGGCGTAGCACCCAGACGCCCGCGCAGACGATCACGAAAGCAAACAGCGTGCCGATGCTGGTCAGCTCGTCGAGCGTTGAGATGGGCAAAGAAGCGGCGAGCAGAGCGACGCACGTACCGATCACGATGGTCGAGATATAGGGCGTGCGGAACCGGGGATGAACTTTGCAGGTCCATTTCCACAGAAGCCCGTCGTGTCCCATGGTGAAAAAGATGCGAGTCTGCCCGAGCAGCATCACCAGCATCGTTGAGCTAAGCCCGCCGATCGCCCCGATTTTCACTAGCAAACTACCCCATCGCACGCCGGTGACGTCGACCCCCAGCGCGATCGGGTCGGCAACGTTGAGGCGGGTGTAAGATGCCAAGCCGGTGAGCACCACCGCGACGAGGATATACAGGATCGTGCAAATCACCAGCGAGCCGAGAATGCCAATGGGCATGTCGCGGTTCGGGTTTTTCGCTTCCTGGGCAGCGGTGGAGACGGCATCGAAGCCGATGTAAGCAAAAAAGATAATTCCGGCGCCTCGCATGATGCCGCTCCAGCCGAACTCACCGAAGTGGCCCTTGTTGGGCGGAATAAACGGGTGCCAGTTGGTGGCGCTGAGATGCGGGTGCGCGAACAGGAACATGGCGCCCAGACCGATGAAAATCAGCAGCACCGAGACCTTTACGATCACGATGGCCGTATTCACGTTGGCCGATTCCTGAATGCCCTTCACCAGAATTGCGGTGATGATACAGATGCCAACAAGAGCCATCAGGTCGAAGCGAGACACGGAATGAGGCAACGCATCGAACGCCGCAGCGGACATCCGCGGAGCGGACATCAGCGGCATCCAGCGGCCGTGGTACTTCACCACTTCAGTGCCGGGAGCGTAGGAGAGCGCGGGAGGAATTGGGAGGCCTAAGTCCTGCAGCAGGCTTCCGACGTAGCCGCTCCAGCCGACTGCCACGGTGGCCGCGCCAAAACCGTACTCGAGGATCAGAGCCCAGCCGATCACCCACGCGATGATCTCGCCAAGCGTGGTGTACCCGTAGCTGTAAGAACTACCGGAGATGGGGATGAGCGCGGCGAACTCGGCATAGCACAGGCCGGCGAACGCGCAACCGATACCAGCAATAATGAAGGAGAGTACGATGGCGGGGCCGGCGTTCAGCGCGGCCACCGGCCCGGTCAGCACGAAAATGCCGGTGCCGATGATGGCGCCGATGCCGAGTGTAACCAGGTTGAGCGGCCCGAGCGCACGCCGCAGCCCGCCCTTCTCGCCCTCGGTCTCGTCCAACATCACCTGCAGGTCTTTTTTGGCAAAGAGATTGAGGCTCATGCAATGTTGTCCTTGTGTCGGCTCAGCGTTCAGCCGTCAGCGCACAGCGCGGACCCGCGTTTCTCGGGTCCGCGGCCTTTCGGCCGGCCCAAACGAAAGCCGCGGACCTCAACAGCGGCGGTCCGCGCTACCTAACGCAGCCAGAAACTCGCGCGCCCGCGCGCCGATGTCGGGCGCGTTCATCAAGGCGCCAATCACGGCCACCGAGTCCGCGCCGCTCGAAATAACCGCGCGGGCATTTTCGAGCGTAATTCCTCCGATGGCAACCATCGGTTTCCGAGTTGCTTTCCTGGCTTCCGCCAAGCCCTCAAGCCCCACGATCGGGTCAGCCCGCTCTTTGCTTGCGGTGGCGAAAATGGGTCCGAACGCCACGTAGTCCACCGGCTCAAGCGCGGCGTGCCGGATTTGCTCCAGTGAATGCGTGGAGAGCCCGATGAGCCTAGCGCCCAGGATTTTCCGGGCCAACGAGCCGGGCAAGTCGTCCTGCCCCAGATGAACTCCATCCGCTCCGGCCGCCAGCGCCACGTCAGCACGGTCATTTACAATGAGCTTCCCGCCGCATTGCCGGATGCGTTCTCGAACCGCCAGGCTGCCCGCATACAAACTTTTCGAACGGATGCTCTTGTCGCGGTACTGGATCAGCCTGACGCCCGCGGCGAGGAGCGAGTCAACGACTCCGGCGAGAGGCCGCGAGCCGAGCTGGGCGGCGTCCACAATCGCGTAAAGGCGAGGGAGCATCACGACGGTGGATTATGAATGCTGAATGGTGAATCGTGAGTGATGAATCGTGAGCGGCACGAGCTCCTGTATCCGTAATTCCACAACTCCGTTCTCATAGTTCACTATTCCAGATTCCGGATTCCAGATTCAGATCACAAGCGGCCCGCGCCGTTGCGAGCGAAGCGCTCCATATAATGCGTATCGAACTTACCAGCCTGGAAGTCCGGCTCCGACATGATCTTCGCGTGAAGGGGGATGAGGGTCGGGATGCCCTCGATGACGAACATTTCGAGCGCGCGCCGCATTCTCGAGATCGCTTCGGCGCGGTCGGCCCCGCAGCAGATGAGCTTGGCGACCAGCGAATCGTAGTACGGCGAGATCACCGATTCCTGATAGATCGCGCTATCCACGCGCACGCCGGGTCCGCCGGGGAGGTGAAGCGCCGTCACTTGCCCGGCGTTCGGAACGAGCGTCTCGGGGTCCTCGGCGCAAATTCGGCATTCGATGGCATGGCCGTGCGGCGCGAGCGAATCCCACCCGGCGGGCAGCCGCTCGCCCGCCGCGATTCGAATCTGCTGCTTCACGAGGTCGACGCCCATCACCATTTCCGTCACCGCGTGCTCCACCTGGATGCGCGCGTTCATCTCAAGAAAATAGAGGTTGCGGCGCTCATCCATCAGAAACTCGACGGTGCCGGCGTTGCTGTACCCGATTTGCTGGAGCGCCTTCACGACGCGGCCACCCAGCGCCTTGCGAGCCGGTTCGTCAATCTGCGTCGAAGGCGACTCCTCGACCAGCTTCTGGTGACGGCGCTGGATGGTGCATTCGCGCTCGCCGAGGTGGACCACCTTGCCGTGGTTGTCACCCATCACCTGGAACTCAATGTGCCGGGGCGAGGCGACGTATTTCTCCAGGTAAACTTCCGCCGAGCCGAAGGCGGCTTCGGCCTCAGCCTGCGCGGTTTGAAACGCTTGGCGGAGCTCCGCCGCCTTTTCGACAATTCGCATGCCTCGGCCGCCGCCACCCGCCGCCGCTTTCACCATCACGGGATAGCCGATGTGCTCCCCCTGTTCGCCGGCTTCGTCCTCGCATTTCAGTATTCCGGTGCCGGGCAGCACCGGGAGGCCCAGTTCCGACATCCGCTCCCGCGCCCGTTGTTTATCCCCCATCAGCCGAATCACCTCGGGCTTCGGCCCGATGAAGGTGAGTTTCGACTCCTCGCACACTTCCGCAAAATGAGCGTTTTCTGAGAGAAAGCCGTAACCTGGGTGAATCGCTTCGGCGTCCGACACTTCGGCGGCGGATATGATGCTCGCGATGTTCAGGTAGCTCTCCGAGCTGCGCGGCGGACCGATGCAGATCGCCTCATCAGCGAAGCGGACGTACAAGGCGTCGCGATCCGCCTCGGAGTACACCGCCACCGTGCGGATGCCCAGCTCCTTGCAGGCGCAGATGATGCGCAGGGCGATTTCGCCTCGAT
Organism: Terriglobia bacterium; assembly: GCA_050745265.1. GTDB lineage: Bacteria > Acidobacteriota > Terriglobia > UBA7540 > UBA7540 > RH2-MAG17b. Next base: position 6,974 of record JBOGKE010000168.1, read on the forward strand.
TGGCAATCAGGATCTTGCGGAACATGACACTCCCATTAAACTCCTCATCGAGGCCGCCCCTCAGTCCTGGGTAACTGGAAACTCCTTTGCACGTTACAACGGGTACGGTTCACCGTCAAGCCTTGCGAGAGCGCGCGCGCCGAAGGCCCGGGTCGAGCGCGCCCCACATGACAAGGCGGCGAAAGATTTCACTCCTGGGACGATCGATAACCGCCGATTGCCCCGATGAGCGCGTCCGCGTCCGCAGAGCGGCGCTGCCGCGATCCGGAATTAGGATTATCTCGCTCGCAGCCGGATAATCGGCATTCGAACTCTCTTCCTCAAGCTTCGATGCATTAGCAGTCTCTAACTTCGGTCTTGCAGCCCGGTTGACCCCTCCATGGTGCGGAAGTACAATGCAAGGGAGCATCGAGGGGGTTGGAGCGGGTGCATGGCTTTTTGGGGAGCACATTGCGGAGAGCCAGATTACTGATACTCCTGCCGGCTGTTCTCGTTCTCATCTCCTGCGAGACAGCGCAGAAAAAGAAACCGCTCGTACGACCGCCCGCAGCGGCGATGGCGCCCGCCCCCACCGTTCATCCTCCTGCCGCAGCGCCAGCAGTTGCCGCAAAACCCAACTTAGAAAAGGCTAACCCGGAGAACGTCGCTCAGATTAGCGCCGTGAGCCAGCTCATCGAGCGCGCGGAATCGTCCTACACGGCCGGCCTGAACGACTATCAAGCCGGCGAATTCGAGAAGGCGAAGCAGGAATTCGACCGCTCGCTGAGCGTCCTGCTGAGTTCGCCCTACGACATTCGAAGCAGCAACCGGCTGAGCGAAGAGTTTGACATGCTCGCCGACCATATCAACGACGTCGAGCTGGCGGCGATCCAGAACGGAAACTCGTTGGCGGCGCATCAGTACGTGCCGACGCCGCTCGAATCCTTCTCCGGGCTGACGTTTCCGACGAACCCGAACGTGGGCAAGCGCGTGCAGCAGGAAATGCGCTCCGTTCATCTGGATCTTCCTCTAATATCGAACGACACCGTTTCGGGAGTGATTGCCTACTTGCAGCAGCACGCGCGCGGGTACATGGGCCGCGTGCTGCAAGGCATCAGCGAATACGGCCCAATGATCAGCGAAGCCCTGAAGAAAGATGGACTTCCCAGCGACCTGCTGTATCTTCCCGGTCCCGAGAGTGGGTTCAACCCGCACGCGACGAACGGCAAGTCGGGAGCAAAGGGTATGTGGCAGCTCATGCGGGGCACGGCGGCGCTCTACGGGTTGCGGGACACGCGATGGGCGGATGATCGCGAAGATCCTTACCGCGCCACGCGCGTCGCAGCCGCCAACCTCCGCGATCTCTATAAGGAGTTCGGCGATTGGTACCTTGCGCTCGCGGCTTACGATAGCGGCCCCATGACGGTGCAGCGCGCCATCGAACGCACCGGTTATGCCGATTATTGGAAACTGCGCGAGCTGCACGTGCTTCCGCCCGAAACCCAAAACTATGTCCCGATTTTCCTGGCGACGGCTTTGATCGCGAAAGACCCCCAGGCGTATGGTTTCCAGCCGGGCTCGGCGATTCCAATCGAGACCGAGCACGTGCCGGTCACCACGCCAACCGACCTGCGCCTGGTGGCGGGCCTCATCGGCCAGCCGGTCGATAAGCTCGAGATGCTGAATCCGGCTCTCAAGGGTTTCGAGACGCCGCCCGGCGATCCGGGCTTTATGCTCAACCTGCCGGCCGGAACCGGGGCAACATTTGAACGGCAGATTGCGGCGGTGCCGCCATCGGAGAGGCTATGGTGGCGGGCTACGCACTTGGAACAGGGGCAGTCGCTTGAAAGCATCGCGCTCGAGTATCGTGTGACCGCGGCGGCTCTGGCGCTGGCGAATCACGTAACTGCGGGCGACCCCCTGGCTGCTGACGCAACCGTGCTGATCCCGCTGGCGCGCCCCCGAGAGGTAGCCAGCGCGGGCGTCCGCTGGGTGCGCCGCCCGTATCATTATTATGTAAGGCCGGGAGACAACATCGATCTCATCGCGGACCGCTTCGACGTCTCCGCCTACCAGATCCGGCGATGGAATCACTTGCGCAGCTCCCGGCTGCCGCGCGGCCGCCGGCTTCTGGTATACCGGCTCGTGCCGGAGCGCGTCGTAATACATCACCGAACAACGAGTCGGCGACGGCGGTACGCCTTGCGCCGCCGCACGTCCGGCTCGCGAACGCGGCTGGCGGCAAGAAAACGCCCGGCCAACCGGTCGAGCAGCAAGAAAGAGAATACCGCAGATCGCAGCACTGCCTTAGCTTCCTCCAGCACCAGGTAACCCCAACGAGGAGATTTCAATTTATGGTTAAGCCGGTAAAAGCATCTTCCCGACCCTTGCGCAGCGACCGCTGGCTTGGCCCGAACGATCTGCGAGCGATGAGCGCCCGCGCCTACCTCCGCGCGGAAGGATTCACCCGCGCGGTGTTCAACGGCAAGCCCGTCGTGGGCGTTTGTAATTCGTGGAGCGAGCTAACCACCTGTAACGCCCACCTGCGCCAAGTGGCCGAGGCCGTAAAGCGCGGCGTGTGGGAGGCGGGCGGCTTCCCGCTGGAATTCCCTACGATTTCGCTCGGCGAAGTGCTGATGAAGCCCACCACCATGCTCTATCGCAACCTCATGGCGATGGACGTGGAAGAATGCATCCGCGCCTATCCGCTCGATGCGGTGGTGCTGCTCTGCGGGTGCGATAAAACCACTCCGGCGCAACTAATGGGCGCCGCGAGCGCCGATGTGCCGGCGATCATGGTTCCGGGCGGCCCGATGCTGCGCGGCATGTGGCGGGGAGAGGCGATTGGCTCGGGCACCGACTCACGCCGCCTGTGGAACGAAAAGCGCGCCGGCAACCTCACCGACGAGCAGTGGTGCGAGATCGAGAGCTGCCTTTCGCGCAGCGCCGGTCACTGCATGGTGATGGGAACCGCTTCGACCATGACAAGCCTCGTCGAAGCGCTCGGGATGACGCTTCCGGGCTGTGCGAACATTCCTGCGGCAGACTCCCGGCGCCTCGCGATCGCCGAGGAGAGCGGCCGCCGCGCCGTCACCATGGCGCGCGAAGGTCTGACGCCCTCACAGATTCTGACGCGCGAAGCTTTCGAGAACGCCATCACCGTCGATATGGCGATCGGCGGCTCGACCAATGCTATCATTCACCTCGTCGCCATTGCCGGGCGGGTGGGCATCGACTTGCCGCTCGGAACCTTTGATGCGATTTCGCGCACGACGCCGTTTATCACCAACATCAAGCCCTCCGGCGCGTTCCTGATGGAAGACCTGTATTATGCCGGCGGGCTGCCGGCAGTGATGAAGGGTCTGCTGCCGCTGCTCCACAGCAGCGCTCTCACCGTGACGGGTAATACGATGGGCGAGAACGTGGCGGACGCGGAGGTGTTCAACGCCGAGGTGATCCGGCCGCTCAACCGGCCGCTCCATCCCGAAGGTGGAACGGTGATTCTCAAGGGGAACCTCGCTCCGCACGGCGCGGTGATCAAGCAGACTGCCGCATCGCCCCTCCTCGAACGGCATAAAGGTCGAGCCGTCGTCTTCGAAGGCTATGACGACATGATGGCGCGAATCGACACGCCCGATCTCGACGTGAGCGAGGATTCCGTCCTGGTCCTGAAGAGCGCCGGGCCGAAAGGCGCCCCCGGTATGCCGGAATGGGGCGATATGCCGATACCCGCCAAACTGCTGAAGGCCGGAGTTCGCGATATGGTCCGCATCAGCGACGCTCGCATGAGCGGCACCGCCTACGGCACGGTGGTGCTACACGTTTCGCCCGAATCCGCAGTGGGCGGGCCGCTGGCGCTGGTGAATAACGGCGACACCATCGAGCTCGACGTTGCAGGTCGCCGCCTCGAGCTTCTCATCTCCGACGCTGACATGAAAACGCGGCTCGATAACTGGAAGCCGCCCCGCCCCCACTTCACGCGCGGCTACGGCCGAATGTTCCTCGAGCACATTCTGCAGGCGCACGAAGGCTGCGACTTCGATTACCTGCGGATGGTGTAACGCTGATACCGTCGGTCTTGGCTGTAGCGGCGCAGACACCGTATCGTGATGTCTGCGATTGTCCCGAAGGGACAAAGCGTGGTCCGCGTCGCGCGATTCGCAGACATGGCAAACCACGCCACGTCTGCGCCGCAGCCCAGTCCTGCCGCCTGACGCCCCCGGTTGTCCCCTCCCGTCCAGTCCTCAGCCTTTGCACCCGCCGCGAGTGCTCTGATCGTGTATTTTCAACAACTTGGTAGGATACCCGCGTTTCCGCTAGCCCCGCTTAACTAACTGATTACAAAGCCGTTGTTACGTTTATGCGCCAAAATCGGTAGGTTCGTTTTAGGTTCGTTTTCGATTAGCAACTTCTCATGTTGTTTGTTTTCAGAAGCTTCTCAGGTTCGTTTTGCAAATAAACAATCCATTATTCCCGCCCTTTCTCGCTAGCCTCTGGCGCTTCTTCACTGGTGCCGGGCGGATCGCCACTTCGGCTGCCGAATAAGCCTGGATGATCATTCCGTCATTTTTCTTACGCGCAGACATTTTCCCGGGCGATGTTCAAACCGTTTCCTTTTCTAGCAAACTGCGGATAAAGCTTGGCGATGTCATTCTGAGCGCAGCGAAGAATCTGCTTTTCTTCATTTTCAATGGGAAACATCAGATGCTTCGCGGAGTTTATCCTGAGTGGCTTGCCCGCCTCGCGGCGGGTCCATAGTGCCGGAAACGCCGGCGTAAGCCCGCGGAGCGGCGAAATAAAGTAGCCCACGGCGCAAGCCGTGGGAACGTGAGCCTCCAAGGATCATCTTTCCGCGCCCGCCGCCCGGCACCGGGCGGCGGCCGCGGAGCGGCAATTTGGGGTGCTGTCCTCACCCCGGGCTTGCGCCCGAGGCTACTTTATTGCGGTCCTTCGGGCCTTTCGCTGCTCTCCTCATCGAAGTTTCTGGAGAGCGAAGCCGAAGGGCTCAGAATGACAGATCGACAGGCCTTTTTCAGCAGCCTGTGATCACCGCAAAATTGTTTCAAGGAGGTGACGATGTACGCCATTACAGGAGCCAGCGGAAATACGGGACACGTGATCGCGCAGCGGCTTTTGGCCGCCGGGCAGAAAGTGCGCGCGATCGGACGCGACGCCGGCCATCTTTCTCCGTTAGCCGAAAAGGGCGCTGAGGTCGTGATTGCCGATGTGACGGACGCGAGCGCGCTCAGGAAGGCGTTCAGCGGCGCGAAGGCAGTTTATGTGATGATCCCGCCGAATCCAAGCGCGCCGGACGTCAATGCTTATTCAGAGCAGGTGAGCGACGCCGAGGCCTCGGCAATCAACGCGGCGGAAGTGGAGCACGCGGTGATGCTGAGCAGCGTGGGAGCAGATAAGGCGGGCGGGACGGGCCCGGTAACGGGGCTGCACAATTTCGAGCACAAGTTGAGCCGCATCGCCGGGCTTAATGCGCTGTACGTCCGCGCCGGCTATTTCATGGAGAACGTTTTGCCGCAGGTTGCAGTGATCAAAAACTTCGGCTCGGTGGCCGGGCCGCTTCGCGCCGATCTGCGTGTGCCGATGATTGCGGCGCGGGATATCGGCGCGTTCGCCGCGGACGCGCTCCTCGCCCTCGATTTCAGGGGCAAGCAGACCCGTGAGCTCCTGGGCGGGCGCGAGGTCAGTTACAGCGAAGTAGCCGCACTTCTCGGTAAGGCCATCGGCAAACCGGACTTGGCTTACAACCAACTGCCAGCCGCTCAGCTCGAGCCAATTTTCGTTCAGATGGGAATGTCGGTGAGCATGGCCCGGCTGCTGCTTGAGATGTCCGAAGCGATGAATTCGGGCCACATGGTGGCGCTTGAGCCGCGGACAGACCGGAACAGCACGCCCACTTCGATCGAGCAGTTTGTGGCCGAAGAGTTTGTGCCGCGCTTCAACCAGAAAGCCGCCGGCGCGTGATCTGTTCAATTCGCGCCGCAGCGCCCGCTCGGGCCCAATCCGCCGAGCCCGGAGACGCGAGGCTATAAAAATGGAGCGCGCGGTTGGGAAGAAACAAGGACCTCTGCGCCAAGATCGAAGGCGAAGAGCGGACCGCCGGTCTTCACGACCCCAGAATTGAGCGGGAGCGGGCGAAGGAACATCCCGACGAAGGATTGATCAGGCAGTGGAGACGCGAGGCAGACGCGGCGAGGAAACGAGCCGTAAGGCTCCGGCGCCGCCTTGACAGGACCTGGAGAGGATAACGATGCCAACCCAAACCGCCGTTTGCCCTTCCACGATTGAAAGGACCCTTGCCGATGTCGAGGAATGGCATCGGCGCGTCCAGGCGATTCACAAAAAGATGCGCCGCGCCCGTTCCGGCTCGCCCGCCTGGACTGATTCGCTCGCTCCCATGAGTGTCGAGCTGAACTGGCTCAAGGAAAAAATTCAGAGCGCCCTCAATGTCGTGGAAGAGTACCTCGATGCCCTCGATGAAAAAATCATAGGCGGATGAGATCGTCAACACGCTGAATCTCGTCGCTCAATTCCCGCAGATATAATATATCCCGTCCGCCGCAGGGACGGTTGTTCTCTGAGCAACTGAACGGTGTTGGGCTCAGCCGTTTCCGCGCCGTAGCGATTCCGGCTGTGTCGGCTCAGAATTTCACCATCACCGAGACGCTGGTGCGGACCGGTTTCGAGCGCACGCGCGGCGGCTGAAACTTCCAGTGGCTCGCGTCGCTGAGCACGGCGGCGCCAACCCCGCTGGTATCGTTGACGATGATGTCGGGCGTCACGCCGCCGTTCGGGTCGATGTTAATCTTGATGATGACGAGGCTTCCCGCGGGAGCGCCTTGAATGGGGGGCAAACTGAGGCTGACAGGTTTCAGTCCGCCGTCCACGTTGTAATCGGGCAGCAGTTGATTGCGGCCGATCGGTCCATTGTAGGGACGATAGCTGCCGGAGGGAACAAGGCTGACTTGCGCGGCCCGCGCTGCGGGCGCGGCGACCAGCGCTGCGGGCTTGACGAGTGCGGTTCTGTTCGCGGCGGCAAGCTGGCTGATCGCCCCCGGAACGAGGCGCGTGGCATACTCGCGCGCCGACGACGCCACGGATCCCCCTTGCGAGGCCAGCGCTTCGAATTGGGTTGCGAGCGCCTGCAGCTCCGTCGTGTTCTTCGCGGCCTGCGCCTGTGTAAACTCATCGACTAACTTCTGAAGCTTGGTTTGCTCGACCTCGTCGAGCTCCGATGAGAGCTCGGCCGAATCTCCGCCTTCCTGCCTGACGCTCGCCAGCAGCGCGCGCGCCTGGCTGAACTGCCCTTCGGTCTCAAACGCCTTGAATTTTCCCACATCGCCCTGAAGCGCCTGGGCCGTGACCTGCTTCTTCTGCTGAGCGGAAAGCTGCTGATCGATCTGCTGGACGCGACTCCGCGCCTGAGCGGCGAGCGCGCCGCCAGTGCCTGCGATCTGCTGGAATTTGGCCGCGGCCTGGGTAAGCTGCCCGCCATTTTCCATCGAAACCGCTGAATTGAAATCCTGCTGCTCCTGCACCTCGGCGTTGAGCCGGGCGAGCGCGGATCGCGCCTGCGCCAGCAGCGTGGAGTGGGGCACGTTCAGGCTGACAACCTGTTGCAGGAAATCGCGGGCGCGAGCGTCGTCGTGACGGCGCAGCGCCGCCTGCGCTTCGGTATACTTCTGGCGCTCGATGACGGCAGGGTCCTCGCCCGACTGCAGCGCCTTCACGCTCGCGATGGCCTGCAGCGCCTGATTTTTGAGGCTGCCGTTGAGGTTCCCGACCTGCTGATAAAGGCTGAGCGCCTGATTCCAGTTCTTCTTGTCCTGCGCGGCCTGCGCTTGCGCGTAGAGCGTCTTCTCTTGCTGCGAGTTCGCCGCGATCTGCTCCACTTGCCGCTCCGCTTCGGCTTGCAGCGGCCCGGGCTGGGCGGCGAGGATGGACCACAGGCTTAGCGCCTGATCGGGCTGGCCCTGCGCGACGAGTTGCTTCGCCTGCTTTTCAATTTTCAACTGTTGAGGCGTGGCAGTGGCGATGGCTGTCTGGTGATGACCCAGGTCGTGAATGACAAATGCCGCGACGAGCGCGAGCACGACGACAGCCGCAACGACGATTACCAGTGTCGTACGATTCTTAGGAACTGCGGACTGAGCACGTTCGGCAATCCCGGCCGGCAGGGGCGGCGCTGCGGCGGAGGCTGGCTCGCGCGATTGCGCCCGCGACTGGACCCGCTCATAAAGCTGTTGAACCCGCGGGTCGCTCGGGTACTCCTTCTTCACGCCGGAAACCACGCGCGTGGCCTGATCGAAATCGTTGGCTTCCGCCAGCAGCATTGCCGCGCTCAACTGGGAGTCAAGCCATTCCCGGTTGTGCTCACTTGGCCGCGCGATGCGCATCTGCTGAGCCTTCGCCAGCAGGTCCTTGACTTCCTGATTGCTCGGATGGGCAGCGGCAAGCTTCGCGAGCCGGTCGGCGGCGCCCTCAGTATCGCCTTCGGCGAGGCGGTTTTCGGCGTCCCAAACCGCTTCTTTGAGATCGAAACTCCGCGCGCGCGTTGCGCGGTCCTCGTGGATAATCTCCATGAGGCTTTTGGCGCGCGGGTTGCGCGGGTCGAGGCCCAGCGCTGCCTGCAGGGCGGATTCGGCCCCTGTGAGGTCGCCCTGTTTGAAGGCGCTGTGGCCTTTTGCAAAGGCGTCCTGCGCCGCTTTCTGACGACGCTGTTCTTCGAGCGCCCTCGACTGGAGCGATAACACGCGCGGGTCCGGCGGACCGATCTTCAGCGCTTCTTCGATCGAGGCGAGCGCCTCGGTGAGCTCCCCCTGGGCCAGCCGTTTTTCCGCGTCGTTCCCGAGCTGAATGAGCCGTGAGGACGACTCGATGCGCCGAACCTCCTCAGTGATCTGGCTCATCAGCGAGCGAGCTTCGTGATGCGTGCTGTCGAGCATCAGCACGCTGCGCATCTTTTCCTGCGCGCGCGTGAGATCTCCCTTCAGCCGAAGCTCCTGAGCTTCCGTTACCAGCTCGGCGACCACGCCGCGACGCGACTCCGCCTCGATGGGGGCCAGTTCCAGGAGCACTTCGTCCAGTCCCGGCGGCCGTTTTGCCGGATCTTTGTCGAGGCAACGCGACACGAGCGCGTCAATCGCGGGTGGAACGCCCGGATAATGACGGCTGATGGGTTCCGGATCGGCGTTCAGGATTTTCGAGATGAGGCTCGAAAAATTCGGCCCCTCGAACGGCTTGTGATACGTGAGAAACTCGTACATCACGACCGCAACCGACCACAAATCGCTTCGCACGTCGACACGACCGTCGTTCAATTGCTCGGGCGATGAGTAGTTCAACGTTCCCATGAAGACGCCGGTCTTGGTGAGCGTGGTGGAATCGAGATGGGCGATTCCGAAGTCCACCACCTTCACCGCGCCGTCGCTCTTCACCAGGATGTTCCCCGGTTTCACGTCGCGATGGATCACGCCGCGCTTGTGGGCGTGGTCGAGCCCCTGGCAGAACTGAGAGATAATTTTGAGCTTTAACGCGAGTGGAAAGGCTTCGCGGCGGGCAATGACCTTCTGAAGGCTCTCGCCTTCCACATACTCCATCGCGATAAACGGGCGGCCGCCGGATTCGCCCATATCGTAAATCGTGACGATGTTCGGATGCTGCAGCCCACCGGCGGACTGCGCTTCGCGGTAAAAGCGCTTCAGCAGCTCGGGATCGCTCAGCACCTCAGCGGTGAGCGTCTTCAAGGCCACAAGGCGCCCGATGACCGGGTCACGCGCCTTGTAGACGATGCCCATCCCCCCTTGCCCAAGCTCACCGAGGATTTCGTACTTGCCGAATTTTTGCGCAGTCTTTGAACTCACGGCGCTCCATCGGGCCGCGCTCGGATCTCGGCCAAAACTACCGTAATGTTGTCCGGCCCTCCGTGTTGGTTTGCTTGCGAGATCAGCCGCTCGGCTTTGTCATGGAGCGGAGCCTCCCACGCCAGAATCGCAGCAATCTCCGCGTCCGGAACGACCTTGTAAAGGCCATCGCAACAGATCAGGAGATCGTCCAAGGGCCGCAGCTCGGTCGAGCTCATCACCGCGTTCACGTTCTGCTGCGCGCCCATTGCCTGGGTCAGAATGTCATTCACGCGATCACCGAGCGGAGGTCCGTCCGCCGCGCGCAGCAAGTTCCCGACCGTCTGGTCTTGCGTCAGCAGGGTGAGGTTTCCGTCGCGAAAGAGATACGCGCGCGAGTCGCCCACCTGGGCTACATCGGCGCGATTTGAATAGAGCAAAATGCCCGTGAGAGTACAGCCCATGCCTTCGAGCGCCGGATCTCGCTGAGAAGCGGCAAAAATCGCGCCGTGGGTCGCCTCGACGGCCTCTTTGAACAGAGGCTCCAGAATCTGCGCTGCCGTACGCGGTTGCGGTAAGCGCGCCAGCAGCTCCTCCCCGAGGCTCTCGACGCATAGCCGGCTTGCCACCTCGCCCGATTGGTGCCCGCCCATCCCGTCTGCAACCGCGAGCAACAGCCCGGGGCCGCTCAGGGAAAACGTGAAGCCGTCCGTGCTCTGGCGCAGAACTTCGCCGTCAAGCGGCAGCACGAGGTAATTATCCTCGTTGTTCTTGCGCTTCTGACCGATGTCGGTGAGGGCGGCTACGTTGGCGCACAGCGCTCCTTGATCCTGGAAGTCTCCCTTTAAGGGCGCGGCGTGGGAGGGCTCGAAACCCAAGAAGCTTATCCTTGCGTCGATGGCTGAAGAAAGCATCGTAAGAATAACATGAAAACCGGCGGGCGCCTCCGCAAAACAGACGAGAGTACTCGCCGGTCGTCCCGGTGCTACGCACCATCTCGCCGTCGCGATCAGGGCCGCCCTCTGTAGAGCATATCGGCAGTGCGGCGCGGCAGGTTTACGCTTTGCGCATTGCCCAATGCGCCCGCGTCTGGCACCCCGAACTGCCGCAGACGATCGTCGCTCGGCCCTGTGTATCAGGGCATGGCTTCACAGGCTCCGGAAGAAAGCGCTGGGAACTGTCATTCTGAGCGAAGCGAAGAATCTCTGCATTGAAGAATCAAACAAACGCGAAGATTCTTCGTCGCCGGCGGCTCCTCAGAAAATGTCGGAATGGGCAGCGTATCAGGGCACGACTTTAGTCGTGCCAGCTGTAGCCTGTAAAGCCGCGTTAATCCATGGGACACAAACGGCGCGACCTAAGTCGTGCCCTGATACGCTGCCTTGGCCGAGCTTTTCGAATGAACGCCCAGTCAGCGCTTTCCGAAAGGTGTTAGCGGGCCTTCTCGATGATGAGCCCGATGGAAGTGATCAGGTACTGATAGAGTTGCAAGCGCAGGTGGACCTTTTCGTCAAGCGGATGAACGTCCACAGCGTTGTCGGCGATGCCGTTTCCGATTGTCCAATCAATCTCGACGTGATGTCCTTGCGACCGCAATTGCTCGGCGACAGCCTCGATATCGCGGCAGCGGAAAATCACCGTCTCGCCCTCGGTGACGGTGTCCTGGTTCGACACGATATTGAATTCGGTGGTGTGGACTGCGACGCCTCCGGGACGCAGGCAGCGGAGCGAGTTCAGGATGAATTGCGAAGCTTTTTCGAGCGTGCCGAGATGGTCCAGAGAGCAGGCAGACCAGGTGAAATCGAAGCCGGTGAGATCGGGCGGGATGGCGTTCATGTCCGCCGGCCGGAGCGTGACGAGGCGCCCGAATTCCGCCGGGTCGCAGATGCCTCGGCGATTCAACAGGGCGAGAGTCGCGGCGTGTTGCCGGCTGTTCGCCCAAACGTTCGAGCGCGTATCGGAGCGGTCGAGGTCCGTCGCGACGATCGCGCATCCGCGAGCCGCGAAAGCATCCGAGAGCGGCTCCTCGCCCACGCCGAAGCCGAGGCCCTTGCTGCCGGGTCCGAGCATTCCGCGCTCTTTGAGCGCTTGCGCGATGAAGCACCATTCCCACTGCTTGCGATGCCACTTAGGGCGGTCCTTGAATACCGAGCACCAGTAGCCGTACCAGGGCGCTTCGATGTGCGCCTGACTGCAGAGGCACGATTTCAGCGGAACGGGGCCAGGCGGCGAGCCAAGATTCGCCGGGGGCGGATCAGGGAGCGTGCCGGTGCGCTCGAGCAGGATAAGCAGTTGCTCGCGAACGCTTCGCCACATGCGCCATTCGGCGGCGGGATGAAGGAATGTAGTCGAGGGGTGATGCGCCAAATGGTCGCGCAGGGGTTTCGCCAGACCCACCAGGGCCTCGCTCGTTTTCCGAAGGTCCTCTTCGAGCCTGAACACGCGCGCGGCCAGCGCGTTGTTGATTTCGGCCTGCAGCGCGAGATCCTTCGCGGATTGCGCGGCGAGTTGAGCGACGGCCCGAAGTTCATCCGGGCGAATGCCCTCCGACGGTGCAGCCTGTGTACTTTGCATAACAGTCTCCTTGAGGAAAGATTCGGGGCGCTGCCGTCGTCGTTCGGTTTCGGCGAGCGCCGCGCTCAGGTTTTCGTTTTTAGGAAAGCGGTCGAGCCCTCGCCGCAGAATGTCAGTGGCGCGTTTGCCGTCGTTCATCTGCGCTCGCAAGCTCGCCGCGCGAAGGTAGAAATTAGGATGGCTCCCGACCTGGGCAAGCTTCTCCTCCGCCGCCTCCGCTGCCTCTGGCAGCCTGCCGAGCCACGCGCCGGCAGAAATCAGGCGATCGTAAAGCTGAGGGGAAGACGGCTCGCGGCTCACCGCCTCGCGCAGCCGGGCCAAGCCGCGCTCGGTGAGGCCGAGACGCACTTCCGCGAGGCCCAGCTTGCTTTCGATTTGCGGCGATTCGCCGGGGCGCTGGAGGAGTTCTTCGTAGCACCTGCGCGCGCGCGCAAAATCGCCGCTGTTGTAGCAGCTATCGCCCCGCGCCTCGAGCACCAGTTCCCGCTTGGCCCCGGTCTCGTCAGCCCGTTCCAGGGCTTCGAGCGCCTCCGGGTGTTTTCCCAGCAGCGCCAGCGTCCTCGCATAGAAAAGCCATGCCACCCCGAACCGCGGGTTGAGCTCGCAGGCGCGCTTGAACAGAGCCGCCGCATCCTCGTACTTATGAAAATGTTCGCTCTCCTCGAGACCGAGCTCAAAGTGCGCGAGCGCGTTCTCGGGCATAGCGCGCACCTTTTCGCGTCCGAGCTCGCGATAGAAGAAGTACTTCCGCGCGAGCACGTCATCCTCGTGAACGAAACCAAGGTGGTGAATGAAAAAACGCGCCTCCTCGATCCGCATGCCCAGTTCCACCATCCGGTACCCCACGGTTTCGTGGACGCACCCTTCAAACCATATGTCGGGATTCCGGCGAAAGAGCCGGACGTTGACGTGCTCCACATACGCCGGGAATTCGCGCGCGCAGGCGAGCGGGTCGGTGTTGGGCTTTGCTTCCTGGTCCCAGAGGTGGCAGTTCAGCTTGCTGAGATAGTTCTTGATACGGACGGTGTATCCCATGACGCCTTCGTCCGCCAGGTGCGAAGCCAGCAGGTGGGGCGCGTCCGGGTCCAGGATCTCATCGGCGTCAAGCACCAGAACCCAGTCCGAGGTCACGCAGGAGAGCGAGCGATTGCGGGCTTTGGCGAAGTCCCGCTCCCATGGAGCATCGAATACCGTGGCGCCGTGCTGGCGCGCAAGGTCGATGCTGTGATCCGCCGAACCGGTGTCGGCAATGACAATCTCGTCCACAACTCCGCGCACGCTCTCCAGGCACCTTCCAAGCGTCGGCTCGGCATCCTTGACAATCATCGAGAGAGCGAGTGTTGGCACGGGCTGATTCGACTTCTACTCCGCTGCTGATGGTAAGAGAGTAGCGGGGGCCTTGCCGGATCGAATTCCGACGCCCAGAGAGCGGTGCTCCGGCGAAAGTCACGAGACGTAATTCTCAACAAAAATCCGCGGTAAGCTGCCGGACTCTTTCAAGCTGCAACGCGGCGACGCGGTTCCAGCTCAACGCTGCCCTTATTTTCGGGGCCGCCTGAAGGCCCTGGCGCGCCCCTTCTTCCCGGTGCTCGAAGGCGTACCGCATGATGCGCGCGAGCTCCATCACGCTGGGTTCGAACCAGGTGTTCGGGCCGGTGGCGGGGCCAAAGGGGCTTTGGGTATTTTCGAACTCGACCACCCGCGCGGGAATGAAGTGGGACGCCTCCGGCGGACAAAATTCGGGCGCGGGGCCAAGCTCCGTGGCGATCACCGGTTTTCCGCACGCTAGCGCCTCCGCCAGCGGCATGCCAAAGCCTTCGCCCCGGTAGGGCAGCACGAACGCGTCACACCCGCGATACAGCGCCGCGAGCTGCGAGTCGTCAAGCTCTTCGGTGAGCGCAATGAAGTGCGGAGCGGAGGGCTGACGGGCGGCGGCGCGTACCGAATCCAGCACCGACATGCCCGCGTAGAAAGTCGCCGATCCGATATCCTTGATCACGAGCGTGACATCGTCGCGGGAGGAGAACGCGCGGGCATAAGCGCTCCACAGGATGTCCGCTCCTTTGCGGGCGATCGCGCCACCCACGAACAGGAAGACAAAACCTCGGCAGCCCTCCGGTTTGGCCGAAGGTCCGTCGGGCGTGAAGACTTCGGGATTTATCCCGTTCGGGATCACTTGAATCCGGCGCGGATCGACACCGGATTTGACGAGGACGGTCCCCACAAACTGAGAAGGCGCCCAGATTTCCGTCGCGTTCTGCTGAATCTGTTCCACCCACTTCCGCGGCATGGAACCGTATTCCCAGGGAAAGATGCAGACCAGCTTGCCCGAGGGCGCGGGTTCGAAGTCGGGGGGCCAGTGGTGGCGGATGGTCAAGTCGAGGCGCTCCAGGCGCTGCTTGAACCCTTTCGAAATCGGTTCGAAATGAGGCAGGGTCGCTCCGAGCACGTCGGCGAAGCCGTGGGGTTCCATCGCGGTAGCAAAATCATTGCTCCGGGCGAGCGCCGCGGCGAGCTCGCGGTTGATGCGCCCGAGGCTTGAGTTCACCCAAAACGATCCAATCAGCATCACGCCCGGCCGGTTCACCGTCGCGCGCCGGCGCGGCTTCGGCGCCGTGGCGCGTTCACTCGCATCCAGTGCCGCTTCGAGCTCCTGCCGCCGATCGTCAGCAATTACGGCCGATTGAAGCAGCCGGCGGGCCGGCTGGTGCTGGCGGTGCAGCAGGAGAAAATTGAACACGGGTTCAACATATTGCGGCTCGCGGTGCACGAGGCTGAGAAGAGTCCACACCGCCTGATTGCCCGCTTCGCGCCACGAAAGCCGCTGCCGAAGCATTCCGAGGACGGCCGGGGCGAAGGCGGGGCGCGCGGATAGGCCCGACTGATAGCACTGAACGGCCACCCGCTGTTTGCCCGAAAGCTCGGCGGCTAGGCCGAGCAGCCAAAATGCGCGGTAACTCGTTTCACCGCCGCCGCCCACAAATGAGAGGTCGGGACCCTCAAGCGCCTGCTGAACGTAGCGCCCGGCCCTGCGCAGGTTGTCCCTAACGATGCAAATCCAGGCCGCCAGCAGCGGAAGTTCGGCGTATCTCGGATAATAGTCCATCGCGAGATTGAGCAGATGCTCTGCCTGCGCGAGCCGGTTCTGTTTGATTTCGAGGACAATCAGGTTTCGGATCACCAGCGCTCCATCGACCGGAGAAAGGATGGAGCTATCACGCCACATTTTCGATAGAGCTCCGATCGCGGCGCCGGGCTCCTTTTGTTCGGCGAGGAGCGCCCGAAAGAGACACGCCCAGGGTTCCCGGTTTTCCTCGAGCGCGCCAGCGGCAACTGGCGACGGCGACGCGTTCCCCGCAATGCGGATGGCGGGGTCAATGAGGGGTGAACCCTGCGACTTCAAACAGACGCGCGGCTGAAGCCCCACGAGATCGATTTCGGGAAGGCAGGGGAGGTGGACCGGCCAGAAGACGCGTGGCGCGCAGGAAAGGGCGGCGGCGCGAAGCGAGGCGCTCGTGCCGCTGAGCAGGCGGTCGCCCACCATCCATGAAATCGCAGCATCGCAGCCGGGGGGAACTCCGCTGTTCCTCAGCCACGGGTCATCACCAGAAACAATGCGGTCCGACGCGTGCCGTACATCAGCGGGAATTTCTTCCTGGCGCGCTCCATTCGTCATGAGAGCGACCACGGGGCTTTGTTCGCAGGCTTTCGCTACCTGCGCCGAATTTGAGGCGGTCACGTAAAGGGGCACGAAGCGTCTCCGAATGTAAGCGTGAGGCTGATCCGCGCTTCCAGCCCGTTACGGCCAGCCGTTAACCGACTCGGGCGTAAATCGGCGGATCTGCGACGTCAGCTCAGCAGGCGTTGAAATTCTTTGACCCAGAGCGGAATGATCACCTTCCAGTCGTGGCGCTGCAGGATATCTTGCCTGCCCCGCTCCGCTTTGCGGTGCGCTTCATCGCGGTGGGAATAGACCCGGCGCATGAGCTCGCCCAGATGCTCGATGTCGGGCTCAGCCCACCGATGGCCGACGAACAGCTCGAGGTCGACACTTCCGGGAACGGGGGTCACTCGGTTTTCGATCGGATAACTGTTTTCCTGGCTCAGAAAATCCGTCTGGCCGCTCCAGCCGGTGGCGATGACGGGAAGCTCGCAAGCGAGTGCCTCGAGGTAAGGCCTTCCGTATCCTTCGCCGCGGCTTGGCAGCACGAAACAGTCGGAGGCCGCGTAGAGGCGAGGCATATCCGCCTGCGGAATGCTCGCTCGAAGCAGAATGATGGGGGGGGCGTCCTCCAGGCGAACGCTGGCGACCCGCTCGATGAAAAACCTCAACTCCGCTTCGAGACTGCTCGCCATATCATTCTGCTGAGTAACCTTAAGGACGAGCGACACGTCTTCGTCCGCTTTGAACTCGCCGAGATACGCCTTCAAGAGCACATCGTAGCCTTTCCGCTGCTGCCAATCGAAAATCGAGAGGAAGCTGAAGCCGCGCTTTTTCGCGATCGGGAGCGGCTCGGCGCGCGGGCGGAACAAGCTCGCATCGACGCCTGGCGGGACGAGGCGGAGCTTGCTCGAGTCGACTCCCGCGGCGGCAAACGTTTCCATGTTGAAGCGAGTCGGCACCCACACCTCATCCATGGTGTTGCAGGGCTCGACAAAGTTGTAGGGAATGCGGTCTGTTTCAAACATCGTCCGGCCAATACGGCGCCGACCCGACAGATCGAGCTCCCACATGCCCACTGGGGCAGCCTGGTAAATCACACTCGACGGCAGATCCACCAACTGCCGCTGCAGCGCACTCAGCTTCTGGCGTGAGGCCGTGGGAATCAGGCCCCCTTCGTCGGACGCTTCGCCAATCGGCTCCAAGTGAACCGGAAGGCCGTGGTCCGCCAAGCCTTCGGCTTCGACCCAGTTTTCCTCCGAGTAACCGGAACCCCCGTAAATCAGCGCCCGGAAGAAAATGCCGGGCTGGGGCGCCGGGGCCGGCCGCCTCACCGAAGCCGATTGGCCTGCGCTCGCCGGAGACAGCGCAGCCGCCGAGGCGGGCTGCGCAACGGCCGGCCCGGCGCCTGCCTCGAGCACGCTCAGCCGGCGCTCCAGCCGCGCGATGGATTGGGATTGCAAATGGATCACGCGCGCCATTTGCTCGAGCAGCTTCGGCGCGGAGGCGTCAGGTGCGTTTGTTCGCAGCGCATTCGCCCGTTCCCGGCACGCCCCGAGAACTTGGAGTAACTGCCGGCGTTCCACATCGGAGCTCCCGCTTGCTGCCTGCTCGAGAAATGGAAGAGCCTCTGTGACACGTCCCACGCTCGCAAGCACGATGCCGAGATTGCCGGCGGCTCGATAGCTTCGGGGTTCAAGCTCGAGGGCGCGCCGGTACCCGCGCTCGCTTTCCGGGGCCCGGCTGCACATGAGTTGGGCGGTCGCCCAATCATTCCAGAGCTCACCGCTTTCCTCGTTCTTGAGAACGCCGCTGAGAACCTCGGCCGACTTCTCGTACTTGCCTTCGCGAAAGAGCCGGAGCGCCTCCTCGTGCAGTTCCTCAATTCGCGGCAGGACGGCTGGGGTCGACACCGGCTCAACACCTCGTTTCAGCGGGCTCGCGGCTTGGCCGATTACATCCGGCGCGGTTCTTGACGCTGCCGCCTGCTGCACGCCGCAGGCTTCGAGTGCACTTCTTGTGCCATACGGCGATTGACGGCAGGGGCGGGCATTGAACATCCACACGAAAGTGCCGATATAGATTGCTGGATGGCATTGACGCTGCAAGGTGGTGGACGACGTGTCGTCACAAGCTGAGGCGAGGGAAAGCAGGAGCATGATCCAACTTACCCGACTGAATAAACAACCGTTGGTCGTTAACTCCGACCTGATCGAATTTATCGAAAACGCGCCGGATACGGTCCTCACTCTGGTCACCGGAGAGAAGGTCGTGGTCTCCGAGAGCACCGAGGATATTCTCGAACGGATCATCGTGTTCCGGCGGCGCTTGCTGCCTACCTCTCTCGCCATGCTCCCGCCCCCCGTGGTGTTGCCCTCACGAGCCAGCAGGCCCGAAGAACCCGAATGAGGTAGAGCAACTTGGATAAAGCAACGTTGGGTGGCATCGTCCTGGCCGGGCTGGGAATCCTCGGCGGGATGATGATTGAAGGCGGCAAAATCGCACAGATTCTGCAGCCCACCGCGGCGATGATCGTGCTCGGCGGCACGATCGGCGGCGTGATGATTTCCTACCCGCTTCCCGTCGTGATTGCGAGCTTCAAACGGCTCAACCAGGTGATCTTCGACCGGGGCATCGATCTTGAGGCCTTGATCAAGGAAATGCTCGTCTATGCCCAGAAGGCGCGCAAGGAGGGAATCGTCTCGCTCGATAGCGAATTAGAAAACGTTCAGAATCCGTTTCTTAAGAAATCTCTCATGCTCGCAATCGACGGCACCGAGCCCGAAGAGCTGCGCAAAATCATGGAGCTTGAGATGGAAAATCAGGCCGAGCAGGAGGAGAAAGGACCGCAGGTGTTCGAAGCCGCCGGCGGGTACGCGCCGACGATGGGCATCGTCGGCGCGGTACGGGGCTTGATCCAGGTGATGCAGCACTTGAGCGATGTCTCGGAGGTCGGCCGCGGAATCGCTGTCGCGTTTGTCGCAACCATCTACGGGTTGGTTTGCGCCAACCTCTTCTTCCTCCCTTCCGCGGGCAAACTCAAGCACCGCAACCGGCAGGAGGAGCTGACACGCGAGATGATCCTGGAAGGCGTCATCTCGATCCTGGAGGGCCTCAACCCGCGCATGGTCGAAACGAAACTTCGCGGCTACGTGGCGGAAAGCCATTCCAAACCGGCCGAGAAGGAGAAGGAGAAAGTGCTGGAGCCGGTCCGATGAGCCGGAAGAAAAAGGCCGCAGAGCACGTGAATCATGAGCGCTGGCTGATCTCCTATGGAGATTTCATCACACTCTTGTTCGCTCTGTTTGTGGTGCTGTTTGCTTCTTCGCAGGTGGATAAGCGCAAGACCATCGCAGTGGCTCAATCGATCCAGGTCGCCTTCCAGCAACTGGGCGTCTTCTCGAGCGGGCGGGGCAACGAGGCGCTCGAGAAAATCCGGCTGCTGGCCAATGCCAATCCAAAATCGTCGGGGTCCTCTTCGGGGCCCATCAGCGGCGCCAAACCAAACCTGCTGCGTGGCCCAGTCTATATGAAGGGGGAGCTGTCCGATATCAAGGCGGAACTGGGCACGGTCCTCGCCCCCCAGATTCAGAAGCATGCAGTGAACCTCCGCCTGACCCGAGAGGGCTTGGTGATCAGTCTTCAGGAGGTCGGGTTTTTCGACAGCGGCTCCGCCGTGATGAAGCCTCACGCGATGACCGTGCTGAGCAAAATCGGTGCGATCCTTTCCGGGGCGTCGCAGGACCTTCGGGTAGAGGGCCATACGGATAACGCGCCCATTCATAATGCGCAATATGCCTCGAATTGGCAGCTCTCGACGGCGCGCGCCACCGAAGTCTTGGGCCTGTTGATCACGAAGTTCGGCATCGCTCCCGACCGCCTCGCCGCAGCCGGTTACGCGAAGTATCATCCCGTGGCCTCGAACGCCACTCCCGAAGGCAGGGCCAGAAACCGCCGGGTCGATATTGTCGTCCTGCGCACCGACCTGACCAGTACCTCGCCGGGTGAGGACGTCGCCGGAGGCACACCTAATCCCTCCCCGTCCCGCGCCGCTCCGAGCCAGCCCTGAGCAAGCGCCAAATCTTCCCCAGCAATCGGCTTTACATTTCTATATACGCCCCTCATATTCATGTTATAGTAATTAACTCATGGGTTAACACTGGGCAGGCGGAGTGAGTTAGGACGGGTGTGCAGGCCACCGGGTCCGCCGCCTGATGAGAACAGGGATTGACGAATGCACTTGCTCATCGTGGATGACGACGAGCCCGTTCTCGCGTTCCTGGAACGAGGTCTGGAAGCCGAGCACTACACCGTCGACACGGCCATCGATGCCTTCGGCGCTGAAGGTCTTGCCGACGCGCACGATTACGATCTCGTGATCCTCGATCTCAACCTGCCGCACGCCGACGGCCTGGACTTGCTGAAGCGTCTGCGTTCGCAGGCGAAAGCGGTGCCGGTGCTGGTGCTTTCATCCCGCCGCGAGGTCGAGGAGCGCGTTCGATCCCTCGATCTGGGTGCGGACGATTTTCTGGCCAAGCCGTTTGCGTTTTCGGAGCTATCGGCGCGCGTGCGGGCCCTGCTCCGGCGGTCGAGCCGGGGCTTCGAACCCGTCCTTCGGGTGGAAGACCTCGAGTTGTACCGCATCGATCGTAGGGCGAAGCGGGGCGAGCGGCCGATCGAGTTGACTCCCAAGGAGCTTGCATTGCTTGAATACCTGATGCAGAACGCAGGCCGCTGCGTCACGCGCAGCATGATCATCGAGCACGTGTGGAAGCTCGCGCCAGACACCGTCAGCAACGTAGTTGATGTTTACGTCAATTACCTGAGAAAAAAAATTGATGAGGGTGCTCCGGTTCGCCTCATTCACACCTTGCGCGGGTCCGGGTATTACGTCGGCCTGAAGTCCGAGCGCGGCTTAAATATCTCTGCGGGCGCCGCGGCGCATCCGGCTCGACGTACGCCGGCTGACGCTGGCGGCGCAAATGAACACGGAAATTGAGGGCAATTTTATGGGGCAAGCGGCAGTACGCACGGACCTGGTTCCGCAACGCCCGGCACGGAACCGCCAGCTTCCCGCTCTGAAGTTGCTGCGGCTGCTCGTGCACGAGGCCAGCCAGCCGCTGACCCTGCTTCTCGGAGAGACGGAGCTCGCGCTTCGGACCGAAATCGGTGAAGCCGAACTGAAAGCGGCCGTCAAGAGGTGTTCTCACGAGCTCGAGCACCTCGGCAGGTTAATGGAGGACATTCGCGTCCTCGGCGAAATGAGCGACGCGACTTTCTCGAACACGCCCTTGGTGGAGCTGCTTGAGGAGGTCCTCGACACCTATCGAGCGGCAGCGGATCGCAAAGGCTGTGTCATGGCGCGCAGGTTTTCGACCGCAGCCCGTATCCGAACCGATCCCGAGTTGATGCGGCGGGCTTTGGCGGCGGTGGTAGAAAGAGCGATTACCTCGTGCGCGGCGGGCAATGCCGTGGAAGCCTGCCTGGAACGCTCCCGCGAGACTGTGGCGCTTAGCTTTTCATACGCGGAAGAGGATTACCGCCAGGAACGGTTTGAGCAAGCCGGTGTGACGAATCGATCAGCCTGCTCGGAGCATCCACGGCCGGATTGGATGATCGCCGAGAGCATCGTTCAAGTGCTCGGGGGTGAGCTGCACGTTCACCGATCGGATCCTCCCGCGGCGCGGGTCCGCATTCTGATCGCACTGCCCCTGGGGGCAAAATCGCCGCTGGGTCAATTGAAGTGCGGAGATGAGAGACCGATGAGAGGGGTCTCACCGTTTTCTCATTAAGCTCTGGTGGGAGGGGCGCGAGGCTGGTTCCTCGGTACGAATCTGAATGAGCACGCTAACTGCAAACCCGTCGTTTTCGAGCGCAGTCGTCGTCAGCGCCAATGAGGGATTCCGGCGGAAGCTGCTCGAATCGCTGCGCTCGGCGTGTTCGAACCTCCGCGAGGCTCGCGGCGGAGCCGAGGCGCTAGCTCAGCTCGATGAGGGGCAGTATCAAGCGCTGCTGCTGGATCACTGGCTGCCGGACCTGGATGTTCAAGAGCTGTTAAGCATCGTCCGCAAGCGACACCCGCACATGCGCGTGGTCGTGCTGGACTCGAGCGCCGAATATCCGGATCAGGCGCAGCAATCCGGATCGCTTTTGCGTGCGGACGAGCCGGAGCCGGGTTGGCTTGGGAGCAACGCTGCGCAGCGCGGCGGCGTCGTTGAAGACCGCGAGCCTCCGGTCGAGCCGCTGCCGGGAATGATCGGCGCCAGCCAGGCCATGCAGAATCTATACCGGATGGCGCGCCTCGTCGCGCAGCACCTGACGACCGTGCTGCTGAGCGGCGAAACCGGCACGGGCAAGGAGCTGGTGGCGAAGGGCATTCATGTCCTGAGCAACCGGTTAAAGCAGCCCTTTGTCACGGTCAATTGCGCCGCGATACCCGAAACACTTCTCGAGGCTGAGTTGTTTGGCTACGCGCGCGGCGCGTTCACCGGCGCGTTTCAATCGCGCATGGGGCGCATCCACGCCGCCCACGGCGGCACGTTGTTTCTCGACGAAGTGGGCGATCTGCCGCTGACCATGCAAGCGAAGCTGCTCCGTTTTCTTCAGGAAGGCGAGGTTCAACGGCTGGGCGGGCCCGACATTATCCGCGTTGACGTCCGAGTGATCGCCGCCACCAATGCGGATCTGACGAAACGGGTGGCGGAAAAACTGTTTCGCGAAGACCTCTATTACCGCCTCTGTGCCTTTCCCATCGACCTGGTTCCCTTGCGCGATCGCACCGACGACATACTTCCTCTGGGCGCTCACTTCTTGAACTCTTTTTGTCAGGACGGGAACCTTCCTCCCAAGAGCATCTCCGATGGAGCGGCAAGCCTGCTCGGAAAACACGCATGGCCGGGTAACGTGCGCGAGCTGCGCCACGTGATCGAGCGCGCGTTCATCCTCTCGGAGAACACCAAAGAGATTCAACAAAAGCATATTGCCCTGCCGCCGCCCTGGCGCTAGCGTGCGCGTCAAAGCATCGTCTGCGGCTGCCCCAAAAGACACAACGATATCCCTAACCCGGCCCGCGGACTTTACCCTGAGCGGAGCCGGGCTCAACTCCTCAGGATGATGGAATCCGTGGCTGTTCAGCAGCCTGCTAAGGAAATACTTAGGTGGGTTGGCATCGGTTTTGCACTTAACTCCTCCGCGATGCCAACCGTGCCTGCCACCCGGCAAGAAAGTAACGTGCCTCCGAAAGCTCCGGTCGCCCTGGACCGCGAGTCGTTATCCCAGGCCTTCGAATCGTTTTCCCATGTGGCCGGGTCACTCGAGACCTCTTACCTTAAGCTGCAGGAGGAGCTCGCAAGGCTCCGGCACGAGCTCGAGGTGAAGAACGAGCGTTTGGCACGCAGCCTGGCGGATAACGAGCGAATGCGGACCTACCTCGCCGGGCTTCTGGAAGACCTGCCCTGCGGAGTACTGGCGGTGGACGGCAATTTTCGACTGCGCTTCGCCAATCCGCAGGCGCGGGGCTTGCTGGCTGCCCAAGCGGGACGCGAGGCGGCCTCGGCGGCGCGCATCCCCGAGGCGCTCGGCTCGATTCTGCAAGATATCGTCACCGCTCCGCCCGGCGCGGAGCGGGTTTGGGCGATTCCGCAGCCGGAAGGAAACGCGCACGTTGCGGTAACGTGCGCGCTTCGCCCGCAAAGGCCGGCCGCCGGCGATGAAATGGTTTTTATTCTCCGGGACGTCACCGGCCAAAGGCGCCTCGAAGAAGCGCACGAGTTTGCTCGCCGGATGAAGGCGCTGGCGGAGATCACTGCCTTGTTGGCGCATGAGATTCGCAATCCGCTAGGAAGCCTTGAGCTGTTCGCGGGCCTCATCAAGGAGGCCACCACAGATCAGGCCGAGGTTTCGCAATGGGTGTTGCACATGCAGGCGGGATTACGCGCGCTATCCGCCACGGTAAACAACGTCTTGCATTTTCACTCTATGGCGCCGCCGCGCTTGACGCCGCTGAACGTGGTGGGGCTTCTCGCCGACACGATCCAATTCCTGCAGCCGCTGGCGCTCCAGCGGGGGATGGGCATTGAGTTCGAGCCGGGACCGGCGGAGATTCTCGTTTCGGGCGACCCGCACCGCCTGCAACAAGTGTTCTTTAATCTTGCGATCAACGCCTTCCGCGCGATGCCGTCGGGCACGCGTCTGACGCTGCGCGCGCGAGTCGAAGAATGGAGCGGCTGCCGTCACGCCAAGATCGAGTTTGCGGATTGTGGCGTGGGTATCGCGCCGGAGCACATGGAAAAGATTTTCGATCCGGGCTTTACCACCGCGAAGAGCAGCCCGGGACTCGGCCTGGCGGTCTGCAGACGCCTTACCGCCCAGCACCGGGGCGCCATCGAGGTTCAAAGCCAGCCGGGAAAGGGAACCACGTTCACGCTTTACTTTCCGCTGCTCGGGGTTCGCGAATGATCGGGAACGTCCTCGTCGTGGATGATGAGCTGGCCATGCGCGCGGCGCTCGAAGCAAACTTCCGCCGCCAGGGTTGGAGTGTGCGCACGGCGTCCGGGAAAACCGAAGCGCTGGCGCTATTCAAGCGGGAGCCTTGCCCGCTCGTGATCACCGACATGCGAATGCCGGACGGAGACGGAATTGGCGTGATGCATGGCGTCCGCGCCCTGGGGCCGCGCACGAAGGTAATTCTATTGACGGCGTTCGCTACGGTCCAGGATGCGGTGGCGGCCATGAAGGAGGGCGCCAGCGACTATCTGATCAAGCCGGTAACTTTCGAAGAGCTTCGCCGCGTGGTTCAAAGCACGATGAAAACGGATTCGGAGTCCGCGTCTCAGCCGGCGGCAAGCCGCTTGATCGGAAACTCGCCGAGGTTTCGCGCCGTGCTGGACCGCGCCCGCCAGGCCGCTCTCTCCGATGCGGATGTCCTCATCGAGGCCGAAAGCGGCACGGGCAAGGAGATTGTGGCGCGATTCATTCACGAATCGAGCGCGCGCTCGAAGGGCCCTTTTGTCGCCGTCAATTGCGCGGCCTTCCCCGACACGCTGCTCGAGAGCGAGCTCTTTGGCCACGTTCGCGGCGCGTTCACGGGCGCCAGCGCGACGAAGCCGGGAAAGTTCGAGCTGGCGCGCGGCGGCACGCTGCTGCTCGACGAGATCGGCGAGATGCCCATAGCGCTGCAACCCAAGCTCCTGCGCGTCCTGCAGGAACGCGAGGTCGACCGGCTGGGAGATACGCGGTCGCTGCCGGTTGACGTGCGGGTGATCGCGACCACCAACCGTCCCCTGCGCGAACAGGCGCAAGAAGGGAAGTTCCGCCCCGATCTGTACTACCGCCTCAACGTCATCCCCTTGAGCATTCCTCCTTTGCGCGATCACCGCGAAGACATTCCGGCGCTCGCGCAGTACTTCGCGAAGAAATACGCGGCGCCGGCCGGCCGCCTCGCGAGTGACCTGTCGCCCGAGTTCATCCGCCGTCTGAACGAATACGACTGGCCGGGAAACGTCCGCGAGCTTGAGAACTTCGTTCGCCGCGCGATTGCGCTTTCAAGCGGCGCGGCGATTGGCGCGGAAGCGTTTGAAGGGCTGAGCGCCACCGGCTCGTCGGATTCGGGAAACGGCCTGGAGGCGGGCCTCACGCTGCGCGGCGCTGAGAAGGAACTTTTGAGCCGCACGCTCGAAGCAACGGGCGGTAACCGCACGCGTGCGGCGGCGATGCTGGGGATCAGCCTGCGGACGATGCGCAATAAGATTCGCGAGTATGGCTTGCCGCCGCGGGAGGTGTTATGAGTTGGCTCGATACCAACACCATCCAGGAGATTCTGCGATACATGGACGTCACCAGCTTCCGCGAGAAACTGGCGGCGGGCAACATCGCGAATATTGATACGCCCGGCTACAAGACGGAAGACATCAGCTTTCACGACGCGCTCGCCGACGCCGATCAGAATCTCGGCGCGTCTCCCCAGGCGCCGCGCGTCTACCAGCCTAAGGGGCTGATCGAGCGTCCCGACGGGAATAACGTCAGTCTGGACCGCGAAAGCGTCATCCTGGCAGGCGTTCAACTCGAGTATCGAACCGCCATCGCTCTCCTGAAGCAGGAATTCAATCGCATTCAGATGGCGATCAACGGCAATAACGGAGCCTAACCATGAATCTCTTCAACTTACTGGATGTGAGCGGCTCGGCGCTGCTCGCCGAACGCGAGCGCGCGGAGATTGTGGCGACGAACCTGGCGAACGCCGAAACCACGCGAACCCCGGGCGGCGGTCCCTACCAGCGGCAGGAAGTGGTATTCGGGACGATGCACGTGACGCGCCCGTCCTTCGGCGAGGTCTTCGGGTCGGCCGCCGACAACGCCGTCCGCGGCGTTGAGGTCGTCAACGTAACTACCGACGCAACGCCGCCCGTGCGGCGCTATGACCCCTCGAATCCCGACGCGAATAAACAGGGATATGTCTCCTACCCTGCCATCAACCCGGCGGAAGAAGAGGTGGATATGCTCGAGGCGGCCCGCTCGTACCAGCTTAACGTGGATGCCGTGCAGGCTACGAAGGACATGATCACCCAGGCGCTGACCATCCTCAGTTAATTGTTCGTCACAGATTCGTTTATGCGGGTAGCGCCGCCCTTCAGGGCGGCACGTCGGTTTCGTAACGCCGCCCCTTCGGGGCGCACGCCGGGCTGAAGCCCGGCGCTACGTGAAGATCACCGCCACTTAAATCGCCAATACGAGTTTCGGGAGAGAACCGATGACGGGCATTCCTGCGGGGCTACCGCCGATTGATCCATCAAGCTTCGGACGGCAGCAGACCAATCAGATTACCGGCAACCAGCCGGAGTTCGTCGACACGCTCAAGAACAGCCTGCAGCAGGCGCAGCAGATCCAAAGCGACGCCGACACGAAAGTGGCTGCGGTAGTCACCGGGCATGGAGGTGACATTCAGTCCGCCATGATCGCCGCCGAGAAGGCGAATCTCTCCTTCCAGATGGTGATGGAAGTTCGCAATAAGATCGTCCAGGCGTATCAGGACGTTTACAACATGCAGTTTTAGCAAATTGCGGAAGAACACTCTCTGGCTGTCATTCTGAGTGAAACGAAGAATCTGCATTTATATGAAATCGATGACGCGCGAGATTCTTTGTCGCCTTCGGCTCCTTAGAATGACACGCAGGCGGAGTTTTTCGGCAGCCTGTTATCGTCCGGCTCGGCTGAAGCCGCGCCCCGAGGCTGATTGATGGCGGTCGAAGCGTCCCAGGTTTTGCAGCAAGGAAAAACGTTCTTTCTTGGCCTCACGCAGCGACAGAGAATCCTCATCGGGCTCTCGCTGGTGGCGGTGGTGGGAACGCTTTGGGTCCTCGTTTCGCTGATGGGCCGGGGCGATTACACCACGCTCTACTCGGGACTCGATCCCGCCGAGGCGAACACGATTGTGAAGCGCCTGGCGGAGGAAGGAATCCCGAGCCAGCTTTCGACAGACGGAAAAACCCTTAGCGTGCCGCAGAGCCGGCTCGACAAGGCGCGCCTCGACATGGCGGCCCAAGGTCTGCCTCAGAGCGGCCGGCTGGGATTCGAAATTTTCGACAAGCCGAACTGGGGCGAGAGCGACTTTGCGGAACAGGTGAATTATCAGCGCGCGCTCGAAGGCGAGCTCGAACGCACAATTCAGGACCTGAACGACGTGGAGGCAGTGCGCGTACACCTGGTGCTGCCGCACGACTCGCTCTTCACCGAGCAGCAGCGGCAGGCCAAGGCATCGGTTCTGGTCAAGCTGCGCAACGGCCAGTTGTCGGAGCGGTCGCTGAAGGCGATCACCTACCTGGTGGCGAGCGCCGTCGACACGCTCGAGCCGCGCAACGTCACGGTGATCGACGCGAACGGAAACGTTCCCATTGTCATGCAAGGCGGCGTGGACCCGGGGTCGCCCGAAGGGGCCGCCGAATACGAACAGGCTCTTGACCAGAAACTCGAGGCAACGCTCGCGCCCGTTCTTGGGGCCGGCCACTTCGTGGCGCGAGCTACGGTTGAGTACGATCAAGCGTCCACGGATAATACGCAGGAAACCTTCGATCCCAAGGATTCGGTGGTTCTCACGTCGCAAGTGACCTCCGATGGCGCCGGCGACGACGGCTCCGATTCAGGGATTCCGGGCGCCGCCAGCAATGTCCCTCAGGATCAGTCGAGCAACGCGAACAGCGCCGGAAACCCGCCCACTCCCTCGAATCCGAACAACGCGAGCTCTGCCGCCGCGAGTGCCAACGCGCAGAGCAGTGCGACTCAGGGCGACACGTCCGGAAGCGATGACGGCGGAGGTGAGACGAGCGACAGCAAGACCTTTGGAGTGGGCCGAACGGTGGTGCACACGGTGCGCCCGCCCGGCGCGATCCGCCGCATCACGGCGGCGATTCTCGTCGACGACAAAGCCGAAACGAAGGTGGTGGACAAAAGGAAAACGACGGTTCAGGTGGCCCGCACGCCGGATGAGCTGAAACAGATTCAGGCGCTCGCCACGGCCGTGCTCGGTCTCGACAACGCCCGCGGCGATCTTGTGACGGTAGAGAACATCCCGTTCCAGATCACGCCGATCGCGCCCTTGAGCCCCTTGTCGGGATTGAAGCAGGTGGGAACTTTTCTCAACCAGTATGGGTATCTCCTCCGATATATCATTCTGGGGCTGCTAGGTCTGCTCGTGCTGATGTTCGTGTTGAAGCCGCTGGTCGGTCAGCTGAGCGTGCTGCCTCGTAGTCTGCCTGGAGCACGGCAGTCGGCGCTCGGCGCGGGGGCTGGCGCGCCGGAGATGACCCTGGCCGGGGCGTCGCCCGCACTGGCCGGTACGGCGGCTCGCGCGGAAATGACGGGGCCGCCGGCGGAACGGCAGAAATTCGCGTTGTTAAAGGAATCCGTCACGGCGAAGATTACCAGGAACCCCGCGGACGCAAGCCGTCTGATTCAAGGCTGGCTGCAGGAAGAGGAGGAGTGATCGTGGCCGACCGGGCCGGCGTTCTGGTGAGCGGTTTGCGCAAGGCCGCGATTCTCATGATGGCCCTCGGCGATAAACCGTCGAGCGAGATCCTGCGCAGCTTGGCCTCCGAAGACGTGAGGCGCATTGCCGGAGAAATTGCCGTCCTCCAGGCCGTCCCGCAGGAAACCTCGCTGGGCGTTCTTGAGGAATTCGAAAAGCTCGCCGCGGCCCAGGAATACATGGCCTTGGGCGGAGCCGATTACGCGGCGAAGCTCCTCGAAGCGGCGTTCGGTGACGTCGAGGCGAAGCGTCTGCTCGATCAGGCCCTTCGCGCCAGGATCACAAAGACGGTCAGCGTCACCGATTTGAGTAAATCCGATCCCAAACAACTCGCGAAGCTGATCGAGGAAGAACAACCCCAGACCGTGGCGCTGATTCTGGCTCAGATGGGCGCCAAGGTGAGCTCCGCTCTGCTCCCCTTGCTGCCGGAGGGCGTTCGCGGGACCGTGATCGAACGATTAGCCCGCATGGGCGAGCTCTCGGGCGACACCGTTGAAAGCGTGCTCGGAGTACTGCAGTCGAAGTTCGACGCGATCGGGAAGCACGCCGACCGGCTCTCGTACGGAGGCGTTAATACGGTGGTAGGAATCCTGAACCAGATGGACCCGCTCGCTAGCAAGGCGATCCTTGAATCGATCGAGCAGGCCGATCCGAGCTTGGCGGTTGCGATTCGTGACGTGCTGTTTACGTTTGAAGATCTCCTGACGGTGCCCGAACGGGGCATTCGCGAGTGCTTAGGGTCGATCGATAAGAAGACGCTCGCCATCGCCTTGAAAGGTGCCTCGGAAGATCTCAGGGGCCATATCATGAAGTGCATGTCTTCACGTGCGGCCGAGATGCTGAAAGAAGATATGGACGCCCTCGGACCCGTCCGGATGCGCGACGTCGCCAAAGCTCAAGGAGAGATCGTGAACGCGCTCCGTGCGCTTGAGGCGGAGGGAAAAATCAGTCTGAGGAACGAGGAACAGGATGCCCTTGTTGTCTAAGGCCCGGCTTCTCGCCCGGGCCGGCGAACCATCGACTCCGGTTACGCGGTTCAGCTATGAACGAGCCCCTGCCGCCGCGCACGAGCCGCCGGCGCTCTCGCTTCCGCTGCCGCCCGGCACGGAGCTGATCTGGGGCGGCGAGTCCGCAATGGGCGCGACCTCAGAACAGGAGAAGAAGCGCGCCGAAGAGGAACTTCGAGCGCTCGAGCAGCAAGCGTGGCAAAGAGGGTTCGAGGAAGCAGCCGCCCAGGCGCGCCAAAACTTCGAGAAGGCGCTCGCCGCTGAGCGTGCCGGGCTCGCAGCGGCTCTGCGCGAGTTTGCTCAAGGGCGCGAAACGTATTATCAGCAGATGGAGGGCGAAATCATCCGCCTGGTGCTTTCGATATCACGCAAGGTTTTGCACCGGGAGGCTCAGGTCGATCCCATGCTGCTCACCGGGGTCGTTCGCGTGGCGCTTGAGCGCCTCGCAGGGGGCACGGCGGTGAAGCTCCGAGTCCCCCCGATTCAGGCGGATGCCTGGCGGGCCACGCTTCGATCCATTGGCTCCGGCGAGCTCGCGCTCGAGGTAGTAGCCGACGACTCGCTTTCCGGGCCACGCTGCCTCGTCGTCACCGAAATGGGCACGACGGATGTATCGCTGAGCGCCCAGCTTGCTGAGATCGAGAACGGATTTCTGGACCTGTTGAAACAGCGCCCTGCGGCAGGCGATGGCCGCGACCGCTCTGCCGGGCGGATACCATGAGCACGATGCTCCACCCTTATCTCAACCAGGTCGAGCGGAATTCGACGCTGCGCTGGTGGGGACGCGTCACCGAGGCCACCGGTCAGCTCGTCGAGTCGGAGGGGCCCTTCTGCGCGGTGGGCGAGTGTTGCGAAATCATCGATGGCGGCGGCCACGTTTATGAGGGAGAAGTGGTGGGCTTTCGCGGGCCCACGGTTCTTTCCATGGCGCTCGAGAAAGTGGAGGGCGTTCGCTACGGCGACCGCATCACCACCTGGGGCGCTCATCCGAGCCTGGGAGTGGGCGACGGGTTGGTGGGGCGCGTGATCGACGGGTCGGGCGCGGTGATTGATGGTGGTCCGCGCGTGCGCGTCGAACAATACTGGCCTCTGCATTCGGCGCCTCCCCTTCCACTCGAGCGCGTTCCGATTTCGGACCCTATGAGTTGCGGCGTGCGCGCGATCGACGGCCTGATCACCGCCGGCCGAGGCCAGCGCCTCGGGATTTTTGGCGGAAGCGGCGTGGGGAAGAGCACGCTGATCGGGATGATGGCGCGGGGAAGCGCCGCGGACGTGATCGTGCTCGCACTGGTGGGAGAGCGCGGCAGAGAAGTGCGCGAGTTTTTGGAGAAAGCGCTGGGAGAGGATGGGCGCCGCCGGTCGGCCGTGGTGGTGTCCACCTCGGACCAGCCGCCGCTGCTGCGCATCCGCGCGGCGCTCGCCGCGTCGTCCGTGGCGGAATACTTCTGCTCGCGCGGGCGCAACGTGCTGCTCGTGGTCGATTCGCTCACCCGCGTCGCCATGGCGCAGCGCGAGATCGGGCTCGCTGCCGGTGAGCCGCCCACGTCGCGCGGTTACACGCCTTCGGTGTTCGCCCTGCTGGCGCGCCTGATCGAGCGCGCCGGCCGCTTCGGCACCGGCAGCATCACCGCGTTTTATACCGTCTTGATGGAAGGCGACGATCAACAGGACCCGCTTATCGATACCGTTCGGGCCCTGCTCGACGGCCACATCGTGCTCGACCGCCGCCTTAACATGCAGAACCATTTCCCTCCCGTTTCGGTGCTCGACAGCCTGAGCCGCCTGATGACGTCGGTGTGCTCCCGCGAACACCTCGATAAGGCGCGGCGCATGCGCAAGCTGCTCGCTGCCCACGCCGCATCGGAGGACCTCATTCGCGTGGGCGCTTATCAGAAAGGCCTCGACCCGGTGCTCGACCGGGCTGTCGCGGCGCTTCCCGCAATTAATACCTTCCTGCAGCAGGAAACCGAGCGCGCGGCTCCATTCGAAGAAACGGTTGCGGCCCTGGCGGCCCTCCCGGAGTGATCGCTGATGGCGTTCGAATTCTCTCTCCGCGGCCTCTTGCGGCTGCGCAAGATTTACGAGCAGCGCGAGCGGATGCGGCTCGTCCTCCTCAACGCGTCGCGGGCTCGGGCGCGCGATCAGCACGACGAAATCCGGCAGCGGCGCTTGCTCGATTTTCAGTCGCTCGAAGAGCGGCTGCAGGAGGGAATGCCGGGATCGGAGCTCGGGCTGGAGTCTGCCTTCCTTGAACGCGCAGCCGCGCACCAGCGGGAGATCGCTGCTTTCGTGGAGGCGCTCGATTTGCAAGTGCGCCAGCAAGTCGACGTCTACTGGGAATCCCAGAAGAAGCGCAAGATCCTCGACAGCCTGCGCGAGCGCGAGCGCACGGCTTACCAGGTGGTTCAGGACCGCCGCGAACAGCAGCGCATCGACGACCTGTTCGCGCTGCGCCAGTTTTCCGGATCGACAACTGAGAAGTAGCGCCGCGCGGCCTTCCGGCCGCAACCGAAGCCCTCACCCGCCCTCGTTCCTCGGGCACCTTCTCCCGGAGGGAGAGGGCAGAACTCCCAGTAGTTTTCGTGCCCCCTCCCCAGGGGAGAGGGTGGCGAGCCCTTCGGCTTCGCTCTCCAGAAACTTCCTTCGGCTCGGGAATTTCTGGAGGGTTTTAAGTCGCAGCGACGAGTCTCATGCCGAAATCGCGAGCCTTGAGCTGCAAGCTGCCGAACTCGCGCTCCTTCCTATCGTGCGCAGCTGGTGGATCGGCTCAGACGGCAAAAAACAACTCCGCAGCAAACCGTAGGCGTGCAGCTTCAGCAGCCACTGGCACTCCTGCACGTCGCTCTTCCGCCCGAGCAGGTTCCGAGTGCCTCGTGCATCCACCAGACTTAAGGGCGGCTCTGCTGGTAGACTCGTATTTTGCGCTTGTCGCTCTGGAGATCGGAGCCGCTGAGCCGTGAGGCCGGCCTCGAGTCGCGCCGATCACCGGCACTTCGCAATTTGGAGTGGTCATGTCGCGGGGCCGCAGGATCGCGATCATCGTTGCGTGCATCGTCGCCGGGTTCATCATCGCGTGCGTCGTGGTGGCGCCCCGCTATTTCAAAATCGATCGCTACCGGCCTTACATCATATCCGTCATCGAGCAAAGGACCGGCCGGCAAGTTACCATCGGCCGCATCGGTCTCGCGGTTTTTCCGGTGGTTGCGATCACGGCGGATGACTTCGCCATCGCGAACCCGCGTGGATTTCCCGCCGGCAACTGGATCACCGTGAAGCGGATTCGCGCGCGGCCCGACCTGGGCGCGCTCTGGCATCACCGCATCGTGATTCGATCTCTCAGCCTCAGCCGGCCTGTTCTGAACCTGCTTTCGGACGCGCGCGGTCGCTGGAATTATGAACTGACGCCGCCGCATTCAGCTCGGAATGACCCGCCGGGAGACCCCGCCTCGGCGTCCGCGGCGCGGCAGGGCTCGGCGTTCACGCTCGAGGAAATCTCTGATCTTTCGTTGAAAGACGGCAGCGTCAGCATGGCGAGCCTTTCTGCGGGCGGCGCCGCGAGTCCGCCAATGATCGCGGCTGAGGGTGTGTCCTCGGACCTCAAGAACATCAACTTGGCCGCCTTCGCAGCGCCACACTCTCCCCAAGCGGGGCTCGCGAACGCCACCGGTACCCTCCATCTATCGGCCCTTGGCGCGGCGAATCTGCGGCTCACGCATGTGACGGCCTCGGTGCAGGCGACTCCACAGCAGGTTCAGCTCCGCAGTCTGAAATTCGATTTCTACGACGGCCACGGGCAGGCGGACGTGCGCCTGCACCTCGCCACCCCCGTCTTGCAATACAACGTGCAAGGAGGATTGGACGGCGTGAACGCGCAAGAGCTTCTGAGTCAGTTTCCTCAGGCTCGCGGCCAGCTCACCGGAACCATCGAGAGCCGCTTCAACTTCTCGGGCGCGGCCACGAGCTCGCCCGACCCCTGGGCGGGAAAGCAGGGCCAGGGAACGCTGATCGTGCGCAAGGGCCGCTTACCGAAACTCCATTTGGACCAGGCGCTGCTCGAGTTGACGCACCTCGCTGAGCTCGGACCGCGCTCTGGAAGCCTTTCGACGTTCTCGCTCATCTCCTTCGATTGGCAACTCGAGCGGGGCATCGTCAAAACGCCGAAAGTGCGCATTCTGGGGAACGGAATTTCGGTCACCGGATCGGGAACGCTCGATCTCGCCGCGCCCGGCCGCCTCAGCTACGTGGCGACTGCCGAGATCGCCGCGAAGCAAAACCCTCTCACGAATCTCCTCGCCGGCTTTTCGGGCGCTACGTTCGCGAACGGAAAACTCAGTCTGCCGTTTGTACTCGGCGGGACGCTAGACCGGCCGCTCTTCCGGCTCAACACCGGCGCGCTCCTGGGGCAAGCGACGCGGCAGCCAGCCGCCAAGGTGCCACCCGCCCCCCAGCTTCTGCAGAACCTGTTCCATGCCTTGCGGCGCAAAAAATAATCCGAGCCGATCCCGACACCGGAAGCGGGGATTCCGAATTGCGAAACTCTCGGACCGGCGTCCTCGATCGGAACTCCGAAATAGAACCGGACAATGCTTGAACCCATCATCATCGCTGCTGGAATCGTAGTTCTGATCCTGCTGCTCATCTGGCGCCTGATGCGCCTGGGCAGGAATTTGCGGCGCTCCGCGGCCCAGCTTGATAAGGAGTGGTCGGATATCGAACGACTCATCAAGCAGCAGAACGCCGACGTGCCCCGTCTGCTTCAGACGTGCCGAAGCTACATGCCGCCGGACCGCCCCGCGCTCAAATCTCTGTCGGAAGCCAGGGCCTCTTACCAGAAAGCGAATTCCGCCGCCGAGAAGAAACGGGCTGGCAGCGAACTGAAGTCGGCGCTT
This sequence comes from Terriglobia bacterium, assembly GCA_050745265.1. Classification (GTDB taxonomy): domain Bacteria; phylum Acidobacteriota; class Terriglobia; order UBA7540; family UBA7540; genus RH2-MAG17b. Next base: position 41,959 of record JBOGKE010000168.1, read on the forward strand.
CACAAGGTGTTTTCTGAAGCGGGTAAGTACGATGGGCTCAGCAGTAGCAATACCTACATTCAGCTTCGCACCCAATTACTGGAGTCGGAGGAAAGAATCGCGGAACGCTGCGATCTCTACAACGACGACGCCGCCCGTTTCAACTCCCGACTGAATCGATTCCCCGACCGCCTCGTAAAGGGAAATCTCAAGCCGCGTTTTCACTGAGCACACGTTTGCCTGACTATGCCATTCTTGTCTGTGGCAGGTCGCGTAAAAGGGCCGTTCGAGCTGCCATTCTGATCGACGCGAAGAATCTGCTTTTGCACTGAATCAATAACGATGAGACTCTTCGTCGTCTTCGTCTCTTCAGAATGACCTGCTCCAGAGCTGTTTCACATCCTGGCTACCGCCAAAACGCGCAGCAGGGGCGGAGTCTCGTCAATCTCGGTAGCCTCTGGACTCTCGCTCGTAAGCGAGGTCGCGGAACAAAAAAAGGCCCGCTTCGCAGCGGGCCTTGGGGAATGGAGCGAATTCAAGAAGCTTCGCGTTTATCTCTTTTTCTTAGCCTTTTTCTTTGCGGGCATCAGCTTGTTTACCTCCTCTCGAAAGGTTTGTGGAGCTGTCGTCCTAGCAACGCGATCCGTTGTGGCATCAGCGCTGCTGCCCCTATATGTAGTATTAACGGGTGGCGCTGTCAAGCTTTTTTTTGCGAATGTTGGAAATGTGCTGGCGGCGGTTCTGCTGCGGCGGGTGATTCAAGGCCGTGGCGCTCAGAGGCTGTCCGCAGCGCGGCGCGACTCCGAGGCAAAGCTGCGGTCAGGTTCCGAGCAGAAATTTGCTCACGCGCTGGCTCACGTCGCGCAGGTACGCCTGGTCCCCGCCCGGAAGTTCGGTGAGCGCCGTGCCGTGATAGCCGATGTCTCGGAACGCCGCCCGGACTGCAGGCCAGTCGACGTCGCCCTCGCCGATGTTCACCCACTGGTAACAACCGCGCTTCCTATCGAGCTTGAAATCCTTCAAGTGGACATCGACGATTCGATGGCCGAGCGTGCGGATCCAATCCTGCGGATAGCCGTAGAGGACTACGTTTCCCACATCAAACCACGCGCCGATCCAGGGGCTGTGGAAGTCGTCGACGTAGCGCGCGAACTCGAGCGGGCTCAGCAGGAACTTATTCCACACCTCTTCGAGAGCGATCTTGACTCTCAATTCACCGGCGAGGGGAACGAGCTTGCGAATCTGCTTTTGTGAGCGCACCCACGCCTCGCGATAGGTCGTCTGCTGGTTGACCACGGCCGGAACGAGCAACACACAATGGGCGCCCCACAGCTTGGCATTGTGGAGCGAAGTTCGCATCCCGGCGAGGCTTTTCTCCACTACTTCCGGCTCGCTCGAAGAGAGTGGATACTTCCAATGATCCATGTTCATCACTGAGTCGATCCGGATGCCGGCCTTCTCGGCGGCTTCTTTGATCTGACTTGCATCGCGAAGATTCGGCGTGGTGTCTACCTGGACCGCTTCGAAGCCGACATCGCGCGCCATTCTGAGCCGGTCAAGATAGCTCCGTTGCTTCGGCAGCATGTCCATGAGAACGCCCTTCGTGATTCGGAGCGGAGCCTTCGAGACTGACGAGGGCGCCGCGTGCGCGCCCGCCGCGCCCCTGATCGCAACAGCCGCAGCACCGGCAGCGCCCATCGATCCCTTCAGAAAATTACGCCGCGACGATTTTGCGCTCATGTGCGTCTCCTCTTCTTCTCACCGGACATCGGGTCGGCGGACGCGATGCGCGCCGCCGGCCGCAATCTGGCGGCTAGATTTTAGCTCAGCGTCCCGCTGTAGGCGAGAGTGATGAATCCTAAGATCAAAAATACGATCCCCGCGAGCATCGCGTTCGCCGACCTCTTGCCCGCGCCCTTCCACTCCCCCGTCGCGAATCCCCATGCGCTTGAAGTGATGATGATGACGGACATGAAGAGCGGCCATCCAACCACCGGACCCATATCGCCGATGCGCGAGGCGGCGATTCCATAAATGGCGTTGCTTCCCATCCACAACAGTCCCATCACGACCCCGAAGAGCCAGTAGATCGCCGTTCCTGAGGCGGCAAAAAGCTTGAAGCTGCGGTTTCTCTTCCAGAGATAGATGCAGTAGATCAAATACGGAACGAGCGCCGCCGTGTAAAGAGGCGCCCAAATCGCGTTGTACTTATTGGTGAGGCTAGCCCCCAATTCCACGGCGCGGTTTACGGTGGGCGTGCAGAAGGCCAGGCCAAAGTTGCCGAGCGGAGATCCCAATCCCGCGAGGATGCACAGCGTGAGCCCGGCGGCGAAGCTCATCCTCGGCTTCGCTCCGTCCCCGCCCGCGGGGATGCTCGCCCGCAGTTTTTTCTCTTTCTCCCGGCCGGCGAGGGCAGAGAGCACGATCCCCACCAGCATCAGGACAACGCCCAGAAAAATAAAATATCCCTGGCGTGTAAAAATCTTCTCCGAATGCTTTGATACGAACGGCACCAGCGAGCCGAACGCGGTGGAGATGCCGATCGCGATGGCGAAATTCAAGGCGATGCCGACCGCGGCAATTCCGAGGCCGAAAAAAATCTGCGCCAGTCCGAAACCCGCGCCGAACAATCCGAGCAGCCACATTTGCTGGCCGCCGATGCTGCTGTAGAGCGCGCCGGAATGAGGGATGGTAGCCCACACCAGTAACCAGGGGAAGATGAACATCGCCACTACGGCCCACACGGACCAGATATTTTCCCAGGCCCACTTCCGCGTGTACTTTGTCGGAGTTGCAAAGCTTCCGTTCAACAGCCCCGCGATGATTGAGAGCACCACGCCGATAAACACTGCCGACATCGCTCGACCCCGATCGCACAGGCGGCGCGCAAGAACCCCAGGGTGGGGCGCCGTTGGAGCGCCGCTGCGCGTTCTTCAAATTTGAGATTTCAAATCTCAGACTGCGAGTTCCCGAGTTCAGCCTCTCAGGCTGCCGCTACATGGTATCCCAATGAGAATGCGCTTGGCTACACGGAGCCAGGGTAGCCACCATCAATCCGCCGTTTGCTTGACCGGGGCAGTTGTTGCCAGCGCAAATGCCCACGGCGGGCCTTGAAAACCGTTCAGGCGGTCGCACATAATGAGAGCGCGACATATTTCCCCTGGACGGTGGCCGATGGCATTTTTCAGTTTCTTTCGCAAGCTGGACCGGCGGCAGTGGTTCATATGCTACCAATGTCTCGGTGATAGCAATCACGATGAGACCCGCTCGGTGTTCCACTCGCGCTCGCCGAAGGTCCTCGTGGTAGGCAGACCGTGGCAGCAGTGCCCGCGCTGCGGCGGCACGAATACAAAATCGTTCGCGGAACTCAAGGAGGAGGGCCTCGACTCTGCTTTGTGGGGACTGGAGCGGATTGTGAAGAAGAACCCGCGCGGAATGTTCGAAGTCGAGCACGCTTCCGGAGCGGTCCCTTCGTCAAGTTCCGACGCACTGCACTCCGACGGCACCCGCGCCCGCTGATGGCGTCTTCCCTCAACGGCGTGAGCCCGGCTTCCGGGCACCGCCCGGCCGTGATTCCCTGAAGGCCCGTCATCGTGAACAAAATCTTTCCAAGCGCGGCGGCCGCTGTGAGCGACATCCGCGACGGCGCGGTCTTGATGGTGGGGGGCTTCGGGCTGTGCGGCGTCCCGGAGAATCTGATCCACGCCCTGTTGCGACAAGGCTCGAAGGACCTCTGCATCATCAGCAACAATGCGGGCGTTGACGGCTGCGGGCTCGGGCTGCTGCTGGAAGCGGGGCAGATCAAGAAGCTGATCGGCTCCTACGTTGGCGAGAACAAGCGTCTGGAGGACCTGGTTCTGCGGCGCGAGCTCGAGATGGAATTGAATCCGCAAGGGACGCTCGCCGAGCGCATTCGCGCCGGCGGCGCCGGAATTCCCGCCTTCTACACGCCAACTGGTGTCGGAACGGTGGTGGCCGAAGGAAAAGAAATCCGCGAGTTCGGCGGGCGGCTCTACGTGATGGAGCGGGCCCTGACGGCGGATGTTGCGCTGGTGAAAGCGTGGAAGGGCGACCGGTGGGGAAACCTGATTTACCGCAAAACCGCGCGGAACTTTAATCCCATGATGGCCACGGCGGCGCGAATCACGATTGCCGAGGTCGAAGAACTCGTCGAGCCGGGTGAGCTTGAACCGAATTGCATCGCCACGCCGGGAATCTACGTCAAGCGCATCGTGCGAGGAGAAGGATATGAGAAGAGGATCGAGCGAAGGACCGTGCGCACCCGATGATCAATTTTTTCGCGCAGAATTCGGGGAACCTCGCGAGCGTGGCCGGTCTGGTGATCAGCATCTAGGTCCTGGTCGTCGCCCGAAAGGCAAGAACCGCCGCTGAAGAGGCGAGATCCATCGCTAGGCGCCTATGGACAAGCGCGAACTCATCGCCCGCCGCATCGCCAAGGAGTTGAAAGACGGCTATTACGTGAATCTTGGCATCGGCATTCCTACGCTGGTCGCGAACTACGTTCCGCCAGGGATCGAAGTGATTCTGCAATCGGAAAACGGGATGCTCGGCGTGGGCCCGTACCCTTTCGAAGGCGAAGAAGATCCCGATCTGATTAACGCGGGCAAGGAGACGGTCACCGAAATTCCTGGCACCGCCTATTTTTCGAGCGCCGAATCTTTTGCGATGATCCGCGGCGGGAAAATTGATCTCACGGTGCTCGGCGGCATGGAAGTGAGCGAGAAGGGCGATCTCGCGAGCTGGATGATTCCGGGGAAAATGGTGAAGGGGATGGGCGGCAGCATGGACCTGGTGGCGGGCGCGAATCGCGTAATCGTCGCCATGGAGCACACCACGCGCGACGGACGGCCGAAGATTCTGCGCCGCTGCACGCTTCCGCTCACCGGGGCCGGCGTTGTGGGCGAGATCGTGACCGAGTTCGCGGTGATCGACGTCACGCCTGAAGGACTGGTGCTGAAAGAAATTGCTCCGCAAGTGACGCCGGAAGACGTGCAGAAGCTCACCGAGCCTCTGCTCCGCGTCGGCCCCGCGCTCGCCCGCTACGAGGTGGCCTAAGCACGGATAGGGCGCGCCCGTGAATTGAGGTGACGCTCAGCCGGCGGCTTCTTGACACGATTTGGGCTGAATGGCAACATGAAGCGAAACGGCGGCTCGATCGAAGCCAGCCGCGCTGCGATCTATTCGTCCCCGGCCGAAGTGGCGGAATTGGCAGACGCGCTACATTCAGGGTGTAGTACCCGACAGGGTGTGGAGGTTCGAGTCCTCTCTTCGGCACCAACTCCTAAACTGCCTTTTTGTTTGCGGTGAAAGTAGTCTATGCTCTTGGCGTCTTCGAAGCGGCATCACGACCATGGCTGCCCCTTCGAACAGGTTGCTGAAAAACTCGGGTTCAGCCGTGTAGCGGCGAGTTCATCTCGCCACAAATGCAACGCTGTCAATCCTCGCTTGGCGGCATAAAGCCGCCTCTACACATTTTCCAGCAACCCGCCAATCTACAAACCTTTACTCCCACCCGACCGAACCTACGCACGCGAAAGCTCACGACAGAGCGGAAGTACTCGTTCAACCTGCCGATGGACGTGCGCGTTCCGCTGGGACGCGGTTACTCCCGGCCGGGCGGCGCCGATCGGTTCGGTTGACACGGCGCTGGCGGACCTTGCCGTTGACCGGAGGCGCCGCATTATCCGAGGCGGGTAAGGCCTTCTTTTTTTTGGGGACCAGCATCTTCGCGCGCCCGCGCTTTGCGACTTGCACCGGCAACGCCGCCGCGGAATCCGGTATTTGAGCCAGTTCCAACCCAAATATGGCGGAGAGGTCGTCACGGTTGAGAGTCTTCTCTGCACCAGGCGCTTTCGCGGCAAGGGTAACCCCTCGGCCTGCGTTGACAATCAGGTCGTTCTCGTCAAGCTCGTTCAACTTGAACAGGAGTTCCGGCTGCTGATCGAGGCGGGCTCCGATGCCATAGAGCACCGCGGCGACGTGCTTGCACATCGAAGCCCAGTCCGGGCAGCTACACGAAAGCTTGATCTGCGCCGGCGAAGGAAAAAGGCCGGTCTTCTGTCGGCAGAGACGTTCCATCACGCCCTTCGAAAAGCGTCCCTGGAGAAGCTCAACCAGCGAATCGATGCCTCCGGCGCAGTCCGTGCAGATGGATTTCCAGCGCGCCTTCGGCACCGGCGTTATGTTTATGGCGACCTTGTAGAGATGAGAGCCGCTGACCAGAGCCTTCACCTCGCGCGGCCCGATCTGGAGATCCGCCACCGAGCCGTTGCGCACATAGGTGCGGCCACGCGGCAAGCGATTCGCGTAGTCGCTGTATCCCTCGAGATTGTCGCACCACGCCTTGCCCCAGAAAGTCTTGGTGATCGCGCGCCCTTCAATGATCACGGGCGAGACAGGATGCCCTTTTTTCCTGAGCTTCTCCATCTCGCGGGCCGCCTTGCGCCGCCGCTCCGCGACAGAAACATAAGGTCTCCAGCCCCAATCCGAGTACATGAATCAACCCTCCTTCAGCGCGGTGTTGAGATCGAGCGCCACCAGCTTCAGCAGCTCTTCATCTTTCAGCTCGGTCAGCAACAACTCGGCGCCGCCTTCAAGCAGATCCTTCGAGAGCTGTTTCTTCGATTCGATCAACTCGTCGATTTTCTCTTCCACCGTCCCCCGGCACACGAACTTATGCACCAGAACATTCTTGGTTTGGCCGATACGAAAAGCGCGGTCGGTGGCCTGGTTCTCAACCGCAGGGTTCCACCAACGGTCGAAGTGTACTACATGGGAGGCGGCGGTAAGATTAAGGCCGGAGCCCCCCGCCTTAAGCGACACCACGAAGAACCCCACGGATTCGTCCTCCTGGAAGCGGCGCACCAGTTGCTTGCGCTGCTTCACTTCGGTTCCTCCGTGGAGGACAAGCACAGGGCGCCGAAACACGGCGCCGAGGAATGCGGCGATGGGAGGAATCACTTCCCGGAACTGCGTGAACACCAGCGCCTTCTCCTGCTTGGCGGCAACCACCTCTGCAATCTCGCGCAGCCGCATCCACTTGCCGCTGTCTTGCGCGAGCCAAGCGCCGTCGCCCAGCCACTGCGACGGGTGATTACAAATTTGCTTGAAGCGCATCAGGAACGCCAGCACCACGCCCCGGCGCTGAATGCCCTCAGCCCGATCGAGCTGCTCCGCCAGCTCCGTCACCGCCTGCTGATAGAGCGCCGCCTGCTTGCGGCTGAGTTGGCAGAACGCTTTCACCTCCGTCTTGTCCGGCAGATCGGCGATCACCGTCTTGTCGGTCTTCAGCCGCCGCAAAATATAAGGACGTAGTAGCTCGCGCAATGGCCCGTAGGGATTATGGCGCCGGTCCGCGAGGCGCTTCACCAGGGTCGTGAATTCCTTCGGAGACCCAAGCAGGCCGGGGTTGAGGAAGTCGAAGATGGACCACAGATCGCCGAGCCGATTTTCAATGGGCGTCCCGGTGAGCGCAAACCTTGCGCGCGCGCGCAGCTTCTTGGCGGCTCGCGTCTGTTTGGCATCCGGGTTTTTGATTGCCTGCGCTTCGTCGAGAACCACGAGATTCCACGGAATCTGCTCCAGCCAGCTCAGGCGCAGCAGCGAGCCGTAGCTGGTGATCACCAGATCCTCATCTCGAAACCGCTCCGGAGTGAGCGCTTTAAGATCGGCGCCGGGAAGCGCCGACGGATGGGCGACGAGCGCCTTGAGGTCCGGCGCGAACCTTTCGATCTCCTCCGCCCAGTTGGCAAGCAGCGAGGCGGGGGCGATAAGGAGGCTCGGGTGTGCTTCGCCTTTTGCCCGGTTCTTCAGCACCAGCAGCAGCGAAAGCACCTGGATCGTCTTGCCGAGGCCCATGTCATCCGCCAGACAAGCTCCAAAACCAAGCTTCGCGAGCAAATAGAGCCAGCGCAGGCCCACCTGCTGGTAAGGTCTCAGGCTGCCCTGCAGCGCCACGCCGGGTTCAACGAGCGCCAATCCCTCCGGGCTGCGAAGCCCCTTCAGGGTTTCCGCGAGCCACGGACCTGCGACCGCCTGCGCCCAATTGCGATCCGTATCATCGGTAGTGCCGTCGAGGGCGGCGCCCGTTCCGGCAAGCAGGCGCATCGCTTCACCGAAACTGAGCCCATGCTCCGCGGCGGCGCGCTCGATTTGTTGGAAGCGATCGAGGGTTTGCTTCAAACGTTCCGCATCAATCTCAACCCAGCGCCCGCGAACCAGCGCCAGCCCATCGGATCTCGAAAGCAGCTCCTTGATTTCACGGGCGCTCAGCCCTTCGCCGTCGAGCGTCACCTCCAGGCGGAAGTCGAGCAGCGCATCGGCGCCCAGACCGGATGCTGGCTTCCCGCCCACCGTGGCGGTCACCTGCGGCCGCGGAGGACGGCTTGCGCGCCATGCCGCCGGCATCCGAACCACAACGCCAGCGCTTTCCAACTGGGGCACGTCCCTCAGAAACTGGAAAGCCTCTTCCGGTATCCAGCGCAAAGGATGGAAAATCTCCCCCCGCTCGACCATCACCTTCAGCCACGAGCAACTTTCCGCCGCGCGCTGAACGGGAAGGAGGAGCGACAACAACCGCTCCTTGTTCGCCGCGCCGGCATATTCCCGCAGAGCCTGACCGAGCGGCAAGTGCTGGGCCTTGGCTTCGACGGAAAGCTGCGTCGTATACGTCGCGAGGAAGGCGAACGGGGCGGCTTCATCTTTTCGGTTTTCGGCGAGGTTGAAATGGACTCGGCCGATCAGGTTCCACGCCGGATGACGGCGCTTCAGGAAATCCTGAACCGAGCACCGCGCCTCTGCGAGCTCCTCGACGAAGGCCAGCTCGAGTTCCCGCCACAGCTCACGGAGCGTAGCGACCGTGAGATACTCCGCGCCGGTCATGACCGGAGCCGCCAGCGCCAGGCGCTCGAGATCATCTTCCGGCGGCAAAGGGATGCGCAAGCTCTCGCGGCTGAGCTCACCGGTCGGGAGGGTGCACAGGCGCGTCACGAATCGCGCGCCGAGTTCTCGCCAATAAGAAAAGGCAGGGGGGAGGGGCGTTCCAACCTCGCCGGCTCCAAGTTGCAGCAGGCCATGACCTGAGCCGCGCTCAAAAGCGCGTCCGAGGCGCTGGGAGAGCTCCGAATCCAGGAGAGGCGCCTCTTGCGTTTCACCAAGCGTCAGATGGCCGTGCGGCGTCAGAACCGGCACCGGGGAATTTGTCAAGCTGGCGCTCGGCAACGTGCTCATGCCTTTCACCGGCTCGGGCGTCTTCGCTCTCTCGATTGTGAGCTCAGATTTGTTCATCGGTTAGCGCACCCATTCATTTATATGGCGCGTCGATCACAATCACAAGAAAAAAACGCCGGGAAAAAGAGCTGAATCGCCCTGACCGGATTGCGTGTTATAACTTTTGAAGATATGAAAGCTAAATCGAACGACAACTGGGCCGAGGCTCAAAGGTTATGCGGTCTTACGACTGACGAAGTCCGGATGGCCCGGGAGCTGGGTATTGGCCCCCGCGTCCTCACCAGTAACATTCCGAATGCGGAACAGCGATGGAAAGCTCCCGTGGGGGTTTGGATTCGCAATCTGTATGCGAAGCGGATGACGAAAGCGGTCCTGCCCGATTTCGACATGCCGCATCTCGCGATCCGTCCGGGCGGGCGCCTCCGTGAGGCGGACTTCGATCCGCCGCCTGCCGAATCTCATCCTCCGACGCGCCACGAAATCGCCGATGAAAACACGCTGATGCAGCGCAGGCAGCGAGAATTTCGGATTGCGGCCGAATATGTTGCCGCCGCCTTTGCTCAGCTCGAGCCGGTTAAAAAAGTTGTCCTCTTTGGCTCGGTCGCGTCAGCGCTCGGGAAGGAAATTCCACGCTTCCGAGAGTTTCGACGTGCTCGCGTGTCGATTTTTCACGAGTGCAGCGATGCGGATCTAGCTGTCTGGCTGACCGATTTGAGTATCCTGAAGTCGCTCCAGAGGGCGCGAAGCCGGGCGCTCAACCAGCTTTTGGCGGATCGCGAGATCGGCGTAGCGCATCACCAGGTGGAGGTTTTCCTGATGTCGCCTGGCGACGGCGCGTACTTAGGCCGACTGTGCAATTTTGGCGAGTGCCCGAAGGGAAGGGCCGAGTGTCTGGTGAAGGATTGTGGCGCGAGCAAATTCCTGCGCCAGATCGAGGGCTTTGCTTTCCATTCCGAAGCGCTCTCAGGCGAGAGGGCGATCACACTTTTCGAGCGCAAATAATCCGGATCGTCTTGGACGCGGACCGGCAACGCCGGCACAAGTTCCCGGATTACACCACGCCTGAATCTCCGAGCTGCGCGCGCTCCTGCAGGCGCTGCAAACGCCTCTGAAGCTCGCGCAGGCGCGGCGACCGTCGCTGGAGAGCTTGAGCCTGCCTCTGCAGGGCATGGGCCTGCCGCTCCAATTGGCCTTCCGCAGCCTGAAGGCGAGGCGACTGCTTCTCCAGTGACTGCGCCTGCGCCTTAATGCTTTCGATCTGCCGCTCGATACTTTGCTGGAAGTTCTGGTCGAAGGGCGGCGAGGCCGGCTCCAGTTTTGCGGTGAGCGTCTGTTCGCGGCCTGAGCGGATGATCGAGAGCGTGATCTCGGCGTCCTTCGCGTCGTTGAGCGTGCGTGTCAGGTCTGAGGGCGATGCGATCTCGGCCGAGCCCGCCTGGATGATGCAGTCGCCCGCCTTCAGACCGGCTTTCGCCGCGGGGCCGTCGGAGTCGACTTCGGTGACCAGGACGCCCTTGCCTTGCTTCACGCCGAAGTAGCTCGCGAGCTGCGAGGTCAGCGTTTCAACGCGGATGCCCAGCCGGTAGCGGGCAGGAACGAAGCTGAAATTGAACACGCGCGGCGAAACGTTGACCCGAGGCATGGGGAAGCGAGGCATCGCGAAGCCGCGCATCATGGCCGATTCCGTGCGGGACGCGAGCGCGGCCTCGAGGTTCAGTTTCTCGCCCGCGCGGCTGATGCGCAGCGACACCGTCCGTTGCGGAGGCGTTTCGTGGACCAGATCGGCGAGCTGGCTCGCGCTCCACACCCGCATGCCGCCGAACTCGATGATCACGTCATTCACGCGCAGACCGCATTTTGCGGCGGGGCTGCCGGGTTCGACGCGAGCGACAATCGCTCCGTACTCGCCAGGCAGCTTCATCGACTGTACGTCTGCGGCCGTCACGTCCTTCAGCGTGACGCCAAGGAAGGCTCCATCCGAGGCAAAGGAAAAGACGCTAGCCGCCTCACGCGGCGGCGCGGCGGGCGGAGTCTGCTGAGCGCCAATCGCCGCCCGCGTCGCAAGCGCAAGGGGCAGACACAGAAGAAGGGTTGCAAACTTCAAAGTGCGTTTCATTGATTGTCACCTCCCAAGTGCTCGACTTGCTCGCGAACCTGCTGCATGAGCTCACGGTTCAGCTCCTGCACCTGGCGCTCGATTTCGCGCCGCTGCTGCTCAATCGCCCGCTGCACTTCCTGCATCTGGATCTCCGTGTTCTGCATGTCGCTCCAGTTTTTCCAGAACGCGTCCTGCGAAGCCTTCAGCCGGGCAATTGATGCGGCATCCAGCTTGCGGATTTGAATGGACCCCGTGAGGGTCTGAATGTTGAGCGGGCTGCCGCCGCCGTGCAGCAGGATTTCGGCGTGCTGCTGGCGGAAATCAAAAGCGGGTCTCGGAGCGGGTCGCGGGCTGACGCCGGTGAAGGGGAAATCCGAGATGATGCGGTGGCCCATGGGGTGAAGAATCGACGCGTCAATCGTGACCGGGAGCGCGGGAGGAACGAAAACGTCCACGTCGCCCACCTGCGTCTCGAGGCGGGAGGGACCAAACGTGCCGCGGCTGGCGGCAATCTGAGCCAGAATGCGGCCGGCGAGGGTCTGCGCGCTGACGGGTCCCATCGCCTTCAGCAGCGTGATGTTCCCGCCCATCGACTCCACCTTCACGAGTCCGCGCGAGCCGGCCACCCGGATGTTGCCGCCCGCAGTCTGCGCATGCACGCTGTTGCCGCACTGGCCGAGGTGGATCTGGCCGCCGGCCGTTTCCACCGTCACGGGCCCGGAAGCGGCCTCGAGCACGATGTCGCCGCCCGCCGTTTCGGCCGTCATGGGGCCATTCACAACTCCTGCGATAATCACGCCGCCCTGGGTTTCCAGCGTGGCGCTTCCGTTGACATTCCCCACGCGAACGTTGCCGCCCGCCGAGTGAGCCTCTACGCCCTTGCCGATATTGCCGAGATCGATCGTTCCGCCCGCGGTGCGCACCGAGATGGGGCCGAGCACATCGCCGGCGCGAATGTCGCCGCCCATCGTCACGGCGCGAACTGACCCATCCAGCTTTTCGATCGTGATGTTGCCGCTCTCGCTCCTGAGATCGAGATTGATCTTCAGCGGAACGGACACGTCGAACCGCGCCTCTAGCGGGGAGTCGCTCGCGCACCCGGGCCTTCCTTCAAGCCGTGCGCCGTCTGGCGTGCGGACAGCCGTCAGCCGGTAGCGATCGAGGCACGTCCTCGCCTCCTGAGGATCTCGATTGTAAGACCTGAGAAGGATCACGCAGCGCACCTGGTTCGCGGCGCCCGCGCTTACATTCACCGCGCCCGGATCGGCGCGCAGAATGAGGCGCTCGCCCGGCTTGACGGGAATCAGGCATTGAATCTGCTCCGCCCAGCCGCCGCCCTGAAACCGCGGCGCGCTGCGCTGGATGAGTGGCTGCTGCGCAATCGCAAAGAGCGCGCTCAGCGAAACGGCGAGCGCGAAAAGAAACGGTTTTTGCCAGCGCGGGATCATTATTTGGTTTCCTGGCTCAGGCGGTGAACCGCCGCGAGCGCCCTGACGCGGACGTACGGGTTCGAGTCGGTGCCGGCAAAATCGCGCAGCACCGGCACAAGGCCCAGGTCGTGCTGATCGAGCGCGTGCGTCACCAGATCGTCGATTGCGGCCACGCGAATTCCCGGGTTTGAGTCGCGCCGCACGGCCTCCACCAGAGCGTTCTCGACCGTCGCATCCCAGTTCATCGCCGGAACCGACCGCAGCGCCTCCATACGCACGCCGGCGTTCGGGTCGTTGTGCATGGCATAGAGCAGCGCGTTTTCGACGGAGGGATTGTTGGGCCGCTGCTTGAGCGCGTCGAGCGTATCCAGGCGGATACCCGGATTGGAATAGTTCTTCATCGCGTCGACCAGCAGCTCGCGAACGCGCGGATCGTCGAGCGAGCCCTCGAGCGTCACGTGGCGCTCGGAGTTGACGCCGATGCGCACCTTGTCGGACTGTGGAACCGAGAACACCTGGCTGATGCTGCTGATATTTCCGAGGTCGGGCCCGCCCGAGACGTCGGCAGCCGCAGGGCTTGGCGCGAGATTGCCGAGGCGCTCCGCGGCGCGCGGTCGCAGCATCCAGCCCAGTCCGAATCCGAAAACCAAAAGCGTGAGCGCCGCCGCAACGCGCGAAGGATTCGATAGCGCGGCGTGCCAGTCGCTCCACAGGCGCCGCCAGCCGAGCTGTTCCGCTTCGAGCGCCGCTTCGAGCCGCTGCCGGCACCGCACCAGCGCATCGGGGCCCGGGGCAGGCGCCGCGGCGCCGCTCAGCAGCAAGTGCAACCGCCGCGCGCGCTCGACCGTCGCCCTGCATTGCGTGCAGTCCGCCGCGTGGCCTTCAAAGGCTTCGCGCTCGGTGGCAGAAAGCTCACCGTAAAGGTAAAGCGAAATGTCCCGTTCAGTTTCGTTGCAAGTCATAAGGTTTAGCTATCAGCGGTCAGCAATCAGCGATCAGCGGTCAGCAGTCAGCATGGAGCGCTCCATTGGGAAGCGCGCTTTCAGTCTTCCTAAGCCGTACGCTGACGGCTGATAGCTGATCGCTGTCTTCGTCACACCAAATCCCCCAAAGCCCCGCGCAATTTCTGAGTGGCGCGAAAGAGGCAATTCTTCGCGGTTTCCTCGGTGGTGCCGCACATCTCTCCAATCAGCCGGAGCTTCAGGCCGTCGTAGTGGCGCATCTCGAAGACCACGCGCTCGCGCGGCGTCAGCAGCTCGAGCGCCCTGCGAACGCGCTGACTGATCTCCCGGGACTTGAGCGCCCGCTCGGGATCGAGGTCCGGCCGTTCCTCGGGAACCGTTTGGAAGAACTCCTCCTGTCCCGGTTGCCGAAGGGGAGCCTGAACCTCCATCCGGCGGCCCTTGCGCCGCAAGTGATCGAGGCAGATGTTGACCGCGACGCGGTACAGCCACGTCGAAAAAGCCGATTGAAACCGGAAGCGGCCAAGCGAGCGATAAACCTTGAGAAACGTCTCCTGGTACAAATCGGACGATTCCTCCGGCGTCGCGGCCATGCGCGACACGAGCCGCAGCACTTCGCGGTCGTACAGGCGCACCAGCGACTCGAAAGCGGCGCGATCCCCCGCCTGGGCGCGCCGGATCAACACGACGTCTTCGGGAGCCGCGGCTGCTGCGCCTTGCGCGAGATTATTCAGCTCCAAACAGCCACCATCCATAGGCCCAATATCTCTTCCGCGTCTGAATCGTTAGACGCGGCGTAACCCCGAGGGTTAGCCCGCCGCCTCATCGTCGTGGCCGCGGCCGCGTGGCGCCGCGCGCCCGCTTCCCACGCAGGAAACGCCCGCAGTCAGCAAAGCACCGGTCGTGGCTACCGTGACCTTGTATTTTCAACAACATCTGGGTTCCAGCGCATGATCGCTAGCCCTTATATGTTGCTGATTGCAGGATAGATGCAGGTTGTTTACCAAAAAGTTTGGGTTCGTTTTTGGGTTCGTTTTGATTAGCAGATTTTAATGCGCTGTGTTATCTAGCACATCTGGGTTAGCTGGCAAGAAAGCAGTTCATCATTTTCATCGAACTCGCTAGCCTCACCCCGCCTTCGGCCAGTCTCGCAAGGAACGCTTGGCGGCCCGAAAGGCCCGAGCCGGGCTGGAGCGCCGTAACCATTACTAAATAGTACACGGCTCGCGGATGCGCGTCAAGGCGAGCGCCTGCATGCGCCGCTCGCGGGAGCGGCAGGGGCGCTGCTCGAGCCCGCAACGGCAAGGTGGTGACGAGAGGCGTAAGCAAGAAATTTCCTTGCCCTGGCCGCGCATCAAATAATGTGGGGGACGCCGGCGGCACGCCGCAGGAGGCAGACCGCCTAGTCACAGAGGAGAAGACTTATGAAAAAGTTGCTTCTGATCGCGCTGAGCGCCGCGCTATTGCTATCGGGCTCTCTCGTTGCCGCGGCGACGCTGCAAATGCGAGACGGCCGGCTGGTGCGCGGCAAGTACTTGGGGGGAACGGCCGGCAGCGTGAACATGTTGATCGCCGGGAAAATCGAGACGTTCCCCGTGCCGGAGATTCTGCTGGTGGATTTCAGCGCCACGGAGCCCGCGGCGACAACCCCGGCGCCGCCCCCACCACCCGCGGAGCCGCCACCGGAGCCGGTCGCGCCGGAGACGCCGCCCGGGGACGTGACGATGCTCCCGGCGGGAACGGCCATCCAGGTGAGAATGATTAGCAGCATCGATTCGCGGACGAATAAGGTGGGAGATAAATTCGAGGCGAGTCTCGACCAGCCGTTGGTATTCAACGGTCAGCTTCTAGCGGCGCGAGGCACGACCGCATACGGGCGCCTGACGGAATCGAAGCAGGCCAGTGGTATCGAGGGACGCTCTGAGCTGCGGCTGGAGCTTACGGGTCTTGTGATCGACGGGCGCGTGATGCCGATCGTTACCAGCGATTACGATGTGGCGGGCGCATCGCGCGGCAAGCAGACGGCCAAGCGGACGGGTGTGGGCGCGGGAATAGGCGCCGTGATCGGCGCGATCGCGGGCGGCGGCGAGGGCGCTGCCATTGGTGCAGGCATTGGCGGCGGCGCCGGCGCAGCCAGCCAGGTGATCACCCACGGCGAGGGCTTGCACATCCCGAGCGAAACGCTGCTGGTGTTCACGCTGGCTGAGCCCGCGGCCATCAACGTCTCACCCGGCGCCGCGCAATAGTGTCCTGAGCTAGAAGCTCGCAACAGGATTCGGCATGGTGCGAAAGCCGGTCCTACGCCCCGTGAGGGCGCAAGATGTTAGCGCCGACTATCTCCCAGGCTGGGCGGGAGCGTGGGGCGGGGTTTCAAGCCCGCCAAGAAGGGCCATTTAAGCCGATTCCATCCTCGCTTGGCGGACAGTTCGCTTTAACGAACTGTCTGCCGCGCGAGGGTTCGAAAACTGGGGAGGGCGCCCGAGCGGCGGGGTTGAAAACCCGCCCCCCGCCCGCTCCGAGATCTCAAATTGATCCGCTTCCGCTTCGAAACCGGAACCGCGAATCAACCAATCGGAGAGTCTGACGCGGAAGCCGACACGGCGGTGTTTACGCGAATGATGTCCGATTGGTCGGTGAAGTAGAAGTTGTGTCCCGTGCTTCCCTGCGCGGCTGGGCTCGCATGCACACTGAACGTCTGGTAATGGCCTTGCGTATCCTGCGATCCCGCCGCATAGCCGAACGTGTATCCGTTTCTAACGCCGTTAGCGAGATAGCTGTCGATCAGGTTCGCCGCCGCTGGAGTCGGCAAACCATTGCCGGCGGGCGGGCCGAGCGTCGGCAGGGAAGCCGCGTATCCCACGTTGTACATGGTGAGGTAGGTTACCTCGGAGGCGTCGATGCCGTGCAGGTCCGCCACGGCCGCCGCTTGGTTTGCCGCGATCCGGCTCTCAAGAAGGTTCGGAATCGCGATGGCCGCGATGATCAAAATAATGGCGACCACCACCAGGAGTTCGATGAGCGAGAACCCGACTTCGGCTTTTTTCATGGCGCACGGGCTTTGCCGCCGCGCGACGCTGATTGGGCAATCGAGCGGCGGCGCCGCAGCACAATAACCTGCACGACCAGTGCCACAGCCCCCTACCGGCGCATAACCGCAAGCCACTCAGCCGAAGTGAATTAGCTGCATTCCCTCCTTATGGGACAACGCGCCGATCCTAAGGCTGCTTTAAGAACCGACACAAATTGTCAAGTAGCTGGACGGAACCGGTCATGGCGGCGGCTCCCCAACACGCATCCTAATAATTTAGTGCAAGATTTCAAGAGCCACGGCCGCAGATTTTCTGTACGATAGATGGTGACGGATTTTCGACGCCCGGTAAGATGACGAAAAGAACTGTTGTCACTTTGACCACTCTCAGCCTGCTTCTCGCGAGCTTCGCGAGCTTCGGCTACGTGCCGCGGCCTTGTGTCGGCGGCGCGCTCCCGATCGCGACGTTCAGAATGCTGCTTGCTCCCGCCAAGGGCGAGGGCGCGCTCGTGCTGAGCGCCGTCAACATCATCAGGCCGGGTGAGCGGTTGAAGTACGAGCCGCTGCTGCTTCCGAGCGCCATTCGCAACGGCGCGCGCGTTGCCGTGGTTCTGGCGCCGGATGACAGCGCGAAACAAAAGGGAATCGAGGTGCTCGACGCTCAGCCCGCCAAGCGCGCTGCGGAGTGGACCGTTCCGTTCCGCGCTTCGGTGGTGGGAATCGTCTTCGGCCCGCGGGGCTTGAGCGTGAAGAAGGTCGGCTCGCTGGTGAAGAGCAATCCCGAGCTGGTGCCCGAGCTTGCCGCCTACGCGCAGCAGACCGCCGAGGTCAATGCGCTGGTCGATGCGCTGTCGCAGTATGAGCAATCGCGGCCCGGAAGCGAGGACCTGAACGCCGCGCTGCGCGGCTTCTCCACGAACTGGGGCGTGGCGCTGCCCCGCATGACAGCAGGCGCCTCGACCGACCAGCAGGCCTCGATGCTGCTTCAGGCGGTGATGCCCTCGCTCGCCAGCTACGATCCGCTGACCTCTCCGGGTTCGGCGGTGGTGGCGAGCTCGGCCGGTCTTGCGGCGTCGGTCGCGGCGCTGTTTTACGGCACGCCAGTGGGGCTCGCCGCCGGCGGCGCGGCGCTGTTTGAGAACATGCGCACGATGCTGTTTCCCGGCACCGATTTCCGCTCCGCGTTCAGCGAAACGATGCTGCCGAACAGCATGCAGTTGTGCTCGAAGGACCAGAAGTTCGTTCCCCGCACCCGCATCGCCTATCTCTGGATGCTGAAGGTGCCGGACGCGGAAGCTCCTGCCGCCGTGATCCCGGGCGACCCGACGCTGCCGCTCGGCGTGAAGTCTGAGCTTAAAATCGCGTGCGCAACGAACGCGCAATTGAAGCTTCTCGAGCGGGCCCGCAATTGGGAGGTCGTCTCCGGCCGCCATCGCGTGCGAGTCCCGGCGAAGGTCACAGTGGGAGCCGGCGCGGACACGCTTTCGCTCGACCTCAGCCGAGCCAAGATCGAGGCTGGGGAGTATCACCTCGCGGCAATGTGGGACTGGCAGCCCCTGGTCGTTGAAGGAACGGTGCACGTTCGCCCTTACAGCGACTTCTCCGGCGTGCGGATGACGCCGAGCTCGGCCGACCGCCTGATCGAAGCGAGCGGTCCGGCGAAGCTCGATCTGGTGGGAGCGGATTTCGAGTTCGTCGACAGCGTGCGACTCAAGATGCCGGGCGGCGCCTTCAAAGACCTGGGCTACACGCTGCCCAAGGGAATCGACGCGGGGCCGCAACTCGAGATGAGCGTCCGCGTGAATACCCACTCGCTTGCATCGGGCGAATACAGCCTGCTGCTCGCGCAAGCGAATGGCAAGGCGCAGGCGGTGCCGGTGGTGGTGCATCCGCCGCTGCCCAGGATTGACAATTTGCCGCTGCGCGCGAACCTGGGCGAGCCGAGCCAGGCGGTGGTGCTGCGCGGCACGGGTCTCGAGCGCATCGAGAAGCTGACGGCGCCCGACACCACATGGGAGCTTGCGGCGGCGCCCGAAGGCAGCCGCGACCTCACCGAGCGCGGCGCGACGCTGGCGCTCCACGCGGGCGTCACCGAGGGTCAGGTGCTCGGCGCCGCCATGCAGGTCGAGGGCATCGAGCAGGCCGTCGCGATTCCGCGCGCCATCGAAGTGGCTCCTCCCCGGCCGAAGATTGAAAGCGTGAACGAGTCGTTTCCCCAATCGGGAGGCGTGGCCCTCCGGCCTGGTGAAATACCCTCGGGCCTGGCGGTAAGCTTTGCGCTTCACACGCTGAATCTCGGCGCGCGGCCTGAAGTTGCGCTGGGTTGTACCAACCCGGAGGATACGAAAGTTGCGTTCGAACTCGCGCCGGGCGCACCGAACGGCGCGGCCCAGCTCGATTTCCCGGGCGACGGGCTCCTGTTCCTTTCGCTCGATCCGGGCGCCGTGGGCCGGTCGGGCTGCGAGCTTACCGCTTCGGTGAGGACGCCCGACGCGGGTGCGGCGGATCCCGTCATGCTCGGCCGCGTGATCCTCCTGCCTCGCATTGACAAGTTCACGCTCACCAGCCAAGCTCTCGGCAGCTCGCTCTACGCCGGCGTCCTGACCGGACGGAACCTGCAGATGATCGAAAAAACGGGCTGGAATCCTCAGGCGGGATTCCCGGTTCAGGGCATCCCCACGCCCGTGCCCGGAAGCGTCTTTGAGCAGACGCTTCACATCGAATTGTCCTGGCCTCCGCCCGCTCCTCACGCCCCCATCTACGTCTGGCTGCGCGGCGAGAACGCCGGCCGCAAAACAAACGCGACATATTGAACAGATGAGGCGACCTGATCAGGCGGCCTGCGACGTAGTAGCGCAGCGCGGCCTTGTGGCCGCAACCAAATCGGATCGAATGTCATTCCGAGGAGCGCAGCGACGAGGAATCTCGCCCTGCGCTTTTTCAGCGACGTTCAGAGCGAGATTCCTCGCGAAGTTTACCCTGAGTTTCCGCCCGCCGATGGACGGGTCCATAGTGCCGGAAACTTTGCTTCAGCCTGCGAAGCGGGCGGAATAGCGTAGCCCACGGCGTCAGCCGTGAGTAAGGCAATCGCCTCACGATTTTTCCGCGCCTCGCGCCCGGTCCCGCCTCGCGGGAC
>JBOGKE010000169.1:0-6665 GCA_050745265.1 Terriglobia bacterium
ACGGCACGGTGGTTCCCGCGGACCCGGCGAAAGCGATGGACATCACGCCTCCGGTGACGCGCTTTGCCCCGATGTTCAGCGACATCCGAATCAAAGTTCTGGTGGCGCCGCAGCTTCAGGTGGGAGACGCGGTCGAATTCCAGTACACCCGCGCCATTCGCACTCCCTACATGGCAGGAAATTTCTGGGCCGATTATTCGCTCGACCGCGCGAACCCGATCACCGCCGCAACGGTCGTGCTGGACGTTCCCGCATCGCGCAAACTCACATTCAAATCCGATCCGTGCTTTCCCTTTACCGTTAAGAAGGAGAACGGGCGGAAACAATACCGATGGCAGATTGCAAAGCTCGACCCGCCCAAAAGTTTTCGAGCCTACCGCCCGCCTCTTTTTGCCGCAAGCACGCTGAGCAGTTGGAAGCAGGTTGCGGACTGGTATACGAATTTGCAGTCGGATGGCACGCGGATCACGCCGGAGATTCAGGCGCTCGCCGCCAAGCTGACCGCCGGGCAAACCACGCCGGAGCAGAAAGTCGACGCAATTTACGGGTACGTCTCGGAGAAGATTCGCTACGTGGCGCTTGAATTCGGCATCGGCGGATATCAGGCGCACGCTGCCGGTGTGGTCCTGGCCAGCGGTTACGGCGACTGCAAAGACAAATCCGACCTGCTCGCAACGCTGCTCGCCGCGGCCGGCATCAAAGCCTATCCGGCGCTCGTGAACGCGGTGGCGAGCGAGATCGAGCCTGCCGTGCCGATGCCGTCGCAGTTTGATCACGTGATGACGGTGGTGCCGCTCAATGGCAAGGACCTTTGGCTCGATTCCACGATGGAAACGGCGCCCCCGGGCGTGCTGAGCCCCGCCGTGCTCGGCAAGCAGGCGCTGCTCATCGAACCGGGCTTCGACCGGCTGGTCAGTGTGCCGGACGCGCCGCCCACTCCCCAGCAGTCAGGGAGCACTGTAACCGGGAGCATCGACGCCGCCGGAAAGCTCACTCTGAAGGACAGCAATCAGGTGGGCGGAATCGCAGGCGTCTTCTGGCGGCAGGTGTTCCGTCTCCAGGACAAGAACCAATTGGCCAATGTCGTGAAGCGCCTGTCGCAGCTCCAGGTTCCCGGAGCCAATGCCTCGGACTGGTCGAGCTCCGATCCCGACGACCTTTCAAGCCCGTTTAAGTACCAATACACGCTAACCCGGCCCGCTTTTCTCGACCTTCTGCAAAAGAACGAGTCCATCCGGCTGCCGGTTTTATTCATCGCGCCGAACTCCTGGCGAAACCAGATCGCACAGGCAGAGCAAGAGACGAAGGATCAGGCAAAGGCGGGCAAATCCTCCGGATGCGCCACGAACCCACCGCAAGACATCCGGCTGTATGGGCCGCTCGAGAACCAGGAAACGCTCAATCTCGCCATTCCCGCCAACTATCGAGTCGATCTGCCGGAACCGATCCAGGTGGAGCGGCCCTTCGGAACCTACAGCTCCAGCTACCGGTTCGACCACGGACATCTCGAGGTGCGCCGCGACCTGAAGATCGATCGGGCGAAAATCGCTCTCGCGCAGTTGGATGCTTTGCGGAATTTCCAATCTTTGATTAACGCGGATTTGAGCCAGAAACTGACGCTGCGCCGCACGGGCAGCGCGGATATTCTTTCGGACACCTCGTCGATGACCGCAGACGAGTTGACATCCGCCGGTTATGGAGCGCTTTATACGCACCACAAGCCGGTTCTCGCGCGCGACCTCTTCCTCAAAGCTGTCACCAAAGATCCCAAGAACCGGTACGCATGGAACGATCTCGGCGCGTCTTACGCCGCGCTCGGCAATTATTATCAGGCGGAAAAGGCTTACCGGAAACAGCTCGCGATGAATCCCTACGATCAATACGCGTACAACAATCTCGGGCGACTCGAGATGGCGCAGCAACACTACGACCGGGCGATCGCGGACTATAAGCAGCAGCTCTCCGTCAATCCGCTGGATCGTTTTGCGAATCCCAACCTCGCCGTGGCTTACGACAGCAAGCGCGACTGGAGCGATGCCGCCGCCGCCTACGCCGCCACCGTTCGCATTATCCCGGGCAACGCGGCCCTTTACGTCTCCCTGGGCACGGACCTGCTGAGGTCGGGCAAGACCACAGAAGGCCAGCGGGCGTTCGACCAGGCGATCGAGATCGGCAAGCAGCCGGTGATCCTGAACAATATGGCGTACGGCCTGGCGCAGTCCGGCGTTGATCTTGCGAAAGCGGAGGGGTACGCTCGCTCGGCGGTCGATCAGACGATTCCGGAGAACGTCGCCTCGCTCGATGTTCCCAAGAACTATGACGCATCGCTCAGCCAGCTCTCGGCGTACCTCGACACCTTGGGGGTGGTGCTCTACAAGGAGCATAAGCTCGACGAGGCGGGATCCTGCCTGCGAGCGGCGTTCCAGATGCGCCACATTCCCGACGGCAGCCGCCATCTCGCGATGCTGGCGATGCTGCAGAACGATCCGCAAGCAGCATTGCGCTACGCCTCGTACGCGGCCGCGCAGTTCGGAGGAACCGCTCCGTATATTCCAAAATCGCTCGAGGATTATCTCCAAAGCCACGGCGGCCTGCCCGCCACGACCGCGACGCGCGCGGCCGAAATCCACAAGCAGGAGCAAGAGCTTGACCGAGTGGCCGCCCCGCAAGGACATCCCTTCACCTTGCCAAAAACGGCAAGCGCCGCGCCAGCCTGGGTCGCTCTGAATGTGCTGGTCAATGAGCAGGGCCGCGCCACCGACGCGAAGCTTTTCCGCGGAAGCGAGCCGTACAGCACCGCGGCATTGAGCGATGTTCGCGAGCTTCATTTCCCCCCGCTCGCCTGGACGGGGCATGCGCTGGCGACCGTCCGTTCGGTGTTCTTTCTCTATGATCCCACCAGCGCGGATGCGGCGAGGAAGGTGATCATGCTGGGGCGGATGGGAAATTTCTCTGAGCCCACCGATCCGGCGTCCGCCGTGGTGTACGACGCGGCGCTGCCGAATACCGTGGCGCAGTTTTTTATGACCGAGGGGCGCCTCGCGGCCGGACTCCAGGTGCTGCAGCAGGAGGCAAAGGACAGCAAGAATCTTCCCGAGGTGTACCGAATGATGGTGCTGCTCGCGCGGCAGTTGAAGCGCACCGGCCAATTAGATGCTGCGGCGGCAGTGCTGCGTCAGGCGGAGCCGCTTCAGCCGAAGGATGACCTGGCCTGTCGCCAGCTTGCGGAGACGCTGAGCGCAGCCGGAGATCGCGCCGGGGCCGTTCAGGTGTATCAGCAGCTCATCCAACTGGACCCCGAAGACGCGCGCGCTCATTATTCGCTGGGAGCGGATTACGAAGCGCAAGCAGGGCCGGGCGAATCTCCGAAAGCGAAAAAGCGCAAGAGGCGCGGGAAATCGCCCGCGACGCGCGGGCTCGAACTGGCGCTCGCTCAATACTCCCAGGCCGCGAATCTCGATCCGGGCAACGCCACTTATCGCGGCGCCTTCTCGGCGCTCTACGAGAAGATTCATGGAGCGCCGCCGCCGGCCGGGGCGAAAACGGGCGCGCCGGATCTGCATCAGTGACGGTTCTCAGCCGAACGGTCGAAGGCTCTCGCCCGCACGGGCTGCTTGAATCGCGAGCGACGTCGCGGACGATCGCAGATCATCGGCGGCGCCGGACTTCCGCGGCAGGAACGCGGCCGCGACCGCATAGCACGCGGCTGCGGCAATCACGCAAGTCTCGATGCTGGTCTCCATCGAGATGAACATCGCGGCAAAAGTCGCCAGCGTCGCCGCCGCTCCGTTCAGCGCCCACATCCAGGGCAGGCTGTCTTCCCGCGCGAGCTTTGCCATCCAGCGCAGTCCTACCGGAAAGCAAAAGCCCATCAGGAACCCGCACGGCGCCACCAGCAGCAGGCTGAGCGCGACCCGCTCCCACAAGAACCCGGCCACGAACCGGTGGATCACCGGAAGCACGACCGCCGCGTAAGCGACAAGCACGATCACCGCCGCAATCGAGGGACTGCGCGCGGAGGCGCCGGATGCGAGCCGCAGCCGGTCCGAAACGAGGCTGCCGATTCCCGCCGAAAGGATCAGCCCCGCCAGCACCACGACAAGCGAGTAGACCGGCTCGCCGAGAAAAATGGAGAGCTGCTGCATCATTGACATCTCGGCCAGCATGAACCCGAGCCCGATCGCGACGAAATAGATGATTCCGCCAGCGGGCGCTTGCGCGGGCGCCGCTCGCGCCCTTTGCCAGCGCGTCAGCGGCAGAATAATTGTCAGCGCGACCAGGATCAGCGCCGCCAGCGCGAAGCACAGCACAAAGAAGAGCGCGCGAAGGTTCGCGTTGGTGAATCCCTCCGCGCTCAGAATCGCGGGCACGCTGTGAAGATGAACGGAGTTGAAGAAGTAAGGCGACGAGTCGAACACCGGCGAGTAATCGTAAGGGCCTTCGCCGCGCAGCCGCGCAAGGTCGCGCAATGAGCGCGACGCCATAATCGGGTCGAGCTCGGGAACCGCCGGGCGCTCGCCGGGAAGGTAGAGCGCGGTGAATTCCTTGTTGCGGACGATCGAGCGCAGCGTGCGCAGATCGTTCGCAGAAAACGGCCGATTGCTCACCAGCAGCGTCGCCACGCCGCCCGACTTGACGAGCGCCACGTGCGCGGCGGGATCTCCCACCCCGCGGCTCAGGAGCGTGGCCCAAGCCACCGAAAAGAGCCGGTACGTTTCCACCTTGCGGCTGCCAATGTCCCAGCGCGAAAAGGTGATGATTCCGCCGGGTTTCAGATGGTCATAGAAAATCTGCCAGCCATTCACCGTGTAGAGCGCGTTTTCGGTCAGCGTCATGGCCCCCGCCGAGGTTGCCGCCCACGTGTCCACCAAAGACGCCTGAATCAGATCGAACTTCTCGCGCGAGCGAGTCAGATAGCTGCGGCCTTCGTCGTTGTGCAGCTCGAATCCAGGAATCTTGTCGAAGCCCGAAAATCCGATCAGGCGCTTGCGCGTCAGGTTCACAATCGTGCGGTTCACTTCGATGCCGACGATGCGGTGAAAGCCATTCACGGCGGCGGTGAGCACGTCGCGTCCGCCGCCCACGCCGATAATCGCCGCCGAGCCGCCCTTGCGGAGCTGCGCCCCAAGCGATGAGACGTCGTAGTTGAGAAAATCGAACTTGCCGAGGTCGCCGTCGAAACGCATCAAGGGCGTTTCCGCGTCGTTGTCAATGTCGATTCCCATCTGAATCACTTGAGTGTGAGGCGTGCGCGGGCTCGGTCCCCACATCTGCGGCGCCTGCGTTTGCGGATTGCGCACGCGCACCTTCGAAATCGGATTCCAGATTTCCGCAAACAGGTCAGAGCGCGGATCGAGATGACCCTTCGACCAGATCGGCTGAATGCCGTGCAGCGTGGACGCGTTGGCGAGCGCCAGCGCCAGCATGAGACCTGCGCCGAGGAGCGAGCGCCGGCGCTTCAACGAGTCGCCGCCGTACGCCGCGTACAGTGCCGCGCCGCAAAACAGGATGGCGGAAATCACAAAGATGCCACTCGGCGCGTCAATCAGATCGAGCAGCGCCACCGAGGCCGCGCAGCCGAACGCGGCGCCGGCGAGGTCGGAGAAATAGATGCGTCCGACAGGGAATGGCGTCTTCGTCAGCGAAAGGCAAACCACGACGCCGGAGAAGAAGAACGGAACCGCGATGATCGCGGAGAAGAGCACGAAGCTGTAAACGGTTTCGGCGGAGTAGGAAATATCGATGGGAACCGCCAGCATGGTGAGCAGAGCCAGCGGCATCGAGACCGCCATCGCGAACGACGCCTGACCCAGCCGCTTTGCAATCTGGCGCTCGGAGAAAAAATCCGGACGCAACTGCACCGCGAGCGCGCCCACCGTCATCCCGAACATCGCCATCGAGATGGAGACAAACGCGAGGTAATACCAGCAGACCGCGCTGAGCAGCCGCGTCAGCACGATCTCATACATCAGCGTGCCCGCGCAGACACTGAAGAGCGCGCCGAGAAAAAGTCCCATAGTTCGTTCCGAACCCTAGCCGGTAGCGCAGGCTTGTTGTTCAAAGTCTGCGCCTTGTCGTCAAGCCTAAAGAAAATCCGCGGAGTTACAAAACAACTCCGCGCTACCTCACTCGTAACTTCTTGCGCGTTTCACGAAGCGGCGAAAATTGGCAAGCACCTGCTCCGCCATCGTCTCTTCGCTGATTCCGCGGAGTGCCGCGAGCTGTGCGAGCACCTCGCGCACGAACGCCGGCTCATTCCGCCGTCCGCGATAAGGAACCGGCGCGAGGTAGGGGCTATCCGTCTCCGTCAGGAGCCGGTCCGCAGGAAGCTCCTTCGCCACGCTGCGCAAGCGCTCCGCGTTCTTGAACGTCAGGTTTCCGGCGAACGACACGAGGAACCCGCAGTCGGCCAGCTCAAACGCGTCGTCACGTTCGCCGGTGAAGCAGTGAAGGATCCCACCCAGGCCGTTCGCGCGCCAATGCTCGGCTAAAATTCGCCGCAGGTCACCCCAGGCATCGCGACAGTGAATGATCACCGGCAGCTTCAGCTCGCGCGCGAGCTCCAGTTGACGAATGAGGATCTGCTGCTGCGCCTCACGCGGCGAATCGTCGTAATGATAGTCGAGACCGATTTCGCCGAGCGCGATGAACTTCGGATGCCGGGC
>JBOGKE010000170.1:0-6102 GCA_050745265.1 Terriglobia bacterium
AGCGTAATCCCGGCGCTTTCGCAGTTGTAAGTTGCGCCGCTGAGCGCGCACGCAAACGGTCCGGCGGAAGTGGTGAGGGTCGCGCTGGCGGGGTAGACGCCGGTGCCGTTCGCAACGTTGTAGACCACGGGCTTGCAGGCTCCGCCCAAGCATCCGATCCCGGCTCCATACGCGCGGTTGAACACGGCTGTGGGTGGCGCCTCGCCGGCGGGCGGCGCCAAGGTGAGCGGCTGATTCACCTGAAGTCTGAGCGTTGAGTTTGCGACTGAAGCCGCGGGCGTCGCCGCGTTCTGCGTGTCGGTTGCGGTGATACTCAGCGCGGACGGATTGCTTCCCGCCACCGCCGAAGTCGTGTAGCACGCGTAGCTCCCGGAAAGCGTGCCGGATGAGGTGAACGGGCAGGTGAACACGCCCGGAAACCCGCTGAGCACCGGAGCCGCGGGGTTGGTCCCGCTTTCGCTGTACCCGCCGAGCCCGCCGGAAATGTTGTATCCGACCGCCTGGCACGGCGCTCCCGAGCAGGAGACGCTCGGGTCGCCGTAAGTGCGCCCCACAACCGCAAGCGGAATGCTGCCGAGTTGCGGCGTCAGGCTAAGCGCTGGATCAACGGTGACCGATTGAGCGAGCGACGTGGACGCTGCCGCCACGCCCGCCGAGCCGCTGTCCTGAACGCTGACGCTGAACGGATACGCGCCCGCCGCCGCGCTGATGCCGCTCGCGCTCATGCAGATGAGCTGGTCGCCCGAGGTGGTCTGACCGGGCGCATTTCCAACCGAGCACGCGGCAGGGCCAGGAAGCCCGTTCGACGAAGGAGATCCAATAGACTCGATCGCCGCGAATGTGTACGGCGGGTCGCCTCCTTCCGCGGTGTAGACGAGCGGACTGAAACCCGTCCCAGCCCCGTAAGCTCGACCGGCGACGCCGGCCGGAAGCTGCACGCCCGCCGAGCCGCTCGCCACAATCGTAAGCGGCGGGTTAAGGAGAAGCGTCCGGTTGGCAACGGCGGTCGTGATGGGAGACGAGGCCGCGCCGTCCGGTGTCGTCTGGTTTGCCGTGTCATCGAGCGTAACGGGAATGGGGCCGAAGGCGGTGGTGCTCCCGGCCGCGGTAATAGCGCTTGCGGAGCACGAGAACGTAGTCGGCGCTGGGGTGCAGAGGAAGCCTTGCGGAAATGCAGCGGTGGGCGCCGCGGCGTCCGCCGGGGTCGTGAAATGGTAGCCGCTGAGCCCGCCTGTGGCCGTGTAGACGAGCGGCGCGGATGGAGCAACGGCATAACTGCGCCCCGAAACCGCCGCAGGCAAGGGATCGCTGATGCTCACCGCGAGGCCGAGCGGCGCGTCGACGTTCAGCAGGTGGCTTGCGTGCCCGTTCGCGTCGTTCGAGATTGATCCACCCGGAGTGGCGGTGTTGCCCCTGTCGCTGACCGTCACGGCAAAGTTCGTAGCGCCGGCCGGCGCGCCCACCAGTTGTCCGCTGCTGCTGCAGGTAAGCGTTGCCGTTGCTCCCGGCGGCTGGGGATTCGAAGGCGATGCGCTCGTGCACGACACGCCCGCCGGAAGGTTGCCGGTTTGCGCGATGCTAAGGCCGTCGGTCGTCGAGAGCCCGCCCGTCGCGGTGAGTATCACGGGCGTCTTGGGCGACGCACCGTACGTCCGGCCCTCCACCGAGTCGGGCACCTGTCCGGCTTGGCCGGCCACCGAATCAAAATTCAGACTGTAGGAAATGGGCGGGCTTACCACCCAGGTGAACTGGCGGGTGTGAGTGTTCGCCGGAACCACCATCTGGCCCGAGGCCGGATCAACGATTGGGCTATCCGTGGCGCTCACGGCGACAGCATACGTGCCCGATGCCGCCACAGGCGAGGCGTTGGTGAGCAAGCAGCGGCTGCGGTTCGCTGGATCGACGATCACGCCAAGTGCCGGATCGGCAGGTGAGGCGCTCACGCTGCAGCCGGTCAGCGGGCCGTTGCCGAGTTCGGCGGTTTGGCCGGAATTTGAGGCGGGAGCAACGGCGACCACGCTGGTAGCGGCCGGCTGAGCCAGCGGAGTCACGCCGTAGGTGCGCCCCTGCACAGCATCAGACAGCGACGCCTGCGTAACGCTGAATTCCTGGCGCACGGCGAGCGTGAGCGGAAGGGTCACTGTCTGAGCGGGAACCGCAGTTCCTGCCCCCGTGGCCTGGGGAATCGGTGAGTCGGTGACGCTGATGGAAAATGGGTAGACGCCGGGCGCGAGTGAAGCGGCGCCGGCGCTCATCGTGACCGTGGTGTTGGCGCCCGTCGAGCCGATGGCGCAGGACACCAGCGTGAACGGCGCGGGTAAGCCGGCGAGAGAGCAGCTTGTGGCCGGGCCGTTTCCGGCCTCGCCCGAGCCGACCACGGATTGCCCGGCCACGTGGTTCTGCAGGTTGCTCGTAATCGCGAACGTCCGCGCATAGCTTCGTCCAGTCACCGCGTCTGGAATAACCGGAGCGTTGATCGTAAAGGTCGGACGGACCGTCAGCGAGTAAACGTGGTTATCGGTCCGCTGCGGCGTGCTCGTGTCGCCCGCTTCGAGGGTAAAAGTGTAGCGGCCCGGCTCGAGTGCCGCCGGATCGCTGGTCGAGAGGACGCACTGGCTGCCTTGAGTCTGTAGCGGACCGAACCCGGAGGGAAGGTTTCCTGAGATTACCGTGCAGCTTGCGAGGCGTGAGCTGCCGCCCGCGGTGTTGATGGTAGCGCTGTAGCTGAGACCTTGAACGCCGTCGGCGAGCTCCGGGGTCGTAATAGAAAGAAAGCCTGGGCCGCCCGGCTGCGTTGTGGCCGGAAGCTCTGTGGTGCCCATTCCACAACCGCCCAGGGCGATGGCGGCGGTTAGGAGCAGCCCGAGCGCCGCGGCGCGGGCAATCGCCGGGCTTCGCAGGTGCGCGCGAACCCTGCTTCTTGCTCCTGCCCGGCGTCCGAGTTGTCCCCTCGTCATGCTCACCCTGGCGAGTTCAGCAGCGTCGCCGATAGCAATAGTTGGTTACGTCGGGTTTGCACAGTATCGGAACTTGGCTTTGCAGGCTGCTCCGAAAAATTCGGCCAATGCAGCGTATCAGGGCACGACTTTAGTCGTGCCGTTTGCGGGCAAGTGGTCGTATCGGCCTGAGGGCCTCAGGGGCTCAAAGCCACTTGTTCATCGCCCATTTTCGGCATGGCCGAAGCCATGCCCTGATACACCGCGCCCGGCTTTGCGGTGTCCGCGGAGCGACATGAGAAACCCTTCAGAATGACAGGTTCGGCGTTTTCACACAGACTCTTTAGCCATGCCATAAGCTAGCAAACGAACGAAGCATACCGTGCCACGCCAGCCCGCTCAGTATAGCGTACTTATATACCTAGTTGATATAAAATAATAGGTTAGTCACTCAGCATTTACTCCTCCTCTTCCGCCTTTCCGTGCCCCGCGGCTTTTGCCGCGGCCACGACTTTCTCTGCGATTTGCGGCGGCGCATAATCGTAATGAGAGTATTCCATCGAGTAGGTACCGCGTCCCTGCGTCATGGCGGTGAGGTCTGAGGCGTAGGAGAGCATTTCGGCGAGCGGCGCCTGGGCTTTGACGACGGCCGATCCGCCTTTCGCATCCATGCCTTGGATTCGGCCCCGCCGCCCGTTAAGATTCCCCATGATGTCGCCCGAATAATTGTCCGGCACGGTAATCTCCACGTTCATGATCGGCTCGATGAGGCAGGGCTTGGCTTGCGCCATGCACGCCTTAAAGGCTTTTGAGCCGGCCAGCTTAAAGGCGATTTCGGACGAGTCTACGTCATGGTAAGAGCCGTCAAACAGGATCACGCGAAAATCGACCACCGGGTATCCCGCAAGATATCCCCTGCTGGCAGCGTCTACGATGCCCTTCTCGACGGCGGGTATAAAGTTTCTCGGGATAGAGCCGCCGAAGATGTCGTTGACAAACTCGAAGCCGGCGCCGCGGGCGAGCGGCTCCAGTTTGATCCAGCAGTCGCCGTACTGGCCGTGACCTCCGGTCTGCTTCTTGTGTTTTCCCTGCGCTTCCGCCTTGGCGCGAATGGTCTCGCGATAGGGAATCTTCGGCGCCTTCAGCGTAACCTCCACGTTGAACCGCTTCTTCAGTTTCGAGACCACCACTTCGACGTGCTGCTGGCCCGAGCCCGCAAGCAGGAACTCGTTGGTTTGTGCATCGCGCGAGAAGCGCAGCAAAAGGTCTTCTTCAAGCAGGCGGTGAATCGCGGTGGAAAGCTTCTCCTCGTCGCCGCGGGATTTCGGCTCAATCGCGAACGAAATGGCGGGCTCGGCGAGCTTCACCTTGGGAAAGAGAATCGGAGTGCCCTTATCGCCGAGCGTATCGCCCGTCAGCGTATCCTTTAGTTTCGCCACGGCCCCCAAGTCGCCGGCGTGAAGCTCGCCGATGGGCGTCTGCGCCTTTCCCTGCACGACCCCAATGTGAGAGAATTTTTCCGCTCCGCCGCGATTGTAGTTCAGCACCGCAGCTTCGTTTTTCAGCACTCCCGAGAGCACCTTGAAGTAACTGACGCGCCCCGCGAAAGGGTCCGCCAGCGTCTTGAAGATGTAAAGCGAGAGCGGCCGATCGTCTGCGATCCTGCGCCGGACAGGCGCGCCCTCGTTCGAGCCCTCCCATTCGCCGCGATCAACCGGCGAGGGAAGATATGAAGCTATGAAATCGAGGAGCGTTTCCGAGCCGATGTTCGGCAGCGCCGCCGCGAGCGCCACGGGGTACAGCCGTCGTTCGCGAATCGCTTGCTTGATGCCCGGAATCAGGTCCTCAGCCGGAATGGATCCTTTTTCGAAGAACTCCTCGAGCAGCTTATCGTTGCCCTCCGCCACCATCTCCACCATCGCCTCGTGGGTTTTGGAAGCGGCTTCGGCAAGCTCGGGCGGGATCTCCGACTCCGTGGCCTTGCCGCTGCCGCCCGACTCATACGAGTATGCCTTCATGCGCACCAGATCGACGACGCCGCGAAAGCCCTTCTCTTCTCCCCAGGGCAATTGAAGCGGAATTACGAAGCGGCCAAACGCCTCGCGCAGCGCATCGAGCGTCCGGCTGAAGCTCGCGCGATCCCGGTCCATCTGGTTCACCACGAAGGCGCGCGGCAGGGCATGCCGTTCGCAGAATTCCCACGTCTTCTCGGTTTGAACCTCTACCCCGGAAACGGCGTGCGCCAGCAGGAGCGCCGCGTCCGCCGCCGCCATAGACGCCTCCGTCTCGTGCAGGAAAATGTTGAACCCGGGCGTGTCGATGAAATTAATCTTGCATTTCGCCCACTCGGCGTACGCCAGAGACGCGCTGATCGAAAACTTGCGCTGGATCTCCTCGTCCTCGTAGTCGGTGACGGACGTTCCCTCGTCCACTTTCCCTTGCCGGTTCACCATCCCCGCCGTGTAGAGCAGCGAGGAAACCAACTGGGTCTTGCCGCTGTGCCCGTGGCCTATGAGAGCTACGTTTCTGATGTTTACCCCGTCGTAATTCTTCAATCTGGGCTCCTTGCGTCGACAAAATCAACCGTCGGCGACCGCTTCCGCGGAGGACGAAAGACACGCATCCTAACACAGAGCTACTCCGGCTTCAATGTTGCGGTTTGCCGCGAATCGTCCATCTCGGTTGTAGGACCGGGGCGTTGCGGATGCCGTCCTGCGCCCACCACCGGGTCAAGAACCGAACCGCGCGAGCGGCGGTCGGAGCCTGCCCTGACGCAGGAAGGGATCGCTGGGTCCGTCGCGGAGAAGCGTGTTCACGGCGGTCCAATTAGCCGCGGGAAAGCGGCTCTGCCGCCCTGACTTGCGGAAAGCCTGCGGCTTTCCGGGAGCGGCCGACCGGATTATAGCCCTCACCGGGCGCAAACGCTTCGTTCGCGCCCGGTGAAAAATCAGGTTAGCTGAGGGCGCGGCCAGCGGCAGCCTCCGCCTCATCTGTATCATTCGTATCATTGGTCTTATGGGCGCGAGTCGCGCGGGCGCAGCGTATCGCGCAATCTAAAATGTTACCCGTGGGGTATCGTCGTGCAATCTTAAAATGTTACCCGCTATGGACACGGGTAACGTTATGAGTCGATCTTCGAGAAAAGAGTATGGGCAAAGAATTTATC
>JBOGKE010000171.1:0-18757 GCA_050745265.1 Terriglobia bacterium
TACACCGCGATGCCGGCGAACCAGAGAAAGCCCATCACAATCCCGCCCAGCCAATACAGCGCGGCGGCTTTCTGCTGACCCATCGCGCGCCAGCTTCGATTTCTTTGCAGCAGATAGACGCAGTATCCCGCGTTCACCACGAAACCGGCCGTGAGCGCGAGCGCCCAGATGGGATTCGACGCCATTGCGGTCTTCGCTCCCGCGGCCAGCGTCAGTTGCTGCAACTCCTTGCCGAAGGCAAAACCGAAATTGAGCATGGGCGAGAAGATTCCCGAGAGAACACAGATGAGGATGCCGAGCCAGAAGCCCGAGCGCTCGGCCTGGCCCGGCGCCGCGCGGGATTCGCGATCGCGCCGGTGGCCGGCGAAGGAACAGATGACGATGCCCGCGAGAACCAGCAGCAGCCCGCCCAGGAAATCGTATCCTTGGCGCGTGAAGAGGTCCTTCGGCTGCAGAACGATGAGCGGTAGAAGCGACCCGAGCGCGGCGGTGATCCCGAGCACGATCGCAAACGTCAGCGCCATGCCCACGCGGCTGATCCCCAAGCCGAACAGAACAGACCCGACGCCCCACCCGAACCCGAAAACCGCGACTTCGACCAGAGTCGCGCCGGCGGCTCGGTGAAAGACGCCTGCGGCGTCCGGCACGGTCACCCACAGCAACACCCACGGGAACACCAGCAGGCCGGCAATCGAGTAAACGAGCCACACGTTCTCCCAGCGCCAGCCGGTCATGCGCTTCATCGGGAGCGCGAATGCGCCCTGCAAGACGCCCCCGAGAATCACCATTCCCAGCCCGAACCCGAGCGCGATTTGAGTGTTCACGATGCCTATTCGCCGGTAAGCTCGAAATGGTACCATCCCGACCCCGTGCTGACCGTAACCGCGCCGGTTCGGGCATCCTGTGTCGCGCCGGTCACACCTGCAATTCCCGGCACGTAGTGGCCATCCGACCAGAGGAAGTTATCTCCTTCGCGGACGCTGATCCTTGTCATCTGCTCCTCCTTCGGAATTACGATCTGCGCGTCAGACCCCGGGGGGATTCTAACTTCGAGTGTGATCTTCCCCGGCGAGTGCGTCCAGGAAGAGGAGAGCTTGCCTCCCGGCGTCTCGATGCTCGCGCTCGCCCAGTGAAGGTCTTCGACAACCTCGGGGACAATCAGAGCGTGCCGGTAGGCGGAGTCGCCCGGCTGCATTCGGATGCCCGCGAGCGCCTGATAAAACCAGGCGCCGACACTGCCGAACATGGCATGATCCTGCGAATTCATCGATGGTCCGGTCTTCTGCTGCCAAAGCTCCCACAGGGTCGTCGCGCCATGTTCGATCATATAGCCCCAGCTCGGATACGTGGTCTGGGTGGCGAGCTCGTAAGCGAGATCAGGCCGTCCGACTTCTGTGAGCGCCGGCATGAGAAACTTGATCCCGATGAACCCAGTGGTGACATGCGTGTTGTGATCATAGACGATGTCGTTCGTCAGATTCCCGGCGGCGCGACCGCGCTGCCGGCCCGATGCGAGGCCGAGCGCAATTGCCATCGCGTTCGCCGTCTGCGTGCCGTTGGCGTAGTTGCCCGTGGCGGCATCGTAGTACTTTGCGTTGATTGCGGACTTGATCTGATCTGCCAGTTGCGAGTATGCGTGCGCGTCCGCGCTACGGCCGAGCACGGCGGCGATTTTCGAGAAGAGTTGAACATCGTAAAAATAGTAGGCGGCGGAAACGAAATCGCCTGGTGTGCGCGCGAGGGAGACCCAGTCTCCGTAGTAGCTGTAACTCAGTAGGTTTCCCGGCGCTCGGTTGCGCAGGAAATCAACGTACTTCTTGAGGCCATCGTAGTTTTCTTCGAGGATTCGCCGGTCGCCGTAATATTTCCACATGTACCAGCAAAGTTGCGGATACGCCGTGCCCCAGGCCGGGTCGGCGGGCCTCGACCCGTAGCGGTGCGGCACGGTGTCGGTGATCGTGCCGTCGGGCGCCTGCTCGTCGTGAATGTCGCGAATGAAGTTGGTGTAGAAAGCCGCCATGCCGAAATTCATGATCGCTTCTTCGCCGGTCACTTGCGCGTCACCCATCCAGCCCTGGCGCTCGTCGCGCTGATCGCAGTCGGTCGGGATACTCATGAGATTTGTGAGTTGAGACCAATAGATGAGGCGCTGGATACCATTGAGCACAGAATTTGACGAGGCGAACCCGCCGGTGTCCGGCACGGCGGTGTGAACGACCTCAGCCGTCAGCGTTCCGAGATTCGGCGTGCCTGGATAGCCGGTCAGCTCGACGTAGCGAAAGCCGTGATAGGTGAAGCGCGGCTGGTAGGTTTCGAGCCCGCCACCGCCGCGCAGGACGTAAATGTCACGTGACTTCGCCGCCCGGATCGTCTCATGATCGATCATCCCGTTCTTGTAAACGAGTTCCGCGTATCTCATCTGGATGCGCGTTCCCGCGGACCCGCGCACGCGCAGCTTCGCCCAGCCGCTCATGTTCTGGCCCATATCGTAAACGTAAACGCCGGACTCGGGGTTCGACATCGACACCGGAATTTTCGATCCCACCACCTTGATGGGCGGCATCATCTCCGCCGAAATAGCGCCGCTCGTGCCTGCAACCGCGGTGGCGGACCGCCAGTGCGAATCATCGTAGCTGGGCCGATCCCAGCCCGGCGTTTCGCCCCGCGCGTCGTACACCTCGCCGTCGTAGACGCTGTCGCTCAGAATCGGCCCGTTGGTTACTTTCCATGTCCCGTCCGTCGAAATACTGACGCGTGCGCCTCCGGCGAGATCGATGTTGAGCTGAAGCAGCAGGGCGGGCGCCGAGTAATATCCCTTGAAACTGTGCGGAGGACTCAGCGTGGCCCATCCGCCGCCGATCATCGCGCCGACGGCGTTTTCGCCCGGCTGGAGCGCGGAGGTCACATCATAGGTGGAGTAGAGCACCCGCTTTGGATAAACGGTGAACGCCGGATCGAGCACGCGATGTCCGATTTTCCGGCCGTTGATGTGGAGCTCGTAATAGCCGAGCGCGGTGACGTAGGCGCGCGCGCGAACCACGTGCCCGTCGAGGCGAAAGGCTTTGCGCAGCTCGTTCCCGCCGGTGATCCAGTGGCCCTTCCAGTCGTCCCGCGAAACCAGCCCCATCTCGAACGTGGCGGGAGCGCTGTACGCGGTCGCGTCGCCCGAAGCATTCCACGAGCGCACCTCCCAATAGTAGGTGCGGCCGCTTTCGAGTGGCTTGCCCGCGTAGGCGATCTGGCTGAAGCGTGGGGATGCGACCTTGCCGCTGTCCCACTCGTCGCCCTGGCCGCGATCGAGCGCTGCGCGGCTCGACGCCACCAGAATCTCATAGGCCGATTGGTTTTCGCCGCGGCCCGCGAGCGGCAGCATCCAGGAAAACCGCGGCTGCGCCGCGTCGATGCCCAGCGGATTCACCAGGTATTCTGAGCGCAGCGATTGCGGCGTAGAATTCGGCGGAGCTTGACCCGCGCTGGGTCGCGGCGCTATCAGAAGCGTCGCCAGCGCCAGGACGGCCGGCAGAGAGCGGCGTATCGAACAGCAAACCAGCATGGTGTCAGCCTCCGTGCGAGCGAATGCCGAAAAGGAGCACCGCCGCATACATCGCGGAAAGCGCGATCTATGCGCCACCCCGCGACTTCCGGAATCGCAAATCCAAAATCCAAAATGGGACACTACTGCGCGGTGTAGCCGCCGTCCACCATGATGTGAGCGCCGGTGATGTAGGACGCGTCGTCCGACGCCAGGAACAGCACGGCGGTTGCAACCTCGCGCGCCTCTCCGATGCGGCCGAGAAACGTCTTCTCGCCCTCCTCGGCATTGAACTTGTCAAAACTCATCCCCGTTTGATCCATATGACGCTGGGTGGCTTCGGTAAGAATGGTTCCGGGACACACGGCATTGACGCGGATTTTATGCGGCCCGAGGTCCATCGCCATGCAGCGGGTCATCTGCAGGATGGCCGCCTTGGTGGCGCTGTAAGCAAAGAAATTCGGTTGCGCGACCCAGCTTGAGATTGACGCGAGGTTCACGATCGCGCCGCCGCCGCCCTGCTTCATGGCCTCCGAGGCGTACCGCGCCACCATTGCCGTGCCGATCACGTTGACGCCGAGCGACCGCTGCCAGTCGTCGATCGAGGCGTCGAATCCTTTCAGCACAAATGTGGCAGCGTTGTTCACCAGAATATCCACGCCGCCGTACGTCTTGACCGCCGCCTCGGTGATGGAGCGAGCGTCCCTTTCGCGCGAGATGTCGGCTTCAACCCGGAGCGCCTCGCCGCCGGCTTTGCGGATCGCGGCTTCGGCATCGGTGCCTTTCTTGCTGTCGATCTCCGCGATCACGACCTTCGCGCCCTCTTTCGCGAAGAGCTCCGCCGTGGCGCGGCCGATGCCCGCGCCCGCGCCGGTTACAATCGCTACCTTGCCCGCAAGTCTCATTGACACATACCCTTTCCGTAACACCGCCCTTGACGGCGGCATCGCCCTGCGTAACAACGCCCGTCAGCGCGGCATCGCCCTGCGTACCACCGCCCCTCAATGCGGCATCGCCCTCGTAGCGCCGCCCTTTAGGGCGGCATGCCGGGCTGAAGCCAGGCTGAAGCCCGGCGCTACGACTCACGCCTAGTACGTTGCCCTGCCTCCAGAAATGTCGAAGCACTGGCCCGTCGTGAACGACGCCTCGCGCGAAACGAGGTAGTGCACCAGCGCGGCGACTTCCTCGATCGTTCCCGTGCGCCCCATCGGAATTTTGCTCACCATGTACTTCACCGTCTCGGGCGCCATGTGGTCGAGAATCTTGGTGCGAATCACCGCGGGCGCAATGCTGTTCACCGTGATGTCGCCCTTGCCTGCCACCTCTTTCGCGAGCGCCTTCGTAAGCGCGATAACAGCCGCCTTGGTGGCCGAATACGGGATCAGCGTCGGATTTCCCTCTTTGCCTGCAATCGACGCGACGTTTAGAATGCGTCCATAGCGGCGCTCAAGCATTCCGCCGATCACGGCGCGGCAGGCGAGGAAAACTCCTTTAAGATTCACCGCATAAACACTGTCGAGGTCATGCTCGTTCAGCTCCCACAGGGGCAGCGTGCGGCCCGCGATGCCGGCATTGTTCACCAGAATCGTGATCGGGCCGAGGCGGTCCTCAACCGTCAGCATCGCTTCGCTCAGCGAAGACGCGGAGGAGATGTCGCACTCGACGGCGACACCGTCCAATTCGCGCCCGACGCGCTCTGCGTCAGCCTGTTTTAAATCCACCACGGCGACCCTTGCGCCGGCCGCGTGAAGGCGCCGCGCGATGCCCTCGCCAATGCCTTGGGCCGCTCCGGTAACGATGGCAACCTGCTGATCTAAACTGAAGAAATTCTGCTGAGCCAAAAATTACCCTCCCTGGGGTCGAATAGCGAACATGATAGCCGCCGTTAATTCACAGTTTGAATTAACAGTGGGCCTCTCACCATAAGAAACGCCCGCGGTCAGAAATGCATTGACCGTGGCTACCGCTTTCTGCCTTCTGCCTTCTGCTTACTGCTTACTGGCTACTCAATCACCGCAAACTTCTTCAACCCTTCTTCGTTGACGCTCAATCCCAGACCGGGCTGGCGCTCATCGAGTTCGATAAAACCGTTCCTGGCCATCGGTTCGCCGTTGAAAATATACCAGAACAATTCGTTCCCCACGTCCACATCGACGGGCGGGAAAAACTCCGCCATCGGCGAATTCAGACTCGCCATGACAACGTGGTAATTGTGCAACTGCCCGGCGTGAGGAATGACGGGAATTTCGTAGGCTTCGGCGAGCGCCGCGATTTTGCGCGCCTGGGTCAATCCGCCGACACGGTTCGTATCAAACTGGATCACGTCCACCGCCTTCGCGTCAATCAACTCGCGGAAGCCGTAGAGAGTGAATTCGTGCTCGCCGCCCGAGATGGGCACGACGTTCATCGCCTTCAGCTCGGCATATCCGCCGATGTCGTCGGGAATCACCGGCTCTTCAACCCAGCGCAGATTGAACGGCGCGAGCATTCGGATCATGCGGCGCGCGTATTCGAGCGTCCAGCCCATGTACGCGTCGGCCATCACGTCAATCTCATCTCCGACCGCCTTTCGAACGGCAGTCACCAACTCGAGATTGCGCTGCATGCCCGCCGCGCTGTCCGCCGGACCCCACCCGAAGCGTAGTTTCATAGCCCGGAAGCCCTGATCTTTATACTGCCGCGCTTCGCGCTCGAGCGCGTCCAGAGGCTGGCTGTACAGGCGGCTGGCGTAGACGGGAACTTCCGGCTTCGTTCTCCCTCCCAGCAGCCGGTAAACGGGCTGTTTCGTGATCTTCCCCATGAGGTCCCACAGCGCGATATCGACGGCGCTGATCGCCGCCATGCCGATTCCCTTGCGCCCGAAGGCCATCGTGCTGCGGTACATTTGCTGCCAGAGAAACTCAATATCCAGCGGATTCTGCCCGAGCAGCACGGGTTTGAGATAAACATCGATCAACTGCTTCGCAACAAGGGGCGCGAGCGCCGCATTTCCCACGCCGGTTTCACCCGCGTCGCTCGAAACTTCTACGATGAGCCACGAGTGGAAGCGGAAGGTCTGCATGGAGTCAGCGGGTTGCTCCAGCAGGTCCATGGGATTGGTGCAGAAGTGGGGCTGCGGCCGGGTGCTGGCTTGCCGCCATTCCACCACGCGCGTCCGTAGGCCAGTGATCTTCAAATTCGGCACTCCCAAACCAGCGCAGGTGTTAGATCCGCATTTCGGCGCGCACCGACTGCGCGAAGGCTTCAATTCCAGCGAGGGGCTGCACCGCGATCCCGGCCTCAGCGAGGATACCCTCGGTCGCGCGTGCGATGCGGTCGCCGGCGCCGGGCAACTCGTCGGCGACGACCGTGAGGGCTGCTTGGTCGCGCCGCCGGACGCAGTCGAACGAGTAGACGAGCGTTTTCGCAAGCTGCGTGTCCCGTTTGAGCGACAACGCATGAATCAGGTGGATGGCGCCGTTCGGCTGGTAGCCATAGTCGAACGTGAACGGGTCGCCCGGCTGGGTCCAGCGCTCCGCCGGAATCCTCTTCTCGATGCGATCCCAAACCTTGGCGCGCACCAGCGCAGCGGTGAGCCGCTGCTTGATCCGCAGCCGGCTATCTTCCGGCGCAAGCTTTGCCGCGCCTCGCCCCACGTTGCGCGCGTATAGATCACCAATCTCAACGGTCGGATCCCGCACCAGGCAGAGGCGCGGCCCCTCGAGCCGGATCGTGTTCGAAAGTGATTCGCCGAGAGCCTGGAAATAGCCCTTCTGATCCGCCTCGTGGATTTCAATCTGCCTCTCGAAATCGTTCTGCAGCTCGCGCAAGAGCTCGAGGTCAGCATCCCGATGAAACCGCCGCAGCCAGCGGAAATCGCCCGCCAGCAGGCAACCGAGATAATGATCCTCGGGACAGTGCAGCAACACGCCGATGTTCAACGCCTCGTCGCGCAGCAAATCCGCCGCGTATCGTATCACAAAATACGAGCACGATTTATAGGCCGGCGTTTCGGTCATGTCCGTGTACTGCAGCGCGCAGGGATCAAAGGGCCTCTCGCGAGCTCAGCGCCAGTTCGGGAACGGTCTGAGGCTCGAATTCTTCAAGTCGACGAGCGCCTGCCTCAGTGTCCGGCGCCGCAAGTAGAGCGATTCCATCAAGCGTGCTGGCCCCCCCGGTTCGCCGTCACACCACGTCTCCGGTATTTCCTCGGCGCAGGCGGAAAGCTCGGCGGGCTGGAGGTTCTCGATCCGATTCAAGAAGGGCTCGAAGGAATCGAGATCGCGCACGCTTTCGTACACCAGGCGGCGCGGATAAAGCCCGTGGACGATCCCGTCGTGAAAGTCCCAATCGCCGTCGCTGAAGCAGAAGCCGTGGTCAATCAGGCACGCTGTGTATTCGCCGTGACTCGAAGCGGGCCGGCGG
Organism: Terriglobia bacterium; assembly: GCA_050745265.1. Classification (GTDB taxonomy): domain Bacteria; phylum Acidobacteriota; class Terriglobia; order UBA7540; family UBA7540; genus RH2-MAG17b. The sequence goes on from JBOGKE010000171.1 coordinate 7,937, forward strand.
AAAAGCACTTGGCGGCCGTCGCAGTTTGAAGTCCACTGATCGAAGACGAGCGCACCGAGGAAGGTTTCCCTCAGATTTTGAACCCGGCGCAAGAGCGGGTCGGGAAGGAACTCGACGGCAAAGGTGGCGGTGGGGTCGCCTGGAAAGCGGGAGCCAAAGTGCAGGCCGGCAAGATCGCGGGCGGGCGGCTCAACCGGGCGCTGAGCACCAGCCGGAGCGTTGGCGGCGGCGCCCGGCGGCGTGAGCTCGCTCGATACCTCGATGAACGCAGGTTGCGCCGCCGGTAGGCCGATCAGCCGCGCCAATTGGCCGGCCAGCATCTCGTTGGCAAGCACCCTCACGTGCTGAGGATTGCTCTGAAATTTGACGACGTAAAAGCCGCCATCCTCGCTCCGCAGCAGCCACGGCTGAGATCCACCGCGCATTGGGCGGATTAGTTCGACGGCGCGGAACCGCGGCGCAGCCCCGGCCCGTTGCGCTCGAGCAAGCTCGACCGAACTCAGCATGCATTCGCTTTCGCCGCGCGGAGACACACCTCAACCGCCGGTGGCGAGCCCGGGTGCGGGCCCCGAGCAACGCCTTGCGAATCACGCTCCCACGCTCGCAGCGATGTCCGCGGGTGAATTACCCAGCAGCCGCCCGACGCCAGCTCTTTCACCGACGGCCGGACTTACGCTTCTTTGTGCCGGCCGCCTTGCGCTTCGGGGCTGCCTTCTTCGACTTCCCTTTCGCTGGGGCGCGCGCTGCGGTCTTGGCGGACGTCGCGCGTCCGCTCACCCGACCGGTCTTCTTTGTTTTCTGCGGCTTAGCCGCCGGCTTGCGCTTTTTGCCCGCAGGCTTGCTGGCTCGTCTAGTGGGTTTCGGCGCGGCCGGCGCCGGCGGCGGAAGCTCTGCGCCCCCAGACTCGCGAGCCGGCCTCTCGGGTCCTCGGGAAGGCTCGGATTCCTTTATCGTAACGCTGCTCTCTTCCTCGCCACCCTCAGCGGCTTCCCCGTCACCCTCTTCCTCTTCCTCTTCTTCTTCTTTGTAGTCCGAGGAGAGGTCCTCGCTGAACTCTTCAAATTCATCATCCGGCTCACGTTCCTTGTTGAACGCCATACCTTCTCTCCTGTAGTTAAGTGAATGCCCGCACCCTCGCCATTTCCAACGGCTGGCGTGATGCCCGTGACGCAGATTTATCCTAGACTCGCCGTTCTGTCAAGCACTAAAACGACCGATGTTGTTAGCACATGATATGTCCGGTTCAATTAGCAAGTGAAATGTCCGCTTTTAAGGCGGGGCATGGTAGAGCTTCATGTCGGAGGCGACATGAACTATTACGGCGCGACCGCTCAGGAGCGGATGATGAAGGTTCAAGAAGAAATTTGCAAGCGACGGCAAAGAAGATCACTTTGTGGCAAGCGGCGGAGGCCATGGGGATCTGCGATCACTTCCACGAAAACCTGGTGGAGGATCACCGGATTCAAGTCAGCTCCACGTGGGTGAAGCTGACGCTGCTGGGGGCCGGACTGGTGGCGAAAGGGCGTCAGCGGGGCCTGCACCGCAAGCGTCGTCCGCGGCGGCCCTTGGCGGGCATGCTGCTGCACGTCGACGCCATAATTCCATAGAGCAATCGGTTCAACGTCTCTCAGCTCACACGCGCAAACTACCAGTCGCCGGGGCCGCCCTCAGATCTCACAGTCGCCTTTAGTCGAGCAGTTGCGCGAGCGCGCCCGTTTTAGCGATCAGGCGTTTCGGCTCTCCGCGAACCCAGATTCGATCGACTTCAATCGTTATCCAGCCCTCAGGCAACGACGCTGGGTAGGCCCGCCAGTTTCCCTCGCGAATTCGCAACCCGGTAAAGCCGAGCATCACGGTTTGCAGCAGCGAGCCAAAATTCGTCAGAAAGCACCCATACGTCTCGATGGGTGCCTCCTTGATCATCCCGAAGGTCGGCATCCAGTCGCGCTGCCATGATTCACGGAAGAGGTCGCGAGCCTTATCGCGATAGCCGAGAAACGCCGCGGTGGCGGCGATCGCGGCGGCCGCGAAGCCGATCGGGGCTGGACGCTGCTGGCGAAATCGCTCGTTATAATCGAATGTCTTCCTAAGCAACTCCTGGGGAAGCGGAGGGTCGTGCACCGTCAGCATATCGAGGCCGCCGATCGGATACGCTTTGCCTTGCGGCGGATTGTCGCACGGGAGCATCACACCGTGACTCTCAGGCAGGACGATAAGCCGCTCGGCTCGTTGCCAGGCCGGGGCGGGCGCCTCGTTCAGCTTCGCGGCGCAGCGAGCGGCGGCGCGCAAAACCATCCGGCAGATCAGATTTACGTATGCGTCGTTATTGACGTTCGGCAGCCCTTCATCAGGACCCATGATGTGATCAATCTCGAATCCGCGCGAAGTATACACCCCGCGGCTCGCGATCCAGTCCGCCACCGATTTCAGCACGGGCCAGGTTGCGCGCTTTAGAAACCCCTCATCGCCTGCGCCCAATTGATATTCCCAAAAGGCGAGTGCAATATCCGGGGTTGAGTGCTGCTCTTCCCATCCCGTCGCAGCAAAGGTCGGGGTCGTTTCAAATCCGCCTGCGGGAGCAGCTTCCCACGGGAACTGGGCGCCGCGGTAGCCGTAGAGAGCCGCGAGCTTTCTGGCAGCGGCCAGGCTGCGCCGCCTGAATTCCAGCAGAGACTTCGCCGTCTCGGGCGTTGCCAGCATCACCGGCAACAGCGACCAGCTTTCTGTATCCCAGAAACTGTGCCCGTAGTACGCTCCGGTTTGCGAGAGGCCGAACGGGGGCATGCCCGTCATACAGGACGCGTGAACGCTGGAATGGAGGTAGAAGAATGCGGCGTCGAGCACACGCTGGCTTTCCCCGTCGCCCGTAATTTTGACGCGCGACTTCCAGAGTTCGGCCCAGCGCTCGCGGTTCTCGGCGCGCAAGAAGTCGAAGCCGAGTGCCGCTCCCCAGTTTGCGAGCCGGATCGCCTCGAGGAACGGCTCCGGATGATAGAAGCTTGACACTGTCGCGGCGATTGTCTGGAACCGATAGGTTTGCCCCGCCGCAGCATTCAAGTCGTAGGTGCGGCTCACGCCTGTAACTGAACCGTTCGGCGCGCCCGATCTCACAATCGCGCTTTGCGGCACGACGGCGACCGCGGTTCCCAGCCTGCTGAGGTCGCCGTGGCTGCGATAAGCGAGCGCGAGGTCGATCTGGGTCATCTCCGGAGCCGTCTCTTCGACGACCGCTCCCGGAACGCCTGCCGTGCCGATCCCGGCGATCACGCTAACGCGTGCGGCAGCAGAAGCTGTGATCGCAACCTGTTGGCACAGCAACGAAGGCGTTGAGCGCGAAGCGAATTGCAGTACCTGGACATCGATGCGTAGTCCGGAGCCCGGGCTGAAACTCATCTCGGTGAGCAGCTCGCCCGATTCCATATCGAGCTCCTGACGGCGCACGGTGACCAGATCAGAACGCTCGAGCATTCTGACGTTGTTGAACTCGAGGTCCACCATCAGCGGATATGGCGCGGGCGAAAGCGCCTGCATCTCGTAAGGAATATCTCGGTAGACGAAGCCGCTTACCGCGGTGGGCGCTTGAGCCAGCGGGTTCGGTCCCGGACGAATGCCAATGAAGCCGTTGCTGAGGTAGGCCGGATCGAAGTGACGGGAGAAATCCTGCGCAATCATCCGCGGAAGCGCCGGGGACGGTGCCCCGCGCGGCGGGAGCTCCTGGGGGCGAGTGTTGCCCAATCCAAGCATTGCTCCGCGTCCCGCTGCGGCACAGGCAAGCGAGGACTTGAGGAACAGGCGACGCGACAAAGGCATTAGGACCTCGTGCTATGGCTCGAACACGGCGCAAGATGCGCGTTCGCGCCCGAGGCCCAGAATACCGCGTGTCGATTGGAAAATCACGCGGCGTCACAGGTCGTCATGCGCAGGCGGGCACTGTCTGTAGATACAAGCGGCGATCTCTGAGCGCCGGAAGGCCGGACGCGAAGCAAGGCAACGGGCTTCGATGCGTTCGACGGATCGAGAGGTGGCGAGGGAAAAAGCAGGGCGCGACGCGCGCCTGCCGGACTTCCTAATGAACGCAGGTTCCGGCAGGTCGCGCCTGATGGGATGAGGCTTACCAGGTGAGGTGCAGCCCGACCTGCATGTTCCTCATCGGTGACTGAACGTTGGTGATGAGGCCAGGGTTCCCGGCGTCAACGTTCGTATTTGGATTCGCTAGGTTTGTATAGTTGAACAGGTTGTACACTTCCCAGCGAAACTGCAGGTTGGCGCGCTCGGTGACCTTGAAGTTTTTCGCCAAGGCCCAATCCGCCGAGAATAACGGCGGACCCGTCAGCGCATTGCGAGACGCATCGCCGAAGGTATATTGCGCGGGAACGGCGAAGGCCGCAGGGTTGAACCACTGCGTTGCGTTGTGTGGCGTGCCCGAGAACGGGTTGCCGATCTGGTCCGGGCGAAGGCTCATAAATGAGTTCAGCGAAGCGTTGCTCGACAGCGTCGCATTGAAGGGCGTCCCGGCTTCGATGGTGGTGAAGCCGCTCCACTGCCAGCCGGAGATCACCTCGTCGAGCACGCCGCTGGCAGTGCTGATCCAGTGCTGTCCTTTCCCGATCGGTAAAACATAGGTGTGGCCGACCGTGAAGACATTCGAGCGGTTAAAGCTGGCCGGCCCGTAGTCCATCATCGTGTCGTACTGGTCGGTGGGCGTGCCGAATTCGCCGTAGTCCATCGCCTTTTGCCATGTGTAATTCACGATGAGCGAGAGGTTGTGCGAGAACTTCTTCGTGAGCTGCGCCTGCAGGGCGTTGTAGTTGCTGCTCTCGCAGTCGCACGCGTCGAAGATTGTCTGGGTGATACCAAAAAGCGCGAAGTAGGGCTGGCGCGCAGCGTTCGGACCCGGTCCGGGGATGGGCTCATTCAAGTTCCAGCCCATGTTCAGGTCGCGTCCCACATTGCCGACGTAGCCGAGGGACGCGGTCATCGTGCTGCCGAAGGCGTGCTCGACCGTTACGTTAAACGAGTCGACGTACGGAAAGCCCTGGTTCGCCGGATTGTACTTGTCGCTGATTCCATTGGGCAGCGGGATCAAGCCGCTGGTCGGGATGACCGGGAAGACGGGCAGCGGCGGCGCCGTGCCGATCGACGGAGCCGCGAGCGGCGCGCCCCCCACGAATTCAACGGGGAAAAAGGTCGAAGGTTGGTTGAGCTGCTGCGAAACGATAGAGGGATAAATATCCGCGTCGAGATCGTTAAAGTTCCACCCGAACGTGCCCGCGTAGTAGCTCCGTCCCCAGCCCGTGCGGATCACGGTGTTGGGCCTGAGTGCGTACGCGATTGCGAATCGGGGGCTCAGATTGCGCCATGCGGTTTGGACGTTGCCCGACATCGAAACGCCGCCAATCCCGGGAATCTGGACCAGGTTGCTCGAGATCTCGTAATGGCCGCCCTGCCCCGCGTGCAATGACTTGTCGGGGAACCAAGTGTCCCAGCGCAACCCATAGCTTAACGTGAGCTTCGGTGTGAGGCGCCACGTATCCTGGCCGTAGTAGAACATGCGCTTCTGCCGGTCCTGCTGGTTGGTCGAAACCTGCCCAAAGCGCTGGAACGTGCTCGGATCGCCGAGCAGGAAGCTTGCGAGCCCGGTACCGGCGCTCGTGTCGGAAGCCGAGGCGGTGACGCCCGCGTTGAAGTTGTAGACCCCCGCGCGGTGGTTGTCGCTCGGCAGGCGCAGGTTCTGCGCTGCCTGAATCTCGCCGCCCCATTTCACCGTGTGGTTGCCCTTCACCTTCGTCCAGTCGCTGATCCACTGGAACAGATTTTCGGTCTCGTGCAGCGGGCAGTTGCAACTGTATCCCATGCTGAAGCCACCGGCGCCGTTGATACTGAGATCCGGCAGCCCGCCGCTGCCTGCTAACTGGGGCAGGTTGATTCCCGGAATGCCCACTTGATTGGCGAGAGCAACGCCGGCATCGAGCGGATTCTCCAACACGCGGTAGCGCGTGGCGCCAAACCGGAAATCAGTCAGCAAGCTGGAGCTGAAAACGTAATTGACGCCCAATACACCGTTGTCCAGCAGGTCGTTCGAAACACCTTCGTAGATGTTCACTCCCGGCGGCGAAATTTCCGGTCCGCCGTAAAGGCCGAAGGCGCCCGGCGACTTCACATAGACGCCCTCATAGCTGTAAGTTCCAAAGAAATTCAGTTTGCTCGTCAGGTAGTCGTCTGCCCGAATATCAAATTGATCTGTATCGTAATTGTTTACGCCCGTCGTCGCGTAGTTCGGGGCTGCGCCCGTCGCACCGGGCACGTTCGGGAGCGGCAGGAAGCTGAGGAGCTTGGACGCTTGAGACGCGATCGAGCCGGAGGGTATCACGGCGCCGCTGAACAGCGCGCGCCCGTTGCCGTTCGCGTCTCCGGTGGTGGGATCAAAGAGCGCCACGCCCAAGTCGCTCAGATTTCCGGTGCGCTCACCCGCAGTGGGCACGCGGGTCAGCACCGAACCGCCAAGGTTCTCGCGGTTGGCCTGATAATCTGCAAACCAGAACGCCTTGTCCTTTTTTATGGGACCGCCGAGCGAGCCTCCAAACTGGTTGAAGCGCAACTCGGGAACGCCGCGGTGCGCCGGCGCGGGCGTGCCGGGCGCATGAATACCCTCGTTGAATGGGTTGCGGGCTTCAAAAGCGTCGTTCTGGAGGAACTCGAACGCCGAGCCGTGAATCTGGTTGCTTCCGCTCTTCGTTTGCACCTGGATCACGGAGCCGCCCGCTTGGCTGAACTGCGCGTCGTAGTTGGCGGTGGTCACCTTCGCCTCCTCGACGGAATCAAGCGGAGGGTTGAGAATCGAAATCCCAAGCACCGCGTCGTTGTTCGTCGTTCCGTTAATCATGAAGTTGTTCGCGTCATAGTCCTGGCCGTTGGTGTTGACCATGATGTCGTCGCCCGGGTTCTCGTTCAAGGGGTGCTGGAAGTTATTCAGGACAGTGCCGGGGAGCAGAAGCTCGAAATTCGTGAAATTGCGCGCGAGGACGGGAACGTTCTCGAGCACGTGGGACGTGAGCAGGGTCGTCACTTCGGCCTTGTCCGTTTCCACGAGCGGAGGCGCGGCGCTCACCGTAACGCTCTGGCTCACCGAACCGACGGTTAGCTCAGCGTTCACGGGACTCGATGTTCCCACCGCGACCGTGACATTGTTTTGGATCGAGGCTTCAAACCCCGATTTAGAAAATGTTACCGTGTAGGTCCCTGGGGCGAGATGCGCGATCGAATAATTGCCCGATGCGTCCGTCTGCGTGGCTCGAGAAACACCCGTCGCGACGTTTGACGCCTTTACCTGCGCGGCCGGCACCACGGCGCCGGAGGTGTCTTTCACCGTTCCAATGATGTTGCCGGAAGTCGCCTGTCCAAGCGCTAACGCCGCCCCCACCACGACGAACGCAAGAAGCAAACCTAATACCCTGATTCTCTGCACCGCTCTCGCTCGTTCCATGATTTTCCTCCTGACGATCTTTCGTCTGTCAGTTCCGCCACCCCCGCGTCACGAATTAAAGACTCGATCCGCAGACTCCAGTTCAAGCCGGCTGATCACACTAAAGATTATAGTAGTTGCGCGTCTCTTTTGCTTTGAGGCAAGCTCGGCGAAAGGAATGGTGCTCCACTGCGGGTTAGGGAGGCTCAACCGCGGCGGTGCGCAAGAAATTTGGGAAGAAGACACAGGCCGCGAAGCTACGAGTGATTCAACAACCTCACGCAAAGATGCCAAGGCGCGGAGAACGCGCGACGCAGAAATCTCCAGCTTATTTGCAAATCGTCGCGCCCTCAAGGCCTCGGCGTGAGGTGTTTTCAACTTGTTGACAGCTTCTCACGCCGGGGCTCTTGTCTTGCGACCCTGCGGCCTCACGCCCTACAGCCGCTTGGGAGTCGTGAATCAGGGCGCCGCTTGATGGCGCCGAACGCCAGTAAACCCGAGCCTAGCAGCAGTACCGTGGAGAGCTCAGGAACCGTCGTAGCCTCTCCCGAGAACGAGTGCGCGGCATCCTGAAAAACGTATTGGGTTGGGACGAAGACCCCTTGGGGTGGGGAGGGCGCCGGTCCTACAGCTAACCCGCTGAATGTCGCGGTTCCGGAACCGGAGCGCTCAACCTCCCACACGTCAGCGGCGCCGGCTGAGCTGTTGGCAGAGCCCACAATCTCGCCGGTTAGCACGACCGGAAGGGTAAGCGAAAATGACGCTCCGGTTCCGGTGACGTACGAGCCGAGTTGGTTTGGGTAGCCAGGCAGAACGATAGATTGCGCCGTGAAGAGGAGGGACCCGCTCAGCGAGTTCGCCGACACGCCATATCCGCGTCAAGCAAGCCAGCCGTGCCCGAAATGGGGATCGGGTCGCCGCTCGCCGCACCAGAAAACAGTAGAAGCGTCAATATTCCAATTATGATCGTGACCTGGCTGATCGGTTGCCTCGTGACGATCTCCTGATGCGACCTCACACCGCAGGAGCGCGGGCAAGGTCATCAGCTAGCCGTGTTTCATGCTGAGCGCGACATCGGGCGCGCTCCGGAACTGCTTGCTGAGCGCCAGCCCCTGGCGCTGGTAGGAAGAGCCGATCGCTTGCCCGTAAACCTTGTCGGGCGTCTTCATCATCTTGTGGTAGATGAGCCGGCCTACAATCTGCCGGTCTTCGAGCAGAATGGGGACTTCGTGCGCTCGCACCTCGAGCACGGCCTTCGTCCCGGTAATTTCGCCCGCCGAGCCGTAGCCAAAGCCCGGATCGAAGAACCCGGCATAGTGGACGCTGAACTCGCCGATTGACGCATCGAACGGCTCCATCTCTGCGGCATAAGTGAGCGGGACCCGAATTCGTTCGCTCGACGCGAGAAGATAGAAGTCGCCGGGGTCGAGAACGATTCGCTTTGATCTCGGACTCGGAATTCGCTCCCAGAAATCCTCGGGATCGTGCCCCGCCACCTTGGCGAGATCAACGGCCGGCGGATTCCTGCGCGCCTTGTAGGCGACCGCGCCGCCCGATCCTTCGAGATCGATTGAGATTCTCAGCCCTCGCTGAATAAACGCGTGGGCCGGGTTTTCCTCATCCTCGAAGACCAGCGTTTCCTGCTCATCAAGCCTGCCGAGCACTCCGTCCGTTGAAGGCGGGTTGCCGCGGACAAACCGCACCTGATTGAGCTTCGCGCCCTGGCGAACCTTGATGGGAAACGTCCGGGAAACGATCTCGACGTAGAGCTCGCCCGAGTATCCCTTGGGAATATGCTCGAACTCGATGCCTCCGTTGGTGATGAGGCGCGTGAAAATATCGAGACGCCCGGTGGTGCTCTTGGGGTTCGCCTTGCCGCCGATATCCGCCGGAAGCGCGAGACTCTCCATCAGCGGCACGATGAAGACGGCGCCTCGCTCGAGAAGCGCGCCTTGGCTGAGGTCGATTTCCGCCAGTTTCAGGCCTTCGATCTTGGTGTCAACGGTAGACGATTTGCCGGGGAGAAAACTCGCTTGAACGCGGTAAGCGACCTTGCCGAGGCGCAGGTCGAGACTGGCCGGCTGGATCTGATCCTCAGTATTTTCCCCCGAGCAGCGAATCTTGCCGTTTCGGATCAGCTCGCGAATCTCCTGCGACGGGAGAATTCCAGTCGTCTGAAGGTCTCGATTTTTCAGCCGCTCCGGCGCGTCGCCGTGCGGCTCAGGAAACAATGGCACTGGGTTTCACTCCCTCTGTTATTGCGTGAATGGTAGGATTCAACGCCCCGGCCGACGCAACGCCTCCTTGTGTCCGTTCGATGAATTAAGGCTCCGCCGCGGGCGCATCAAAAATTGTAGCACGCAGCTGGAGGCAAGCCGGCGGCGCTCCGGGAATCCGGCGAAGAGCTGGGGAGATCAACTGTTGCAACGGGGCGAGAGCCGCAGCGAGAGGATCAATGCGGGCCGGGCGAAATTAACCAGGCCACGATCAATCCGGATGAGCACTGATAAGAAGACGGGACGGATCGTTTTTGCTCTTTGCTTATGCCCTGCCGTTACTCTGGCGCGTGGTAGTCTTCCTGGTCCGCGTTGATCTGTGTTCATCCGTGGCAAAGCATATCAGTTGTCGAGTGCGAGCGCCGGTTAAATGCGGGGGATTTCCAAAAAATTCCACCCGATTGTGTTGGAACGCACAAGCGATTCATAATGAGTGTTTCTGGATAACGACGCGTCCCGGATCCAGCGCCCAATCAAATGAGCTGACCGTTCAAACCGCTGCGAAGTCGGCAAAACGATTCGCGGCAATGTACATGTGTATCACTTCTCTTGAGGTGTTTGGGCGCCCGCCAGAGGCGGCAAAGAAGAAACCAGCCGCACGGTTTCGAGGCTCACTCGGATCACCTGGCCCACCAATCGGACGATATATTGCTCGTCGCCGGGACGGTTCGGGTCGGAGCGGATGCCGTTGCGCTCAGTCACCTGGTATTGGTCAATCACCCATTCGAGGGCGCTGCGGTTGCCCAGCCGGTATTCGAATGTCTCGGGCGGAATACCGGCCAGGGTGAGCGACTCATTCACCTTCACCTGGGTCTTGTCCTTACTGAGGCGCATCTTGTCTTCGACCCGGTACGAGAGCGGAACCGAGCGATTCTCCATCCACTTCAGCGGGTAAGGATCGAGGTTCTCGTAATTCAGGTGGAGATCGGCTAATTCCTTCCCAGCACGCGAGACGGCCCAAAAGACGGTGCCGTCATTCTGAGCGGAGCGAAGAATCCGCTTTTCCTCCGCTTGCCCAACAGCAGATTCTTCGTCGGTCGCCGCAGCGACCTCCTCAGAATGACTCCTACCCAAGAGTGGAAT
>JBOGKE010000172.1:0-11072 GCA_050745265.1 Terriglobia bacterium
GCTCGCGCTCTCCTCGAGTCGAGAGGTCGTTGAACTTGCCTTCTTCACCGAAAATGCAATATTCGCAGAACATATTGCACATCAGCGTGGTCTCGAACATCACCATATAAGGCTTGGTGAAGCCCGAAAGGGCGTGTTGAACAGCGCATTTAGCGATATACGGAAGTCTCACGGTTGGATTCCTTCTCCAGGTGACGCCGGGCCGGCAAGGGCCGCCGCGGAAACAGACCTACTTGTCGGTTATACCGCGACGATGCCGCTCAAACGCGTTCCGCATAGCCTCAAGGAATTGCGGCTCGGTCATTCCGGAATAGTGACTGCGCCCCTCCCGAGCGGCCAGAACGTCGCAGTCCGTCAGAAACAGCAGATATGTGTGTCCGGGCTCCTCCGTCGCATCATTGGCGCCCGCTGATACTTAATCATATAAGAAAGAACGCGCCCGTTCTGGAGACGAACTGCGCCTCCAGGGATCAATTCATCGATCTGCTCTCCCGCTCTGACCGCCGAGGGGCCAAGCTCAAGGACCTGCTCTACCCCTAACTTTACTCTTGTGTAGATGCTCCGGTGGGACGGTGTGATGTAGACCTGGTAGTTCTGAAATTGCGCAACGATGATCGCCTCGTCCTTAAAAAGCGGGGGTCGGTCCGAGACACTGCAAACGTCATCTAGAGCGAATCCGAATTCCCGATCCTTCGGAGGGCGGTCCAGGGGCCAAGGCGCGCCGTACCCGTCAAAGTACTCCCCTCGCGCAGCGAGCATAGCGGTTTCACTCGGGTTCGTTGGCTCTTTCGGGAGCGGCTGAGGAATCTCTCGCCACCACGCCTGCGGGGACGCGGCGTTTACCGGAGTCTTCCCTGGGATTTGGCCCTGCGATGCCAAACCGGACATGCTCATTACTGCTGCGAATCCGCACAACAACACTGCAACTGTGACGAGAGAATGTGAACTGCGAGTACGTGTTCTTATGGAGTTCACGAAGCCCTCAGAACCGCAGCTTGAAGCGTTCCGCCATGCGATAGAGCGTCTTGCGGTCGATGCCCATGATGCTCGCCGCTCTCGCCTTATTCGCGCGCGTGACCTTGAGCACGTGCAGCAGATAGCGCTTGGCCAGCTCATCGAGAGAGGGCAAGTCGGTGTGGAGCAGTTCCAGGCGGTCCGTGCTGCCGGGCTCGGGGCGCAGCTTGGGAGGCAATTCGTCGAGCGTGATCACGCCCGAGCGGTTCAAGGCCACGGCGGCTTCGAGGATGTTTTCAAGCTCGCGCACGTTGCCGGGCCACTCATAAGTAATCAGCGCCGAGAGCGCCTGGTTCGACACGCTATACGTTTGCTTTCGTTCGCGCCCTAGCCGCTTCAGGAAATACTCGGCGAGCAGCGGAATGTCTTCCGTTCGTTCCCGCAGCGGCGGGATGTCAATCTCGACCACGCGCAGCCGGTAATAGAGGTCGGCGCGAAATTTTCCTTCGCTGACGCACTGGCTGAGCACGCGGTTGCTCGCGGCGATGAAACGGACATCCGTCTTGATCACCTGGTTGCTGCCCACCCGCCTCACTTCCTGCTCTTCGATGGCCCGAAGCAGATTCACCTGCAGAGCGGGACTCATCTCCGAAACTTCGTCCAAAAACACCGTTCCCCCGCTCGCCTCTTCCAAGATGCCGCGCTTATTCTCAAACGCACCGGTGAAGGAGCCGCGCGCGTGCCCAAACAGCTCGCTTTCGAGCAGCGACTCGGCCAGCGCTCCGCAGTTGACGGCAAAAAACCGCTGGCTGGCTCGCGGACCATTGCAGTGGATCGCCTTGGCTACGAGCTCCTTGCCGGTTCCGCTCTCGCCATAAATCAGCACGGTTGAGCGCGCGTCGGAAACCATGGCGATTTTCTTATAAATCTCGAGCATCGCCGGACTCCGCCCCACGAGGCTCGAGAGCTGGCCTTGCGTGCTGAGCTGCCGCTTCAGGCTGCGGTTTTCGCGCACCAACCGCTGGTTCTCAATAGCGCGGCTGACTTGAAGCAGAACTTCGTCAATTTTGAAGGGCTTGGAAATGTAGTCGAACGCCCCGGCCTTCACCGCCTCGATCGCAGTTTCCATAGAGCCGAACGCGGTGATCAGAATCACCTCGGATTCCGGCTGGATGCCCTTGTAGGCCTTCAGCACGTCCAGTCCGTTCAAGCTGGGGCCGAGCCTCATATCGCTGATGATCACGTCAAACACTTCCTGCTCGCCGATCTTGAGCGCATCCTCTCCGCTCCCCGAGGTGGCGACCTTGTATCCTTCGTCGCTCAAGACCTCGCGCAGGAGGTCCTGCGTATCGGGATCGTCATCCACCACCAGAATGTTGATGCTGCGGTTTGAAGGCATGGTTGAATTATGAATTATGAATGGTGAATTGAATTATGAATGGTGCAATGTTTCCTGTTCCCTATTCACAATTTGTACGCGAGCGCGCCGGCGACGCTCGCGGCGTCTGCGCGTTCGCGTCCATCGAGCGGCATCGTGATCCTGAATCTTGTCCCGCGGTTGATTTCGCTCTCGACCTCGATCGAGCCGCCATGCTGCTGCACGATCTGGCTACAGATGGCGAGACCCAATCCCGCGCTTGTGCCGATTCGCTTGGTGGTGAACATCGGATCGAAGATGTGGCTCAAATGATCGGGAGCGATGCCTTCGCCCGTATCTTTCACCTCGATGGTAACGTGTGTGAGATCACCGTTCGCGGGAAACGCCACCCGCAGATCGAGCGTGCCACCTTTCGGCATCGCATCCATGCTGTTGTTGATCAGGTTCAGGAACACCTGCTGCAGGTATCCCACGTCGCCATATACCGGCGGACAGTCCTTGGCGAAATGCGTGAGCACGCGGATTTTCCTGGAATCGAGCGAAGGCGAGGAGAGCAGAACGGATTCTTCGAGGACCTTGCGCAGGTCCACGGGCTCCACGCGCAGCTCGAATTTCCTCGACCAGGAAAGGAGCTGTTTCACCGTCCTTACGATGTTGTCGATCTGCTTCTGGATGATTTCAAGGCGCCGGTCGGTGGCCTTGTCGCCGGTCTTGCGCCGCGCCATGAGCTGCACGTGGCCGGAAATGGAGTTCAGCGGCGTGCCGATCTCGTGCGCGAGGCTCGCTGCGAGCTGCCCGGCTACGGCCAGCCGCTCAGAACGCGCCAGGCTTTTTTGCGTGTCGAAGAGCTCTTCGTTGATGCGCGTGAGCTCGAGATTGCGCTGTTCGACCTCAACGGTCGCATCTTTGATCTTGCGGGCTAACTCGCTGTTGAAGTTTTCAATCCGCTCGAGCATCCGGTTCAAGTGCATGCTCAACTGCCCGATTTCATCGCGGCTCCAGGTGCGGGAGCGCACGTGAAGCTGCCCGTCCTCCGCCGCCTTCATCACCCGCACCATTTCCTTCACCGGCGCCCGCACGCCCGTCAGAAAGAACCCGTGGATGACGAAGATCAGCACGATGAGGCTGCAGAGCATGAGGAGGAAATTACCTTCCACGATGTCCTGCGTAATAACATCGGAGCGGAGCTTCGAGACCTTCAGCACGAGACGACCGGCGGAGTTGCCTCCGTCGATCAGCTCGGTCGAAAGAATCCAGTATTTACCGTCCGATGTTTCAACAGTGTATTGGTCATGGTTCGGCCTTTTGAATTCGTTCAGATGCGTACTCGCCCACCGGGCGTCGGTGATCTGGGGCAGAGCGTCAAGGTCGCGGTGTTGCGCTGCCGGCTCGGTGGAGGCGAGCAGCTTGTTGTCGGGATGCGAAAATACGTCCGCCTGCCGCACGCCCGTCGAATCGTGCTGCATTTGCCGCAGCGCCCGGTTCAGGTACTGCGGATTCCGCAACGCCTGGTCGTTCACCAGGTTGTGGGCCTCGAGCCTGGCCTGGGCGAGAGCCTTCCGGTAGACTTCCTCTTCCACCGGCTGCCGCGTGAGCAGCATCGCGATGAACGTCGAGACGGCGAGAATACAAACTACAGCAACAACAAAAATGATGATAATCTTGGTTTGGAGACTCAGACGCCGTATGGACTCGACCGGACGCATCGTTCGAGATTGTAACAACGCATGTGGCAAAACGCAACACGCGGCGAGTCGCTCCTAACCCCTTCAAACACAAGGACTATCCTCGGCTGCGGGTGTCGCGCTAGCGAAGCCCGCTCGTTTCGTGCGCCGGAGTCGCAGGGCTTCCTCAGGTGAGTTTTCATGAAGAACTCGGAGATCGCGGCCATTTTTGAGGAGATCGCAAATCTCATTAAAATCCTGCAGGAAGACGCGAAATGGCCGTTCCGAGCCGCGGCATATGATAAGGCGCGGCGCTCGATTGAAAGTCACCCCGAGCGGCTGGCGGACATCGCGCGCGACCCGAAGCGCAAACTGACCGAAGTCCCGGGCGTGGGCGCCGATTTCGCGCTGAAAATCACCGAGCTGATTGAAACGCGCTCTCTGAAGTACCACCAGGAGCTTTTGACCCGAGTTCCGCGCGTGCAGCTCGAGCTGTTGCAGCTTCAAACGATCGGGCCTGCAAAAGTGCGGCTATTTCACCAGCATCTCGGCGTGCAATCGGTTGAAGATCTCGAAGCGGCCGCGAAGGCCGGACGTCTTCGTGGACTGCCCGGGATGAACGAGAAGTCAGAGGCCAACATCCTGAAAGCTATTGAAGTCTATCGCCGCGCGGCCGGGCGTTTCCGGCTCGACGCGGCGTTCGAAACGGCCGAAGCGTTGTCCGAGTATCTGCGCGGATCGAAATGGGTCGACCAGGTGACGGCTGCGGGGTCGCTTCGCCGCGGGCGCGAAACGGTGGGAGATCTCGACCTGCTGGTGATCGGCCGCGATCACGCCTCGATTGCCAGCTATTTTGCCAAGCACCCGCGCGTCAGCGAAGTTCTCGCTCAAGGTGAGGACAAGGTGAGCGTAAAACTCGAAAACGATATGCAGGTGGACATGCGGCTGATCGAACCCGAGTCGTACGGCGCGGCGCTGCAGTACTTCACGGGCTCGAAAGAGCACAATGTCGCGCTGCGCGAGCGGGCGCGGAAGCTCGGGCTGAAGCTCAGCGAGTACGGCCTGTTCCGGGGCGACGTTTCGGTGGCCGGCCGCACGGAAGAAGCGGTCTATGAGAAGCTCGGTCTCGCCTGGATTCCTCCTGAATTGCGTGAGGACCAGGGCGATATTGAAGCCGCTGAAAGCGGCAGCCTGCCGAGACTGGTCGATCTCGGCGACATCCGCGGCGACTTGCAAATGCACACGACGGCTTCCGACGGACACACGAGCGTTGAGGAGATGGCCTTCGCGGCGAAAGCGCTCGGCTACGAGTACATTCTGATCACCGATCATTCGAAGGCAGTGACGGTCGCCAATGGGCTGGACGAAAAGCGCGCGGTGGAAAACATCCGCCGCATCAAGGAGGCGCGCGCAAACGTGCCCGGCATCGAAATCTGGGCCGGCGCGGAGGTGGACATTCTCGGCGACGGCCGGCTCGATTACTCCGACGAAGTTTTGAGGCAGTTTGACATCGTTCTGGCGAGCATTCACTCGCGCATGACTCGGCCCGGCGAGGAGATGACGGAGCGCCTGCTTAAGGCACTGGAGAATCCGTACGTGCGGATTCTGGCGCACCCCACTGGGCGGCAGATTCTGCGGCGCGATCCCTTCGACTTCGACGTCGAAAGGATATTCGAGGCGGCGCGCAGCCTGGGTGTGATTCTTGAAGTGAACGCGAGCCCGGAGCGCCTTGATCTGTGCGACCATCACGTGAGGCTGGCGCGGGAGCGCGGCCTTCGCGTGGTGATTTCGACCGACGCGCACGATCCGTCGCATCTGCGGTTCATGCGCTACGGCGTGCAGACCGCCCGGCGCGGCTGGATGGACAGGGACCGCGTGGTCAATTCTTATCCGGCGCCGCAGCTTCTCGCGTCGTTGCGGCCTCTGCCGCAGTGACGGAACTCCGCGCCGGCGAGCGGGTGATTCATGATCTACTTTACCGAAATTCAGAACCTGCCCGTGTTCAGCGCCAAAGGAGATTTTCAGGGGCGCGTGGTGGACCTGGCGGTGAATCCCAGCCAGAACTCGCTCCTCGTCGCGGCTTTCGCGGTGAAGGCTCCGAGAAGAAAGTTATGCTGGGTCGCTAGCGATCAGATCCAGTCGGTTTCAGTGCGCGCCGTGCAGACTCGCGTGGCCATCGCGGAAATCAACTCTCCCGTGCCCGACGAAAGCCTGATCTCGGTAAAGCGGGACGTGCTCGATCAGCAGATCATCGACGTGAACCACCGCAAAGTGGAGCGCGCGAACGACCTGGAATTTGACATCCTGCCCGTCGACGGCCACACCGAATTGCGCATCGTCGCCGCCAACGTGGGGCTCGCCTCCGCGGCGCGCCGTATCCTGAAAGGAATCGTCTCGAAACACAAGGTGCGGTCAATCAGCAGTCTGTTCCCCTCGCGCCGGATTCCCTGGGAGTTTGTCAATCTCATCGAGCCGGACCCAGCGCGGCGCCTCAAACTCCGCATCTCGTATGAGCGCCTGGCGAAGCTTCATCCCGCCGACGTGGCGGATATCCTGGAAGAGCTGAGCCGTGATGAACAGAAAGCCCTCATTGAGTCGCTCGACGATGAGACCGCCGCGCAGGCTATTTCCGAGATTCCGACACGGATGCAGGCGGCGCTGCTCGAAAGTATTCCCGCCGAGAAAGCCGCGGACATCATCGAGGAGATGCCGCCGGACGAAGCGGCCGATGTGCTGCAGGAGATGGGACCGGAAACGTCCGCCGGACTGCTGGCGGGGATGGAGACCGCCGAAGCTAAAGAGGTGCGCGGGCTGCTAGGCTTCGAAGAGGACACCGCCGGCGCGATGATGACCACCGACTACGTCGCCATCGACGAAACGGCGGCACTCGAGGAAGTCACCAGCATTCTGCGCAATTATAGAGGACCGCTCGAATCGATCCATCAGATTTATCTCACGAGCGCCGACCATACGCTCACCGGCGCAGTCCCGCTCGCCCGGATTCTGCTGGCATCGGCGGATACGCCTCTGATGCAGCTCTCTCAGGATCCCGTCATCTCCGTGGCCGCGCACGCCGACGAGCGGGAAGTCGTCGATCTCTTTCACAAATACAACCTCCTCGCGCTTCCCGTGACGGATGAACAATCTCACCTGGTCGGCGTGGTCACCGCGGATGATGTACTGGAAGTGGTGGTGAGAAAGCAGTGAGGATTCTCAACTCAGCGGCGGCCTCTGGCGCCCGTTTTTATTGCAAAAAAGCCTGAGGCCGCCGCTACAGCAGATATTGACCCCCCTGGGCCGGTTTTCAACCCTCGGTGCTGTTCCGGTCGTTCTCTCGCGCCGAGATGTAACCCTGCTTAAGCAGCCAGAGGATATGCCGTTTCGCACGGTCCTTGTGGTACTCGGGGTTTCCTGCGACGAGCTCTCGCGCAACTTCCGAGAGTGTCTTTCGCGCTGGACTCTCGTCTGATACCTTGCCTGGATCAAATGCTCCCAGCGCTCGCTCCAGAACTTGCGCATCCAGCAAAGCTGTTCGGATGGCAGGATAGCCGCGAAATTCGCGACCTCCTGCTGTCAGCGCCTGCGTTCCACGGGGCGTGATCTCAAACTCCGCATCATCGTCTAGAATGCGCGTGGCGTAGTGTTTGAAGGTGTCGAAGTATGCGGGTTGAGCGTACGACATCCGGCTGGTTCCGTTCAGAGGAGCGCCCCACGCGATTTGGCGGAGCTCGCGCCACAGGGCCTCATATTGCCGGACAATGACCGGCCAGCTAAAGAGTGCGACCGCGCGCTTGCGAGAGCGGTTCCCCATCTCTTCGCGCAGATCAGAATTGTGGATGAGCAGCTCAAGATACTCCCTTAGCTTTGCGCAGTCCACGGCGACCTGCTGCCCGAGCAAGGCGTGATCATAGTCCCACTCGCTGCCGAAGAGTGGAGACACTTTGCAGATGTCGGTATCAGCGCGTGCCCAGTATGTCGGCACGAGGAATCCTGTCCCTCCGTGCTCGACTGTTTCCCGGTATCCGTTCCAATCGGAAACAACCTGCGGTACGCCGGAAGCCATCGCCTCGATCACCGAGAGTCCAAAACTTTCCTGGAGGCTGTCTGCTGGAGAGACGAACACGTCAGCCGCCGAGAACAGAAGGTGCGCTTCGCGGGGTTGAGCGAGGATCCGCACGGATTTCGTGAGCTCCAATTCAGCGATCCTCGCCTGCAGCGCAGCTAGGTAGCCGCCGCTGTCCGATCCAGCTAACACCAACAGAAGCGTTCTAGGACGTCCTCTCGCTTCGAGGATCTGGCGAAACGCAAAGAGGAGAGGATGCAGGTCAGCCTTGTCTATAAATGACAGCCGGCCTAGAAACAGAATGACGCAGGCATCGCCTGGGAGGCCGATCTTTGCGCGCACCTCCGCCTTCGGCCACGGGCAAAAACGGTTCGTGTCCACACCTATTGGAATAAGGTCGAAGCGCCCCTGATACCGCGAGTGCACGCCTGCGTCCGCATCCAGGTGTGCGGCAACGCTGTCGAGGAGGGACCGGAGGGAATGACGCGCAGCGGCGCTGGTGCACACGATCGAGTCGCAAGGGAAGCTGTCCGCAAGAAGGATGCGCAATACCAACTGATGGAGCGATTTTTGATAACTGAGAGTGTGGTGCGTGACAGTTGCCGGCCGAAGCTGTGGCGAGAAGGCCGAGCGACAGTGTGAGAGGATACCGAAATTCGGCCACGGTCGTACCATGCATCCACGTCGCACTCGTCGGTGCGTTTCAAAAGGGCGTAGAAGCTGCGAACCTTTAGGCGGGCGGGGTCGCGCGGCAGACGAGCCGCTATTCGAGCGGTAAGGTGAGGCGGGGCGAAGACGTGGTGCTGATCGAATGAGCTATACCGCAATATGGCGTCGATCAGCGACTCCGTAGCGGCGTAGGCTTCGTAGACTGGGTGGCCGTGATGCTGGGCCGTGCGGAGGAGATACCGGAACAGGCGCGAGACACGGGTCGGCTCGGCGGCTGTAGACTTGGAGACGGCGGGAACGCTGCGGAGCAAGAGGCCAAGCGTCATGGCGCTAGGCGCCGAGTTCGGCTGAACGGGAGCGGAAACCCTGTTCAGCTAACGGCGGGCAGCAGGTTCTACTTCGCGTGCGACTGATATACCCTGTCGAGTGCAGCGCCGGTCTGCGGGTGTTCAGGCTTATTGAACTTACTGGCGAATAAACTCAGAACTTCTGAGGGCGAGCGCTCACCGTAGCCGCTGGGAACCGTGAAAAGTGCCGTCGGATCACCCTCGATGATGGTCAGGACCTTACGGACCTGCCTGTCGGTGACTGCGCCTGTTGCCGAGTTGGTCCAGACGGTCACCCGAGAGAGGCTCAGGCAGCCAAGCGCTGGCGCGCGCCAATCTTCGGTGCTGAAAACTTTGCCACGCGCCGCCGGTCCCCTCCTAGCTGACTTCACAGCCGCATAGCCAAGGATCGTTGAGGTCGCCGCGCCAGGAGACGCGGCACAGTTCGCCTCTGCGCTTTTGTAATGCGCAAGGTCTTTGGAGGTCAGCGGATACGTCGTGCGCGACTGCGTCATTGGATCTACAGTCACTCGCTGCGCAGAGGCCAAATCAAGAATCACCCTTTCGTCGTAGGGGTTCCCGTCCGGGGCCTGCACGTGGCGAACGGTTACTTCGGAGCCGTCCCCGCGCAAGGCGACCGTGGTATACCGCGTGATGAGGGGCCGGCTCGAGTCTCCGTGATATAAAGCTGTGGCTATGGTTGCGGTAAATGGCCGAATGCCCGCCTGTTGACCTCTAAGCACAAAAGTCTTAGCAATCCAGAAGGCCGCCCCAAACGATGCCGCCAGGAGAATAGCGATGACGCCGGTCCTGAATTTATGTTGCATGTTCCTGCCTCCTTTTCATCGCAGCTTCGTCGCCAACAGCCGGCCTCGCCCATGTCGGCGGGCGCCCAGCGTATTACTCCGTGCACGAGTTGCATCCGTCGAATTCGCCGTAGTACTGCTCGGCAACACAATACGCTAACCAGCCGTTACCACCCGAGTCACAACAACATATGTCCAGCTCACAAGTATCGTTCTGGCAGTTTTGGCATTCCGGCACGCCGGTTTTTGTATACTCAGTGCCGAAGTTATTGTAACCGTCGTTGCATCCGTTGTTGCACTCGTCATAAGCGGTGGGGACCCCCTCGCCGCAAAGCTGAGCACGCGCCGAGCGAACTCCGAGAAAGATGCCGCTCAAACCGGCGAACGCGAACCAGAAGATAAGGAATAATCGGCGGGTGAGAGAGCCCACTGGGCCGCGAACCCAGGCCCGACGAGCGATCAGGCTAAGCATAGCGCACCCCCTTGGGAAATGACGTTGTGCTATTCTGCCCCCCCCCCACCGCGCTTTGTCAAGCACTTTTTTACCGCACTGTCGATTGACTATGTCGCAACCCGGAGGCGGTCGAGCGCCCATTGCGCGTGCTCGCGTACAACTTCGTCCGCATGCTGCGCAGCGCATTTGAGCCACGGAAGAAACGACTGATCGCCTGAGTTCCCCATTGCGGTGCACAGGTTTCTCAGCCAGCCGCGGTACTTGGCGCGCTTGATGGGCGAGTGGGAAAACGCGCGGCGGAAATCCGCTTCGCCGAGCGAAGCCAGCGCGCCAAGGTCGGGCTGGAAAAGCGAAACGCCGAACGGCGGTACCCTCTCGCGAAACGACAGGTGTAGCGCGGAGTTGTTTTTTAACTCCGCGGCTTTTGCTCCGGCCTGCAATATACGGTCTCCGCCGTCGGCGCGTTCGCGATCTGCGATCTCAATCTCGAGCGGCTGAAATTCCGGCAGGTCGGTTGTTGCAACGTTTGCACGGCGGGTTGGTTCGCCTCCTACCGCCGCGGTTTGATAGTCAGCCGAATTCCACGGGCATACGTCCTGGCAGATGTCGCACCCAAACACGTTATTGCCGATCGCGGGACGAAGCGCCTCTGGAACCGCGCCTTTAAGCTCGATGGTCAGATACGAAATGCAGCGCGTCGCGTCCATCCGATAAGGCTCGGTCAGCGCGCCGGTGGGACAAGCTTCGATGCAGCGCGT
>JBOGKE010000173.1:0-4958 GCA_050745265.1 Terriglobia bacterium
CCTCGTCGCTGAGCGTCGTTTCCTTCATAGAGCGCGTTGCTTGGCTCTTCACTCCGGGAGCTCATCCCCTTCCCCACCCAAAATCTTAGCAGACGAGAGCGGTGAGGCTTTCGGGGCGTTGTCTCACGTGTCGCATATACATCATTTGTACAATAAGTACTATTAGTCCCACTTGTATCACCCGTATCACATCAGCCCAATGGAGGGCCAGCGCGATTCCCTGCCGCGCCCCACCGCGCCGCTCGGCGAGCATGGCTGCCCGAACTCGCCGCAGCGCGAGCGGCTCTGCCGCCCCGACTTCGGGAAGGTCTTCGGCTTTCCGGGCGAAATCGCACCACTTTAACTCTCGCCTGGCGCGACGGCGAGCCGTCGCGCCCGGCGAGGCATCGAGGGATCCGATTTTGGCCGGAATGAGTCTGTGTGAAAACTCCGGCCTTTGCGCTGTAGATTCTCGCTTGGTTGTCATTCGCTGTTCGATGAAGCGACAGCGGTACGAACTCGTGGCTCCGAGGGCGGCGCGGCGAAGGCGTAGACCTTGGATTCGTCGAACGTCTGCTGATGGTGAAACATGCCGTAGATGGCATGCAAGAGCTTGCGCATGGTGGCGACGAGGACTACCATTTTGGGTTTTCCGCAGTCCAGCAGATGGAGATAGAAAGCTCGGAAGCGAGGCTGATGCTCGACGGCCACGAGCACCGGCATATAGATCGCCCGTCGGAGGTGAGCGTTACCCATTTTGCTGATATGGGCAGGACAATGGACGGAACTGTGAACAACAAGCGTTGGTGTTCGTTTTCCCGAGCTCCGACGTGAATTATGCGAACAAAGTGACGGCTGGAACTCAGCTTAGGCTCAAGGCGATCCGTTCCCGCTGTCGAGACAAATAGCGCCGCAAAGTGCGAACCTGCCATTCTCGCGGCCGCGAGGTCTGATCATGCCGGACCGAGACCGGCGCCACAAGGGATGGCAACGAATCAGTCTTCCGGCAGGATTTCGACCCCCGCGTCGCGCTTGAGTCCCACCAGCCATTCATCCAAAAGCTGATTGACCTTCCTCTCGACCAAGACCGCTCGTATTCTCTCGCGAACTTCCGCAAGCGGCGGAGGGGCGATCGAGCGAGCGCGGCGATAGGCCGGGACGAAACTCTTCGTGTAGTATTGTTCGATCTGCTGCGGCTCGACCGTCGCGACAGGCCGCAAACGGATCTCGATCATCGCCGATATTTGTTCCTGCTTGCGGAGATGTGCGGTCAACTGCGCCTCACCGATCCCGAGTTGGTGGAGTGCGGCATCCAAAGCCGAGTCGCTCCCGCAGGCCTTCTTCAGTCCCGTAATTCGTTTCGCCGTCGCGGCCCTCACGGCATCCTTATCAACCATGTAGTTCCCAAGTTGACTGGCGAGTACCGTCTGATCGATCAACCTCGCGAGAACCGCCTTTCGGGTGGCCGCATCAGGCGACGCCATGGGCACTCTCCCCGTTGCGAGGAAAGTCTCCAGCCGGTACTCACGTACAACGTCGCTCTGCGTGATCGGAACACCTCCGATGGTTGCGGCCACACGGTCGAGAATTTCGGTTTGCGCCACTGCGATCTGCGGCTCGCCTGAAATCGAGATTAGCGCCCAGCCGAGAGCGGCGAGCAGCCCTAACCCGAGCCAGCGTCGCTTCTGCCTCGCGGCGCGTGGTGCGCGGAGAGAGAATCGCGGAACGCCGCGGGTGGATCGAAACATATCGTGTGATCTCACGGGGTCAGATCCGCGCCGCCGAAATTACAATCTTCGCGCGCTGACAACGCGCGGAATGCCGCACAGATCGGAGCGGACCTGTACATTGCTCCAGCCAGACCCCAGCAGCGCCAGCACCGCATCTCGCTGCGTGTATCCGATTTCCACCACCACGCGGCCGCCAGGCTTGAGAGCCTGCATAGCCTCAGGAAACAGGCGGCGGTAGATCTCGTCGGCGCGTTCAAGTCCGCCCCAAGCCAGGCGTGGCTCAAAGTCCTTGACCTCGCGCTGAACCTGGTCGAGTTCATTGATGCCGACGTAGGGCGGATTCGAAACCACGAAGTCGAACGGGCCGCCCGCATCCACGGGCAAGATGCGCGCCAGCAGGTCACTCACGACCGGGGCGATGCGTCTCCGCAGATTGAGCCGCTGAGCATTCCCCATCGCAACCATTAACGCGGCGAGCGAGATGTCCACGGCGTAGATGTCGGCGTTAGGTAATTCCGACGCAAGCGCGAGCGCAATGCAACCCGAGCCGGTGCCCACGTCAACGATGCGGATCGAAGCGTCCCGAGAGGGGACCAGGTCGAGCACGGTTTCGACCACCAGCTCGGTTTCCGGCCGCGGAATGAGCACGTCGGGCGTGACCTCGAAATCGAGCCCCCAGAATTCCTGATGCCCTGTGATGTACTGGATTGGCTTGCCGGTGAGCCGCTCATCGATGAGCCGGAAATAGTCGCTCCGCTGCTCGGACGAGACTTCCTGATCGGGATGCGAATGAAGGTAGCCGCGATCAGCGTGAAGTACGTGCATCAGGAGCAGCTCGGCTGCGAGGTCGGGCGCGGAAGTTCCTGCCGCTGCCAACCTCGACAGGCCGGCCTGGAGGACGTTACGAAGCAACATGGACGGGCGCGGGCGACCCTGGGGCGGACGAAGAGACCTGCTTGAGTTTCTCCGTCTGGTAGTACGTGATCAGCGCGTCGATAATCTCATCCAGTCTGCCGTCCATCACGCGATCGAGCTGGTGGAGCGTCAGTCCGATGCGATGGTCGGTGACGCGGTTCTGAGGGAAATTGTAAGTGCGGATCTTTTCGCTGCGATCGCCGCTGCCAATCATCGACCGGCGCTCCTCGATGATCTGCTGCTGTTGCTCTTCGAGCTTGCGTTCGTAGAGGCGCGAGCGCAGCACGCGCATCGCCTTGGCGCGGTTTTTGATTTGCGATTTTTCGTCCTGGCAAGACACCACCATTCCGGTGGGAAGGTGCGTGATGCGAACCGCGGAATACGTTGTGTTCACCGATTGCCCGCCCGGACCGGAAGAGCAGAACGTGTCGATGCGAATCTCCTTCGGATCGATCTGGATTTCAACTTCGTCCGCCTCGGGCAGCACGGCCACGGTGACTGCGGACGTGTGAATGCGTCCGGACTGCTCCGTTGCCGGAACGCGCTGCACTCGATGGACACCGCTCTCGTACTTGAGCTTGCTGTAGACCTTCTGCCCCTCGATGATCGCGATAACTTCCTTCAGCCCGCCGACGCCGGAAAGGCTCGTGGAAAGCGCCTCAATGCGCCAGCCCTGTGATTCGGCGTAGCGGCTGTACATGCGGAAAATTTCCTGCGCGAAGAGCGTGGCTTCGTCGCCTCCGGTGCCGGCGCGGATTTCGAGCACAATGTCTCTATCATCGTTCGGGTCGCGCGGCAGCAGCAGAACCTTCAGCTCACCTTCGATTTCGGCCACCTGCTTTTCCAGCTTTTCAGATTCTTCCTGCGCCATTTCGCGGAACGCCGGGTCCGAGCCCGATTCCTGAAGCAGCGCGCGTGTTTCCCGGAGGCCCTTCTCGGCTGTTTTCCACTGCTGGTATTTCTCCACCATTTCGCGCAAGCCGGAGTGCGCCTTTGCGGCCTTCTGATAAGCAGACGGGTCTGCGAGCGTTCGCGCGTCGCTCAACTGGGTGGTGAGCGCCTCGTACTGCGACTCAATCTCCTCGAGTTTTTGCAAATAGTGCACAACGAACCGCCGCTTCAGGGTTGAAGAATCCGCTCCTCAGGCGATGAGCGGATTACGGGTCACTCGGTGCTGAGTTTTCGAATAATTGATTTCGCCAAACCTGCCTGAATTCCCGTGTGGCGCGCCACAGGCTGTGATTTCTGGTCTTTGGGTTGGTATGCCCGTCGTGGCTCCCGCCATGCCCAGACCAGAACGTAAGCGTCGCTTAAAGTGCGGCGCTAAGATCCGCTGCTTCTCCGGTCTTGCTCCGAGCCATGTTCACTTCTTCGACAGCGCGCGTGACCGCCGTCGCAGTTGCGTTTCTGTTACTAGAATGGCGATGCCGATCGCGACGACCAATCTCGCGGCCAGCATTCGCTTCGAAAGAGCTACGGGAATGGACCAGCAAAGCAATTAGGCGAGGACCAAGACCACACTCCCCGTAACGAGCAGGCGCATTGAGGTCGGTGATCGCGGCGAAGCATCCCACTTTGGGCCTTTCCACCAGTACCTTCGAACGTAGTAATAGAGAATACCGGCCGCAATTCCGGTAAAAATAACGTCGGCGATTGCGAGCATATCCACCTCCACCGATGTGCGCGGCCGATGCAGCCGGAGCCTGTCTCAAGCAATCACAAATTCGCCGCCGTGCTGTTTCTCGAGCTCCATGGCGGCTTCGAGCGAGCGGAGCGCGGTTTCGAGCTGGCTATCGTCCGGCTCGCGCGTGGTGACGCGCTGCAGCCACAGCCCGGGTTGCGCCGCCAGCCGCCAGATCCAGCCCTTCGACTTCGCCGCGTAACGGATGAATTCGAACGATATGCCGGCGATTATGGGCAGGAGCAGAATGCGCACGATCAGTTTCCAGGCAAACGACTGAAAGGGCAAAAACAGGTAGACGATCAGCGCGATCACCATCACCACCAGGAGGAAGCTGGTTCCGCAGCGCGGGTGAAAGCGCGTCGCGCGGCGGGCGCTTTCGAGATCGGCGTGGCCCCCGTTCTTCTCAAATGCCCAGACGACTTTATGTTCGGCGCCGTGATACTCGAACACGCGCTTGATATCCTTCGACTGCGCCAGCGCCAACAGGAACCCGAGGAACAGGACAATCCGAATGACGCCGTCTACGAGGTTAAACGCCACGAAATTGTGCAGCATCCGGTAATGATGCTGGAGGAACGTGGCGGCGTAGAGCGGCAGGAATTTGTAGAAGAGAATGAAGAACACCAGCGAAAAGATCACGTTGAGCGCCA
>JBOGKE010000174.1:0-65911 GCA_050745265.1 Terriglobia bacterium
TCCCGCCCGTCCGTGGCGGACGTAACGATCCCTAATCCGGCGTGGGCTGCTCGATGTGATCGATGACGAGCACCGGGACCGGGCCCTTTGTTGGTTTGAGCCGCAACCCGAGCTGCTGCTGAAGCGCAGTGAAGATCGAAGGACCAGACGAATCGGATTCAGCCTCGTTGCCCGACGTCTCCGGGCCATTTCCCGGGCCGGCTGTTACCGCAGCGCCGCCGGGAGCCCCGCCCGGACCAGGACCTCCGCCCATAGGGGCGCGCGCGAATTGCGGCGTCCACTTCAGCGTGAAATCGTAGCTTCCCTTCAGCCCAGTCTCGTCCACCACGATGCGGCCGCCGAGATCCCGCTGGCGGGAGAGCACATCCGCCAGGAAACTCATCGATGCCGCCGTCGCCGCGAGATCACCGGGCCCCATCATTCGCATTCCGCGAGGTCCAGGAGGGTTGGAGCCGATCGGCCCGAAGGTCCCGAGCTTCGATTCAGTCATCTTCGGACCATTCTTCGCAATAATCAGCGCGTAGACTCGTAGTTGTTTCGTCGTGCGGCTCACCTTTAGCTTGAAACGGTCGGCGAGCAGCGATTGAACTGTCAGTCGGATTTGCTCCTGCCCCTGATCAAAAGGCATCTTCCGCAATTGTTGGACGAACGAGTCCTCTTCTTTCGCGTCAATGTCGAATTTTTCCGCGTCGACCCAGTTCGGCGCTCCCTGGAGCTGGTCATTCGATTTAAGGTTGTAGGCAAAATTAATCAGCATTCGAGCCGGCACGCCCACCGCGTTTAGCCTGCTCGCAGACATCCTAAAAAGGCGCATCCTGTCGCTCCCGGAGCGATCAGGCTTGATCGAGGCGACCTCGAACCTCGGCGCTTTGGTATTCCCCTGAGGCTGTGACGAATTGCCAGGCATCGCGGCTTGGCTCTGTTCCCACCCGGGCCGACCCAGAGCCGGGCCAGCCTTGATCGGTACCGCGATCACAAGCCAGGCGGCAGCCAAGGCCGCCGCACCCAAAGTTACAAAGGTGGCCACCAGCGCATTTCTCATTACCGCACCTCGCCGTCCATTCTCTCGCAGAACTCGCGTCGCCTTACATTGAGCCTGCTCCGAAAATTTCGAACGACACCCCTCGCCCGGCTCGCTCCGCTCGCCACCCGCTCCCCTGGGGAGAGGGTGCACGACGAAGGAGGGCGGGTGAGGGGTCATTATCAACAGCTTGGCACTCAATCCGGCGTGGGCTGCTCGATGTGGTCGATGACGAGCACCGGGACCGGACCTTTGGTCGGTTTCAATCGAAGGCCAAGCTGCTGCTGAACGGCGGTGAAAATTGAAGGGCCGGAAGAATCAGGCGCCGCATCCGTGCCGGCGTTCGCAGATCCGTTTCCGGCTTCAGCCGGTCCCGGACCTGCGCCAGGGCTTTCACCAGGGCCTCGGCCCATCGGCCCGCGCCCGAATTCCGGCATCCAATTCAACGTAAAGTCGTAGATTCCCTTAAGCCCGGTTTCATCGACTACAACGCGACCGCCAAGCTCCGGTTGGCGCGACAGGACATCGGTCAGGAACGCCGTCGATACGGCGATGGCGTGAATCGCGCCTCTCCTCATCATCACACCTCGAGGCGCGCGCGGCCCTGGAGGGTTTGCGCCGATTGGTCCTGGCGGCGGAAGCTTCGAAAGTGTCAGCTTCGGCCCGTTCTTCGCCACCACCAGCGCGTAGACGGGCAAGTCTTTTGTTTCTTGGGTCACCTTCAGCTTGAAGCGATCGGCGAGCATCGATCGGACCATCAGCCTCACCTGAGCGCCCGCTTGGTCGAAGGGCATCGTCCGCATCTTTTGCGCAAATGCGTCCTCCTCTTTCGCGTTGATGTCGAATTTCTCGGAGTTGACCCAGCTTGGCGCGCCGACGATCTGATCGTCGGACTTGAGATTGTACGCGAATTCGATCAGCATCCTGGCGACCGCGGTGGCGCTGAACCTGCCCGGCGTCGTCCCCAGGCTAAACTTGATCGCCGCGGAATGATCGGGTTTGATCGAGACCACTTCGAATTTTGGTGCCGCGGTGTTTGCACCCTCCGTTTGGGAACCACTTTGCGACTGAAGCGTAAGGAGACTATTCGGATCCCGCGCGATGTTGTTACCCTCTGTTTGCGAGGGATCTCGCGACGGGTTCGCCTTTTGAGCGTTTCCGTTCGCCAATCCAAATCCGATCGGCACGGCGATAGCGATGAATGCTGCAAACGCGAGCAGGAGCTTCCTGCGCGCGTCGAGCCGAAGAGCGGGGCGCTCGGTCATGATACGAACGATCCGCTTCTTGAGATCAGAGCCCGTAACTCCAGCGACACAAGCGACCGGCGACGCCACACAGAACTCGCACGCCTTGAGAACGCTTTCCGCATAGACCCGCGGTTCGTTGCCGACGGCGATGGCCGCCTCATCGCAGGCGCGCTCGCGTTCGTCAACCATCCGTGCGCCAAGCCACCAGACCAGCGGATGAAACCAGAAGATCGCTTCGACCAGCATGTGCAGTGCGGCCGCGAGATTATCCCGGCGCCGCACGTGCCACAATTCATGAGCAAGAATCGCGCGCAAGTGAGCGTCGTCGAGCCTCCCGGAGATTCCGTCTGGCCACACCAAAACAGGTTGGAAAATGCCGAAAACTCCCGGCTCGAGAGAAGCGCGGGACAGGCGGATCGCGAGCGGCTTCCTCATCCCTGCAGCACGCTCCAGGCGTCGGAGCGCTTCCACTTCGCGGCCCTCGCCGAGCGGGATTGCATCGGCGCAGATTCGGGAGATCCGCCGCCAGCGCACGAGCCAGAGGAACAATACCAGTACGAATCCGCACAGCCACACCGCAATGAGAATCGCTGGAAGCAGATGGATGAACGAGTAGCGCGGACCTGCGTTGTTCAGGTCCGCGGCTGTTTGGATGGGGGCGGCGAAAAGGCCGCGGACCTCGAATGCGGAGGTCCGCGCAAGCTCCCCGATGGCAGCATAGACTCCCGTGCGGGGCGCAAGTTGCACCGCTGCTCTCGGAATCGCCAAATAGCTGCCCATTGCGATTAGCAGCGAGAAAGGAACGAGAAACTTCAACGAAGCCGCGAGCCAAAGCCAGTACCGCGCTCGCGCGTGGCTCTTGCGCAGAGCCAGAACCAAGAGTCCCGCGACGCCCGCGAAGAGCGTCGATTGCCACAAATGACTCACTGCCGCGGGTCCAATGACGGTCCAAATCTCAGACAAGCATTTCGGCAACATGATCGCTTCCCTTCCTGTCCCGGCTTGATTACTAGGAAACTGTCGGGTGGCGCAGATATCGCGCTGATTGCGATGTCTGCGATGCTCGCCATCCGCATACATGGGAAACAGCGCCGTGTATGCGCCACCCAACGAAACGTTTATCTAATCCGTCAGACACGCCGCAGACTTTGAGAAACAAGTCTGCGCTACTTGTTGTCGAGCTCGCGCAGCGCGCGTTCGGCTTCTTTGATGTCGCTCAGCGTCAGTTTGCCCGATTCGATCAGGCGCGCCATCACGGGTTGCGTCCGCCCGCCGAACAACGCCAGAAAATCGTCGATCAGCCGCCGCTGCGCCGCCTGGCGGGAGACCGCCGCCTCAAAAATGTGAAAATTCCCGACCTTCTTGACCCGCCGCACAGCCTTCTTCGCCTCCAGACGATAGACGGTGGTCTGGACGGTCGTGTAAGCAGGCCGGTCCCTCTCGGGAAAGGTTTCCTGAATCTCGCGGATGGAGCACGCGCCGCGCGTCCAAAGCGCCTCCATGATCTGTAGCTCGAGCTTCGCCAGTTTAGGTTCGGCCACTCTTTTCTCCTATGTACGTTTGTAACGCTACTACAGCAGTAGGTGAGTGTCAAGAGATTTTTAAAGCTCTTGCTCTGCGCATCGCACGCAGACCTCACACGGCGAGATTCTTCGTCGCTTCGCTCCTCAGAATGACATTTCGCGAGGGTTGCGGCTGTTAGGCCGCGCTGCGCTACCGGGCGCGCGCCCGCTGCTCAAGCTAGGACACGGGCAAGCGGCCTTTGAGGTCGGAGGGTTGGAACGGTCCTGCTTCTTCGATGAGGCTGCGAGCGTAATCCACTTGTCCCCACGTATTCCAGAGCAGCACTCCGCGAACGCGTCCGTGCTCCAGGTAGTAGACCACGCCTTCGCGAAACGGCGTCTTCCAGTCCGCAAACGTTTGGAGGCGCGAATCGAGGTCGCCCACGGCTTCAAAGCCGAGATCGAACAAGTCGGAATAGAAGAAGGGCAGGTAATGGTACGCTGTGGGTCGTCCTGCCATGGATTCGCCCGCGGCGCGGCCCATTGAGTTTGCGGCGTCTTCGTGCTCGACGCGCATCCGCTTTCCCAGAGCGGGATTGAAGAACTCTGCCACGTCGCCCGCGGCGTAAACATCCGCATGACGGGTCTGCAATCGCTCGTTCACTACAATGCCGTTGTTGATTTGCAGACCGGCCGCCCGCGCCGGCTCCACGTTCGGGCGGATGCCGATGCCCGCCACAATCGCATCGACTTCAATCGAGCGCCCGCCGGCGGTGTTGAGAACGAAACCCCCGCCGCGGCGCTCAACACCCGCGACGGTTTCGCCCGCCGCGACTTCTGCTCCCTTATCGCGGTAGAAGCTATTTAGGAACTGCGACAGATCATGGGGAAAAATGCGCTGACCGAGGCCCTCCTGCGGGAACAGCAGAGTGACCTTCCGCCCGTTCATGGCGAGCGCGGCAGCCACTTCCCAGCCGATGAAACCGCCGCCGATCACTGCGAACCGCTCCTTGTCGGCGGCGAGCGCGCGAAGGCGCTGGTAATCGTCAAAGGTGCGGTAATAGATGATGTCATCGCCGCCAAAAGGCAGCGTATTCACAATGCCTCCGGTCGCAATCAGCAGCTTTTCGAAGGTGTAGTTGGTCCCCTGGTCGTCGACGGCGCTCTTTTTCTTGAGGTCAAGCGCGGTCACGCGTCTTCCGAGGACGAGCTCCACGTCGGGCTCGGCTGGTTTGCGCCAGATGGTCTCCTCGGCATCGCCCTTCCAAAGGCCCTTGGAGAGCGGCGGTCGGTTGTACGGCGGATGCATCTCGGCGCCGATCATGGTTACCTCTCCGCTTTTATCGTTTTCGCGAATCGCCTGCAGCGCGGAATCGGCGGTCATGCCGCCGCCG
Organism: Terriglobia bacterium; assembly: GCA_050745265.1. Classification (GTDB taxonomy): domain Bacteria; phylum Acidobacteriota; class Terriglobia; order UBA7540; family UBA7540; genus RH2-MAG17b. The sequence goes on from JBOGKE010000174.1 coordinate 5,165, forward strand.
ATGATCAGGTATTTCGGCATGGGGAACTCCTTGGGTTAGCACGGTAAGGCGGTCGAGAGCGCCCGCCGACTCATTATCTTAACACTGCGCCAATCCGCGCTACTTGCCGTCGAGCGCCTGCAAATATTTTTCCGCCAGCGGATGATTCGGAACCTGTCTCAGCAAGGCTCTCAGGACGTCCCGGGCTTTAGCGCGCTCGCCTAACTTTACGTCCACTCTCGCGAGGTTCAGGTATGCCTGATCGAATGTGGGCGCCCTTTGGATGCATTCTGAAAACGTTTTGCGGGCTCGCTCCATCTGCCCGGTGAGAGCGTAGACGACGCCCAGATTATCGAGAGCCTGCGGATTATCCGGCTGGAGCTCGAGCGTCTTCTCGAGGTACGCTTGCGCGCTCTGATTACGGCCCGCGCCGGCAAAAACCATTGCCAGCTTGTAATTCAACGTGGGATCGTCCGGCCGGCGCTTCAAGGCGATCTGAAGAAGCTGCTGCGCGTCCTCGGTGCGGCCTTGAGTTCGGTAAAGGTCGGCGAGGTTGCCGAGGGCGAGGACGTTTAGCGGATCGAGCTTCAAAGCTTGCTGGAAATACTGTTCGGCCTGCTGCGGCCGCGCTCGATGGATGGAGGTCACGCCCAGGTTGTTATACGCCATGAGATCGTCCGGCTTCAATTGAACGGCCTGAAGCAAGCGTTGTTCGGCCAAATCCCACTTCTGCTCGCGCATGTACAGAGTGCCCAGATCGTAGTACGCGTCAGCGGATTGCGGCTCGTTGCGGATCGCGAGCAGCAGCGCCGTTTCCGCCGCCCGCGCATAACCGTGCTCCGCGAACGCGACGCCGTAGGTGAAGTAATTCCGTGCGAACGGACCTCCGTAATATTGGCCCGGAAATGGCAGCGCGCGCCTTTGCCGCTCTGCCGCCGTTCGCGGCATGTGGCGGAGATCGTCCGTAACATTCGCCGCCCGAATGGGTCCTCGGTAGATTTTGACGATCATCCCTTGCTCATCCAGCAGGAATGAGGTGGGAATCTCGATATCGCGGCGGCGGTCGAACGTATAGCGATAAAGCAGATTGTAAACCGCCGCCGTACCGCCCGCGGCGAGCAGGACGGGGAAGCGCCACCCGCTGCGGCGCGCGAGCGATGCCAAGCGCCGCGTATCTGGGGCTTCGTCCACGTTCAGCGGGAGCGCCTGGAGGCCCGTTGGGCGCCAAGCCGCCTCGCGCCGCGTCAATGCGGTGAGCGAGTCCATTGAGGCGGGAGAATTTGACGCCCAGAAGTTGAGGAGCGCGGGTCGCCCTTGATAGCTCCTCAGATTGTGCAACTTTCCCGAGAGGTCTGTGAGCTCGAACCCGGGCGCCTCGATGGGGGCGATCAGCCACGTCTCGAAATTATGCGGGAGCTCTTCAGGTGCGGCTGTCGCGGTGATCGGGGCCTGCCCCGACGCGGGAAGGGACGGGCGAATCGCTGGCGGAACCGTAGCGACGATTTGTGATCGCCGCATTTCCGGTCGAACTAGATCTGCGTTCCCGCTCTTGCCGCGCCGCGTGTACGGAGTGGCGAGAAAATGCGCAGCGCCTTCCTCAATCGTAAGGCAATGCCCGGGCGGCGCGTTCTCGAATTGCTGCGTCTTCCCGTTCGGCCAGCGCACGGTGACGCTGACCGGCTGCTTCGAATCGCCAAGGCCGAAAAAAATTTGCTTGCTGTGCTGGGCAAGAAAGCCGGACCCGGCCTGAACGAATTTCGTCTGACGTCGCCCGGCGCTGTAGATCGTGATCGACGCGCCGATGGCGTCGCGATTCGTCTCCCGCCCTGTGAGCTTGATCGAGATCGAATGGCCCAGCCCCGGAGTGACGTTGCGGAAAATGCGAACCTGCGGGCCCGTCCGGTTCTTGACGATCAGCTCCTGCCGGCCGTCGTTGTCGATATCGGCCAGGGCGAAGGAGCGGCTGTCATCGATGCAGTCGAGCCCCGCCGCGCCTGACACGTCCGAAAAAGTTCCGTCGCGATGGTTCGCGTAAAGTACGTTGCGCTGGCGCCCGCTCCAGGAGCCGTCTGCCCGAATCAGCTCGTTGATCGCGTTCCATCCCTCTTCGTAGGCGGCTGCGGGCTGATCCCCTGCGGGCGATTGCGCCACCACGCGCCGCCAAAAAAAGCTGGAAAGGTCCTCCTCCTTCGGGCCGCTGATCATGCCAGTGGCGATGTAAATATCAGGGTATCCGTCGTGGTCGAAGTCCCAGGCATCGCTCGACCACGCCCAGCGGCCCATTGAAGTTTCCGAGGGCGCGCTCTCGTCCGTGAACGCTCCGCGCGCGTCGTTGCGGAACAGAGAGTTTCCCATGGAATGCTTGCGGTAAAGTTCTCGCACGGCCCGCGGGGCGTCCTCCATGAAACTCGTGAGACCAGTCAGACGCAAGCCGGCGGCGCTCCACATATCGGCCACGTAGAGGTCCTGCCAACTGTCGTTGTCGTAATCCAGCCAGCAGACGCTCATGCCCGCGCCCGTGTCGAGCACTCCGGCCTCGGTGGCGCGGTCGGTGAACGTTCCGTCGCCGTTGTTATGGTAGAGGTTCTTCTGCCCGAAATCGTTGGCGACGTAAAGGTCGGGCCAGCCGTCCTGATCGTAATCGCACCAGCCGCAGGCGAAGCTGAAGCGGTGATTGTTCCGATCCAGCCGGGCAGCGCGGGTGACGTCCGCGAACGTTCCGTCGCGGTTGTTGCGAAAGAGAAAGTTGGGAGGGCCGTTTTCCGCGTTGTAGTACGGCGCCGGGTAGCGGTACCGATCGGGTCCCTGATAGTAGGAGTAGAGACAGAAATAGACATCGAGCCAGCCGTCGCGGTCATAATCCGCGATCGCCGCTCCCGTGAACGAGCCTTGCGGATTGCCAGCGAAGCGGAAGGCGTCTGGCTTGAGGCGGAACGTGTCGCCGCCCTGGTTGAGGAAAAGCAGCGGGCCGGTTCCGCGTACGACGATCAGGTCCTGGCGCCCGTCGTTGTCGACGTCGGCAAACAGGGCCCCAGGGCTGCTGTCGAGGACGCCCACCCCAGCGTGCTCGGTAACATCTTCAAACGTGCCATCGCCGCGGTTTCGATAGAGGAGATTGGGAAGGCCGGCGGGCTGGCAGATGTAGAGATCATCCCGTCCGTCATTATCGAAGTCGCCTGCCGCAACGCCGTAGTTCCCGTAGATGTCGATCCCGCAAGCGCCATCGAGGACCGTCCGCCAATAGTCGGTCCCACGCGCCAACTGCCGGGAAAAAGACTGAACTTGAGCGAGCGAAGCCTCGGTGATGTCCTCGAACATCGGCGATGCGCTGCGGCTGCATTGCTCATTCAACGCGCGCCACTCGGTCACGTCCCAGGCGCCGCCGCTTTTCGTCCAGGTCAGCTCCATCCAGCCGGTCCGCTGCTCGCGATGGAAGCTTTTCGCGGTACTGACCAGCTCGTATCGAATCATCGTTCTTGCGTCTAGCCCGGACGTCTCAACCGCCGTGAGCTCGAATTCCGCCCATAGAAGCCGCACGCCGCGAAAGCTGTGCGATAGCTCTGCAACGAAATCGGCAGCACCCAACTCGATCGACGGATCAAAACGCCGCTCCGAGATTCGCAGCACTCCGTCCGAGCGCTTGACGGTTTCGCTGCGGGCGCTCAGGCGCGAGCCTTTGAATGCGGCGTTCAGCGTGCGGTCGATCGCGCGCCAATCCGGCTCGCTCCGCGTGAGCGCCTCGCGCCAGGTGAGCAAAACGCGCCCGATCTCTGCTGCGGTGATCTCGGTGGGGAATACGTCGCGGGCGGGGTCGGTCTTCTGGAGGACCGAGCTCAGGGGCTGCTGCAGCTTGTAGTGGGGCTGGAAGGCTTCGGCTGATCCCGCCGCACTCTCGGGCTGGGCGCCCGATTGCTGCAACAGGAAAGGGCCTGCCGCTCCGCAAGCCAGAAGAAAGCGGCGGCGCGACAAAGAGCTGGCGTCTATGCGAGTTGGCCGAGCAGCCATTTCATGTCGACGGAGGAGCTTGATTCTGTGTTCCGAGCGAGCGAAGGCGAGATCACCAGCGCCTCGCCGTGGTTTTCGAACCAGACCAGCAGCGAAGCGTCTTTGGCTCCTGAGAGCCTCTGTTGATCGACCCACAAATAAAACGCCCCCATATCGGCGTCGATCAGCGATCCTGCCGGATCGAGTTCGGGATTTTGGTCGCGCGGTGAAAGCAACTCATTCATCGGCCGCTGCCGCTGGCGGGGAGTGAAACGGGCGAGAATCGTGAGCGGCTGAGCGCGCCGCCAGAGCTCGCGCGCGGTCCATTGCACAAAAGTCGTGCTGAAAATTTGCGTGCCGGAGCCGTCGGTCAGAATGTTGGCCTGGAAATGGCTCAGCGCCAGGTCCGCCGGCGTACCGCTCAGCCCGATCTCTTCGGGCCGCAGGTTGTGAAGCATGTTTCGCAGTTGTTCCGGGCCGCCGATTCCCGCCGCGATCGCGCTCTGGACCTTCCGCAACAGAGCCAGGCGAACCGGATCCAGAGAAGCGTAGGACATCGAAATCAGCGGCGAATCCGGCACGGGCTCTGCCGTTCCTCCGTCCACATACCAGTGCCCGTAATCGAGACGATGCGCCGCCGCTCGCGTGGCTACGGCGTCGAGCAGGATGCGCAGCCCGTTCGCCGGATTGACGTTCGTGAAGTGCGTGCCGTGCGGGCGGAGCTTTCGAAACAGCACGTAGCTGTTCTGCTCCACGCCCTTTCCGATCACCGCGATTCCGAGCCGGGGCGCCGCGAGCGGCACGGGCGCGAGGCTCGCGCTGAACTTTTCCATGTAGCTTGTCGCCGCCTGGCGGAAAGCACCGATCTGGTGCGTGGACCAGAGCTCGCCCGAGAGCTCCTGGGAAAAGCCGCCCGGCGAATTGACCCAGTCGTAGCGATCGAGGCGCTCTGAAAGCTTCACCTTTGCGAACCCATCGAGGAGCTCGCGGCGCTCGGTTTCCGAAAGCGAACCTAGGTAGGAAAGTTGGCCGTCGATTTCGCGGCGCTCTGCCGGAAACTTCCAGTCGTATTCCCGAATCTGCTGAAGCAGCAGCGGCACGAAGGTGAGCGGCAGCGTTTGCAGGAGCGCGAGATGGCTGGTGGCGACGCGCCTCGCTCGAGGGGGATAGTCCTTGAACTGACGGGCGTCGAGCTGGTTCGGAAACATGGCGGCTACAAGACTTCGGGCAGCGGTTTACCTTCCCCGGCTTCAGGCGAGAAACCCAGCAGGCTGCCGAGCGTCGGCACGAGATCCACGGGCTCGACCGGACGATCCACCAACCGGTTTTCGCGAACCCCGGGGCCAATTACCATCATCCACGTAGTGCGCGAGAGCGCGTCGCCCGTGCGGTGGTGCTGAAAGCCGTTCCCCGACGCATCGGCATCCGAATCGCGGCCGAAATCGGGCAGGACAAAGAGCGTGGTCTTCCCGGCGTATTCGGGCTCGCTTTGAATCGTCCGCCAAATCTCGCCGCAAAGCCGGTCAGTGCGCTGAATTCCTTCAATGTAGAGCGAATAGCAGCCCGCGTGGGCGACATCCATGTCGTGCAGCGTGATCCAGAGCAGGCCGGGAGCGTATTGCCGCATGATGCGGCGCGCCACGTAGAGTGAAAGTTCGTCGGGACTCGAAAGCGTGCGCGCGTGCGCGGCAAAATCCGAAACCGAGAGCTTCAGGAGTTCCGAGAACTGGCGCAGATCAAAGTGATTCCCGTGTACTGGCGGCGCGAAGAATGGAGTTTCATAATTGTCGACCAGGAGATGTTCGTACGGCGCGGAACTGGTGGTTGATAGCGCCTCCTTGAGCAGCAGCTTGGGGAGAACGACGCCGGCTGCATACGCCGGCCCGAATGAGCGAGCATTGCTGCCGCCAATCCGGTTGAACCCGTTGCTCGGCGCCACCACCCAGGCGTCGTACGCAGGGAGCTTCAGATCGCGGCGGAAGTATTCGAAAACGGTGGGGTGGTCCGGCGGCACTGCGGCAAAATTGTCGAAGGTCTCGTAAACGCCAGTCGCCAGGCTTGCGGTGGCAACGTAGTGGCCGAGGATTCCGCGGTTCACGACGCGCGTGAAGAAGGTTGACCGGGGAATGAGCTCGCGCAGGAGATTGGGAATGTTCTCCTGGCCCTCCGGCATGAAGGTCTCTTCATCGCGGCAGCCCCCGCCGAACGTGACGACAATCGCTTTGCGGCTGCCCGCCCGGCGCGATGCGGCGCTTGCTCGCTCGGAGAGCCCGAACAACGCTCCACCTGCCGTCGCGCCCGTCACCAGACGAAGGAAGTCGCGCCGGCTGCGCGAAACTACGTCGCTGATCTCACGCGGGTTGGACAGATTCGCCAGTGCAGGGGAACGAATAACTCCTCCTCTTTGGCGGACGGGCTTCCCACGGTTACAGAGAAGGATTGATTCCTCTGCGCGCTTCTCGGCTCCGCCCCCGGGACGGCGTCTCGAGGAACTGACGTTCCGTCACGACGTTGCTCGGAGCTTATCGCAAAGTGCCCGGAAGCGTCAAGCTAGCCTATCGCGCAGTGGCTGGTTTCTGCGGGAACGCCCGCTCGTCAGGCGGGACAACACCGAGAACGGGGACGGAGAAGGATGCGCTTTGAGAGACGGCATTTCGACCGCGGCCTCGCTCCATCGCGGGAAGGATTCTTGCATCGGCAGCTTGAAGCGCCAGCCGGATTGCGCCGAACCATTGCACCTCGCGTCCCAAGCCGCTCATCGCCAGGCGCGGGCGTGAGAATTCGTTGCGCTCGAGAATGCGGCGGGTGGCCTCAAAAAGCGTGGGATGAAGTCCGAGCCGCCCGCCCAGCACCACCAGGGAAGAGTTGAGTACCACGCAAACATTGGTGATCGCATCGGCCAGAATGCGCGCCGTCTGCTGAAGCACCTCGCGCGCCAGACGGTCGCCTGCATGGGCGAGATCGAAAATCTCGACCGCGCCGAGCCGCGCAGCCGACTCGCCTCGGCCGTCGCCTTCGGCGCGGCACAGGCTTCGCCAGAGCCGCTCAACGCCCTTGCTGCCGACCACGCTCTCGATCGGACCGCGCCGCCGCAACGCGAGCGGCGTCTCCTCCGTTCCCCGCACGTAAAGGTATCCGATCTCTCCCGCCGTCCACTCCGAGCCGTGGTAGAGGCGCCCCTGCACAAAGATGCCTGCGCCCACTCCGGTGCCGACGCTGAGGAACACGAAGTCCTGACCGGACTCGGCCGCATCTTCCAATTCGGCATGAAGTTCATCTTTTAGGGACGGGCCGGGTACATCGCGCGTTCCGCGCTCGATCGCGCACGACTCGGGTGCGGCCTTCGTCGAACGCCGCTACCGCTCATCGAGCGGGTCATACAGCGTCGCTTGCGGATGCCGGGATGCTTCGTAGGCGGCGATCTTGTCGTCGAACTGAAGCGTAAGTCCGATGTCGTCAAGTCCCTTGAGCAGGCACTCGCGGCGGAAGGGATCGATCTCGAAGGGGAGCCGAAGGTCCTGCGCGTCGGCCACGGTTTGCGTTTCGAGGTCGACCGTCAGTTGATAGCCCGGTGTCTCGGCCGCGCGCGCGAACATCTCGTCCACGCGCCCGGGCGCCAGCGTAACCAGCAGGATTCCGTTCTTAAAGCTGTTCGTCGAAAAGATGTCCGCGAAGCTTGGAGCGATGATGGCGCGAATGCCGAAGTCGGCAAGCGCCCACGGAGCGTGTTCGCGGCTCGATCCGCAGCCGAAATTCGTCCGAGCGAGCAGAATGGTTGAGCCTCGATAGCGAGGCTGGTTCAGCACAAACTCGGGATTCGGTTTCTCTCCGTCCACGTACCGCCAATCGTAAAATAGAACGCGCCCTAGCCCTTCCCGCGTGAGACCCTTCAGGAATTGTTTGGGGATGATCTGATCAGTGTCAACGTTGATGCAATCCAACGGAACCACGAGGCCGGTATGCTTCGTAAAGGGCTGCATGTCAGCTCCACTGCGCCGTGACGGCTCTCAGGCGCTGCGCTAAAGTAACCGGCTGCGGAAAAAGCGCTGCGAGCTGTCATTCTGAGCAAAGCGAAGAATCTCTGCATTCAAGAATCAAATAAATACCGGGATTCTTCGTCGCCTGCGGCTGCTCTGAAATAAGGATTAAGTCCCTTGGATTCAGTAACAGGCCGGGAGCTCTTTTTTCATTCTTCGGGGTGTCGCGAAGCGACATGAGGGAACTCCTCAGAATGACACCGCCCGGCTTTTTTCCGCGGCCTGCGCTACACCTTGGGCACCTCGAAGGGGGCGCGGTAGGTGCCGTGAAGCATGCGGCTGGCTTCATCGTCGCCAACAATCCGCTCATTCTTGCCTTCGAAATTGATGGTGCGGCCGAGCCGGTAGGAGACATTCGCTAGGTTCACCAGCAGCGTAGACTTGTGCCCCTCCTCAATCGGCGCAGTGAGGTCCTGCTTCTTGCGGCTGATCACGGCATCGATGAAGTTGGCGAAGTGGTTTCCCTTTCCGTTCGCGCGCGGTCCCGGCTGCTGATCCTCGCCAAGCCAGGACATGTAGGAGTCATATCCTTCAATCGCCAAGTAGCCCTTCGAGCCGTAGAAGATGTTTCCAATGGTGCTCGGTCCGCTGACCGGCCCAAGCCTTGCCGTTTGCGGCCGCGGGTGGTGCGGATGGTGGGGATGGTGCTGCGCGAGTCCGGCCGCCGGCACGCCTCCGCTGCGAAAGGCGCCCGTGCCGATTCCCGCCTCGTGGTTGGTGCTCCAGCCGCGCACTTCAAACTCCATCATGCGCCGGCCGCCGTCAGGGAGCTCGAACTCGTAGGCGCAGGTCAAGATGTTCGGCGTCTGCTGATCGTCTTTGAACATGAAGTGGCCGCCGATGGCCGTGATCTTCGAAGGGTAATCCACGCCCAATCCCCAGCGGCAGATGTCCACCTCATGAATTCCTTGGTTCCCCAGATCGCCGCTGCCGTAGTCCCAGAACCAGTGCCAGTTGTAGTGAAACCGATTGCGCGTGAAATCGTGCTTCGGCGCCGGCCCAAGCCACAAGTCGTAATGCACGCCATGGGGCACGGGCGAAACGGGCGTGTGGCCGATGGTAGGCCGCCACTTGTAGCAGAGGCCGCGGGAGAGGTAGACCTCGCCGATCAAACCGTCGCGCATGTGATTCACCGCTTCTTGAATCGCGCTGTTCGAGCGGCTCTGCGCGCCCATCTGCACGATGCGGTTATATTTGTCCGCCGCCCGCACGAGCTGATAGCCGTCCCACCACGTGTGCGAGCAGGGTTTTTCGACGTACACGTCCTTTCCCGCCTGGCAGGCATAAATGCCGATCAGCGAATGCCAATGGTCGGGCGTCGCAATTGAAACCGCGTCGATCGATTTATCGTCCATCAGCTTCCGGCAGTCGACGTATCGCGCCGGTTTCGGAGCTCCCATGCTCACGACGTTCGCGAGGCGCTTGTCGAGGACGTTTTCGTCAACATCGCAGAGCGCGGCGATGGAAGCGTTGGGCAGGTGCGAGTAGGCGCGAATATGATCGAACCCGCGCCCTCGCACGCCGCAGATCGCCACGCGGACACGGTCGTTCGCGCCAAAAACTCTTTCCGGTTTGGTGATCCACGTGATCCCGCTGAGCGCCGCGATCCCCGCTGCGCCGGTGGTTACACCGGTTTTGAGAAACTCGCGCCGGCTGAGGTCCGATTCCTTGGATTCCTGAGGCATGTGATCTCCTCCTAAACTGAACCGATGACGCGGGTGCAGAAATGCTCCCGCGGGGAAATTGAGGCACGCTGAAGTGAATCTATTTCACTCCTGCTTACCATAGAGTCTGATATCTTAGCACTTTAGGCCCGGCGCGCAACAGGTGTGCTCGCCGCGACAACACGGGGCTCCGGGCTCGCGTCGATTTTTCACGGGGGTTTACATGGACATCACTCGTCGGCAGTTTATCGCAGGTGCGGGCGCGGCGCTCGGCGTGGCCGCGCCTCGCAACGCCGCAGCTCGCATCGGTACGATTGAAATCGGCGTTTGCAGCAAGACTGCGAATTTCCCCAAGGCGGTCCACTACGGCTTTGACTACCTGGAGCCGTCGGTGGCGGAGATCGCCGTCATGAGTCCGGCGGCGTTCGAGAACTTCAAAGCGGGGGTGATGGCGGCGCCCATTCGTTGCGAATGCTTCAACAGTTTCATTCGCTCGCTTCGAGTCGTGGGCAACCACGTAAACCCGGAGGCGCTTAGAAACTACATGGAGCATTCCCTCGGCCGGTGCCGCCAGTTGGGAGGGACGATTGTGGTTTGGGGAAGCTCCGGTTCGCGCAACGTCCATCCCGGATTTCCAAGAGCTCGGGCATGGAAGCAAATTCAAGATTTCCTGAGGCTCGCCGACGAGGTGGCGCGGCCGCGCGGGATCGTCGTGGCCATCGAGCCCTTGCGCACGAAGGAAAGTAACATTATCAACACGGGCGCCGAGGCTTTGAAGCTGGTGCGCGAAGTGAACCGGCCCAACGTTCGCATGATCATCGATTACTACCACATGCGCGTGATGAACGAAGACCCGGACATCGTCTGGCGCGCCCGCAAGGACATCGTCCACTTCCACTTTGCCAATCCGCACGGCCGCGTTTGGCCGAAAAGCCCGTCCGAGGATCCCGAATACGGCCGCTTCTTCGCAATGGTGAAGAAAATCCGCTTTCGGGGAGGAATTTCCATCGAGGCGCACGGCAGCTTCGAGACCGATGCGCGCGCAAGCCTGGCGTTCTTCCGGGAAGAACTGGCGTGAACATTGCTTGCTTCAGGCGGGTTCGCTACAATCGCCTTCGGGCGGACTCGCTGCGGCCGAAATCCCTGATCCTTCTGTTCGATCTTTAAGCGCGCCGGTGAGCGCAGTTCGCCGATGCGGAGTGAAGCTTATTTGCCTGAAAAGCTCAAAATCGCGATTGGCTCCGATCACGCGGGATTCGCTCTCAAGCAAAGCGTCATTCCCTATCTCGAAGGCGAGGGGTACGACGTGGAAGACTGCGGCGTTCATTCCGAGCAGCCGGCAGATTACCCCGATTATGCGGAGAAGGTCGCGCAGCGCGTGGCCGCAAGGCAGGCAGAAACCGGCGTCTTGATCTGCGGCACTGGGCTTGGCGTGGCGATTGCCGCCAACAAATTCGCGGGGATTCGCGCCGCCACCTGCAACAACACGCTGCTGGCGCGTTTCGCGCGGGCTCACAACAACGCGAACGTGCTGGCGATGGGCGGGCGGATGGTCGCCCCCGCCGAGGCGCGCAGAATACTCCACACGTGGTTTTCCACGGCTTTTGCCGGCGGCCGGCACGAAGAGCGGGTGGAAAAAATCGGCGCCATCGAGAAGCGCCAGGGCAAGGAGATTTACCGATGAGCTATTCGAACGGCGGGTCGCTGCGGCCGCTGGCCGAGGTTGACCCGGAGATTGCCCGCGCGATCGAGATGGAAGCGCGCCGGCAGGCGAGCACGCTCGAGCTGATCGCGTCCGAGAATTTCGTGAGCGAGGCGGTGCTCGAAGCTGCGGGTTCGGTGATGACTAATAAGTACGCCGAAGGCCTGCCGCACAAGCGCTATTACGGCGGCTGCGAGTACGTGGACGTGGCGGAGACGCTTGCCATCGAGCGCGCCAAGGAACTGTTCGGCGCCGAGCACGCGAACGTTCAGGCGCACTCCGGCAGCCAGGCCAATCAGTCCGTCTACATGACCGTGCTGAAGCCCGGCGAGACGATCCTCGGCATGAACCTCTCGCACGGCGGCCATCTGACGCACGGCCATCCGCTGAATCTTTCCGGCAAGATGTACCAGATCGTGCCCTACGGCGTTCGCAAGGATACCGAGACGATCGACTACGACGAGGTAGAAAGGCTTGCGCTCGAACATCGGCCGAAACTCATCCTGGCGGGAGCGAGCGCCTATCCGCGCATCATCGATTTCGAGCGTTTTGCCGCGATTGCCAAGAAGGCCGAGGCCGTTTTCATGGTGGACATGGCTCACATTGCCGGGATGGTGGCGGCGGGCTTGCACCCGAGCCCCGTTCCACACGCCGATTTCGTGACCACGACTACGCACAAAACGCTCCGCGGCCCGCGTGGCGGAATGGTGTTGTCGAAAGCCGCGTACGCCAAAGAACTCGATAAGACGACGTTCCCCGGAATTCAAGGCGGACCGTTGATGCACATCATCGCGGCGAAAGCCGTCTGCCTGCGCGAGGCGATGCAGCCCGACTTCAAGGAATATCAAAGGCAGCTTCTCTCGAACGCGCGGGCGCTCGCCGATTCGCTTGCGGCCAGCGGATTTCGCCTGGTTTCTGGCGGTACCGACACGCATCTGATGCTGGTAGACGTTTTCTCACGGCAGGTCACCGGCAAGCAGGCGCAGGCGGCGCTCGAGCGCGCAGCGATCACCGTCAACAAGAACGCGATACCCTTTGACGTGAACCCGCCCGCCACCGCCAGCGGGATTCGCATCGGCACACCGGCGGTGACGACGCGCGGAATGAGAGAGGCTGAGATGAGATCGATCGCGGCTTGGATTGCGGAGGTGTTGAACCATCCCGGCGAAGAGCCAGTGATTGAGCGGGTCGCTGGCGAGGTGCGCGAACTCACCGGGCGTTTCCCGCTCTACGAGTGGCGCGGGTCTCGAGCGGTGCAAGCGGTGTGAGGACGTAGCACCAGGCTCTCGGGTCGGCACCTGCCGCCCCATTCGCTGCGCTCGGGGCAGGCTCTGAAGGGCTATCCCTAAAACGCATACGGGGCCTGATTGACGACGAGCCAATAGAGGCCGAGCTCGCGGACGGTTGATTCGAACTGCTCGAAATCTACCGGCTTCTGAATGTAGCTGTTGACACCGAGGCTGTAGCTGCTGAGAACGTCGCGCTGCTCTTTGGAAGAGGTGAGAACGACCACCGGGAGCAGCTTGGTTCGCTCGTCGGACCTGATCGCGCGAAGCACCTCCAGCCCATCCACCTTCGGCAGTTTCAAGTCCAGCAGAACCAGCCGCGGGCGGCGTCTTGCGCCGCTCTCACCCGCCTCGCCGGAGAACAGGAACTTCAGCGCTTCCTCGCCATCGCGGGCGACGTGGATGGTATTCGCCAGCTTGCCCTTCTTAAGGGCGTGAAGGGCAAGCTCCAGATCCGCAGGATTGTCTTCCACCAGGAGTATCTCAATAGGTTCGCTTTGCATCAGATACCTCACTCGCTGCGGAGTGGCCGCCGGCGTGGTCTTCGGCGCGGTTCGTTCGGAGCGTGAAGAAGAAGGTCGCGCCTCGTCCGGCTTCGCCTTCGGCCCAGATGCGCCCTCCGTGCTTCTGAATGATGCGCCGGGCGGTGGCGAGCCCGACGCCGGTGCCCTCGAACTCCTCCTGGCGATGAAGCCTCTGGAAGACGCCGAAGAGTTTGTGCGCGTATTTCGGGTCGAAGCCGGCGCCGTTATCCCGCACGGAAATTACGGACTCTCCTTCCGCCTTGTGCGAATCCACCTCAATCACCGCGTCCTCGCGGATCCGGGTATACTTGACGGCATTCGAAAGGAGATTCGCGAATACGAGCTTGATGAGGCCGGGATCGCACTCGACGACCGGAAGCGCGGCAATGCGCCAGTCGATCCTGCGCCCGGCAAGATCCGGCTTAAGGTCATCCAGCGCGCTGCGAAGCGCCACGCTGAGGTCGACGGGTCTGAAGGCGGGCTCCAAGCGGCCGATGCGGCCCATATTGATCAAATCGTCGATCAGCTCGCCCATATTCCGGGCGCCGTCCTGGATTAGTTTCAGATAGCGCTGCGCGGCGGGATCAAGCCGTGGCCCCGCATCGTCGGCCAGAATTTTGGCGAATCCGTTCACTTGCCGTAACGGTGCTCGGAGGTCATGTGAGACAGAATAGGAGAAGGCCTCAAGCTCCTTGTTGACCGCCTCGAGCTGGGCGGTTCTTTCTTCTACGCGCCGTTCGAGCTCGTTATGCGCCCGCTGCAAAGCCGCGTCGCGCTGTTGAATTTCGGCGAGCATGTCGTTGAACGACGACATCAATACGCCCACTTCGTCGCGGCGCTCTCCCGGGGCAATCCGGATCGAGTAATTCTTCTGGCGAGAGATGATGCGCGCGATTTCAGCCAGCCGAACGACCGGCCGGGCGACCGCGCGCTGGAAAAACGACGACAGCACGAAGGCGGCGACGAGACAGCCCGCGAGAACCACCACCGTGATCAGGGCGTAATTGGCTTCCAGGCCGCGGATTTCAGCGAGGTCAGAACGGATGATGACGAACCCGAGCGGCTTACCCTGAAAATCAATGCGTCGCGCGAGCAGCAGGTCCTTGCGGCCGAACCGGTGAGATTCGGCCTCGTCTCGCGTATGCGCGATCGGCATGGCGGGCATGGCGGGCAGGGCGCGGCGCCCGCGCACGTAATCGGCAAACGGCTTGCCGTCCGGCGTGAAGATTCGCGCGCTCAGGATCTGCGGCGACGCGCTGAGCGCCGCGAGCGTCGTTTGGGCGGAGCGCCGGTCGTTGAACAGCAGCGCCGACACGCTGTTGAGACCTACAATCTGAGACTGAATGGAAAGCCCCCGAACGGCGCTTTGCCGGAGAGCCATCACTAGGTACAGCGCGAACGCCGCCGAGGAGAGCAGTAGCGCCGTGGCAGTGATCAGCATATTCATCCAGGTGAGCTTGGCCGTGATGGAAGAGTGTCTGCGCTGAAACATTGCCGATCAGCTCCGTGCCGGCGCGGCCGGTTCGACGCGGGCCGCGACCTTGAGCAGTTGCGAGCTCAGCGTCAGGCCCGCGCGTTTCGCCGCCGCCAGGTTGACCTCAAAACGAACCCGGTTATCCTGCAAGACAAAGTCAATCATTCCCCCGCGCTCGACGAACTGCGGGATATCACTGACGGTGAGAATGCTCTCTTCCCCGAGTTCGGCGAGAACATCTTTCAACGAACCCGCCTCCGACGAGCTGATGAAGAGAATGCGGCAGCCCGCGGTATCCTTCGCGGTCTCAATCCTCTTGGCGATTACGCGCCGGCGGTCCACGGTCTGGCCGGCCACTGCCTTGTCGAGACTGCGCCCAAACGGGTCCATTCCGAGCACGCAGATTGAGAAGTTGCCGTTGATCGGCATCCTGCCCGGCCACTGGACGAATTGCGCGAAATTGTAAAGGTAGGCTGCTTTGACGTCATACTCGGTCGGCGCCGAAGCCTTAGCAGAGGGTCCGGTGGCACAAGCGGCGGCACCGATCAGCGCGCAAAGGACTGGCAGCGCTCGATGTGGGTCCATCCGACTTCGCCGTTTGTGGCAACGGGGTTTCATTCGATCGCGCCCCTTCCCATCACCATTTCCACATGATTTTCGCGTAGGCGCTTCGCCTGATTGCGACAGGCGGCCCGTCGGTGGGGCTGAACTCTTCGTGCCGCGCTTGCAGGAGGTTCTGCCCCGCGATGGAGAGTTCAAGATGCGGCGTTGCACGCCAACCCAGATGCAAGTCCGCGGTGCCGTAAGCCGGAACGAGTAGAGTGGGTGAGATAGCGAGCGCGCTCTCATAGCGGTACGTGGGATCAAGCTCGAAACGCGCGGGCAGGTTGAACTGAGATTGGAGGACGACCTCGGAGCGCGGGCTCGATCCCTCATCGGAAGCGGCAGCTCCGCTGTCGATGAACCCGGGGCGGGCTCTCAAATCCATGCTCAAGTACGAGTAGGAACCCTTCAGGTCCCACCAGCGCCGGGGTCTCCAATCCGGCCCCACTTCAAAGCCGTCCGTGCTGCCCATCACGCCGTTGATCCACGGAAATGGGATAAACACACGCAGCGGCTGTGTTTGGATCAGGAATGGGTCGAGCCCGTAGCTCTCGAGGTCGTTGTAGTCGTTATGGAACGCCGCCAGATCCAGATAAAGCCGCGGCCGGATTAGGCTGCGATAGCCTGTTTCATATCCAATCAATTGCTCCGCGCCGAACTGACCGTTCCCGAAAACTCTCAGAAAAAGCGGAAAGGTCGGCGTGTTTTCAAGGAAGCCCGTGAGCTGGAGGCCTTCGTCGATATCTGCCGGAGTGCGGACCGCCCGCGTGACTGCAGCCCACATCGTCTGCCTAGGCCCTAGCGCCCACAGAAGCCGCGCGCTGGGCTCGATCTCGAAGCCACTGTAGTTGTTATGCTCGATCTTCGATCCCACCGTCAGCCAGAGCCGGTTGTGAACCAGCGCAATCCGGTCCTGAAGGAATCCGCTATAGAGATCGTCGGTCAATCGATGCGGAAGCAGGTCGATTGTTGGCACGGTTTGAATGGTGGTTCGCGGGCTTATATCAAGCCCAAGTCCCCAGAGGAAATCCTGGCCGTGCGGCAGCAAAAGGTGATGCACAAAGTCCGCGTCAAACGTATCGCGAACCTCGCCCAGCGCTGGTGCGAGCAGGGTAGTCCGGTCGAAGTAGGCCCGGATCTGCACGTCCGACCCGTTTTGAAACGCGCGCGTCCAGTGCGCTTGCAGGTCTCCGCCGGAGAGATATTCCGGCCCGTCCAGCATGTTCTGCGCGGGAGGTGAATAGGTAGCGTACTCCGTTCTCGTTCCGTCGTTCCCCCGGTAGATTTCGCCCTGGAGGGTCAACGAACCTCTGCTTTGCGGGTTCCAGTCCGCCCGGAACCCCGCCTGGCCCGCGTCCCAGAAGTCGTAAGGATCGTGGTCAAGATGCGATTCGGAACCGCGGTCGAACCCCATGCCGTACACCCGGTAATCGAAATTCTTGCCGGCGCTCCCGCCGTAACGATACTCTCCCCCGAACCGATCGATGTTGCCGGCGCCGGCGGTGACCACGGTTCCGGGCGTGTCTTTGGCGCTTTTTGTGATGACGTTGATGACGCCGTTGACCGCGTTCGAGCCCCAAATTGTGCCGCCCGGACCTCGAATGACTTCGATCCGCTCAATGTCATCGAGCGGCACCATCTGCCCTTCCCAATAAACGCCGCCCTGCAGCGGGGAGTAGACGTTCCTCCCGTCGATCAGTACGAGCATGTATCTCGAAAACTGACTGTTGAATCCACGAATTGCTACAGCCCAATGGCCCGAATCCATCTGCGCGACTTCCACGCCGGGCACAAGCCGCAGCACGTCCGGAATTGTCGTCGCGCCCGAACGCCTGATGTCGTCCTGCGTGAGGACGTAAATGGCCGCGGGTGTCGCCCAGACCTCCTCCGGCTCTTTCGAAACCGTCGTCACCTTGATGTTTCCGAGATCGGCGAGGCTCAAAGCGGTGAGGCGCTTCTTCGGCTTCTTTGCCACTCGCGGCGATTTCTGCTGGTGAGCCGCTACTGCGCGAGTGACTGCCTTCCACGCTCTGGAGATGGGCGGTGCGGAATCCGCCCCCGCGCGCGGAGCGAGGCTGATTACCGCGACCAACAATCCAGCGGCGGCCAGCACACTTCTACGGCAGGACGAACGGGCTTCGCCGGAAACGGTGGCGCCGTCCGGCCTTTCCACCCGCCGTTGCTTTAGCCTTGGCGCCCTCTTGACCCGCAAACGAACGATTGCGCTCGTGGACACTTTTCCCCCAAAAAAGGTGAGACATCGCCCCGGCTCCAAAAAGATTACGCGGGGTGGCTGGGACTAACGGTCGAGAGCTTGAGGGTTAGCGGCTAATGCTTCGAGACCGAAGGGGCCGAAGTGAGGGAGCTTCGCGTCGCGGTGTTGTATCTCCTGCACGCCCGAAGAGGGCGGACGGCAGGCCATGCCGGAGCAATCGACAATCACGCCGGCCAAACCATCTACTCTTACCACGATATTACTACTTTGTCAATAGCTATTTGGGGCGCCTGTTATTAGCACACGATGTGTCCCGGTTCAATGAGCAAGTGAAATGTCCGCTTTTAAGGCGGGGCATGGTAGAGCTTCATGTCGGAGGCGACATGAGCTACTACGATGGAGCCGCCCAGGAGCGGGCGATGTCGCAAAATTGACGCGGCTTGAGCGCGGCCCAACGGGTCACGCCCGGGCGACGCTCGGCGCTAACCGCAGTCGCCGTATTGGGCTCCTCCGGCCGGTCAGCGCCGAAGGAGAGGCGAAACCGGACATTTCCCTTGCTACAAAGACCGGACATTTCAACTTGGCTACGAACAACTATAATGAACCTGCGATTATAAATTTGGTTCGAGTGGTGCCTCGATCGGCTCAAGCTCCCGCGTAACGCCGCGCTACAGATCTGCGGGACAACTGCGGCTGTAGCGGCGATCGGAGCCTGCCCTGACGCAGAAAGGGATCGCCGGGGACGATTTTTCAATAGCTTCGGCGATCGCAGATCGCCGCAACAGCGCAAAGCCCGGCGCTGCAACCTACGAACACGTATGGCAACATCCAAGCCGTGCATCAGCCTTCCCGAGATCGAGCGAGCCCGCGAAAACCTCGCCGGGTCCATATTTCTCTCGCCCTGTGCGCATTCAAAGGCGCTCTCGCAGCTTACTGGACAGGAGGTTTACCTCAAGCTCGAAAACCTCCAGATGACGGGCGCCTTCAAGGAGCGCGGCGCGCTGAATAAGCTTCTGTCGCTCAAACCGGAGCAGGCGAAGGGGGGCGTAATCACAGCGAGCGCGGGCAATCATGCGCAAGGAGTTGCCTATCACGCCGCGCGGCGCGGGATCACGGCCCGCATTGTGATGCCGCTCGCGACGCCTCTGGTGAAAGTGATGGCGACGCGGGCGTTTGGCGGCGAGGTGCTGCTCCACGGGAACAATTACGACGAGGCGTGCGCGGAAGCCCTGCGTCTGAAGGAAGAAGGCGGATATACGTTCATCCATCCCTTCGATGACGCGGCCGTGATTGCTGGACAAGGCACCATTGGGCTCGAGCTGCTCGACCAGGCGCCGGACCTCGAGGCGGTGGTGGCGCCGATCGGCGGCGGAGGCCTGATCGGCGGCGTCGCGTGCGCGGTGAAGGAAAAGAACCCCCGCGTGCGCGTGATCGGCGTGCAGACCGCCCGGCTACCCTCGATGGTTGCCGCACTCGAAAACCATCATCCGGTGACCATCGAGCCGGCGATCACCGTTGCCGATGGGATCGCCGTGCGGCGCGCGGGCGACCTGACGCTGCCGCTGGTTGAGCGCTACGTGGATGACGTTGTCACGGTGGAAGAGGACGAAATCGCCGGCGCGATTCTGGTGCTGCTCGAGCGCGAGAAAACCCTCGCTGAGGGCGCCGGGGCTGCCGCGCTGGCGGCGCTTCTCGCAAGAAAAATCCCGCTCGAAAGCGCGCGTACGGCGGTCCTGGTGTGCGGCGGGAACATCGACGTCACCCTGCTCGCGCGCATCATTGAACGCGGCTTGGTGAAAGACGGCAGGATGGTGCGCCTGCGCATCCACCTCCTCGACCGCCCCGGGGCGCTGCACGAGCTGACGCGCATCATCGCCGAGCACGGCGCGAACATCGTCGAGCTCCTGTTCGACCGCGCCTATTACGGCGTCAACCTCAATGAGACCGTCATCGACGTCACGTTTGAGACGCGCGATCCGGGCCAGATTAACGAGCTTCTCGCGGCCCTGACAGTGCACGGCTACAAACACGAGATGGTGCGCTGAGAAACCGAGAAGAAGGCAAGCCGAAGACTCGACAAGCCGGCTACGCGCGCCGGCGAGGATTTCGGATCGACGACTGTCAAACGGGGGAAAGTACGATCGGGTTCCATCGCGATGTCGATTCTGTGTTTCACCTACTCCGGTGGCTTGCTTCAATCATTCGCTGGTTCGGCGCGCGCTGCAGCCCGCTCTCATCACTCCTCGTCATCGTCATCGTCATCCGGCAGCGAGTCGAGGTATTGGTCGATGATTTCGCCGGCAGACTTTGCCTTGATCTCAACCCAGTTAACAGCGACGCTCAGCTCACAGAGAAGAGACTCATGTTCCTCCGTTCCCGGCGTTGCTTTTAGCACCTGATCCAGGATTGCTTGAAGCGTACCCCCGCCGTTATCGCCAAGAATTTCCAGCGCTGCCTGGTGAACTGTATTTGCGGAGACACGGCTATGCTTTACCCGCGGCATTTCTCCTTCTCCTTTCCAGGCGTTCCTCCAAAAGGCGCTTGCGAGCCTCGGATCGCTGGATGTCTGCACGCCACTTGTTGATCATCAGCTCGTCTGGAAAATCCTGTCCCAGTGCTTCTTGGATTTTGAGCCGATGCTTCCAAATATTCCGTTCCTCGCCGGCAATCTTCTTGCGAAGATTCTTGTTTGGGCCCATTCAGGCTCTTCCTATTATAGGTTCAAAAACATCGGTTTGCCGGAAGTAGTCCGTCAATTCAGGGATCCGCATCTCCGCCGACTGATCCCGCGCCGTAACCTGGGGTAAATCGCCGCCTTCACCCGCTGAATCTCCGACGATTCGGCAGGTCAATACAGCAAGTGGCCGAGCTTTACACCGGAAGCGTCATCACGCGCCGCCGCACATCAGCGGAGCGAGCCCCGGCGCCGGGGAAGAAGCAAGGCTGCCAGCGCTGCGGCGACGAGCCAACCCGCCCCGAGCATTGCGAACCCCAGCTCGAAATTGCCTGTTTTCTGGCGAAGGTAGCCCACCATCAGCGGACCGAACCAGCCACCTAGATTTCCCAGCGCGTTGATCAAGCCCATCGAAAGTCCCGCAACGCCCGGCGGCAAGTTCTCGGTCGGTATCGCCCAGAACGGTCCGAGCCCGGCGTAGCTTCCCGCTCCCACCAGGGCAATCAGGGAAAACGACAGCAAAGGCGAAACGCTCGCCGTGTAGACCCCCGCGATGAGCAGGACTCCACCCCAAGCGAGCGAGACCGCCACATGCCCGCGCCGCTCGCGATGGCGATCCGAATGCTTGGAAACCAGGACCATGCCGATCGCGGTGAAGACGTAAGGAATCGCGAACAGCAGGCCCTCGCGCGCGTGGCTGATTCGCCGCGCGTGCTCGATGGCGCTGGGAAGCCAGAAGAGATACGCGTAGTTGCCGGACGTCTCCAGAAAGTAGATCACAATCATGAGCAGGACGAACGGCTGGAAAACCCGGCCGAGCGTCGGCGCTTCCGCCTTCGATTGTTTCTCCGCCTTCTCCTGGGCCAGCGTTTCCTCGAGGAACCGGCGCTCCTCCGGGCTGATCCATTTCGCAGAGGACGGCTTGTCGTCAATAAAGAACCACCAGGCGAGCAGCCAGACGAGCGGGAACAGACCTTCCGTCGCGAGCAGTACCCGCCAGTTCCACCTCCCCAGCATCCAGCCCGAAAGCGGAGAGGAAACCACCACCGCGACGGGGAGGCACAGCATCCAGTAGGCGTTCGCGCGCGCGCGCTCGCGGCTGGGAAACCAGTCCGCCAGCAGGACGAGCGTCGCGGGCCACACGCCGCCCTCCGTGACTCCGAGGAGAAAGCGCATCCACAGGAAGCCGTCCCCGGTCTGGACGAAAGCCGTGCCCACCGAGCAGACGCCCCACGCCGCGAGCAGAATGCTGACCACGCGTTTCGCGCTCCAGCGCTCGGCGAGGTAGCCGCCCGGAATCTGCAAGAGCAGGTATCCCCAGAAGAAAAACCCCGTCGCGTTCCCTGCCTGGGTGTGGGTCATGTGCAGATCGCGGCTGAAGCCCGACATGGCGAGCGCAATGTTGGTGCGGTCGATGTACGCGATGGTGTACATGATGAAGGCCACCGGAATCACGCGCACCCACCGTTTCTCGGTCATATTGATCAGTTCCTCTGAGCAAACTTGCGAAGCATATCACGAGTTGCGGCGTTGTAGCGTGGGCGCTACGAACACGCGCGGGATTGCAAAAAATCCGGCCTTTGCGCCGTAGCGGCGGCCGGAGCCTGCCCTGACGCAGGAAGGGATCACCGAAGCTCCCGAAAAATCGCCATCGGAGTCAGGCTAGTGTCGTCAGTCAGAGATCGGTTGGGAATTTCAGCCCGCGGGCGGGCGAAAGAGGTTGGCCCATGGCGTCAGAACGTGTGAAAAATTCGATTTTGTCATGCTGAGCGCAGCGAAGCATCCATAGCATTGTTTGAAATCAAAATACGGAGATCCTTCGCTGTGCTCAGGATGACACGCGTCGAGGACGCAATGCGCTTCTTGCCCACCCCTGCCGGCCCAGGGGTCAACACCGTTGGGGTTGATCTCGAAATTTGCGATTCCTTTCCCGTAGGTTGCACCTACGGCTACTCGCGGCACGGCCCCTTTCGGGGCCGCAATCAGAAATAGCTATCGAACTTGCAAATCCGGGCAGGAGCCTCCGATCGCCGCGACAGCCGCAGTTGTCGCACAGGTTCTGCGGCCCTCAGGCCCGCGTGAGGAAAACCGGCAGGCCGAGCTTTTGAGAGTAGGTCGGGCGGTAGCGCTCGGAGTTATACATCGTGGCGAGATCAACTTTGCGCGGCCCGAGCTTAGGATCAGGAATCGGCACCGTCGCATAGCATCCGTGAGAGATCGCCATCATCAGGCCGTGCTCCTCGTTCTCGACACAATCCATGGCCATGCCGGCGAAGGTCGAAGCCACCATCTTATCGACGAAGTCCGGACTGCCGCTCCGCAGATCGTAGGTCAAGTCGCTCACAATCGTCTCATCGCCGGTGGCCTTTCGCACTTCGTCGCTCAGGGCCTCGCCGACGTTCGCCTTATGGCGATGTCCGAACGCGTCCGCCTCGCCATATTCGCGAACCTGGTATCCTTCCCACTCCGCGCCCTCGGAAAGAATCACGAGCGCGTAGTTGCTCGGGTTCGATCGCTTGTCGTTGACCAGCAGATCGATCAGGTGCGCCAGATCGAACCGGTACTCCGGGATGCAACACCGAACTGAGGTGACGTAGGCCGTGTAGAGCGCCGTGTATCCGGCGTCGCGGCCGAAGATGCGGAAAATGCCGATGCGCTCGTGCGATCCCACGGTGGTCCGCTGCCGGTCAATCGCTTCGAGCGCGCGGGTGATCGCGGTCGAAAACCCGATGCAGTATTCGGTGCTTCGCACGTCGTTATCCATCGTTTTCGGAATGCCGATGATCCGCACGCCCTCCTGGTCGAGGTGCGCGGCATAGCTCAGCGTATCGTCGCCGCCAATCGCGATGAGGTAGTCGAGCCCGAGCGCGCCGACGTTCTTCAGCACGTGCGGCGTGACGTCGTAGACCACCGATCGCTGGCCCTTGCTGACGATCTCGGACTTGGAGTACTCCCCGTCTTTGCAGGCCGGCGGAAGCCGCGCCATTTTCGCCGGGTTGGTTCGCGTGGTGTGGAGGAACGTGCCTCCCGTGCGATCGATGGTGCGGGTGTTCTCGCGGTTCAGCGGAAGAATGTAGCGCCGGCGGCTCTCTGCATCCTCGAGATTGACGTGCGTCAGGCCCTCCCAGCCGCGCCGGATTCCGATCACTTCGCAGTTAATCCCGCTGGCGCGATAAACCACGGACTTGATGACCGAGTTCAGCCCGGGCACGTCGCCGCCGCCCGTCAGAATCCCAATGCGCTGCACTTTCATGAATGCTCCTTCTGATCCGGGTTGGTGTGGTAGTCACGGCACGGTTTGCGTGCCGTGGGCTCTTCTCTCGGCTCTGTCGAAAATCAGCGAGGCCAGTCATTCCCGCGAACGGGAATCCAATGGCTTGGGCACCCGCTTTGGCGGGCGTGACCATCGCATTGATTCCCATTCCGATGGGCGGGCCGCAGACCCATGTGGCACTCTCCAGGAACTTGGGACGGGAGCGGCCAAAAGGCCGGAAGAAAGTAGCCCCAGGCGTAAGCCCGGGGTTAAGGACAGCGCCCCATGTATTCTTGCCGCGCCTTCGCACGGCGCTTGCGCCGCGAGAGGCGCGGCAAGAGGTCGCAAGAGGTTCGCCTTACCCACGGCTCGTGCCGTGGGCAACGTTATTCCGCCCGCTTCGCGGGCTCGATCCGGCGTTTCTGGCACTATGGACCCGCCACAGGGCGGGCACTCAGGGTAAACTCCGCGAAGAGTTCCTGAATTCGAGAATAAAACAGATACGGAGATTCTTCGTCGCCTGCGGCCGCTCCGAAAAGTTCGGCCGATGCAGCGTATCAGGGCACGACTTTAGTCGTGCCGTTTGCGGGCAGTCGGCCGTATCGGCTTTAGCCGCTGAGGGCTCAGGGGCTAAAAGCCCCTTGTTCATCGCTAATTTTCGGCATGGCTGAAGCCATGCCCTGATACAACGCGCCCGCCGTTTCAGGCTTTGCGGGCGTCGCGAAGCGACATGAGGAACTCCTCAGAATGACAGGTTCCATCTTGATCAGCAGCCCGCAAAGGGCCGTGCCCACGTGTCGATTGGGAGGCCCGGCATCTCTCACACCTGTTCGAGAATTGCGAAGTCGCCCGGATTCCACGCCTGAACAATAATGCAAAGCTTGTCTCCCCGCCGGTGGAGGACTGCTTTATGATTATGCTGAAAGTTGATAAGTCCTAGCTCGGCCTTGGGAAAAATTGCCGAGATCAACTCATCGTCCCGGAAAAGATAGATGGGAGCGCCCTGGCTCGGATCAGGACCCACGAGCGTCGGCACCAGCGAGTATTCGCCGAGGCGGTCAATCGAGCACGGCAACGAACCCATGGGCATCTTCAAGCTGGAGAGATAGTGGCCGTAGCGCGAGAATCGCTTGATCTCCGAGTGAGGCCGGTCCGTGATTTCAAGCTGCTTCGTGCCCGCGAGCACCGCGACGGCGTGGGCGGTTTGGAACTGACTCTGCCCATCTCCCTTCCCTCCAAAGGCCAGATCGTTCCAGGCAACCCGCGGAGCGCTTCTGGGCGAAACATGGGCGGTCAAAACGAAATCGAGCTTCGAATATCCCGTCGTGATGTAATACAGGCCGTCAAGATAGGCGACCCCTGTCGGCGCAAAATTGCCGCCGCCGGCGAAATAGGCGGGAATTTCCGGCTGCTCGAACTGATCGCCCGCCGATGGCGCGTCTAAAGTGCTGACGAGAGTTCCGTCGAGCGCGGTGGTGAAAACCTTTCCCGCAGCATTCGCCGGAAACACGAGGTAGGGTTCGCCGTCCGGCTCGCCGTACCAGATCGTGGTGTCATGCAGGTTCACGCTTTTCATCGCGGCAGGCGTATCGAGCATCCGAATGGTTTCGAGATCGGAAGAGATCTGAAGCATCCCGGCGCCCGGAAGAAAAAAGTAGACCTCGCCCTTTCCCGGCCTTCGATCCACCGCAAAGCCGCCGTGAGCTTTCACCAGTACCTTCTGGGCCGGCTCGGGCAAGTGCGAAGAGGTGTAGAGAATCCTGAACTTCATGCTGCCCTGGCCGCTCACGCCGCGTTCAGCGCTGCTCGCGGGGGGTGAGGAAGAGTGGGCCGCTGCACCGCCGCCTGCATCCCCCAGCAGCATGAAACCCGCCGTTGACGAGCTCTGCATGAATCCGCGGCGCGAGATCAGAGTCTTCTTCACCTGAATTCCTCCCGTCCCGGCAGACGCCGGTGAGTTGTGCCTGTGTCAGTCTCCACAGTATACCTTGGGTGCGCCGCTACTTTTGCGGCAGCCGCCGCACGGGCCCGGACTCAGAAATTGAAGCGAGAATGATATCACGTGCGGCGCGTGTGGCCAGTTTCCAATCTCCGATCTCCAATGCGACATCTCCGCGGCGCCTGGCCGCCACGGGGTAGTGCTCTAAATCTGTGTTGCTAGTTTTTGGCGGTCTCCGGGTAGGTCACTTCACCGTTGGTAAGCGTCATCGGAAGTACGCCGTTGCTTTTAACCCACTGGAACGGTATGTTTTTTCGGTATCGGCGGTTTTGGGGATAGGGATCGGGATAGTCAGCAAGCCACTTCTCGAAAAATTGCTTCATTGCGCTTCCGTGTGCGTACCGGAGATCCACATGCCGGAGGTTGTCCCGGTGATCAAAGAACAGGTGCCCCGCCTGCATGTCGCTCTTCAGGTTACCTCTCCCAGTGTTTTTGTGATATTGATACTCGTAGTTTCCCGTGTCAAACCACGCGTAGGATTACCGGCAGCGGGCTGCGCCATCCCGGGCCCTTGGGCCTCCACAGGCACTCCACGAAGTGCCTTGCTCTCAGGAACACCGGCAGCCCGCGATGCCAAGCGAGCAGCTCATTAGCGGTCAGGCACTCGGGCGGCGGGTTCCCATCCGTTTCTTCGGAGGGTATCAAGCCCGCGCGAGCCTCTACGACCGCCTCCGGTAGTCGTACCCAAACCCCGGAGGCCCTCCTTCTCGCTCCGCGCACTGGCTGTGTTCTACTGTTCCGTCGCCCGCCACGTGCTCTGCTCATGTCGCCTCCCGATGTTCTCTACAGCTTTGTTGTCCAACTTATCTGGACCGTTCTCTGTTCGACCCTGTTGAAAACGAGTTTTCCGTTGAGCGGCTCCTGATAAAACTCGTGAAATGGCTTTTCCTTAAAATTTTTCACAACAAACAGAAAAAACCTGGTTCGCAGGATGGAAGCGACGGAATGTTCTTTGCCCGTTAGGGCGATACTGCCGCTGGATTCACTTAAGCCCTTCACCTCTATCGCGTAAAAGACAGCCGGCGAAGAGAGCCTGAAATCGAACCCGCACCCCAGCTTGGTCGTGTCCTCGAGTTCAAAGTCTCTGAAGGCGACGATTTCCTTGTATCTTGACCTGAAATACTGTTCGGCCGCCTGCCCAGTTATCAGCCGCTTTGCGAAGGAACGATCTTCGCCCTCTCTCTTTTCAACTTCGTCCATTAAAAGGCCGAGATCATGTTCCTTGTAAATAATGCGCTTCAACAGTTCCGTGAACTCATGGAGGCTGAGGTCGCCGAAAGAACCAAAAAGAACCTTGCAGTAGCCTCGAACAGGCCTTTTGTGCCAGCCCTTCCTCTCGTTCGGGAATAGCGGGTCAAACTCGTCCCTGTAATTTTTTACTGACGCAGGCCGCACCCCCAGCGCCGACCCGATCACGTTGAATGCTTCGATGAAGCTATCGAAGCCGAGAGAGTGCAGCCCCTCGGCGTCAAATTTCGAGAGGTATAGACCCGCCAGTATCGACTTGTCCCGCCGTGTGAGCGGCCCGTCTGTGTATGTCGTCATTCCGACCCCGAGCGAAGCGAGGGGGAGGAATGTCGCCCTGCCTACCCCCGTCCAGGCGGGCCAGCGGCCCGACGGTCATTCCGAGCGAAGCGAGGAATCTCGCCCTGATCTTTTCTTGGTTCCGGGACGGCCTCAACCATCGTGAGCACCATACCATCCGGCGCTCAAGTCCCTCCAATCGCGGTTCGTTGACTCGATCAGGGCAATCTTCTTCATTCGTCTCCAGTTCTTGATCTGCTTCTCGCGGGCGATAGCTGAAAGGGCATTGCCGGACGCCTCATAATATACAAGCCGGTTAATGTTGTAACGCGCCGTGAAGCCTGGCAATAGCTTGCGCCGGTGCTGGAGGACCCGGCGCTCCAAATTGTTCGTGACGCCTGTGTACAATGTCCTGGACGCGCTGGCCATGATGTAAGTGTAGAAAGTCTTCATGGCAGCGGCCGCGGGCCCATCACTCCGTACGAGGTTGCAATCCACACAAGCCCAGAGCGAGATTCCTCGCTGCGCTCGGAATGACGTGATTCGAGATGGGCTTTCAGCACCCTGTCGGGTTCATACTCCCGCAAGACAGACAGCTTCCACCCGGCCCCACGCAGCCCCCGCCGCGCTCGCCTGTCCCTGCTTGCGTTCCTCGCTCTTTTGCCTTTCCAATAGGCACGATTGGATGCGGGAAGGTCGGCCGATCGGCATGAGTGACCGTGCCAGAAGCAGCCGTGCACGAAGATCGCCTTACGCAATCTGCTAAAAACCAGGTCTGGGTGGCCTGTCAGCGTTTTCGAGTGAAGTCTGTAGCGAAAGCCCATAGCTGAAACTAAACGTCGAACCGCGATCTCCGGCGTCGTATCTTTAGAACGGACCCGGCGCATTATTTCGCTGCGCGTTTCCGGCGCGAATACGTCCATAGTCTTACGCCTGCATCAAGTCGCTTACGCTCATAACGTGATCACTGATCCCGGCTTACATTCCGGGAGTCACGCGGACCCTTCCATGCACGCGATGGAAATTATACCAAGCCGCGTACAGCGCTACAGCCGCCCTGAGCTCGCTTGGCCGTAAGCTACAGCAAGGCTCGTTAGAATGTCAACCGGCCAGCAATACAGATTTAGAGCACTACCCGCCACGGCTTGCCCTTGACGCCTTCCGGGGAGCTGTGTACTATTTAGCAATGGCCTGCGCGCTCCATCCCGGCTGCGGCTTTTCTGGCCCCCAAAACGCTCCGTCCCGCGACCCGCGCAAAGGTGCGTGAGGCTAGCGCCCTCGATGAAAATAGCATTGCTCTTTCCCCGCCTCGGAACCCAGAAGTCAAAGATAAGACAGCGCATTAGAATCTGCTAATCAAAAACGAACCCAAAAACGAACCCAAGCTTTTGGACTGTATGCCCGTATCTACCATGCACTCAGTGATATATGGGGCTAGCGGCGGTGCGCGAGAACCCAGATGTTTATGAAAATAAAGCGTCGGCGTGCTGGACTCGCGCCCCCGCTGCTGCCGGATCGGGTGCCCGGCGAGCAGCGCCCCTACGCTCGGAGAGTTGAAATTGGGAAAGGGCGCTGGCGAGGCGTCAAATATCCTTGCGTTGGGCGCTATCGAGGTGCGTATCGGGAATGGGATGGCTGATGTAGGTGTTAAAGGCTGTGACGCCTCGGAGGGAGAATACCGGAACCGATGGCGCGTGCTGCGCCTTGACGTGGACGAAGTCCGCGCCAGCTACATCGTCGAGCACAAACGCGGGGCGAAAATCATCGCTCGCGTACTGCACTTCCACGTTGCTCATCTCGAGATTCTTGACGTGCCGCACGTAAAATCCGTAACAGGGCATTGGTCCAAACATGGTCGGCTCGGGATAGCCGGTCTCTTTCTCAGCTGGCTCAATCGCCGCCTGTTCTTTCGTTCCGCCGCCCTGGCTGAGAATGAAAATGTCGCTCAGCTTGACGTCCTCAATCGCGTATCCGGGAACGCCGCTGAGAATGGACGCGTAGCGCCCGGACGTGTTCGACGCCACGATGTTGCTGATGATCACGCGCCGCAGCTTTCCCACCGGAACGCCAGCGGGGCCGCGCATCCTGCGCCCGAGTCGCAGAAAAATCGGCAGGTTGACGATATCTCGCATTGTGATATTACTGACGGAAATATCTTCGAGGAGCGCCCCGTCCACCGTCTCGAGCGCCAGTCCCTGACAGCGATCGAAGACGCAGTTCGACACCGTGATGTTCTGAAAGCCGCCGTTCGATTCCGTTCCGCACTTGATCCGTCCGGTACGGGAAGCGCGCATGCCGGGCTCGAACGGTTTCAGCGTTCCATCGAGCACGGTTCCGAGCTGATAGCCACCGGTGACAAAGCAGTTCGTAATGGTGAGGTTTTTGGTAGGGCGAGCATAGCCGAGCGCAAACGAGCTTTTCGGGCAGATGCCGTCGTCCCAGGGCGAATTCACCGTGCAGTTCGAGACGCGCGCGTTATGACAACAATCGATGTCCATCCCGTCGCGATTCGTGTCAATCAATAGGTTGTCGATGGTGAGGTTGTCGACCCCCGTCAGCAGTAGGCCGAAATGCCCGCCCTGCAGAATGGAGAAGTCGCGCAGCGTGACGTTGCGGCAATTCTTGAGTGCAATCGCCTTGTCGCCAAGACCCGGATAGCCGAAGTTCCCGACGTGCCGCCGCAATCCCTTACCCCAAATCAGCCCAGGACCGAGGACGGAAACGTTCTCGATCCCCTCGCCCCAGATCAGGCTGTTGTGCCAATGGCTGTGGCCGAAATCCTGGTAATGATCGATCTTCGGATCGGCGGACTCGGGCGCATCGTATCCGCCGCTCGATCCCCGTGGCGGCGGCTCGGCCGCGAGGATCGTCGCGCCCTGGTCGAGGTACAGCGCGACTTCGCTCTTCAGCCGGATGGAATAGCACGCGTACGTTCCGGGCGGAAAGAGGACGGTCCCGCCGCCCGCGGCCGCGGCTGTGTCGATCGCCTTATTGACCGAAGGCGTATCCAGAGTCGTACCATCGCCCGTGGCGCCGAACGCCCGAACGTCGAACAGGCCAGAAACCGAGGCCCCGTGAAACGCACCCGCGGTGGATAACGGCGGCGGCGCGGCGGTGGGCGTTACGAAGGGATAGCGGCGGCGCGGGCGCTGCGGGGGTGCCGTCTGAGCCAGCAATTCGGCGGAGGTTAATCCAGCGCCGATACCGAAGATGGATCGAAGCACTTGTCGCTTTCCCAGACTGATGTTTTCAACGCGTTCGGTCATAAAACCTCAACACGGTAATCGCCACAGAGACTCAGCGCGGCAGAGCCGCAAGCAGAGCACTACGCGGCGCGCTTTGTATCAGGGCACGACTTCAGCCGTGCCGCGCGACGCCACTCGATTCTGGTTTTCATCCCGCCCGGCGCGCCCAGCGCGCCGGGCGGGATGAAAGATTTCGCTGGGCGGTTCTTCGGCACGGCTCAAGCCGTGCCCTGATACAAAGCCCAAGCGCGTAGCGCGAACCCGCGCTTTTCGGGCCCGTACTTTGGAGCCCCGAACGCCGGGCCCCGAATCCCCAATTAGAAGTAGTACTTCAGCGCCAGTTGCAGGATGCGCGGATCGCTGGCTCCGGTAATCTGTCCGAAGTGGCTCGAGGTAATCGAGCCGCTTGGGTTATCGAAGTTCACGTTGTTGCCAACATTAAACATCTCGAACCGCGCCTCCAGGCGCTGTCCTTCGCGAATCTGAAAGTAGCGGCTGAGGGCCGCATTGATATTGAAGTAGCCCGGTCCGCGGATCGAGTCACTCCCGGCGTTGCCAAATGTGCCTGTTGGATTCGCGACGTACGCCGCCGGGTTGAAATAGTTCACGCACGGAACAACTTTGATGCAAGGGCCCGAGGTGTAGAAAGCGACTCCCGACACGACGTCCGGGCGGTCGTGATTCACGCCCGTGAGAGAGTTGTCCTTGCTGCTCGAAGGGCTGAACCAGAATCCTGAGTGGTAGCTGAGGAGCGGCGAAATCTGCCACCCTCCTAGCAGCCGGCCGGCCCACCCACCGTGGAATTGCGGCGTCGTGGCTACGAGTGAGAGGTTGAGGTTGTGGCGCAGGTCGAAACCGCAATTCCCGTAATCCGCGCCGGGATCGGCGGGGTCCTGGAACGATGGCCCCGTGAGCTCGCCGGTAAAGTCCGTGAGACTGAGACAATGCGAATACGTGTAATTGGTGAGCAGCGTGAAATTGTTGTTGAAGCGGTGTCGCGCGGTTAGCAGGAGCCCGTTGTAGTTTGCGTACGCGCCGTCATAGTTCTGCGCCATGGTCGAGTAATACACTCCCTGCGACGGGTTCGCGAGATAAAGCACGCGCCGCTGGTTGGTGCTGGAGGTGCTTTGGCAACTCTTCGAGGAAATCCCAACCGCAGCGCACTGCGCGGGCGTCAGGGCGACCGCCGGATCAATTTCGTTTCCGCCCCAAACGTGAACCGTGTGGTTGCCGATATATGTGGCGGAAACCAGCCAGTTATGGCTGAATTGCCGCTGAAAGCTCAGGTCCCACTGCTGCATGTAAGTCGGCTTCTGGTTGAGCGAGAAGTTGACGTACGTGCCCTCGAGCGTGAAGACCGCATTTTTTGGAGGAGGAAAGGGCAGCGGAAACGGATTGCCGCCCGGGTAAGCCGCGTAGGGATCGGTCAGGTTTCCCGCCGTGGGACCTATGGTGGGAGTAATCGAGCTACCCCAAGGGGGAGCGTCGGAAAAGCGGTCGCCGTAGAAATTTTCGGGCGTGTCGTAGAAAATTCCGTACGACGCGCGCACCGTCTGCTTGCCGTTTCCGCTGATGTCCCACGCGACGCCGACGCGCGGATCAAATTGTGCGAGTTCGTGGTGGGTGTAGGCGCGCGGAATGCCGGGATCGCCGTAGAACAGCAAGCCGGCCGGGGAGGTGGTATAGACGCTGCTATGTACGCCGGCGAGAAAATCAGCCATGTCGAAGTGGCTGCCTCGCCCAAACTTGTCGGGTGGCGGCAGGTATGGCTCCCAGCGCAACCCGGCGTGAACGTTGAGGCGCGAGTTCACGTGGATATCATCCTGGCCGTAGAGGCCAATGTAATTCTGGCGCCAATTCTGCGCTTCGGGATCGCCTTGAATGAACCCGCCCGCTTTCGGCAGCCCGAGCATCAGGTCGAGCAGCGCGTCGCCGCTCAACGAGCCGTCAAAGCTGAACGGGCCATTCCCCTGAAAGACG
The DNA here is from genome assembly GCA_050745265.1 of Terriglobia bacterium. Classification (GTDB taxonomy): domain Bacteria; phylum Acidobacteriota; class Terriglobia; order UBA7540; family UBA7540; genus RH2-MAG17b. The sequence goes on from JBOGKE010000174.1 coordinate 37,308, forward strand.
TTCCACTCGTTCAACTGATTGTGAATCCAATCCGCGCCGAACGTGATCTGATGTTTTCCGTGGATCGAATCGACGTCATCGGCGAGCTGAATCGAATTCCGATTGAAGTGGCCCGGCGCGCCGGTGCCCGTCCCGACGTTGAAGTAGTTGCTGATCGAAAATTGGCTGAAGATCGGCGCGGTCTGAAAAATTTTGATCCCGAGGCTAGCCTCGTTAAAAAGGTTCGGCGCCGGACCGCGGTTGTCTCGCAGACGGGACCACGACGCGTGAGCCGTATTCACCGTGGTCGAGTTGATGGAATACGTGTGCCCGAGCACGAAATTTTGGCTGCGCTGGTTAATGCCGGCGAGCGTGGTGGTGAGCAGGTTCGTGCCGTTAAAGAACGGCGGGGAATCGTATTCCGAAATGAAGTAGCGGCCAAAAAACGTTTGCTTCGGGCTGATGGTCCAATCGGCGCGCCCCAGGTATTGGTTTTCATCACTGGGATTTGGAATCCCGTACTCAATCTCGCCGCAAGGATCGCTCGAGACCGGAATGTATTTCAGCAGGTTCAGCGCCTGCTGATTGAAGAGAGTGGTGGGCACCTGGCCGTTGGCGAAGGTTTTTCCGGTGAACGGGTCTTTGATCGCGCGCGCGCCCTTGGATTGACAAGTTGCGGATTCGATGGTGCTGAAATCTCCTGCCAGCACCTGCGGGGTTGGAACGTGGCTAATCGTGTTCGGAGGCGTCGTACGCGTGCGGGTTCCCTGGTAGCCGAAGAAGAAGAAAAGCTTGTCTCGCTTGATCGGTCCGCCGACGGTGCCGCCAAACTGGTTGCGCCGCAACGTGTCCTGCGTCGAGGCCGCCCAATTGCGCGCGTTGAACGCTCCGTTGCGCACGAATTCGAAGAGGTCGCCGTGAAACTGGTTCGTGCCCGACTTGGTCACCACGTTCACGACCGAGCCGGGATGAAGGCCGTAGCGGGCAGAGAGCCCGTTCGTTTCGACGCTGAATTCCTGTAGCGCGTCGGGGAACGGATAGGGAAGGTTGACGTTCGAGAAGGAGTCGTTATTGTCGGCGCCATCCATCAGGTAGTTGTTGCCGTTCCCTTGGCCGCCGGCCACCGAAATGACCGCGGAGGTTGAGTAGTTCTTGCTCGAGGCGAAATCACCCTTCACCGGCGAATTGAGAGATGCGCCGGCGAGTATGATCAGATCCGTTGCGAGGCGCCCGTTCAGCGGCAGGTCGACCATCCGGCGCTGATCGATCACTTCCGACACCGAGGTATTCTGGGTCTGCACCATGGTCGCGTTCGCCTGCACGGCCACCTGCTGAGAAACAGCTCCCACTTTCATCGTCACGTTCAGCGCGACGTTCCCGCCCACCTGGAGAATGATCCCCGACTGAACGTAGTTCTCAAAACCAGCGGCCGCCACTTCGAACGTATACGGGCCCACCGGCAGCGCCGGCAGAACGTAGGCGCCGCTGGCGTTGCTGGCGGTCGAGCGCGTCATCCCGGTTGCCGTCTGCGTAACCGTGATCTTCGCGTTAGGGATCACGGCTCCTGATTGATCCGTGATGATGCCGTGAATTTGCGCGTACGCAACGGCCTGCCCACGCGCCGGCGCGGCGCGGAACAACGCCACCATCAGTGCCGGAAACAAAAGAAGCCACGCGGTCTTTCTCATGAGTTAGTCTCCCCTTTGCGCTCTCGATTGCAGCAATGCTGCTGTTTGGCGCCGCGCCGCGCCTGAGAGCGGCGCACGAGCTCACTGGTTCCTGATCCACGCGTGACGGGGGTCGTCCGCCCAGGCTCCGTACCGGCGCTCTTCGCCCGCCAGTACCCAAGTGTAATGAAGTTGGTAGCCGGGGGCCGCCACCACCGGATGATAGCCCTTGGGCAGAAGCACCGTGTCCCCGTCTTCAATCGCGAACGCCGTCGAGAAGCCTTGCGGGCCGTCTTCCGCAGTGTAAGTCCACATTAGGCCGAAGCCTTGGGACGGCTTTACGCGGAAGAAATAGACCTCTTCGAGCACCGCCTCGTTCGGCGGATGATTCTGGTCGTGCTTGTGCGGAGGGTAGCTTGACCAATTGCCGGGCGGGTTCAGCGTCTCGCCGGCCAGCAGCCTCTCCGCTTTGACATTGTCGGCGAGCGCCGAATACACCGTTCGCGTCCAGTTGTCGCGTCCCACGCGATTCGCCACCACGTCCTTGCCCTGCGCAACGGCCGGGGGGCTTGACGCCTGTGATGGGGCGGAAAAAATCCCCACGTCGGTTGCGGTAGAGGCTTCCATTTCCCAGTGCGATTGGGGCGGGATGTAGACCATCGCGGGCGGACCGCCGAACACGTCCTCGCGCTTGCCGACGCCGGTGAAGACCTGCTTTCCGCTGGGACGCTCTACGGTGATTGAGACCGTTCCGCCGAAAAGATCGAGGACGGCTTCGCGGCCGTCCGTCTGGCCCGAGAACCGCTCGCCTTTCTCGAGTTGAAGCCTCGCAAAATCGAGGAAACGCATCGTTTTGGGCGCAATGATCTCCTGATATTTCCCCGCCGCCAAAGCCTTAATATGTCGCTCCATGAGTTCCTTTCACCGGTCGATGTTTTATACTGCAAACACGTCAGTGAGTCAAGGCAATTTTGCAAGCCGGACCGCTACAATCGGCCGAATAGCGCTGGCCAGGGGCCGGCCAGCGGGCCGCGTCGTCCGGTCAAACGCTTATCGGGAAAGCACCTACGCCCGGAACTCGATCGGTTCTACCATGACGATGAATGTCATTGACAGTGATGAAAAAATTGCTGTAAGTTACATGATCGCGGGCGGAAGGTATGGTAGTATGCCGCACGCGCATCTGGATTTGATCTGCTCCGTCCACGAATGTAGCGCCCGGCATTTTTGGGCCCGGCACCTGCAACTCTAACGCGGGGCTTTATAGCGCGGCACCTGCCGCCCCATTCGTTGCGCTCAGGGCAGGCTCTGAAGGGCGGCGCTGCTGCAAAGCGGCCGCCGACATTGCGCGTTGGGCCGCTGGGAACAACATGAGACGTTCATCGGGAAGGGTCAAGCTCGTCGATGTGGCGCGCGCGGCCGGTGTGAGCGCGTCGACCGTGTCGCGGCTGATTAGCGGCCGGGCGGGGGTAACGCCCGAAATGCGGGACCGCGTCGTCAAGGCGGCGGTGCGGCTTGGCTTTGATCTCGACGTTCGCAAGAAGTCGCGGATCCTCGCTTTCCTGCTCTCGAATCGCGGCGTGCTTCATCCGTTTCACTCCGCGGTGCTGATGGGCGCGGAGGCGTGCGCGGCCGAGCACGAGTACGGGCTGCTTTTTCTGCCCTTCCAGTACTCGAATCGCGCCACGTGGCAAGAGCTGCGCCTGCCCGCGGTTCTGGAACGCCGCCAGATCGTCTCCGGCGTGATCGTGGCCGGGACCAATTCACAGAACCTGCTCGATCTGCTCGCTCGCAAGGGGATTCCCTGGGTGGTGCTGGGCAACAATGTGACGGGGGATTGGGAGCGGCCCGAAGCGAGCGCCGTGTTTTTCGACGACGTTGGCGGCACCTGCGAATTGACGAACTACCTGATCTCGCTCGGCCACCGTCAGATTGCCTTTGTGGGTAACCGGAGGCTGCCGTGGTTTGCGCGAAGGTGCGAAGGTTATCGCAAGGCGCTCGAGCAAGCCGGGCTCCCGGCGCGCATCAGCGAAGTAAATTCCACCGACGAAGAGGAGATGGGATACCTCGCCACAAAGCTCGTTTTGCAATCAGACGAGCCCGTCACGGCGATTCTCGCCGGCGATGACGCCGTCGCGCGCGGCGCTTATAAAGTTGTCCGGGAGAGAAGCCTGAACGTGCCGCGTGACCTCAGCATTGTGGGGTTCAACGACACCCCGGAAGCTTCGGCGTTGCACCCGCCGCTCACCACAGTTCGCGTTTTCACCGACCAATTGGGAAAGCAGATGGCGGAGTTGCTGCTCAAACGAATTGCGCGGCCGGACCTTGGCGTTGCGAGCGTCACCCTGCCCACGCAACTCATCAAGCGCGAATCGTGTGCGGCCGCGCCGTCCCGGCCCGGAATCTCGTCAGCGGCCGAGCACAACATCCCCTCCGCGGTGTAACCTCCGGCCGCTGATCTGCGATCTGTCGTCGCCGGCCGAGCCGCCCTTCGAAATCTCGCAGCGCAACACCCGTCTATGGAATCCCCATCGAGCGCACGCCAAGAGGCTGACGCAGGAAAGTTGCAGAGCTCGAATTTCCGCTGGGTTATCTGCGGTCTGCTCTTTTTCGCCACCGTCATCGCCTACATCGACCGGGGTGTGATCGGCTACCTCGAAAAATATCTGGAAGGCGTCATCGGCTGGAACAGCATCCAGTACGGTTACATGACGGGCGCCTTCCAGGCAGCGTATGCCATCGGCCTGATCTCGGCGGGGCGGCTGACGGACAGGATCGGCACGCGGAAGGGATTTGCCTTCGCCATCGCCGTCTGGAGCATTGCGGCGATGCTGCCCGGGGCGGCGTACTCGGCGCTCACTTTTGGCATCGCGCTGTTCATCCTCGGGCTCGGCGAAGCCGCGAATTTTCCGGCCTGTATCAAAACGGTGGCGGAGTGGTTTCCCAAGCGCGAGCGCGCGCTGGCGACGGGAATGTTCAACTCCGGCGCGAACGTCGGCAACATTGTTGTTCCGCTCGTTGTCCCCTTCCTCACGTTCACGGTCGGGTGGCGCGGCGCCTTCGTCGTGACCGGCTGCTGCGGGTTTGTCTGGCTGGCCTTGTGGCTGTGGCTCTATCAAAAACCGGAGGAGCATCCGCGAATATCCGCGCGCGAGCTCGCCCTCATCCAAAGCGACCGTGAAGAGAAGATTCCGGCCGTGCCTTGGAAGCGGCTGTTCCCGCAGAGGGAAACTTGGGCTTTTTCGATCGGAAAGTTTCTCACCGACCCCATCTGGTGGTTCTATCTTTTCTGGCTGCCGCGCTACCTGCAGGGCACTTTCCACCTCAATCTGACGCAGAGCCAGGCGCCGGTGGTGGCCGTTTACGTGATCTCGTGCGTGGGCAGCGTTGGCGGGGGCTGGATTTCATCGGCGCTGCTCAAGCGAGGACATGGCGTGAACTTCGCGCGCAAGACGGCGCTGCTGGTGTGCGCGCTGGCGGTGGTCCCGGTGGTGTACGCGCCCTACGCCCACAATCTCTGGGTGGTCGTGGGGTTGGTGGGACTCGCGGCGGCGGCGCATCAAGGCTGGTCGGCGAATCTCTTTACGCTCACCTCGGATACGTTTCCGAAGGCGGCCGTCGCCAGCGTCGTTGGAATCGGCGGAATGGTTGGGGCCATTGGCGGCGTGCTGCTGCAAGTGGCTACCGGGTATATCGTGGGATGGACTCACAGCTACGTGCCGCTCTTCATCCTGGCCTGCTCGGTGTACCTGCTGGCTCTTTTAATAATCCAGATCCTCTCTCCGAAGCTCGCTCCCGCAAAGCTGAGCAGGCCAGCATGACGCGCGCGCGGGCAAGCGAGCAGTCTAACCGGTATGGCGAAGCGAGACCTTCCTGCATCAGCGACAGGTTTGATTCCGGAGCGAGCGAACCTCGCGAAGCTTCGCGGAGCCGCTGCCGATTGCGAGGCGTGTGATCTTTACAAGGGTGCGACGCAGACGGTGTTCGGTGAAGGACCCGCAAAAGCCGGGATCATGTTTATTGGCGAGATGGCCGGAGATGCCGAAGATAAAGAGGGCAGGCCATTCGTGGGGCCTGCTGGCCGGCTCTTCGACCGGCTCCTCGCCGAAGCAGGGGTTGACCGCAAGGAAGCGTACGTGACCAACGCCGTGAAGCATTTCAAGTGGGAGCCTCGAGGGAAGCGGCGAATTCATAAAACTCCAAATGCCCGCGAGATCGCGGCCTGCCGGCCGTGGCTGGAAGCCGAAATCGCCGCCGTGCGACCGCAGGTGATCGTTTGCCTGGGAGCTACCGCGGCGAAGGTGATCTTCGGCAAGGATTTCAGGGTTTCGGAGCAGCGCGGCGCGATGGTGCCGTCATCGTACGCGCCATGCGCGCTCGCGACGGCGCACCCCTCCTCCATTCTCCGCGCCGATAGTGACGAAGCCCGGCACGACGCGGAACGGCGGTTCATTGAAGACCTCAAGCGAATTCCCGATCAGTTCAGGCGCTAAGCGCCGAGCTCGCAATTGGGCAGTACGGCGTCGGCTGCAGCCCGGACCGGCTGGGGAACTCGCCATCTCGGCGTTCGCCGTAGTTCCGTTCGCGAGCGCCCGCGAAAAATCTGTGCATATACTGTTTTTACCTGATTGCGACGATTCGATAGCCCCCCGATTATAGAAATCGAAAGATCCAGACTTAGAATTTTTACTGCGACCGCTGAGGCGGGAGTGCGAGGCGGCGCAGCGGGAGCCCGCGGGTGTGGAGTCCGTTCGGGGAGGGCGCACTCTGCTACGCGCCGGGGCCGGGAATGCTCACATCCATTGAGGCCGAGGAGATTGCATGCTTCTGATCCTGCTCATCATTCTGATCATCTTGTTCTTCGGAGCTTGGCCGGTATGGCCGTACAGTCACGCATGGGGTTACTACCCGACGGGCGGACTGGGCATTCTGCTGATTATCATCATCATCCTGCTGATCGTGGGAGCGGGACGGCGATCCCCTCGCATTTAGGGGCCGGTCCTCGATCGCCCGATAACGACCGCGGATTGGCGAGCTCGTCGCCACACCGCAGTCACGCGGCCTCTAAGCCAGGAAATCGCGTCGGCCTCCAGGTATAATCCCATTGCGACCTAGTGTCCCGAATCAAAAGTTCGTTTAATAAGTCGATCTTGGCTTCCGGGCGCGGCCACAGCCCCGAAGGGGCGCAATAGCACAGCCCAGGGCGCCAGCCCTGGGTCAAAAGGCCCTCACCCCGCCTTCGGCGCCCCTCTCCCGCACGCGCGGGAGAGGGGTTGGGGGAGGGGGCGCGGTCTCCCATACCCAGGGCTGTCGCCCTGGGCTTAGCTAGATCGCTTCTTCGGAGCTCAATTCATAAGCGAACTTCTGACTCAGGATACTAGTCATTGCCCGCAGTTTCCGTGGACAGTCCGCGCAAAGACGAATATACTAGGCGGCTTGGCGCGAGCCGGCTTGTTCGAACTTGTCCTGGGCTCCCGCGAGGCGCATGGCCAAAAAGTTTGCGCAGCCCGCGGCGTTTGTGGTAACAATAGCATTTAGGTTCTTTCTGCATCACCACTATGCTCCGAAGTACGGGGGGCCAGCCCAGGCAAGCGGTCGCTGACGCCGAAGCCGCCGTGGTATCAAGCCCCTTTTTACCGGTCGTACGGAATCGAGAATCCAGTCACGGCAACAGCGAGTCTGAAATCGGCAATCTCATCTCAGCGGGTTCGCCGGCCCGCCGAATTCGCTCCGATCCTGAGCAGCGGGTAAGCGGGAGGAAAAACGAACTTGGCAGCCGTCTGGCCGATTCTGCTTTATTTCGTCCTGGTTGTCATTCTGATTGCAGTGATGCTTGGTCTCTCGTACCTGCTGGGCGAGCGGCATCATCAGGAGGCGACCGGCGCGCCCTACGAGGGTGGCATCGTTTCGGAGGGCTCCGCGCACGTTCGCTTCCCCGCGCGTTTTTACCTGCTGGCGATGTTTTTTGTGGTGTTCGATCTGGAGGCGGTTTTTGTTTTCGCCTGGGCGGTGGCTGCGAAGGAAGTGGGGTGGGCGGGCTACTGGGAAATCCTCGTTTTCATTGGAATTCTGGTGGCATCGTTGATCTATTTGTGGCGGCTCGGGGCGCTGGAGTTCGGCGCCCGGAAACGGCCCTACAGCCGGTAGACGCGGCACCGACTTGATATGGAAGTGACGATTACCAAACCGGGTTCGACAGGTGCTGGGTATCGCTCGGCATTCGAAGAGCAAGTGCGACGGAGCGTGGCGTTTTCGCGTCTTCAGGACCTGGTGGCATGGGGTCGCAAGAATTCGATCTGGCCCTTCGGCTTCGGCCTTTCCTGCTGCTTCGTCGAGATGGCTACGAGCCTCACCAGCAAATACGATGTGGCGCGTTTTGGAGCGGAAGTGATTCGCGGAACGCCGCGCGAAGCGGACTTGATGGTGATCGCCGGCACGTGTTTCATTAAAATGGCGCCTGTAGTCCAGCGGCTCTATGAGCAGATGATGGCTCCACGCTGGGTGATCTCCATGGGATCGTGCGCGAATTCCGGCGGTATGTACGACATTTACAGCGTGGTTCAAGGAGTAGACAAATTCTTGCCGGTCGACGTTTACGTCCCCGGATGCCCGCCTCGCCCCGACGCTTTTGAGCATGGCTTGACCCTGCTGCAGCAAGCGGCGGGGAATGAGAAGCGACCGCTGAGCTGGGTGGTGGGGCCGCAGGAAGTCGCGCGCATCGCGCTTCCGGCCGACCGCGACCTGAAGCGAGAAGAGCGCCGGAAAACAACATTTCTGCGAACGCCGGATTCTGTATAGCTGTCAGCGATCACCTTTCAGCCATCAGGCTGCTGGCGGCGAAGTGCTGAAAGCTGGCGGCTGACCGTGAAGGCTGATGTTGAGTGCTGAAAGCTGATTACTGAGAGCTGATGATTGCCGCTTCGACAATCTTAGACGACGTTCAGGCGAAGTTCGGCCCCGAATCGGTCCTGCCCCAAACCTGCCGCGACGACATTCCAACTTTCTGGATCGCGCCCGCGAAAATCGAGGATGTATTTCGCTACCTGAAGCACGAGGCGCCGGAGCCTTACAAAGTTCTTTACGACATTACCGCGATTGATGAGCGCGCTCGCGTTCATCGCGACGGTGAGCCGGCCAGCGATTTCACGGTAGTTTATCATCTGCTCTCCTACGAGCGGAACGCATATCTGCGAATCAAAGTCGCTTTGCGATCCGATGGGCTGCGGGTCCCCACGCTCACAGGAATTTGGCCGTGCGCTAACTGGTATGAGCGCGAAGTTTGGGATATGTTCGGCATCGTTTTCGACGGGCATCCTCACCTCGCGCGCATCCTGATGCCGAAAACCTGGCAGGGACATCCGCTGCGGAAAGACCATCCGGCGCGCGCCACCGAAATGGGTCCGTACCGCTTGCCCGAGGAAAAGGAAGAAGCCGAGCAGGAAGCGCTGCGATTCCGCCCGGAAGAATGGGGAATGAAGCGGCAAAGGGAGGACAGCGATTTCCTTTTTCTGAACATCGGACCTCAGCATCCCGGAACGCACGGCGTGCTGCGCATCGTCCTGCAACTCGACGGCGAAGAAATTCTCGACTGCGTGCCGGAGATCGGTTTTCACCACCGCGGCGCCGAGAAAATGGGCGAGCGGCAAAGCTGGCACACATTTATTCCCTACACGGACCGCATCGACTACCTGGGCGGTGTGATGAACAACCTCGCCTACCTGGTGGCGGTGGAGAAGCTGGGCCGGATCGATGTTCCGCAGCGCGCGCAAGTGATCCGCGTAATGCTGGCCGAACTTTTCCGCATTATCAGCCATCTCGTCTGGTTTGGAACGTTCGCGCAGGATCTCGGCCAGCTTTCGCCGGTCTTCTTCACCTTTAACGATCGCGAGCGCGCTTTCGGAATCATTGAAGCCATCTGCGGCGCGCGCATGCACCCGAACTGGTACCGCATCGGCGGAGTGGCGCAGGACCTGCCGAAGGGCTGGGATGGCATGATCCGCGATTTCCTGAAGTACCTGCCGCCGCGCCTCGTCGAGTATGACAGCGAAATTATGGGCAACCGCATCTTCAAGGCGCGCACGGTGGGCGTGGGCGTCTATTCGCTGAGCGAGGCGATCGACTGGGGAGTAACGGGACCGAACCTGCGAGCCTGCGGCTTTGAGTGGGATTTCCGCAAGAAGCAGCCGTACTCGGGATACGAGAACTACCGGTTTGACATTCCGACGGCCGTGCATGGCGACTGCTACGACCGCGCCGTGGTCCGGGTGGAAGAGATGCGCCAAAGCCTGCGCATCATTCAGCAGTGTGTCGACAACATGCCGGAAGGACCCTATAAGTCGCTTCAGCCCCTCAGCGCCCCGCCGATCAAAGAGCCTCACACGATGCACGATATCGAGACGCTCATCACGCATTTTCTTGGCGTGAGCTGGGGGCCGGTGATGCCGCCCGGAGAAGTTCTGGGCGCTATCGAGGCGACGAAGGGCAACAACGGATATTATCTGGTGAGCGACGGCAGCACGGTTTCGTATCGCACCCGTATCCGCAGCCCCTCGTTCAATCATATTCAGACGCTGCCGAATCTTTGCCGCGGATTGACGGTTTCGGATCTGATCGCGATTCTCGGAAGCCTGGATTTCGTTCTGGCGGATATTGATCGATGAAGCCAGGTGACAGGCGACAGGTATCAGGTGTCAGCTAGCGGATTTTTTGGGGGTGCTGCGTGTCGTGTACTCGCCGCTGGGGCTGAAACCTGACAGCTGAAACCTGGGGCCTGCCCCATGATCATCAAGCGGAGTACCGTATCGTGTTGAGTGCTGAAGAGCGTCACGAAATTGAAGCCGAGTTCGCGCACTATCCCACCAAGCAAGCTGTATGCATCGACGCAATGAAGATCGTGCAGCGCGGGCGGGGTTGGATATCGGATGAGAGTCTCCGGGAGATCGCCGAGCTGCTGGAAATGTCGGTCGACGAGCTCGACGGCGTGGCGACGTTTTACAATCTCATTTACCGCAAGCCGGTCGGCCGCCACGTCATCTCCGTATGCGACAGCGTGAGCTGCTGGATCATGGGCTACGAGCGGCTGCGGCAGGCGCTGATGAGCCGGCTGGGAATCAAGATGGGCGAGACCACCGCCGACGGACGATTCACGCTGATTCCAATCGTATGTCTCGGCGCCTGCGACCACGCGCCCACGCTCCTGGTGGACCAGGACCTTCATCACGACGTTGACGCGCAGAACCTGGACAAGGTTTTAGAGAAATATAAATGAGATTGGGCCATTGAATCGCCGTCCGATGCGTTGCACGCGGCGACGCCAAGATTACGACAATGACTCAATGGTTCAATGAAAGAATGACTCAATAAGTTCATGGAAAAGGTTCTCACCAAAAACATTCGGCCCGATCTCGGTTACGTCGACCTCCGCTCGTACGAGGCGAGCGGCGGCTACGAGGGGCTGCGCAAAGCGCTGAAGATGGCGCCGGCTGAGGTCGTCGACGAGGTCAAGAAGTCGAATCTCCGCGGCCGCGGCGGCGCCGGTTTCCCGACCGGAATGAAATGGAGCTTTGTGCCGATGGGGGCGGACGCGCCCCATCCGAAATACATCGTGTGCAACGCCGACGAGATGGAGCCTGGGACGTTCAAGGACCGCCTCCTGATGGAAGCCGACCCGCTGCAACTCGTCGAGGGCATGACAGTTGCCGGATACGCGATTCAGGCCGACATTGCCTACATTTTCATTCGCGGCGAGTACGTGCTGTCCGAGCAGCGCCTCCGGCACGCCATTGCCGAAGCGTACGAAAAGAATTTCCTGGGCAAGAACATTCTCGGCTCGAGCTATAGCCTGGAGATGATTATCCACATGAGCGGCGGCCGTTACATGTGCGGGGAAGAGACGGGATTGCTGAACGCCCTCGAAGGGAAGCGCGCCAACCCGCGCACCAAGCCCCCGTTTCCGCAGGTTTCAGGACTGTTCGGCAAACCGACCATCGTGCAGAACGTTGAGACGCTTTGCAACGTGCCGCATATCGTCAAGAACGGCCCCGACTGGTTCAAAGGGCTGAGCTACACTCAGGACGGCGGCACGAAGCTCTACGGCGCGAGCGGCAAGGTGAAGCGCCCGGGCCTGTGGGAACTGCCGATGGGCACCACCGTTCGCGAGCTTCTGGAAGTTCACGCGGGCGGAATGCAGGACGGAGTCAAGTTCCGCGGCCTTCTGCCGGGCGGCGCGTCCACCGATTTTCTGGTGGAAGAGCACCTTGACGTTCGGATGGACTTCACCGAGGTAGCCAAGGCAGGAAGCCGCATGGGCACGGGCACCATGATCATTCTGGACGATCAGACCTGCCCCGTCGGCATGGTGGCGAACCTCGAGCACTTTTTCTCGCAGGAGTCTTGCGGCTGGTGTACTCCGTGCTGGAGCGGGCTCTCGTGGGCCGAGAAGGCGCTGTATGCTCTCGAAGACGGAGAAGGCCAGGCGGAGGACCTCGATCATTTGGCGTTCATCAGCCGGCTCTGCGCTCCCGGCAATACGTTTTGCGCGCTCGCGCCGGGCGCCGTCGAGCCTCTGCAAAGCGCGCTGAAGTATTTTCGCGCGGACTTCGACCGGCACGTCGCCGAGAAGCGCTGCCCCTGGAAAGCGTGATCCGCAGATTTCACAGATTAACCGCACATCTGTGCAATGTGCGCAATCGGCGGATTCGAGTTGCGTAATCTGCGGATGAGTCAAGGAGTCGAATGGCGAAGTTTTACGTCGATAATCGAGCGGTCGAGGCGCACCCGGACCAGAGCGTCCTCCAGGCCTGCCTGACTCTCGGCTACGACCTGCCGTACTTCTGCTGGCACCCGGCGATGGGCTCGGTGGGCGCGTGCCGCCAGTGCGCGATCAAGCAATACAAGGACGAAAAGGACCCGCAGGGCCGGATCGTGATGTCCTGCATGACCCCGGTGGCTGAAGGAATCCGCGTTTCGATCGCCGATCCGGAGGTGGCAGCCTTTCGCGCGGATATCATCGAAGGGCTGATGCTGAATCACCCGCACGACTGCCCCGTTTGCGACGAGGGCGGCGAGTGCCACCTGCAGGACATGACCGTGATGACGGGCCACGATTACCGCCGCTACCGCTTCAAGAAGCGCACGTTTTACAACCAGGATCTCGGACCGTTTGTAAACCACGAGATGAACCGCTGCATCCAGTGCTACCGCTGCGTGCGCTATTACCGCGAATACGCCGGGGGCCGCGACTTCAATCAGTACCTCATGCGCAATGTCGTTTACTTCGGCCGTAAAGAAGACGGCGTCCTCGAGAGCGAATTTGCCGGCAACCTGGTGGAGATCTGCCCGACCGGCGTTTTCACCGATAAAACGCTGAAGCGCCATTACACGCGCAAGTGGGACCTGCGCTTCGCGCCCTCGGTCTGCGTGCACTGCGGCGTGGGCTGCAATACTTCTCCGGGTGAGCGCTACGGCATGCTGCGCCGCATCGTGAACCGCTACAACGGCGAGGTGAACGGGTATTTCCTCTGCGATCGCGGAAGATTCGGCTACGAATTTGTGAACCATCCGGCGCGCGTGCGGCAGCCGCTCGCGCGCAAGGATGGCAAGCTGCAGCCGGCAGTGAAATCGGCGGCGCTCGAACAGGTGAAGTCTTTTCTAGCGGGTGGTAAAGCGATTGGAATCGGCTCGCCGCGCGCGTCGCTCGAAAGCAATTTTGTTCTGCGCTCGATAGTCGGACCGGAGCGCTTTTTTGCCGGGGTCGCGGATGACGAGCATAAGTTCACTGCGGCGATGCTCCAGTTGCTGCGCCAAGGCCCGGCGCGAACGCCGTCGCTCCGCGATGTCGAGCGCTCCGACGCCGTACTCATCCTCGGTGAGGACGTCACCCAGGTTGCGCCGATGATGGCTCTCGCGCTGCGCCAATCGGCGCGGCAGAAACCTCTCGAGCAGATGGAGCAACTGAAGATCCCGCTATGGCTGGATCACTCGGTGCGCGAAGCCGTGCAAGACCAGCACGGGCCATTTTTCATCGCGACTCCGGCCGCGACGCATCTCGACGATCTGGCCACGGAAACTTATCGCGCTGCGCCCGCCGAGATCGCCCGGCTCGGGTACGCGGTGGCGCACGCGCTCGATGGCGCTCTGCCCGAAGTATCCGGCTTGGAGGATCAAGTACGCGCTCTCGCCGGACGCATCGCACGCGCTTTGGCGGACGCCAAGCGGCGGCCGCTCGTCATTGCCGGACCAAGCCTCAATTCCGAGCCGATCATTCAGGCTGCCGCTGCGGTCGCACGGGCGTTATGCCGAGCGGGCAAACCGGCCGGATTGAGCTTCACGGCGCCCGAGGCCAACAGCGTCGGCTTCGGCTTGTTCGAAGCGAGGCGCCTCGGCGAGGCTCTCGAAGCCATCGAAAACGGTGAAGCGGACACGGTGTTGATCCTTGAGAACGATCTTTACCGTCGCGCGCCGCAAGATTTTGTGGACCGCCTGCTGAACGGGGCCCGGCACGTGGTGGCGCTCGATTCGCTCGCCAACCCGACCACCGCGCGTGCCGAGGTGGTCCTTCCCGCAGCCACGTTCGCCGAGTCCGACGGCACGCTGGTGAACAACGAAGGCCGCGCGCAACGGTTCTTTCAGGTGTTCGTTCCCGAGGGCGACATTTGCGCGAGCTGGCAATGGCTGCGCGACGCGATGGCGGCCGCAGGACAGCGGGAAGCAGCGGCCTGGCAGCACCTTGATCATGTCCTCGCTGCAATGGCGCAGGCGCTGCCCGCGCTGGCGGGCGCAGCCAAAGCCGCGCCTTCGGCATCGTTCCGCTTGGCCGACTCGAAGATTCCCCGCGAGCCGCACCGCTCGAGCGGCCGCACCGCAATCCACGCGGGCGCTGATGTGAGCGAGCCGAAGCCGCCGCAGGATCCCGAGACGCCGCTCTCCTTCACGATGGAAGGCTTCCCGGATCAGCCGCCGGCGCCGCTGATCCCTTTCTTCTGGTCGCCGGGCTGGAACTCGATTCAATCGGTGAATAAATTTCAGGCGGAGATTGCGGGTCCATTGCGGGGCGGCGATCCGGGCGTGCGGCTGATCGAGCCGGGCGAGGGAGCCGGAGCTTCCGCGGGCTCGCTGACCCCCGAGCCCTTCGCCGCGAAATCCGACGAACGCTTGCTCGTGCCGCTCTATCACATTTTCGGTTCCGAGGAATTGAGCGCCCATGCGACCGCTGTCGCGGCGCTCGTTCCCAAGCCGTATGTCGCCATCAACGGCGATGACAGCGCCCGGCTGGGCGTTAAGGAGGGTGGCGACCTCGTGGTGAACATCGACGGGCGAAGCGTCCGGCTGCCGGCGAAACTGCGATCGGATTTGCCCGCGGGATTGGCAGGATTGCCGGTGGGGCTGCCGGGCACCGAACCGGTGAAGTTGCCGGCTTGGGGCAAGATTTCAAAACCGTGATCCGCAGATTACGCAGATGACACAGATTGAAACAGCGAGCGGCAGCGTAAGCGCCCGGTCTGCGACGGGGCGCCGAATCGGAGATCGGGTTGCAGGAGGAGAGCGATAACAGCAGGCGACTGGAGGATACCCTCTGTTTACCATGAGGCGCTGGCACTTGAATTGTCACTGAGAGGAGTTCCGTTCGAGCGCGAAGTTGAACTTCCAGTTTTCTACAGGGGAGAGCGGCTCCGGACAGCGTATCGCGCGGATTTCATCTGTTTCGGGTCGGTCATTGTCGAATTGAAAGCATTGCAATGTCTGAGCGGCATCGAGGAAGCGCAGGTAATCAACTATCTCAAAGCCACAGGGTATGAACTCGGTCTGCTCGTGAACTTTGGAGCTAGATCGCTCGAGCACAGACGACTCATTCTTTCCAAATCTGTGAAATCTGCGCAATCGGCGGATTGTTGATGTTAGCCATTATCCTCAAAATCGTTACCGTCGTCCTGGTGCTGTTCGTGGTGCTGAACATCGCCGCCGGGTTGATTTGGGTGGAGCGCCGGCTGCTGGCGCTCTGGCAGGACCGCTATGGGCCGAACCGTGTCGGACCGTTCGGGATCATGCAGGTCGCCGCCGACACGATCAAGCTGTTCTTCAAGGAGGACTGGGTGCCTCCCTTCGCCGACAAGTGGATCTTCATTCTGGCGCCCGGAATTGTGATGCTCACGGCGCTGATGTCGTTCACGGTTCTTCCGTACACCGCGCGCATCCAGATCAGCGACCTCAACATCGGATTGCTCTTCGTCCTGGCGATGTCGTCGCTGGGCGTTTACAGCGTTGTCCTCGGGGGCTGGGCGTCAGACAACAAATACGCGCTGCTCGGCGGGTTGCGCGCGGCTTCGCAGATGCTGAGCTACGAAGTGTTCATGGGCCTCGCATTGATGGGCGTGGTGCTCATGACCGGCTCTTTCAGCCTGCGGGCGATCGTCGAAGCCCAGCGGCACATCTGGTTCATCATTCCCCAGTTTGTCGGGTTTGTGCTGTTTTTCATCGCGGGCGTCGCCGAGACCCGGCGTCTTCCGTTTGATATTCCCGAGGCGGAAAGCGAGCTCGTTGCCGGGTTTCACTCCGAGTATTCTGGCATGAAGTTCGGGATGTTTTTTGTCGGCGAATACGTTGGCGTCACCTTGATCTCGGCCCTGATCGCGGTTCTGTTTTTCGGCGGCTGGCTCGGACCCGTGCTGCCGCCGATTGTGTGGTTCTTGATTAAGATGTTCTTCTTCATCGGAGTTTTTATCTTGTTGCGCGCATCGCTGCCGAGACCGCGCTATGATCAGTTGCTGTCGTGGGGTTGGAAGATCATGCTTCCGCTCGCCCTCGCAAACGTGCTCGTGACCGGGGCGATTGTGCTGATCGTGAAGTAGCCAATGAACCCAACACGCGAAATGATCTGAGGGAAAGGCAGAAGGCAGAAGGCAAGTCGAGTTGATCCGCCGTTTGCTCGTCACTCTTTAGTCGTCACAACCAAACTATGCTGAGCATTCTCCGAACGATCTGGCAAATTTTCCTGCACAGCTTCCGCCCGCGGGTCACGATTCAGTACCCGGAAGAGAAGCCGTACCTCGCGCCGCGCTATCGCGGGCGCATCATCCTGTCCCGCGATCCCGACGGAGGCGAGCGGTGCGTCGCGTGTTATCTGTGCGCGGTGGCGTGCCCGGTCGATTGCATCGCGCTGCAGGCGACGGAGGACCCAACCGGCCGGCGCTATCCGGAATTTTTCAGGATCAATTTCTCGCGCTGCATTTTCTGCGGCCTCTGCGAAGAGGCGTGTCCGACGTACGCGATCCAGCTCACGCCGGATTTTGAGATCTCCGAGTTTGATCGCCAGAAGCTGGTCTACGAAAAAGAAGACCTGGAGATCAGCGGGCCCGGCAAGTACCCGGATTATAGCTTCTGGCGCGTGGCCGGCGTGGCCATCGGCGGCAAAGACAAAGGGCAGTCGGAGCGGGAAGAACCGCCCTCGGATCTGCACACGCTGCTGCCGTGACGCCGAAATGCCAAAGAGCAGGGCAGTCGCTCATGTCGCTGCGCGACACCCTCGAAGCATGAAAATGACCCCTCACCCGCCCTCGAACCTCGGGCGCCCTCTCGCCAAGGGAGAGGGTGGCGAGCGGAGCGAGCCGGGTGAGGGCTCCTGGCTGACGCGATAACAAATCGCGCGGGCTGTCCGTTTACTTTTGATTTTTGCCTTTTGCCCTTCGACTTTTGACTTGGTTTCGACCATGCATGTTCTCTTTTACATCGCCGCGGTGGTCGCAATTTTCGCCACAGTCATGATGCTCACGCGCCTGAACCCGGTGCACGCATTGCTCTACCTGATCGTCTCTTTGCTCGCTGTGGCGATCGTGTTCTACACCCTCGGCGCTCCGTTTATCGCAGCGCTCGAGGTGATCATCTATGCGGGTGCAATCATGGTGCTCTTTGTGTTCGTCGTGATGCTGCTCAACCTGGGCGAGCGCCAGATCCACCAGGAGCGCGCCTGGCAGAAGCCCGGCATGTGGGCCGGGCCCGTGATCCTCGCCGCCATACTGATCGTTGAAGTCGGTTTTCTGGTGGCGCACCCGGGCGGACCGGCGATGGGCACGGTGGATATCGGCCCCCGCCAAGTCGGAATCGTGTTGTTCGGACCCTACCTGATCGGAGTGGAGTTGGCCTCGTTTCTGCTGCTCGCAGCCCTGGTGGGCGCTTACCACCTGGGCCTGAAGAAGCAGCCCGGGGCGGAGAGAGCGGAGAAAGTGGATGACAAGCATACCCATGAACCAGGGGTTGCTGCTGGCGGGGATTTTGTTCGCGCTGGGGCTGATCGGCCTGCTCGTACGCCGTAACCTGATGTTCATCCTGATGTCGATCGAGGTCATGCTCAACGCCTCCGGCCTCGCTTTCGTTGCCGCCGGCTCACGCTGGATGCAGGCCGACGGTCAGGTCATGTTTGTGTTTATCCTGTCGAGCGCGGCGGCCGAAGTGGCGGTCGGGCTGGCGCTCCTCCTGCGGCTTTACCATCAGTACAAGACCGTCGATGCGGACGCGATCAGCGAGATGAGAGGGTAGGGACCGCAAAGACAAGGCAAAAGTGAAAAATATAAGAGTTTGTCCGGACTTTTGACTGTTCCCTCTTTGCCTTTTGACTTTTGACTTGCTTTTGTTTTTGCGGCGGCTCATGGCGAGAACTAGCTAATTACGATGATGAATGTTTTCCATTGGATCTGGCTCATTCCGGCTCTGCCGTTCGCAGGCGCGTTCGTCCTGATCGTGTTCGGCCCGCGCATGGCGAAGTGCGCCGTGGCGATCATCGGCCCCGGCGTGATCGCCGCCTCAGCGGTGATTGCGTTCATCGTGGCGATGACGTTCATCCGCAACCCTCCGCCCGGCCACGCCTACACGCAAGAACTCTGGACCTGGTTTGACGTGGGCGGATTTCGCCCCCACATCGGGCTTTACCTCGACTCGCTTTCGCTCATCATGTCGCTGGTGGTGACGTTTGTCAGTTTTCTGATCCACTGGTACTCCACCGAATTCATGGACGGCGACGAAGGCTACAGCCGGTTCTTCGCCTACATGAACCTTTTCGTCGGCGCGATGCTGATGCTGTTGCTGGGCGATAACCTGCTGCTGCTCTTCCTCGGCTGGGAAGGCGTGGGGCTGTGCAGCTATCTTCTCATCGGATTCTGGTATACGGACCCGGCAAACGGCCGCGCCGCGCGCAAAGCGTTCTACGTCACCCGCGTGGGCGATACCGCAATGACGATCGGCCTGCTGCTTCTCTTCACGCATCTGGGCACGCTCGACATTCAAACGCTGATGCACCGCGCGGCGGCGCAGTGGTCGGTGGGCGCGCCGCTCGCCGTTGCGGCGGGATTCCTGCTGCTCGGCGGCGCCGTGGGCAAGTCCGCGCAACTTCCTTTGCAGACGTGGCTGCCCGACGCCATGGCCGGACCGACGCCCACCAGCGCCTTGATTCATGCGGCCACCATGGTGACGGCGGGCGTCTATCTGATCGCGCGCACGCACGTCCTTTTCACCATCGCGCCGGCGGCGCAATTGGCCGTGGGCATCGTCGGCGTCGCGACGCTGATCCTCGCCGGCTTCGCCGCGCTCACGCAGTGGGATATCAAGCGGATTCTCGCCTACTCAACCATCAGCCAGATCGGCTACATGTTTCTCGCGCTCGGCGTGGGCGCCTGGTCCGCCGCTATTTTTCATTTCATGACGCACGCCTTCTTCAAGGCGCTGCTCTTTCTCGGCGCAGGCATCGTGATCAACGCCTGCCACCACGAGCACAGCATTTTCAAGATGGGCGGCCTCCGGAAGCAGCTCCCGGTGGCGTTCTGGACGTTCCTGATCGCGGGCTGCTCGCTTGCGGGACTGCCGCTCATCACCGCCGGTTTTTACAGCAAGGGGCTGATCCTTTACGAAACTGAGGCGGCGCGAAACGGCAGCATGGTGCTGTGGGTGCTGGCGGTGATCGGCGTGCTCCTCACCTCGCTCTACACGTTTCGCATGATCTTCGTCGCGTTCTTCGGCGAGCCCAAAACTCACGTGGAGCACAAGCCCGGCATTTCGATGAAGATTCCTTGCATCGTGCTGGCGGTCCTTTCGGTCGGCGGCGGCTGGATGGAAACGCCGCGCTTCCTCGGCGGCGCTCACCTTTTCAGCGGCTTCCTTCAGAGCGCGCTGCCCGCCGTAAGGCCCGGCGCCGCGGCGCCGATGGCGGAATTGGCGTCCGAACTCTGGGTAACACTCGCGTTCATCATCGGACTGGTCGTTTCGTACTACCTCTATATCGCGCGTCCGAGAGCGGTGGAAGCAATCACGGCGCCCGCGATTTCCAAAGCGCTTCACCGTTTCTGGTTTTCCGATTGGGGCATGGACTGGCTCTACGATCGTCTCTTCGTGCGGCCGATCATCTGGTTCGCGCGCGTCGACAAAGGTGATTTCGTCGACGCCTTCTACAACGGCTGCGCGGCGCTGAGCCGCGGTTTTTATCGCGGCCTCAGCCGCACGGAAAATGGCCGCATCCGCTGGTATGCCGCCGGCATTGTGCTTGGCTCGGTGGTTTTCGTGGCGATCGTTTTGATTGCGTGATTTTTGTGGCGGCGAACGGTGTTCGCCGAAATGCAGGAATCGTGGCGCAGATCTCCGCTTTTGAGGTCTGCGGCTCTTGGCGCGTCTGGGGAAAGGCCGCGGACCTGAAAAACGCAGGTCCGCGCTACACAAGTTCCGCAGACCTCAAAAGCCGATATCTGCGCCACCCAAATGCTAATAGCTGACGGCTGACGGCCTAAACATGATTCTTGTCTGGCTCATTGCGATACTTCTGGTTGGCGGCGTGCTCGCCTGGTTCGCCGGGCGCTGGAGCAAGGCCGCGCCGCGCTGGATTTCTCTCATCGCGGTGTCGGTCGATTTCGTGCTCGGGCTTGTGCTCTGGAGCCGCTACTCGGGCGAGCTGCATCTCGCGCCTCACCATGCCTGGGTGGAGCAGGTGAACTGGGCCTGGGTGCCGCAGCTCGGGATTCGCTTTCACCTCGCGCTCGACGGCCTCAGCCTCCTGCTGCTGATGCTGACGTTCCTGCTGGGCATCATTTCGGTGCTCGCGTCCTGGCGCGAAATCCAGCAGGCGGTCGGGTTCTTTCATCTCAACCTGTTGTGGATTCTAGCGGGGATCGCGGGCGTGTTCCTGGCGGTCGACCTCTTCCTCTTCTATTTCTCGTGGGAGCTGATGCTTGTTCCCATGTATTTCCTCATTGCGATCTGGGGACACGAGCGCCGGAACTACGCGTCGATGAAATTTTTCATCTTCACCCAGCTCAGCGGCCTGCTGATGCTGATCTCGATCCTCGCGCTCTATTTTGTTCATCACCGCGAGACCGGCGTCTACACGTTCGGCTACACGGAGCTGCTCGGCACGCACCTCTCGCCGCACCTCGAGCTTCTCATCATGCTCGGTTTCTTTGTTGCCTTTGCGGTGAAGCTGCCCATGTTCCCGCTGCACACCTGGCTGCCCGACGCGCACACGGAAGCGCCGACGGCGGGCAGCATCGTGCTTGCAGGTCTGTTGCTGAAAACCGGAGCGTATGGCTTGATCCGTTTCGTGATGCCGCTATTCCCCCACGCGGCTCGCCAGTTTGCCCCGGTCGCGATGGTTCTCGCGGTGATCGGAATCATCTACGGCGCGGTGCTCGCGTTCGGGCAGACGGACATCAAGCGCCTGGTAGCCTACACCAGCGTCAGCCATCTCGGTTTCGTGCTGCTCGGCATCTTTGTGGGGAACATTTGGGCCCTCGATGGCGCGCTGCTGGGAATGATCGCGCACGGCGTCTCGACCGGAGCGCTCTTCATGATCTGCGGCCAGGTGCAGGAGCGCACGCATACGCGCGAAATGGGCCGCCTCGGCGGCCTGTGGGCCGCCGCGCCGCGCCTGGGCGGGTCGAGTCTTTTCTTTGCCATGGGCTCGATGGGCTTGCCGGGTTTGGGAGACTTTGTCGGCGAGTTCCTGGTCCTCATCGGCACGTACGAAGCTCACCTGATCGGTCTGACCATCGCAACGACGATCGGAATTCTGCTCTCCACGCTCTACGCGCTTCGATTCATTCAGCGGGCGTTCCACGGTCCGAACGTGAACAACTGGAAGATTCAGGACCTCGTGCCGCGCGAAGTCGTAATGCTGATTCCCATGGTCGCAATCCTGATCTGGCTCGGTGTTTATCCGCAGCCGATTTTCAATACATTCAACGCCTCAAGCGCGGTGAAGATGAACGAGACGCTGCCCGCCGCCGCGGACGTCCGGGTTAGCCACGGTCAGCGCGTTCCTGACCGTGGGCTTTTCGTTGGGTGGCGCAGACATCGTTTTTTGATGTCTGCGATTGTCCCGAAAGGACAACAAGGCTATCTCGCTACGCGAGATCGCAGACATGGCAAATAGTGCTATGTCTGCGCCACCCGGGTGAAACGTTACATGAGTACAACTGACCTCTTCAGCTTGTTGCCGCTGCTCATTCTCGGCGGCGCCGCCGTGGTGGTGATGATCGTCATCGCCATTCGCCGCAGCCACGCGCTGACGCTCGCGCTCGCGCTCATCGGCCTGGGCGCCGCCTTCGCGTCGCTCTTTTGGGTGGCGGGCGCGGCTCCCCGGCGCGTCACTACGCTGCTGGTGATCGACCGCTACACGCTTTTCTATACGGGGCTCGTGATCGCCGCTACGTTTGCCGTGGCCCTGCTTTGCTACTCCTATTTCGAGCGGCGCGAGGGCGACCCGGAGGAGCTCTACGTCCTGCTGTTGATCGCGGCGCTCGGCTCGGCGGTGCTCGTCGCCAGTAGCCATTTCGTTTCGTTCTTTCTCGGCCTTGAAATCCTCAGCGTCGCTCTTTACGTGCTCAACTCGTATCTCCGCATGCGCCGTTTTTCGCTCGAGGCGGGCATCAAGTACCTGGTTCTCGCCGCCTCGTCCGCGGCATTCCTGCTCTTTGGGATGGCGCTGGTGTATAGCCAGCTGGGGACCATGGAGTTTAGCGAGATCCGCCAGCGGTTTATCCATGTGGGCGGCCTCGACCACGCCATCCTGCTGGCCGGTACGGCGCTGATCATCACCGGCTTCGGCTTCAAGCTCGCGCTCGTTCCCTTTCATCTGTGGACGCCGGATATTTACGAGGGCGCTCCGGCGCCCGTGACGGCGTTCGTGGCCACGGTGTCAAAAGGCGCGGTTTTCGCTCTGCTCGTGCGGTACTTCTCCTGGTCGGGCTCGCATCACTACGGCGCGGTTTTTCTGGTCTTCACGATTATCGCGATCGCGTCGATGATCGCCGGGAATTTTCTCGCCATGCTGCAGGGGAACGTCAAACGCATCCTGGCGTATTCCTCGATCGCCCACATGGGCTATCTGCTCGTCGCGTTTCAGGCCGGAGGCGACCTCGCGGCGACGGCCGTGGCGTTCTACCTGGTCGCTTACTTCATCACGACGCTGGGCGCGTTCGGCGTGGTGGGCGTCATGTCCGGCGAAGGCCGGGACGCCGACGAAATTTCCGACTACCGAGGCCTCTTTTGGCGGCGGCCGGTGCTGGCGGCAGTCTTTACGGCGATGCTGCTTTCGCTCGCGGGCATCCCGGTCACTGCGGGATTTCTCGGCAAGTTTTACGTTGTACGCGCCGGCGCGTCTGCCGAAATCTGGCTGCTGGTCTTCGTCCTGATTGTGACCAGCGTTTTCGGCCTCTACTATTATCTGCGCGTCATCGTGGCCATGTACGCTGGCCTGCCGCACGCGCCCGGCGAACCGGCCGAAGAGGCCCCGACCGCGGCTGGTGTTGCTTCGCCGCTTCCCATGCTTTCCGTCAGCAGCGGGATTGTGCTCGCCGCCCTTACGGTGTTGCTGGTTTGGGTCGGCGTTTATCCCTCGACGCTCCTCAATATCATTCACTCGACCGTCGCCCGGGTGCTGTAGCGCCGGGCTTCAGCCCGGCACATGCCGCCCCTTCTCTTCGCTCATGGCAGCCTGAGAATGACATGGCCGAAGGGTTCTTCAGCGGCCTCTTGAAAACTTTGTCTCACTCATCCTATTTGTCTCCACTCATTCGAGCTTCCGGGTTAAGATGGCCGTGATGTGCGCGCCGCCGTACGTAAATTTGGAGCACCCCGCCCCTTCGCACTCCGAAAAATCGGCGGCGCAGAGGGAGTGGGATCAAAGCCGGAATGCCCTTTGTTCTCAATCTGATGTTGGTTACAGCACCCATGCTTGCTATTGCGGATTCGGTACGGGCGCGGGCGGTGGCGCGGCTGGGGGTATGATGGCGCGGTTCGGCTGTGGAAGTTTGGTGATGGCTCTTTTTCTGGCCTTTGCGGGCGCGCCGCTCGCTGCGCAGAGCCTCAACGTGAAGCCGGCGATCTTCGACGGAATGCAATATCGTTTCGTCGGTCCGGGTGGAAACCGCGTGAGCGCGGTGGTGGGCGAGCCGGGAAATCTGAACGTCTATTACGCCGGGGCTGCGTCGGGCGGAGTTTGGAAGTCGATCGACGGAGGGATCCACTGGGCGCCCATCTTTGACAAAGAGCCCGCCCAATCGATCGGAGATATCGCGATTGCCGCCTCGGACCCGAACGTCGTCTGGGTGGGAACGGGTGAGCCTTTTATCCGCAGCAACGTGTCGATTGGGGACGGCGTCTATAAATCGACCGATAGCGGAAAGACCTGGACGCACATGGGCCTGGATCAGACGGGCCGCATTTCGCGCATCGTGATTGATCCGCAGAACCCCGAGATTGTCCTCGTCGCGGCGGAAGGCACGTGCTACGGCCCGGAGCAGCAGCGCGGCGTTTTTCGCACCACGGATGGCGGCAAAACATGGACGCGCGTCCTCTTTGTAAATCCGGACACCGGCGCTTCGGACCTCGCGATGGATCCGCGCAACCCCCGGATTCTCCTGGCCGGGACGTGGCAGATGGTGATCAAGACATGGGGGCAGGACAGCGGCGGCCCCGGCAGCGGCGTCTGGATCTCCCGCGATGAGGGCGCGACCTGGGCGC
The DNA here is from genome assembly GCA_050745265.1 of Terriglobia bacterium. Classification (GTDB taxonomy): domain Bacteria; phylum Acidobacteriota; class Terriglobia; order UBA7540; family UBA7540; genus RH2-MAG17b. The sequence goes on from JBOGKE010000174.1 coordinate 61,946, forward strand.
GCATCGCGGGCCACGGTTTGCCGAATTCACCGCTCGGGAAAATCGCGGTGGGCATCGCGCAAAGCGATCCCAATCGCATGTACGCTCTGATTGAGACGGGCGGCAACGGCCGGGGTTCGTTGTGGCGCTCGGACGATGGAGGTGCGAACTGGCGGGTCGTCAATTACAGCCGCTTGATCAACGAGCGCCCACATTACTACACGCGGCTGATGATCATGCCCGACAATGCGAACGAGGTCTACTTCCCTTCGAACGACATCTGGTACACGCCCGACGGCGGCCTGACGATGCGCAACACGCACTGGGGCGGCGACAATCACGCCATGTGGAGTGACCCCAAAGATACCAGTCGCATGATGATTGGCTGCGACGTCGGCGTGTTCATCTCGACCACTCGAGGTAAGAGCTGGCATCAGGTGATCCTTCCTATCGGCCAGATGTACCACGTCGCTGTGGATAGCCAGGTGCCCTACAACCTTTACGGGAACATGCAGGACGACGAATCCGTCCGCGGCCCGAGCAATTCGCTCTCGGGCGGAATCATTCCGTCGACTGATTGGAAAAGCACCGCGGGATGCGAATCCGGATTTTCTTTTCCTGATCCCGTGGACAACAACATCGTCTGGGGCGGCTGCTACGCCGGCGAAGTGGAGCGCTTTGACCTCACCACCGGCCAGACGCGCTCGGTCCCGCCCTGGCCGGACAAATCGCTCGATTCGCCGGCCGGCGTGCTGAAGTACCGCTGGAACTGGACGCCGCCCATGGCGATCGATCCTCTCGATCACAGGAAGGTGTATGTCGGCAGTCAGTACGTCCATCTGACCGCGGACGGAGGGCAGAGCTGGACCGTGATCAGCCCCGACCTGACGCTGAACGATCACACTCACATGGGAAGCTCCGGCGGACTGACTCCCGATAACCTGGGCGTGGAATACTGGGGTACGTTGTTTGCTATCGCGGTGTCTCCCATCAAGGAAGGAGTGATTTGGGCCGGATCGAACGACGGCCTGGTGCACGTGACGACGGACGGCGGCACACACTGGGCGAACGTAACGGCCAACATTCCCGGCCTTGCGCGCTATGGGACCGTCAGCAACATCGAGCCATCGCATTTCGATGCGGGCACGGCCTACGTCAGCTTCAACTTCCACCAGATGGACAATCGCGATCCGTACATTTATAAAACGTCCGACTACGGCAAAACGTGGACGTTCATCAGCGGAGATATTCCGAAGAGCGTCTTCAGCTACGTGCATTGCGTCATTGAGGATCCGTTTCGCGCAGGAATGCTTTTTGCCGGAACGGAGAACGCGCTCTATCTTTCTTATGACGACGGCGCGCATTGGATGCCGTTGCAGATGAACCTGCCGCACGCGCCGGCATCCTGGCTGACGATCCAGAAGCATTTTGACGACCTGGACGTCGCGACCAAGGGGCGCGGGTTCTACATTCTGGACGACATTGGTCCTTTGCAGCAGCTCACGCCGCAGGTGACCAGCGCCCCGGCTTATCTCTTCAAGCTCCGGCCGGCGTACCGGTTCCGCAGCGTCAGTGAGCCGCGCGAGGTGCCGGACGATCCCTCCACCGGCCGCAATCCGCGCTACGGGGCGGATATCAACTACTACTTACGGGACGTCCCGAAGGGCGCCGTGACGCTTACCATCCTCGATTCGCAGGGCGCGGTGATTCAGACGTTGCACGGCACGAAACGAGCGGGAATTAATCGCGTCTACTGGAACCTGCGATACCCACCGGTGAAAGCTATCGAGCTGCGCACCACTCCGGCGGCGTACCCGCAGGTGTGGCTCGATTCGCGTTTCGTCGGCAAGAAAACGCGGCCGATCTACCATTGGGGAATTGAGCGGCCGAGGCTGGGCGCGCTCGCCGCTCCGGGCGTCTACACGGTGAAGCTGACCGTCAACGGAGAAACTTACCGCCAGCCGCTCACGATCATCAAAGACCCGCACTCGGCGGGCACACTGGCGGACGTTCGCGCGAGCATTGCGATGTGGCGTTCCATCGATGCGAACATCGACACGGTCGCCGGCATGGTCAATTCCATCGAGCGCGTGCGAAAGCAGATTGAGGACATGCCGGCTTACGTTGAAGGACGTCCCGGAGCACGCGAGATCGTCGCTTCCGCGAAGGAACTTGATGGCAAACTCGAAAACGTCGAGTACCAACTGATCGAGAAGTATCTGACGGCGGGCGATGAGAAGACCTATCCGGAAGAGATGCAGCTTTACCAGAAGTTCCTCTGGCTCGCGGGCGCAGTAGGCGGCGGCGCTGGCGATGTTGCCGGCGACCCTGACTTGCCTCCCACCGATCCGGAGGTTGCCGTGTCTAAGCTGTTAACGCAGCGGCTGTCTGCCGTCGAAGCGCAATACGAGGAGCTCATGAACAAGGCCGTGCCCGCGTTCAATGCTTCACTCAAGGGCAAAGGCGTGGCGATTATTTTGAATCCCGCGCCGGTCGGGCATTATTGAGCTTCGCATCATGAAGTGCAACGCCGGACACAAACACCTTCGTGTTCAGGACGATTTTCATCGTCCCCTGCCGACCGATGAATGCCCGCGCGATCCTAACTCAGGATGGAATCATGAAACGAGGCATTCTAGCGGTCGTAACGCTGGCGTTAATGGCGCCCATCGGATTGAGTGCTCAGCAGCCGATCTATCTCGATCCGGCACAGCCGATCGCCAGTCGGGTGGACGACCTGATCTCAAGGCTCACGCTCGCAGAGAAGGCGTCGCTGATGAGCACCACCGCGCCGGCGATCCCACGCCTGAAAATTCCGGTCATGAACGGCTGGAACCAAAGCCTGCACGGCATTGTGTGGACCCAGCCCACCACCATGTTCCCGGTGCCCATAGCGATGACCGCCACTTGGGATTCAGGGCTGGTAGAGCAGGTCGCCTCGGCCATTGCTGACGAGGGCCGTGCGGTGTACAACCTATGGCCGACGCTGCCCGGCAGAACCGTGCGGGCTGGGTTTATGGGGCAACTGGTCACGGTTGCGGCGGATGGAAAACGATACGCCCACAATGGTTTGGTCTACCGTTCGCCGGTGATTAACATGGTCCGTGACCCTCATTGGGGCCGTGTGTGGGAAACCTTTGGCGAGGATCCGATTCTCAGCGCGCGTATGACGGTTGCCTACGTGAAGGGCACTCAGGGGAACGATCCCAAGTACCTCGAGCTGGCCGCGACGGTGAAGCATTACGCCGTTTACGACCAGGAAATTGACCGCCATATCCTCTCTGCCCAAACCGACGCGGCCATGATTCAGGATTATTACACGCCGCAGTTCAAGGCAGGAATCATGGCGGGAAAGTCGATCTCGATCATGTCTTCGTATAACGAGGTCAACGGCGTGCCGAATGCCGTGAACAAGTGGCTGCTGAGCGATATTTTGCGTGACCAGTGGGGCTTCCAAGGCTTTCTCGTGCCGGACAGCGGCGCGGTGAACTCTCTCGTCACGGGCACGCGGACCTATAGGACGTTGGCGGAGGCCGCGGCAAAAACGGTGCTGGCCGGCACCGATCTCGATAACGGCGCGTACGCCGAGGTTCTGCCGGAGGCGGTTAAGGAGGGATATCTCACTGAGACCGACCTCGACAAAGCGCTGCGCTACGTGCTGACCGCCCGCTTTCGCTTGGGCGAATTCGATCCGCCCGGCATGGTGCCGTTCAGCAAAATTCCCGCCTCCGATATTGACTCGCCGGCCCATCGCGCTCTGGCCCTGCGCATGGCGCGCGAGTCCATCGTACTGCTGACCAACAGGAACAACTTCCTGCCCCTCGATTCCGCCAAGCTGAACACTATCGCCGTCATCGGCCCCTTTGCCAATTACGCGCAGACCGGGCCCAACTACACCGGTCGATATTCCAAATTCGTGGTGCCGCTCGAAGGCATCAAAAACGCGATGGGGCCGAGCGTGCAGGTGCTCTATGCGCGCGGCAGCGG
>JBOGKE010000175.1:0-70045 GCA_050745265.1 Terriglobia bacterium
TCGCGCGCGGCAAACGGCAACTCCAACCTTCTTCCGAACACGGAGGGGCCGGGCGGATCGAACGCCTCGATTTTCCAGACCGAAAACATGGTGCAGATTTCTTCCGCCGGGCAGCGAATATCCGACAACAACTTCCTGCTCGACGGCGTGAGCGCCAACAGCCTGACCTGGGGCGGGGCCGCGGTCGTCACGCCCAACGAGGCGTCCATCCAGGAAATTAACGTGGTCACCAACGGCTATTCCGCCCAGTATGGCCGGAATTCGGGCGCTACAGTGGAAGTGGTTTCGAAGACGGGCACCAACCAACTCCACGGCAGCGGATTTTTCAAGTACGACGACCCAGGACTGAACGCTTACAACAAATACAACGGCCTTAACAACCTGCCGGCGCGCGTTCTTGACAAGTCCCGGCAATTCGGCGGAAGCCTCGGCGGACCGATTTTGAAGAACAAGTTGTTTTTCTTCGGCTCCTACGAAGGCCTGCGGGACAACAAGAGCGACGTCGCCACGCAGTACGTCCTCACGCCTCAATTCGTCCAGCAGGTGATCAGCCTCCGGCCCGGCAGCGTGTCCGCAAAAGTTCTCCAAAGCGCGGGTTACGCACCTCGGATCATCAATGTTCTCCCGCAATCCTGCAACGTGGGCTTCTCCAAAACCGCGTGCCAGGTAGTCTCGGGCGGTCTCGATCTCGGCTCGATCACCGGTCAGCCGAATTTCTTCTCCGCCACCGCTCCTTATGGCAATCCCGCGGCGTACGTCAACGACTTCAACAGTTCAACCGGCGGCGGCTTCGACGGTGTTCCGGACGTAGAGTTCGTCCAAGTAGCCGTGCCGAGCAACGTCAAGGGAAATCAGTTCAACTACAGGATGGACTTCGACCCGACTGACCGGGACACGATCGCCGGCAGCACTTACGTCACGCTGTTCAACAACACCGGCGCCGACTCGTCGACCGGCAGCGAGCCGATGGCGGATATAAACTTGAAGCCCACGAATTCCGTCACCACGCTGCTTTGGAACCACACCTTCTCACCGACAATCCTCAACCAGGCGCGCGCGAACTTCACGCGTTACGCCTACAATCAGGTGCAGTCGAACGCCGCCGCGGACTTTGGGATTCCGCGCATCGAGATACAGGGCTTTCCGTTTGGCCGAATCGAGATTGGTCCCGCGTGGTCGCCGAACACGCCGGGCATCGAAGCGGAAAACACGATCGCCTTTGATGACAGCTTGAATCAGGTGGTTGGCAACAAAACGCTCAAATACGGGTTCGACATCATCAAGGAACAGAGCAACAACAACCTGCTCGGCGGAGCGCGGCCCGATATCGTGTTCCAATACCCTTGGGATTTTGCCAACGCTGCGCCCATCTTCGAAGAGATTGAAGCGGACCCGGTCACCGGCCTTCCCACCACCGGCCAGCGCTATTTCCGCACCAGCGACTACGCCTTGTTCTTCGAGAACGACTGGAAGCTGCGGCCCAATTTCACGCTGAATCTCGGCCTGCGCTGGGAATACTTTACGCCGCTCAGTGAGACGCGCGGGCGCTTGAGCAACTTCGTTTTCGGCTCGAACGGCCAGGTCACGAAAGTGGAGGCTACAAGCCAGCTCTACAACACCGACAAGAACAATTTCGGCCCGCGCTTCGGTTTTGCGTGGAGCCCCGGGTTTTTCCATAACAAGCTGGTGTGGCGTGGCGGTTTCGGCATCTTCTACAACCGCCTCCCGGAACAGGTCTTTGACAACATTCGCCAGGATCCCCCGTTCACCTCCGCAATTTCCACCTGCTGCGGCACTTCGGGAAGTCCAAACAACAAAGGCCAGCTTCTGTACGCGCTGGGCGCGAACAAATCGCCTTCCAGTTTTCCGCCCAATCCCAACTGGGCCACCGGTATTGACCCCGCCACGGGCAGCCTCGTGGGGATTCCCGTGCAGATCTACGGCGCCTTCCAAAACACTCCGAACCCTTACGTCGAAGAGTGGTCGTTCGGCGAAGAATACGCGCTCACGGACACATGGCGTTGGAGCGCGAATTACGAGGGCAGCGCCGGCCACAAGGTGGACCGGCTTTTGAATCTCAATTACCTTTACAGGCAGCCCACAGCGGACCCGTTTTCCGGTGGGGTTTTTAGCCTGATCCCGGATGTCAACACGGCTTACGACGCCCTCAGCACAAGTATGAGTCATCGGTTTTCGAGCGGCCTGCTCGCCACGGTTAACTACCGCTACGGGAAAAGTATTGATGAAAGTTCCTGGGAAGGCCCGTGCTTCTGCACGAATGAAACCTATCCGCAGAGCCTGAAATCGGAGCGGGGACCCTCGGATTACGACGTCACGCATTACCTGACGATGGCCGCGGTTTACGAGCTGCCTTTCTTCAAGGGCGCACACAGCCTGTTGGGCGAGGTTCTGGGCGGATGGGAGCTCGACCCGATCTTTACCTACCATTCCGGCTTCCCGTGGACTCCCGTCAGCGGCCAATCGGTCCAGACGCCCGGCGGGCCGACGCTTTCGCCGACGCGTCCCATCGCCTACTACGGGGGCGCGATCGACGATACAACGAACCAGGCGTTCACCCGGCCGGATGGAGACTTTCCCGGCGGCCCGAGCCGCTATTTCGATTTTTCGAAGTCCGGACCGCCGGGCGTGGGGCGCAATTCTTTCCGGGGGCCGCATTACATCGACACGGACCTAAGCTTCGGGAAAAATGTGAGGTTGCCGGCCGCCTTTCACCTGGGCGAACAGGCGAATCTCGAGTTGCGCGGCAATTTCTTCAACTTCTTCAACACCGAGAACCTGGCGCCGTTCGGTTTTGGCTCGTCCAGCACGCACGTTGACAATCCGACCTTCTTCGGACGGGCCACGGCGGGGCTTGCCGGCCGCGTCGCGGAATTACAGGGAACAATCAGTTTTTGAAGACGTAGCGCCGCCCTTCAGGGCGGCAAATGCCGGGCTGAAGCCCGGCGCTACGCGTTAAACTTGGAGGATGCCAGAACGAGTGCGTGCGACGCGCCAGGGGAACGGCCGCCGTCATACGGGTGTCGCGCTTCTGTTCGCTGTTCTCTTTGCACTCTATCAGCCGGTCCCGCTCGCCGAAGCGCGCGGCCTCGGCCGCGACGATCGGCAGTTCATCGAAGATCTTTCTTACCGCTGTTTTCTTTTCTTCTGGGAGCAGGCCGACGCGCAAACGGGACTTGAGCCCGACCGCGCGCTCGCGATCGGGTTGCCTGTACCGGGCTCGCACGGCGACATCGCGAACGTCGCGGCAACGGGCTTCGGCCTGACGGCGATTTGCATTGGCCGCGAGCACGGCTGGATTTCTGAGCGGCAGGCGCGGGCGCGAGTCCTCAAGACGCTCGATTTCCTCGCCCACCACGCGCCCGAAGTCCGCGGCTGGTATTACCATTGGATGGACAAGCGAACGGGCAGCAGGATCCGGCACAGCGAAGCGTCATCGATTGATACCGCGCTGCTGCTCGCCGGAGTTCTGACCGTTCGGCAGGCGTTTCACCGCGACCGTCAGGTGGTTCGGTTGGCCACACTGATTTACAACCGCGTCGACTTCCAATGGATGCTCAACGGCAGCCCCGTGCTGCTCTCTCACGGCTGGGTACCGGGGCGCGGCTTCCTGACTCACCGGTGGGATTCCTACTGCGAGCTGATGATCCTGTACCTGCTGGCCATCGGCTCTCCGACGCATCCCATTCCACCGACGTCATGGTATGCGTGGCGCCGCCCGCTCGTCCACTTCGCCGGCTACACGTTCGTCGGCGATCTGCCGCTGTTCACCCAGCAATACGCGCAGGCCTGGGTGGACTTTCGCGGCCTTCGCGACGCGCCTCCTTCGAATATCGATTATTTCGAGAACTCCGTAACGGCAACGCTGGCAGATCGCGCGTTTTGCATTCAGATAATGAAGGCGTTTCCAAAAAGCTACTCGCCGGATATTTGGGGCATCACAGCGTCTGACAGCAAACGCGGCTACACAGTATGGGGCGAACCGACCGACTCGGTGATCATTGACGGCACGGTGGTGCCGTGCGCGCCCGGCGGCTCGCTGATGTTCATCCCGGCGCTTTCCCTCGCAGCGCTAAAGGCGATGCGCGCCCAGTTCGGCAGCGACATTTACCGGCGCTACGGTTTCGTCGACGCGTTCAACCCGACCACGGGGTGGGTCGATCCCGACGTCGTGGCAATCGATACGGGCATCACGCTGCTGAGCGGCCAGGATTTGCTCGACGGCGGCGTTTGGCGCTGGTTTATGCGCGATCCTAACATCGAGCGCGCACTCCGCCTCGCCCGCCTCAGGCCCGAGAGCGTGTTGACGCGGTATTCGAGGTATTACCGCTACTCTCGCCGATTGCAGCCGTTTTGACTATGCGCCGCGCTTTGCATTCAGTAACGCGGTGTACTTTGTTCGTTGCCGCGAAAAGCCGCGGAGTTAAACGACAACTCCGCGCTACCTCACGGTTATGCTGTCGCGCCGTTCCGTGAACGGCGCCTGCAGACCGGCGCCCCAGCGGTGAGGAAGGAGGGTGAACCTGATGCTCAATCGTAGAGATTTTCTATCGACGTTGGGTGTGGCGCTGGCGGGCTTCAAAGGACGCGCGGGCCAGGAGTCGCGGTCCGTCTCTCCGCCACCGGAGCCGAGGACGGGCAACCCCGCAAAGATCACCATCGACGCGCACGGTCCGGTGGGCGCGTTTCCGCATTACTGGGAACCCATCGTCGGTTCGGGGCGCGCGGTGCTGGCGCTGCGGTCGGATTATCTCGAGGACCTGAAACAGGTCCACCAGCAGGCGGGCATGGAAGCCGTCCGGTTTCATGGGATTTTTGACGACGACGACGGCGTTTGCCGGCTCAACCAGCGCGGCGATGCCATCTACAACTTCCAATACGTTGATCAGATTTACGATCACCTGATCGAAGCCGGCGTTCGCCCCTTTGTGGAGCTCAGCTTTATGCCGCAGGCTCTTGCGAGCGGCTCAAAAACCGTTTTCGCTTACAAGGCCAACGTCACGCCTCCCAAGGATATGGACGCCTGGGTCCATCTCATCACCGCGTTCGGCCGCCATCTCTTCGATCGTTACGGGGGAGACGAGCTGAGCCGCTGGTATTTTGAAGTCTGGAATGAGCCGAACCTGGACTTCTGGGGAGGAACTCAAGAGCAGTACTTCGAGCTTTACCGCCGCACCGCGATTGCTGTAAAAGCGGTGGACAAGCGGCTGCGAGTGGGAGGGCCGGCAACGGCCGAGGCTTCGTGGGCGCCGCAATTCATCGAGTATTGCGATAAGCAAGGCGCTCCGCTCGATTTCTTCAGCACGCACATTTACGCCAACGATCCGCAGGCGAAGGTTTTCGGCCACGAGACGAATTACGCGCTGCAAGATGTGATTCCGCTCGCGCTCCGCAAAGTGCGCACGCAGGTGCAGTCTTCTCCCATGCCCCACCTGCCGATCTTCATGACGGAGTGGAATTCCACGTACATGAACGATTCCGCCGTGACCGACACCGCGTTCAACGCGGCGTTCATCTGCGATACCCTCGACCGCTGCCAGGGGCTCGTCGATGCCATGTCGTACTGGTGCTTCAGCGACGTCTTTGAAGAGCAGGGCGTCGCGCCAGAGATTTTCTACGGCGGCTACGGAATGATCGCCAGGCGCCGCATCCCGAAACCGTCCTTCCACGCATTTACCCTGCTGCACCGGCTGGGAGCGGAGAGGCTCGCGTCCACGCAAGGCCCGGCGATGGCCACATGGCGTCCCGACGGCGCGGTGGCGGTGCTTGTCTGGAACGCGACTCTGCGGGACAGCAAAGGCCAACCGCTGCCCGGCCAGCCGCTCTCGCTGCAATTGCTCATTCGCGATCTAAATAGACGAAACCGGCTTTCGATGACTCAGATCGATGACGAGCATGGCTCCGCGCTCGCCGCCTATCGCGAGATGGGAAGTCCGCAATATCCGACGTTGCGGCAGCTCGAATTATTGCGAAAGGCCGCGGAATTGCCGGCAGTGTCATCGAGCTTAGTGGCGGGTGGGAAATTAACTGAGGTCCCGATCCGGCTGCCGCCGAACGGAGTCGCATTGCTGGAATTTCAAGGGTGAAGTGGTAGCCACGGTCAGTGCTTTCCTGACCGTGGTTTTTTGTTCGATGGAAGAGCCCACGGTCAATCAAACGGCGATTGACCGTGGCTACCAAAAAGCTATCGATGCTAGACGGACTTGTCGCCCCGCGCCCGATCCAGGCTGATCGGGCCGGGTCCGGCCACCAAAAGGTACAGAAAGACGAAGCAGTAGACCACCGCGAGCTCTCCTCCGTTCCGGATCGGATACAGGCCGTGCGGATAGTGCTGCATGAAATAGGCTACGGCCATTTCGCCGCACAGGACAAACGCGGCGTAGGAGGTGAACAGGCCGACGAGAACGAGAGCCCCGCCGACTGTTTCGATCACCCCCGCAAACCAGAGCAGGTGGGGAAAGTGCATGCGATGCCCGCCGAAAACTCCGAATGCTTTTTGCCAGCCATGGCACGAAAACGTAAACCCGATCACGATCCGAAGGATGGACCGGATATAGCTGTCGGATGAGCCGCGCGCTGCCATATTTGGATTTCCTCTGGAAGAAACGGAAATGCGTCAACGAGTGACGAGCCGCGCGGGATTCGCCACCAGACTCTTGCGTTCAGGCCGGGCGTGTCTTGGCGCCGGCGTTTGGCAAAATTCCATACCGAGCGGCACGAGCGTCAGGCGACCGGGGTGCGGCACTCGCAGATTCGAGGGTCTCAGGCTCATATTGATAACGTTGAGCGAAGCGTGCGGTTTCACGATCTCGGTGTTGGTGTCGGGCTGATCGCGATTTTCCCCCTGAACGTGTTGCCCGGTCTCATTCGTCATGTTGCCGCTCCACTCTGGGAAACTGGTCTCACAGCCGGCTGAGAGCAGAGCCAGCAGCCCCAGCAGAAGGCATACGAGGATCAGTGTTCGCTTCATCATGTCTCCTTTGCCCAGGCGCGGTTCGCGCAGGCTCTCCCTGCGCGAGCATTTTCATTGTAACTCGACTCGCGTAAAATCGTGCATCCTTGTTGCTCGCGGATCAATCGCCCTATGATGAGGACCGAAAGCGAGCCGGCCTGCGGGCTAGGAGGCAAAGAATGAAGGCGCTGGTCAAGAGCAAGCCCGACCGAGGGCTCTGGATGGAGGAAGTTGATCCGCCGAAGATCGGCATCAATGACGTGCTCATCCGCGTCAGGCGGGCGGGAATCTGCGGCACGGACCTCCACATTTATAACTGGGATGACTGGGCGCGCAGGACGATCCCGGTTCCTCTGGTGATTGGCCACGAATTCGCCGGAGAGATTGTTGAGGTCGGCTCGAACGTGGCTGATTTCTTTCCCGGCGAGATTGTAAGCGGCGAGGGACACGTGGTGTGCGGCCGCTGCAGGAACTGCCTTGCCGGGCGGCGTCACCTTTGCGCGCATACGCTCGGCGTGGGCGTCAACCGCCCCGGCGCGTTCGCCGAATACATCGCGCTTCCAATGACAAACATCTGGCGGCATCATCATTCGGTGGATGAGGACATCGCCGCGATCTTTGACCCGTTCGGCAACGCCGTTCATACCGCGCTGTCGTTTCCGGTTCTAGGCGAGGATGTATTGATCACGGGCGCGGGGCCGATCGGCCTCATGGCAGCGGCGGTGGTGCGTCACGCGGGCGCCCGCTACGTTGTGATTACCGACGTGAATCCCCAGCGCCTGGAACTCGCGAGAGCGATGGGCGCGACGCTCGCGCTCGACGCTCGCACCGAGACCCTCGCTGAGGCGCAGCGGCGGCTCGGCATGATGGAGGGATTCGATGTGGGCCTCGAAATGTCGGGCAACGCCGCCGCGTTTCGCGACATGCTCCAGAACATGAGCCACGGCGCGAAAATCGCAATCCTCGGCATTCCTCCCGCCGACCTGTCGATCGACTGGCGCACGGTGATTTTCAACATGCTGACCCTGAAGGGAATTTACGGACGCGAAATGTACGAGACGTGGTACAAGATGACCGTGATGCTCCAATCGGGCCTCGACATCAGCCCGGTGATCACCCATCGTTTCCATTTCAACGAATTTCAAAAGGCATTCGAAGTGATGGCCAGCGGCGATGCGTGCAAGGTGATCCTGCGCTGGGACTAGCTTCGCCTCATTGCCGCGCGCACGTCTGGGATGTGGCGGGCAGGCAGCAATCCTCCGCGCAGACGTCAGGCTCGGCTCCGAATTCCCCCAGCGCGCGCCGTTCGACGCCCAGTTCCGTGCGCTCGAGGATTAACTCGCGGATCATCTCCACGAATTCCGGGTGCGTTCCCGGCGTGGCGGCGCGAACTATGTTAAGGCCCAGCTCGTCGCAACGGTGCTTGGCCATGACGTCCAGGTCGTAGATCACTTCCGTATGGTCGGACACGAATCCGACCGGCGCTACCATAATCTCGCGGCGTCCACCGCGACTTGCCCGCTCTGTCAGGTAATCGTTAAGGTCCGGCCCAAGCCAAGGTTGAGTCGGAGAACCGCTTCGGCTCTGATAAACAAGCGTTCCGGGACCGCGCCCGAGGCGCTCCGAAATCAGGCGGCAACTCTCCGCGAGTTGGCCTACATAACGGCAATTTTCAGCAGCGCATGCCGGAATGCTGTGCGCGCTGAAGACCACCTCGGCACTCTCGCGGCTCGCCGCAGGAAACCGTTCGAGCGCCTCGCGGATGCTCTCCACCCAAACCTCGATGAACCGCGGATGGTTGTAAAACGCGCGCAGCTTATCCACCAAGGGCGCATTCGCGCCCGCCTCGCGCTGCGCGTCCGCGATATTTTCGAGATACTGGCGGCAGCTCGAATAAGAGCTGAAAGCGGATGTGACGAAGGCCAGCGCCCTGCGAATTCCATCTGCTTTCATTGACCGCACCGTGTCGGCGAGCAGAGGATGCCAGTTGCGATTCCCCCAGTAAACGCGAAGCGCTGGGCCTTTCTCCGCCAGCACGTTTTCGAGCGCGCCAACTAGCGCGCGATTCTGATCGTTGATGGGACTCCGCCCGCCGAGCTCGTAATAATGCCCTGCGACGTCCAACATCCGCTCGCGTGGAACGTTCCTGCCGCGCAGGACGTTCTCCAAAAACGGAATCACATCCTCGTTGCGCTCGGGTCCTCCGAACGAGACTACGAGCAGGGCGTCATACGGTGCCTCGTCGTTGTCCTGGTGGGAGCTTTCCATCACCGCCTATCATAACAAGCGGCGGAACAGCCCCGCCGAGGTCGCAGGCGACGATCCAGCTCTCAAAAGGCGCCCGCGCGGGGTAGGATTACAATGGACTCAGGTTCGAGAGCCCATGCCGGAACTTGAAATCTGCGGGCAGGCGTTATCGCTCGAGGAGATCGAGGGCGTTGCCCGCGGCGATCTTCACCTGACGCTGGCCGATTCCGCGCGCCGGCGCATCGAGGCTTCCCGCGCGGTGGTCGAGCGCGCTTTGCGCGAAGGCCGCATCGTATACGGCGTGAATACAGGATTCGGCAGGCTCGCGGGGGTTCGTATTCCTGCCTCGGAGCTGAACCAACTGCAGCTCAACTTGGTTCGCAGCCATGCGTGCGGCCTCGGGCACCCGCTCTCGGAAGCCGAGACGCGCGCCATGATGTTATTGCGAGCAAACACGCTGGCGCTCGGCTTTAGCGGCGTCCGCCCGGCGCTGGTTGAGCATCTGATCGCAATGAGTGAGCGGCGCGTACACCCCGTCATTCCAGAGAAAGGCTCGGTGGGCGCGAGCGGCGATCTTGCTCCGCTCGCCCACCTGGCGCTCGCGATGATCGGGGAGGGCGCCGTGATTTACAACGGACAGCGGCTCGATTCCGGCGAGGCGCTGGCGCACGCGGGCCTTCAGCCGATCGTTCTCGAGGCGAAGGAAGGCCTGGCACTTCTCAACGGCACGCAGGCGATGGCCGCCGCCGGGGGGCTCGCGCTCATTCGTGCCATTCGTCTCACCGGTCTCGCCGATCTTGCCGGAGCGATGACGCTCGAGGCGCTGCGCGGCACGCCCGCTCCGTTTGATGAACGCATCCAAGCCGTCCGTCCTCACGGGGGCCAGCAAGCGGCTGCCGCTCACCTCCGGGCGCTCATGCAGGAGAGCGAAATTCGCCGTTCCCACGAGGTGAACGATCCGCGCGTCCAGGACGCATACAGCCTTCGCTGCATGCCGCAGATCCACGGCGCCGTGCGGGACGCCCTGGGCCACGCGCGCCGCGTTCTCGAGATCGAAAGCGGCTCCGCCACGGATAACCCGCTCGTCTTCGCGGATTCTGCCGATGTGCTTTCCGGCGGCAATTTTCACGGCGCGCCCCTCGCCCTCGGTCTCGACTATGCCGGTCTCGCCATGACGAGCCTCTCCTGCGTCAGCGAGCGGCGGATCGCGCGCCTCGTGAATCCCGACCTCAACGAGGGGCTGCCGCCGTTCCTGTGCTCGCATCCCGGCGTTTCCTCAGGATTCATGCTTGCGCACGTCGCCGCCGTTGCGCTTCTCAACGAGTCGAAGATTCTGGCTCATCCGGCGAGCGCGGACAATCTGCCCACTTCGGGCGGCCAGGAAGACCACGTGTCCATGGGAATGACCGCGGCGCTGAAGTTACGCGGCATCGTCGACAACGCCGAGTACATTTTTGCGATTGAGATGCTCGCCGCGGCGGAGGGAATCGAGTATCGCGCTCCGCTGCGGCCGGCGCGCCGGATCGCACGCGCGCTCGAAGCTGTTCGCAGCCTCGCGGCGCGCCTGGAGCGAGACCGCTCGCTCGCGCCCGATATTGAGCGCGTGGCGGAGGCGATCCGAGCGGGTGTCTTCAACGAATGGACGGCGGAGCCGTCCGCGTCGTAGCGGCGGCTCGCGCTCAAGCGAGGAACAGCATGCCTTCTGGAATCCGGGCGCCGCGCGGCCGTGAGCTAAGCTGCAAAGGATGGCAGCAGGAAGCCGCGCTGCGCATGTTGATGAACAACCTCGATGACGAGGTCGCGGAGCGCCCCGAGGATCTGGTCGTCTACGGCGGCGCGGGGAAAGCGGCTCGTAATTGGGAGTGCTATCACGCCATCGTTCGCTCGCTCCGCAGCCTCGAGAATGACGAAACGCTGGTGGTGCAATCCGGCAAGCCCGCCGGAATCTTTCGCACGCACGAGCACTCGCCGCGCGTGCTCATCGCCAACGCCAACCTGGTGGGTCACTGGGCCAACTGGCAAAACTTCCGCGAGCTCGACCGCCTGGGGCTGACGATGTACGGACAGATGACCGCGGGAAGCTGGATCTACATCGGCACGCAGGGCATCCTGCAAGGCACTTACGAAACGTTTGCCGCGGCGGGCAAAAAACATTTTGGCGGCGATCTCTCTGGGAAGCTCGTGGTCTCCGGTGGAATGGGCGGGATGGGCGGAGCGCAGCCGCTTGCCGCCACGCTGAACGGCGCCGCCTTCCTTGGAATCGAGGCGGACGCCGAGCGCATCAAACGGCGGATTCGCGGCGGGTATTGCGATTACTGCGTCAACGATCTGAGCGAGGCGCTGCGAATCCTGAAAAAAGCGGTGAGGCAAAAGGAAGCCGTCTCCGTAGGCCTTGCTGCGAACTGCGCCGACATTGTTCCCGAGCTCGCGCGGCGCGGCGTAACGCCCGATCTCCTCACAGACCAGACCAGCTCCCACGATCCTCTGAACGGCTATATCCCCTCCGGCTTGTCCCCGGACCAGGCGCGGCAATTGAGGGCTGCCGCACCCGACGATTACCTGAAACGCTCCTACGACTCCATCGCCCGGCACGTCACCGGGATGCTCGAGCTACAGAAGATGGGCTCGGCAGTATTCGATTACGGCAACAACATTCGAACCATGGCATTCGAGCATGGCGGCGTGAAGGACGCTTACAATTTTCCCGGCTTTGTGCCCGCTTACATCCGCCCGCTCTTTTGCGAAGGACGCGGCCCGTTCCGCTGGGTCGCGCTTTCGGGCAACGCCGCGGATATTTACCGCACCGACGATCTGGTGCTCGAGATGTTCCCGGAGAACGCGTCGCTCAAGCGCTGGATTTGCCTGGCCCGAAAGCAAGTCAAGTTTCAGGGCCTTCCGGCACGAGTTTGCTGGCTCGGTTCGGGAGAGCGCGCCCGGTTCGGCGTTAGGCTGAACGAAATGGTCGCGCGCGGCGAGCTGGCGGCTCCCATCGTGATCGGGCGCGATCACCTCGACTGCGGTTCGGTGGCATCGCCCTTCCGCGAAACTGAGTCCATGAAGGACGGCAGCGATGCCATCGCCGATTGGCCGCTTCTCAACGCTCTGCTCAACACCGCCTCCGGAGCAAGCTGGGTTTCGATTCACAACGGCGGCGGCGTGGGAATCGGATATGCGCTCCACGCCGGCCAGGTGACCGTGGCCGACGGAACTCCGGAGATGGCCCGGCGCATCGAGCGCGTCCTCACGAACGACCCGGCCATCGGAATCGCGCGCCACGCCGATGCGGGCTACGAAAAGGCCCTCGCGATGGCGCGAGAGCAAGGAATCAAGCTGCCGATGGTAAATGCAGTGGCGAGTGAAGAGTGAAGAGTAATAAGCCGCGATAGGTAGATGGGCGCCTGCTGTAGCGGCTCACTGTATTCGCCGAAACGCGTAGTCGGTCGCTGAAAAAAACTCTGGAGCTTGTCATTCTGAGCGAAGCGAAGAATCTCGCTCCTTTGCTTCCAACACAAAAGCAGATGCTTCGCTGCGCTCGGCATGACAGGGCCGACTTTTCAGCGACCTGCTACGGATCCTTTGCTGCATCAGGGCAGGACCCAATCGCAGCTAGAGCGAAGGCTTCTCCCGCGCGCCATGCCCGTTCTGCGACATATCGGCTGCCTCGCGACTTGCCGGGCGGAAGGCGGCCAGGCGGAGATCCATGCCGGGCGCGATGCGGCGCTGGTGTGGTGCGGTGACACGATTGCCTGGGTCGGACCCGACGCCAAGCTGCCCGATGAATTCCGCGAGCTTCCTCCCGCCGCCGACGGCGTTTCTCTCGTCATACCCGGCCTGATCGACTGCCACACGCATCTTGCATTCGGGGGCTGGCGCGCCGAGGAGTTCGAACAGCGCATTCGCGGGCGAAGCGAAGCCGAGATTCTCGCAGCCGGCGGCGGCATCATGAACACGGTGGTTCGCACCCGCGCCGCCAGCGATTCCGAACTGCTGGCCCGCTGCCGCGCCTGGCTCGGCGAGATTGCCGCGCTCGGCGTCACCACGATTGAGGCAAAGAGCGGGTACGGTCTGAGCGTCAGTGAGGAGCTGCGGCTTCTCGAAATTTACCGCGGGCTCGGGGAGAGCCAGCCCGTCCGCATCGTGGCGACGTTGCTGGCCGCGCACATTGTGCCGGCGGAATACGCGAACGACCGCGCGGCCTATCTCCGGCTTGTGGTGAGCGGACTCATTCCTGAAGTCGCACAGCGGCGCCTGGCGCGCTTCTGTGATGTTTTCGTGGACGAGCACGCTTTTACACGCGACGAAGCCCGGGCGATCCTCAGCGCCGCGCGCGAGCACGGCCTCGCGCCGAAGCTCCATGCCGATCAGTTTACGGACGGCGGCGGCGCTACACTCGCGGAGCTCATCGGCGCGGTTTCAGCCGATCATCTCGATTGCGTCTCCGAGCAGGGGATCGAACGTCTCACCGCTTCCGGCACCGTTGCCGTCAGTCTGCCGCTCGCGTCGTTGTACCTCAGCCGGGCGCCCATGCCTGCGCGACGCCTCATCGAGGCCGGCGTTCCGGTCGCCGTGGCCACGGATTTCAACCCCGGAACCGCGCCTTCGTTCCATTTGCCGCTCGCGATGCTGCTCGCGTGCACGCTTCAGCGCATGACGCCCGCCGAGTCGCTCAAAGGCGCCACCCTTTACGCCGCCCGCGCCATCGGCGAGGAGGCTTGCGCGGGCTCGCTCGAACCCGGCAAGCGCGCGGACTTCGCCTTGATCGACGCTCCCGGCGTGAACCAGTGGCTTTACAATTTTTGCGCCAACTGCTGCGCCGCAACCTACATTGGGGGCCAGCGCGTGCCGCGCTAACCTAAAATAGAAACGTCTCATGCGTCTCGTTTATCTCCAATGTCTCTGGTTAGCCAGCTACAATGGAAGACGGTTCTCGTCCCCCACGACGGATCCTCTGCGGGCGCGCCGGCCCCGGAATATGAGACGCAAGAGACGACGCGCACACAAAAAACTCGCGGAACGAAGCCTATTGATCCTTTAGAATCAGCAAGGTTAGCAATCTCTAATGTTGGCGAGGCCTGGACTGGCGTCATTCCGAGCGAAGCGGGGATTCTCGCTCGGCGCGCGTGCCGAGAAAGGCCGCAAGGCGAGCTTCCTCGTCGCTTCGCTGCCCTGAAAAGTCAGGACGACACCCCTCACCCGGCTCGCGGAGTTTATCCTGGGCGGAGCCGAAGGGCTCTCCACCCTCTCCCACGGGAGAGGGGAGGAATATTGAATGTGAGCCCTCTCCCAGGGGGAGAGGGTACCCGACAGCCGAGGGCGGGTGAGGGGTCATTTTCATGCTTCGCGGGTGTCCAACGAGTCGGGACATGAAGACTGCTCGGAATGACCTCGCAGTTCGGACCTATCTTTCGCCGCTTCGCGACGCGCCATTCACAGTCCCCTCTCCGCCATTCCAATGGCCGTCACGAGGGCTTTCGCCTTGTTCATGGCTTCCTCGTATTCGAGCGAAGGGTCGGAGTCCGCGACGATGCCGGCCCCGGCCTGCACGTAAGCCTTGCGGTCGCGCACCACGGCGGTGCGGATGACGATGCACGCGGTGAGGTTGCCGGAAAAATCGAGATAAAGGACGGAGCCGCCGTAAAGCCCGCGCCGCACCGGCTCGAGCTCGTCGATGATCTCCATGGCGCGGACTTTGGGAGCGCCGGTCAGCGTGCCAGCGGGGAAACAGGCGGCGAGCGCGTCGTAAATATCCGCGTCGGGACGAAGCGTGCCACGAATCGACGAGACGAGGTGCATCACGTGGGAGTAGCGCTCGACGAACATGATCTCGCGCGGCTCGACGCTGCGGAATTCGCACACCCGCCCAATGTCGTTGCGGCCCAGGTCGACCAGCATGATGTGCTCGGCGCGCTCTTTTTCGTTCGCCTTCAGCTCGGCTTCGAGGCGCAGGTCTTCCTCTTCGGTAGCGCCGCGCGGCCGCGTGCCCGCGATGGGACGATGCTCCACGCTGCGGCCACTCACCTTCACCAGCGTTTCCGGAGACGAGCCGAGCACCGTGATTGGCCCCAAGCCGAGATAGTACATGTAGGGGGACGGATTGACGGCGCGCAGAGCGCGATACACGTCGAAGGGCGCAACGCGCAACTCGATCGACAGCCGCAGCGACAGCACCACCTGAAACACATCGCCCGCCCGGATGTACTCTTTGCCGCGCTCGACCATAGCCTTGAACTGGTCGCGGGTCATGTTCGACCTCATCCGCGAGGGCGTGCGCGGCCTCTGAAAACGCGGCAACGCGAGGGGTCGCCGCAATGCGCGCTCCATGCGATCGAGGCGCGCGATGGCCGCGTCGTACTTGGATCGCAGGCTTCCCTTCCCCTCCTCCGTGAGCACGTTCGAGATCAGGCAGAGCCGCCGCTGCACGTGATCGAACGCCGCGAGGTCCGTGAAGTACATGAACAACGCGTCATCCATGTCGACGTCCGGCTCGACGC
The DNA here is from genome assembly GCA_050745265.1 of Terriglobia bacterium. Lineage (GTDB taxonomy): Bacteria > Acidobacteriota > Terriglobia > UBA7540 > UBA7540 > RH2-MAG17b. Next base: position 15,709 of record JBOGKE010000175.1, read on the forward strand.
GCGGCGGCAGGTTTTCGATCAGCCGCACCGCTTCGTGAGCCAGGTAGCCGACGGCGCCCGCCGAGAACGGCGGCAGGCCCGCGACGGCAACGGGATGATAAGCGCGCCCGACCTCGCGCAGGTACTCGAAGATGCTCCCCGTTTCCGCCCTCTGTTTTCCTTCGCGCTCAATTCGAATGCTCGCGCCGCGGCACGAGATCACTTGAAACGGATCAACTCCGAAGAACGTATACCGCCCGACGCGCTCACCGCCCTCGACGCTCTCGAGCAGAAAGCAATTCCGCTCGGCGCCTTGGCGCGATTGCGGAGCAATTTTCAGGAACGCGGAAACGGGGCTGAGCAGGTCCGCCAGTACGAAGCGATACACCGGGACGACGTTGCCCTGGCGGGCGAGCTTGCGAAATTCCGGGAATGAGGGAGACGTTTCAGACATTCGAACTCACACGAAAGCAGGTATCAGGTGTCAGGTATCAGCAAGCTATCCCAAGTGCTTGGTGAGTGCCTCGGTCGGTCATCCTTGGTCGGTGATCCGTGGTTCGTCGCCTGTTGTGCACAGCGCTCGGGTCAGGAATCATGTCCCACGCGCCGTTGACTAGGACTCCGGACTCCAGATGTTCTTGCCGACACTTGAAACCTGATACGTGACACTCTCAATCCATATCTGAATGATCGAACCCTTGCCGCACCGCCTGTTCCATCAGCGCGCGCGGAGCAGACTGGCCGGTCCAGATCTCGAACTGGCGCGCGCCTTGGTCGACGAGCATCTCGAGCCCGGAAATGGTGGTGATGCCCCGGCCGCGAGCCATCGCGAGGAGGCGGGTTTCCATCGGGTAGTAAACCATGTCGAGCACGACTCGCACGCGCACCCGGGCCAAGTCGATGGGAATGGCGTCGGCGTTCGGCGCCATGCCGATGGGGGTCGCGTTAATGACGGCATCCACGTCGAGTCCGTCGGCGCTTCCCCAAGGCACGACTTCCGCCGAGATGACGCGAGCGATGCGTCTCGCGAGGGCTTCACGGCGGGCTGAAATGTAGACTTCCGCTCCTTCTCCGCGCAGCGCAAAGGCGGCGGAGCGTGCTGCGCCTCCGGCCCCAAGCACCAGAATCCGGCTGCCCGCCAGGCGCAGGCGTTTCGTAAACACTTCCACCACGGCGGCCGCGTCCGTGTTCCATCCCATCCACTTGCCGCGCTGAACGGCCACAGTGTTGCACGCGCCGATCTGAGCCGCGAGCGGGTCGATCCAATCCAGCTCTTTGATGATCGCCCGCTTGTACGGCATAGTGACGCTAAAGCCGCCAAAATTCAGGTTTCGCGCGAACCGCAGGAAGTCAGAGAGCCGGCTGGTCTCGCAAGGCAGGTAGACGGCATTCACGCGCTTCGCGTTGAACGCCGCGTTCTGCATGGAGGGAGAGAGCGAAATTGAGGCGCGCGAGCCGACAACGCCGTAAAGCTGCGTGCGATGATCCAGGCGTTCCACGCGGTAGACGGAGCGCATCGCGTGGGCGGGAAGCTGTCCCGAAGCTACCGCAAAGTGGCTGCCCGCAGACGCGTACGTGAAGTTGCACCCCCACTTGAGGCTGAGCAGCCGCGACGGAATTCCCGAAGGCCCCAGGGCGAATGCGATCGCGCGTGGGGCTGTCCCGCGGTGCAGCGCGAGGAACTTGCGAACCTTCAGGTTATCTTCCAGACGGTGCGCGTGAGCGACGATCTTCACCCCCTGGATCGGCAGCCGGCTGAGCTTGCGGTAAATCTCGCCGAGCGGCGCCATGGAGCGGTAGTCGTGGTGCGACACCACAACCTTCGCGTTCTTGAAGCGCTCGAGGAGGATCGCGCCCCCGCGCCGGATCGACTGCGCCTCAAGATCAACCCAATGGCAGCCCCCACGCACCGCGGCTTCGAGCAGCGCGGCCTGCTGCTCCACCGAACCTTTGTACAGCCCGCCGGCTTCCTCGCGGCGGCACGTGGCGATGCTTTGCGGGAAGCGCAGCCGGAAGAGCATCTGGTGCATAAGCTGCTCAAGGTCCTGGAAGTCTCTGAGGTAATCGAGCCGCCATTCGAAGCCAACTTGCGTGCTGCCGACGTTCGCGGCCTCCTCCTCCATTGCGGAAAGCGTCGGCGCTGCGATGGTTACGAACACACGCGGCTGCACATGCTTGGTCAAACGAAGCTCCTTCCTTGTTTGGATATCGGTGTGATTCCCCCATGGTTCAGGAGGGCCAGGGGTGGTCAAACCATGTTTCGACCGCGCCGGTCCACGACCCCGCCGGTTGCGAGTTTACACCGGAGTCTGCCAATATATGTTGTTTAATTCGAAAAAGGCAAGGATTTACCGCAATGGCCGCAATCGCCGTCGATAGCACGGCTGCCTCAGGCTGATCTTCGCCATCACCCGCGGAAGCGCGGGTCCACCGGTTGGATTACGGCTTTCGCGGGAACGACGTCACTTGCCCTTGCAACAGCCAGAAGGCGCGTGCTGCCACGCCGTCTGCGAACGATCTACTTGTCCCTTGTCTCTCGCTCACACGATCTTATTCGGCGAGTCGCAGGTTTTCTCCAGTGGGCATGTAATGCAGAGGGGCTTGCGCGCCTGGCAGACCTTGCGTCCGAACCAGATCACCTGGTGGCCGAACGAAATCCAGCGATGCTTGGGAATAATCTTGATTAGGTCCTGCTCGGTCTTTTCAGGCGTGTTGGCGACGGAAAGCTTGAGGCGGTGGGAGACGCGGAAAACGTGCGTATCCACGACCACGCCGGTTGCGATGCCGTAGGCGGTGCCGAGGACCACGTTCGCCGTCTTGCGCGCCACACCGGGAAGCGCAAGGAGCTCTTCCATCGTGCGCGGCACTTGGCCGCCGAATCTCCCCACAATCTCGCTCGCGGCGCCCACGATGCTCTTCGCCTTGTTGTTGAAGAAACCCGTCGAGCGAATGTCTTCCGCCAGCGCCTCGGGGCGAACGGCCGCGAAGTCCTGCGGGGTTGGATATTTTTGAAACAGGCCGGGCGTAACCTTGTTGACGCGCTCGTCGGTGCACTGCGCCGAGAGGATCGTCGCCACCAGGAGCTGAAATGCGTTTTCGTGAAGGAGCGCGCACTCTGCGCGAGGAAACAAGCGGTCGAGCGCGGTGAAGATCATTTTCAGGCGGGCTGGCGCGGTGTAGTCGGGCTTAGCTTGTCGCTTGGCGACGGCCTTTTTTGCTGCGGGCATGGTCTCGGCGCGGAACGGATACTATAGCACGAAGCGCCGCCGCTCGAGCGGCGCTTCGATTGGGGCGGCAGACACCGGGGCGCAAAGCACGCGCTATCGGTGCGCGACAGCCGCCGGGGTGGAATTTGAATTATTTCGGCTTGGCTCCGGGCGGTTGTAGCGGAATGGTGGCGCCGGTCCGGAAATCGTGGATGAAATACTCGAGTCCATCTTTACTCGCAAGGTCGCGCACCGTCTGCATGGCTTTCTTCAGCTCCCTCTCCGCGCCTACCCACTTCGCGGATCCGTCCGCGAGTTTCTTGAACATTCCATACCGTCCGACAGTTTTCGCCACTTCGCTCCTTGCGCCGCTCGATAGTGAACTGAAGCGGAGCCCTGCACCGAGGCGCAAGCATAGGTCTTCCGCTGCCGCGTGTCTGTCGGCTATCCGACGGATTGACGCTTTTGTGATTACCAATTTGCTTGTTGATTATGGGTGTGTGATCATGACTGGCCGAGGAGGTAAATCATGCGCGCGTCTTCGAGGGAGGAGATCTCCCGGAACCACATTTTGGCCCGATTACCCGAGAGAGAACTGAAACGCTTACTGCCCCATCTGCGCTCGGTCGCTTTTCCTCTAAAAAAGGTGATCTACCGGCCCGGCGAGCGCATCCGGTACGTCTACTTTCCGCAGGATTCGGTGGTCTCAATGATCGCTCCCATGGATGACGGAAGAAGCGTCGAGGTGAATCTGATCGGGCGCGAAGGAGTGGTGGGGGTACGGGCTATCCTGACGCGAAGGACGTACCGGCATGACTCCGTTGTGCAGATTGCGGGCGGGTGCCTGAGGATCAGCGCGGCCCTGCTTCGGGCGGAGTTCAAGCGCGGCGGCGTACTGCAGGACCGCCTGCTTCATTACACAAGCTATCTGCTGGTCCAGACCGAGCAGACAGCGGCGTGCAATCGCGTCCACCGGATCGAGCAGCGTATGGGGCGCTGGCTGCTCATGACTCGAGATCGCGTCCAGCGAGACGACTTCGCCATGACGCACGAGTTCCTTGCGGAAATGCTAGGCGCAGCGCGCTCGGAGGTCACCATCGCGGCCGGCTCGCTCCGCAGATCGGGGATTATTCAGTACCAGCGGGGCCGAGTGACGATTCTAAATCGCAAGGGATTGGAACGCGCGGCCTGCGAATGTTACCGGATTCTTTATTCCGAGATGGATGCCATTCGGTAGCGGGGCGATGTTCGGCCTCGGGTAGGAGTTCGGAGCGGTTCGCAGGAGTTCGGGGCTGCTCGCGGGAGTTCGGGGCGGTTCGCCGGATTTCGGCGCGGTTCGCCGGACTCTCACCCTCCACGTTGCAGATTCAAAATTCCAGATTCCAATGCGCAGATTCCAGATTCCAGGGCACTATCCCTTGTGGGAAGATGCTCGCGCGAGGGCGGGCTTTACCACGGGCCCGGACTGGTCGTGCAGCATGGGGGTGCTCGGAATCTTTCCGCCGTCGGCCTGGATTTCCGTCATGGCGACGAGGGGCTTGGGATAGCTATTATCCGCATTCCAGAAGAGGAACCCGACGCCGCCTTCCGCCGCGGCCACGCGAATTTCGGTGAGCACGTAGGCGAGCGAGTAGCTTTTGGTCCGCCAAGCGAACGCTTGAAGCCACGGCCTCAGGACGACACCGCTGCCCTGCGTGACCTGTTGGAAGCGGCGCATCGACTCGCCAATAAAGTGCTCGGGCGCGTCGCCCGGATCGGTGTAACCGTCGAAGTGGAAGAAGTGGGAAGGATAAATCATGGGAGAGATCACGTCGGAGTGGTGAGCGAGCTCGGCGATGTTCTGGCCCGTACGCTCGAGATCAACCTTCCTCGCCCACGCCATCACGCCGAAAACGTCCAGTGAGACGAGCACGCCCTTCGGATGCAGCTCGCTGTAAGCGCGCGCGACGAAGTCGGTAATCACCTTGCTGCGCAGCCACTCGGGGTGCTGGCTCTGATACGCAAACTTCGCGTCGGGCTGGTCGCCTTCGGCCGGGAAGCGCACGTAGTCGAATTGAATTTCGTCGGCCCCATCATCGGCGACTTGGCGAGCGAGGTCAAGGTTAAATTGCTGAACGTCTGGCAATGACGGATCGACCCAGGCGAGCTTGCCGTTTTCGAGCCACGGCTTGCCGGTCTTGCGCGAACGGACGTCAAACTGCGGATAAGCCTGCGCCATGCTGGCGTCCCGGAAGACCGCGATCCGCGCAATCACGTGCATGTGAAGCCCGTGCAGCCAGTGGATGTACTTCGGCAGGTTGTGGATGGTGATTCCGACGCTCGTCGAGTACTTGTGATCGTAGGGGATGCGGATTTCGCCGTCGAAGTCCTTGATGTCGAAGACCACGGCGTTGCCGCCGGCGGCCTTCCAGCGCTCGATCAGCTCGAGACCGTGGTCGCTGCCCGCCGTCCAGCCGGTAAGATAGATCGTCCGCGCGTCAAAATCGCGAGGCACCGTCACCGGCTGGTCGTGAAAGGGCTTGTCGGGAATGCCGGGAATCAACACCGTCTGGCCGGGTTTGAGGGTCTTCCCATTGAGTTCGTTCGCCTTCTCGATCGCTTCCACGAAATCGGCGTGCCGCATGAAGATACTTTCCGGCAGGTAATGCCAGGCGAGCGAGCTCACGCTTTGGCCGCGCTTCACAACCTGCGAAAGCGTGCGCGTACTCGTCCTGATGATGAAGGAATCGGCGGGCAGAGCGGGGAGCTCGGGTTCGGCAGGACGCTGGCCGCTGGTCTTCGGCGTATCGGCGGAACGAGATCGGGCGGTGCGCCCGAAAGGCGCGGGGCGCTCGGCTCGCGCGGCGACCGCGCACAGCCCGCCCGCCGCCATCATGGCGGACAGCACGAGACCGGCGATTTTTCTGAGCCGCATCGAACACCCCCTTGCGCTTGCGTTGGAAGAAACATACTAGCATATCGACGCACCATCGCCTTACTATAATGACCCCGCGGCTTGGCAAAAGACTCCCAGAAACCCACATTCAGGGCGCCAAGCGGGCAGGCGGCTGGGCTGGATCCCCGAACGCCAGATTCTAAATTGCAGATTGTAAACCAATTAAAAAGCGTTTGTTTTCGAGGCGTGAAACGCGATAGAATTGACTTGATCGGTAAGACCCATGAGCCCGGAAACCCTCACGGGCGGAGGCGCGGCCCCTGGCTGATCCTTCCATTGGAAACCGACGGTATTCACTCTGCAAGCGATTCGTGGAAACTTTTTTGGCTTCTCAATCGTAGACATATTGAGCGCTGGGGCGCTGACGGCGGCAGGAAACCGCCCCGCCGGGAGCTGGGCGATACAAGATCCCGTGTTGAACTCCGAGTTGCCTGTCCGTTGGCGAATTCCGCCATGGTTCTGGGGGCGCGCAGCCTGCAGCGATGGGCGCTTGACAGCGGCAGAACGCCGCCAAATGGCCGGAACGCTGCAATCGTTGAGACCCTCTGATTGCGTGAAGGAGATCGAATGAAGCCGTGGAAGAAAAATCTGCTGGTGGGCGTGCTGATCCTGGTCCTCATCATTGCGACTGTCGCCGGCATCCTTTGGAGCCGACGCGGCCAAGTGACGGTGCAGACCGCAAAAGTCGGGACACAGACGATCACCTCTGTCGTGACCGCCTCAGGGCAGATTGAGCCGGAGAATTACGCGAACGTCAACGCCAATTCGATGGGCCGGATCACGGATATCGACGTGTCCGAAGGCCAGCGCGTGACGAAGGGACAGTTGCTGCTTCGGACGCAGGACACCCAGGAGCAGGCGGACATGGACGCGCAGGCGGCGGGGGTGAGGGCGAGCGAAGCGACTCTAGCGGCTGACGAAGCCTCGATGGAATCCAATGCCGCCGCCATCAATACTTCGAAGGCGGAGATCGCGCAGGACCAAGCGCAGTTGGCCCAGGCGAAGCAGGCGTACGACCGCGGTCTCGAACTCCTGAAGGGGGGCCTGCTCTCGAAGGAAGATTTTGACACGCGCTACAGTACGCTGCAGGTGGACCAGGCGACGCTGCAATCTGCTCAGGCCAAGCTCAAACAGGCGCAGGCGCAGTACCAGCAATCGAAAAACACGCGTGACATGGCCAGCGCCCAGGTGGCGCAGAACCGCGCCACGCTGATGCGATATACCGATCTGCGCAATCAGACGATTTACCAATCTCCCTACACGGGTGTGATCACCGACCTGCCGGTGCACGTCGGCGACAGTGTGGTGCCCGGCGTGCAGAATACCGCCGGAAGTCTGCTTTTCCAGGTGTCGGACATGTCGGTTGTTAATGCCGAGATTATGGTCGACGAAACCGACATCTCCAGTATTCGGCTGAACCAGCCGGCGTACATCCAGGTGGACGCGCTGCCGGATAAGACGCTGAACGGGCGGGTCACCGAAATCGGCCAGAGCGCGCTCAGCAGCACGACGGGCCAAACGACCACCGGCCAGCAGCAAAGCTCCAGCACCACCGAGGAAGCGAAGCAGTTCAAAGTGGTGGTGCGGCTGTCGGACCCGCCTCCGGGTCTGCGGCCTGGGCTCTCAGCCACGGCGCGGATTATCACGGCCGTGCACAAGGACGCGATCAGCATTCCCATTCAGGCCGTCACCGTGCGATCGAAAAAAGAGCTGGAGAAAGAGAAGACCGGAGCAAAAGGCCAGGTGCTCGCGGCGGAAACGCAGCCGCCCGCCACCGCCGATCCCGCCGCGGCCAATCCGAACTCCGACGACGAGCAAGGCGTCTTCGTCATCCGCAACCAGCGCGCCGTCTTTGTGCCCGTCACGACCGGCATTATGGGTGCGATGAACGTCGAGGTCTTGAAGGGGATTCGGTCGGGGGACGAGATCATCACCGGCAGTTATTCCGTGCTTCGCACCATCAAGCCCGGCACCAAGGTCCGGATTGACAACTCGGCGCCCGCGACTCCGAACGCCGCGGCGCAAAGCAGCTCGTGACGCTCTCGGCGAAGGAAAGACAACAGGCATGGGCATTGAACTGACAACTTCGGAATCCGCGGTTCCGCGCGGCGTTACCATCGAGTCCGTGATCCGCACGCACGATCTCTGGAAGACGTACGTCATGGGCGACACCGAGGTGCATGCGCTGTCTGGCGTCTCGTTCGAGATTCGGCGCGGCGATTATGTCGCGATCATGGGACCCTCCGGATCGGGGAAATCCACGCTCATGAACCTGATCGGGTGCCTCGACACGCCCACGCGCGGCGAGTACTGGCTGAACGGACAACTGGTGAGCGAGCTTTCCGACGACGAGCTGGCCTACATCCGAAACAAGGAAATCGGCTTCGTCTTTCAAACTTTCAATCTTCTGGGCCGCTCCACCGCGTTGCATAACGTCGAGCTGCCGCTGATCTATAACGGCACGCCGGCGGTCGAACGCCTGAGGCGGGCCCGGGCAGCGCTCGAAAGCGTGGAGCTCGGGCCTCGGATGCTGCATAAGCCCAACGAGCTCTCCGGCGGTCAGCGGCAGCGTGTGGCGATTGCGCGCGCCCTGGTCAACAATCCGTCGATCCTGCTGGCCGATGAGCCGACAGGCAACCTGGACTCCGCGACCGGGATCGAAATCATGAACGTGCTCGACCGTCTTCACTCCGCCGGCAACACGATCATTCTTGTGACCCACGAACACGACATCGCGGTTCGAGCCGCCCGCGTCGTCCACATCCGGGACGGAAAGATCGACCGCGATGAGCGGGTGCGGTGATTTTGGATTTTAGATTTTTGGGTTTTCGATTGGGCGCGTGCCGGCGCTGTCTTCACGCACCCCAATCGCGCTTACCTCCAAAATCGAAAATCCAAAATCTAAAATCCAAAACCACCGATGTCCACCCAAGCCCAATCCCTTCCCTACACGCAGGCGCAGGAGAAGGTCCAGCACGCGAGCGCCTGGTTTACGTTCCGCGAGGCCTCGGGGATCGCGATTGCCGAACTTCGCGCACACAAGCTGCGCTCCTTTCTCACACTCCTGGGGATCGTCATCGCCACCAGCACGCTGATCACGGTCTGGTCCGTGGTGAACGGGCTCAATGGCTACATCGCCACACACGTGGCCAACCTCGGTACCAACACATTTATTGTCTCGGAATTCAAATGGGCGCAGGGCTATAAGGAGTTCCTGAAGGCAAGGCTGGTGAACCGGCCCATCCGCCTGGACGAATACGAGTTTTTGCGCGACAACCTGACAGGCTACGAGCACATCGGGGCCGCGGCAAATCTTAATCCCCAGCCCGACGTGAAGTACGGCCATCAGGAGATTGACGCGGTGGTCGTCAGCGGGACGACGCCGAGCTTGATCGATATCGGCCAGGCCGAGGTCGGGTTCGGCCGCTATTTCAACGATTCCGATCTGGCGCACCGCTCGCTGGTCTGCTTCATCGGAAACGACCTGGTGGAGAAGCTGTTTCCCAATTCCGATCCCCTGAACAAGGAAATTCTGATCCGCGGCATCCCGTTCCGAGTGATCGGAACCGCCAAGAAAATCGGCTCGAGCTTCGGCCAGAGCCAGGATAACTTCGCCCAGATTCCGCTGAGCACGTTCATGAAGCTGTTCCAGGTGCGGCCGGAGTTGAACATCTTCATTCAGGCGTGGACTTCTAACGGCGTGGGTCCCCTCGAGGAGGCGGCGCGCGATCTGCTGCGCGTGAAGCGGCACCTCGCCTATCGCAAAGCCGACACGTTTGGCGTCAACTCGTCGGAAAGCCTCATGGCGGCCTGGAAGAGCCTGACGAGCACCATCTTTTCCGCTGCGATTGGCATCGTCGCGGTGTTCATGGTGATCGGCGGAATCGTGATCATGAATATCATGCTCGCAAGCGTCACCGAGCGGTACCACGAAATTGGCATTCGCAAGTCCCTCGGCGCCAAGCGCACCGATTTGGTGCTGCAGTTTTGCATGGAATCCGCCGTGCTGGCGCTTGCGGGCGGCGCCGTCGGTGTCGTCCTGGGTTTTGGTTTCACGCTCCTCGTCGACGCTGTCGTGATTCCCGCGCACACATCGGTCGTCGCGGTTATCGTCGCGCTCGTTCTCGTCTTCGGGGTTGGGCTCGCGTTTGGCATTTATCCAGCGTACAAGGCTTCGCGGCTTGATCCGATCGAGGCTCTGCGGATGGAGAATTGAGCGGAACATCGTTCCAAAACAGCACTGCGAACTGTCATTCTGAGCCCTTCGGCTCCGCTCAGGGTAAACTCCGCGAAGAATCTCTGCATTTAAGAAGCAAAGGAATACGGAGATTCTTCGTCGCCTGCGGCTGCTCAGAATGACACGGGTCGGGCTTTTTCCGCAGCCTGTAAAGCCCTGGTCAAAGTGGCCGCTCTCTTGCGGCTCGGCTGAAGCCGTGCCCTGATACACCGCGCCGCGCAAGCGTCGTTCCCGCCAATGTGAACGCAGTCGGGGTTAATTGATGGACTACGGCAAGCACGTTCGAGAAAACCTGATGCTCGCGCTGGATACCCTGCGCGCGCATAAATTCCGCTCCTTTCTGACGATCCTCGGAGTGCTCATCGGAACCACCACGGTGATCCTGGTAGCGTCGGTTTTTGTGGGCATGGTGGCGAGCATGGCGGGCGTGGCTGAACAGTTTGGCACGCAGAACGTCTACATCACGAAGATCCCGGCGTTTACCGGGCGAATGACGCGCGAGCTGCGCCTGAGGAAGCCGCTCACGTATCAAGAAGCGATGGCTCTCAAGGCGGAATGCCCGGACGTTCAGGACGTCGCCGTCGAACACGTGAACTGGTTCGCTGCGCCGCCCGTGATCAAGTACAACGGCCAGGAGATGCTCGACGGCCAGCTCGTGGGCGTCACCCCCAACGATTTCGGCATCGGCAATGCGGAGCTGGCGAACGGTCGGCTCTTCACCGACGCGGACAATTACCACCGCGCGAAAGTAATCGTCATCGGATCGGACGTTGCCACCGAGCTTTTTCCCAACCGGGACCCTGTGGGGAAGCAGATTCTGGTGGATGGGAATAGCTTCGAAGTGGTCGGAGTGCTGGGCAAGCGGAAGGAATTCTTCATCGACACGGGCAACAATCGCATCGCCTTCATCCCCTACGACACCTACTCGGACATCTACCCGGCGCAGCGGGAAAACGCGATTGCGGCCCGGGCTTACCAAGGCAAGCGCGACGCTGCGATGGATGAGATGACGGGAGTGCTGCGGCGCCTGCGGCGCGACAAGCCGGAACAGCCGGACAGTTTCGCCATGTCGACGGCCGATTCGTTCATCGCGCAATTCGAGGCGATTATCGGCACCACCGCCGTTGCCATGATCGCGGTGGCATCGGTGGGTTTGCTCGTCGGCGGCATCGGCGTGATGAACATCATGCTCGTTTCGGTGACCGAGCGCACGCGGGAGATCGGCGTGCGCAAGGCAATTGGCGCGCGGCGCAGCGACATCAACTGGCAGTTTCTCTTCGAGGCCATGACGCTGACCGGGCTCGGGGGCGTTCTCGGCATCGTGCTCGGCTATACGATCAGTTTTCTGATCCGGGTAGTCGCGCCGAACTTTCCGTCGAGCGTGCCCATCTGGGCGGTGATTGTGGCGTTCGTCGTTTCGGTTGGAATCGGTCTCTTCTTTGGCATCTGGCCCGCGAGCAAAGCCGCCCGCCTGGATCCCATCGTCGCGCTGCGCTACGAATAGCTGCGAGCTGTCGGCCGCCGGCTAGCGTGCCGAGCGGGAAGTTCGGTTAAAGGTTTGCTGAGAAACGGGTCCGAGTGGTGTCATTCCGAGCGAAGCGAGGAATCTCGCTCTGAAAACGAAGGCACTGCGAGATTCCTCGTCGCCTGCGGCTCCTCGGAATGACAGCCCGAAAAGTTTTTGGGCAACCTCAAACCTCCATTCACGGAAATGGAAAAGGGCGAGAGCATCATCTCGGCGGCCCTCACGGTCCTGGTCGTCCTGGTCGCGATCGGCGTCCAGCGCCAGTGGAGCAGCACAATCCTCGGAGATATGGCATCGTCGGCCGAGGATTTTGTCCTCAAGACCACGGGGCTGCGCGATGCGATCCCGGAGCTGCCGGGGAACGAAACGGTGCGGACTTTTCGGCTGGGCCGCTACACCGCGGGCTTGTACCGCCCGAGCCCGGCGCCCTCGGTTTTCGCCGATTACCATTTCATACTGTTTGATAACCAGAACCGCCCCGCCTTCAGGACGGAGAGCATCGAAGCCTCCGCCATGCCTTGGACCACCCTCTACGATTTCAGCGACCGTCGCGGTCTCCCTGCCGGCCGAAGGCGCGGCCACCCGGAATACCGCCGTGACCTCACCGGCGACGGGTCTCCCGATATCCTTCTCGGCCAGTATTCCGGGGGCGATCACTGCTGCACCACCGTCACCGTGATCGAGCTCGGCAGGGACAAAGCGCGGACGATAGGTCAGATTACTGGCCTCGATGGCTTACCCTTTGAGGGACTCGATCTGAGGCGTTTCAATCGCAGAGGCGGCTGGGAACTGGTGGCGCACCGGCCTTACCGCACCGTTTGCGGCCTTCACGCGGACGCGGCCGACGTGATTTCCCTTTACGCCTATGAGCATGGTCAGTTCAGGGATGCGACGCGCCGTTTTCAGCCCTTCCTCGCGCGCGTGCTGGCGGAGAATTTATCCCGATGGAAGAGGGCCCGGGCGCGCTCTCTCCACCTGCTGCAATCGATTGCCGTGGATTACGCCGCGACGGGCAAAACCGCCGCGGGCCAGCAGTTTTTCCAGCAGAACGTGCCGCTATTTTATCCGCAGATCAAGGCTGCGGGCGACGATCCCAAAGCCTGTACTCAAGATGTGGCGAACCTCGTAGACTCCCTGCAGTCGAACCCCTGACGGGACGAGCGGCGAGAGCCGAAGTCCGCCTGGTTTCCTGGGGGAAGCCGCCGCAGTACCGCGTCTGTGAGAGACGCCGGGGCGATGTCTTTGCGTAGGGATGAATGAGCAGCCAGAGCACGCGGCGTGCCCCGCGCTTACGAGGCACGCCGCGAAGCCGGTCGCGACGCTGGAGGTCCCGTCGCGCTGCAAGGATTCACAGGAGGGTCATCCGGCCCGAAGGCGGCTGACCCTCCGGCTTGCCCTGGGGGGGTAGAGCAAGATCAGTGCGTTGCCACAGACCGGCGCCAAGCTCAGTGGCGCCTCGGCGCCCGCCTGTGGCATTAAAGCCCCCGACTACCTGGATGGGAACAGCTAACCCACCCTCCTGCCGCTGGACATTCCAGCTTTGTTCCCCTCCCGGGACCGCGCTCCTAGGACGATCCCGCGCCCATCTATTCGGAGAAACCGCGAGAGGAAAATGTGGGAATCGAAACCAGGCATCAGACAGGTGGGAGGGCCTTAGCCTCTTCCAGCACCCAATCTGGCGACCACTCCCGGATCTTGCCGAAACCCTGCCCAACTCCTCCGTTAACGACCCCAGGCCGTCCGTGCGCGGTTTCTCCGGCCTTCCATTGGCTCCATTATGCTTTTCTGCGCACGTCAGGCAATGCACTGGAGGTGATCTAAGGGTGATTCGCGGATCACCCCGCATAAATGCCTAAGCAACTTCCATATGGGACGGGAGTATAATTGCCGCTCGCCAGCTTCCGCCGCCATCGAAGAGGAGAGATGCTCTCGATGCGCAAAGGTGACGAGTACTGACCGGCACCGATCCGTGCCGGCATTTCTCAGGAAGCGGCCATGGGGGCGCGTTTTAACCGCGCCATACCGCTGCCCGTGCCAGTTTTCGAACACTCGCCCGCTGGACAGTTCGTCTCAACGAACTGTCCAGCGCGCGAGGGCGAAACCGACGTCAACCGGCCCTTTTTGGCGGAGTCGAAACCCCGCCCCCCTTCATCTCGACAAGCCCGGTGAGAAAGCCGATCTAGGCGCCGAGAGAACAACGCGAGCCGTTTTCGGGCGGCTTCGAGCGGTGATCAGAGGGGTTGCAAACTATGCCTGAGCTCCGCAGAATACTCCGGTTTGGAGAGTTCGAATTCACGCAGCAGACGCTCGAGTTGCGGCACAAGGGCGTAAAAGTGCCGCTCAAGGGGCAACCACTCCGGCTGTTGGTGTTATTGCTCGATCGCGCGGGCGAGGTGGTCACGCGCGACCAGATGCGCGCGCTGCTTTGGCCCGAAGACACCTTTGTCGACTTCGAGCACAGCCTGAACACCGCCATCAAGAAGCTGCGGCGGGCGCTCGGAGATTCGGCCAGCGCGCCGCGTTTCGTTGAGACGGTGGCGCGGCAGGGGTACCGTTTGGTCGCGCCCGTCGAGGTGATCGAGCCGAGCGCCGAGAAGCGCCCAGCGGCGTCGTTAGGTCCGGCGCCGGCCAAACGGAGTCACCGATGGCGCCTCGCCCTCCCGATCGTCGGTTTGGTCGCGGTCCTCGCGCTCATCATCTACGCAGAGCGACACCGCGCCGTGCAAACGGATTCCTCGGGGCTGGCGCTTCTGGTTTCAGGTCACGGCGACATCCAATATCCCGCAATTTCCCCGGACGGCACGATGCTGGCGTATTCCAGAATCGAGGGCGCGATCGCCCATATCGAGCTCCGGCGCTTGGCGGGAGGAACCACGTTGGCCGTTTCGAGCGGCACCGCCCGGGATGCCGAGCCGGCATTTTCTCCCGATAGCGAGCGGATCGCCTTCACGCGCTATCCGCCCGATGCGGCGGCCCCGCAGATTTGGATCTCGCCGGCTCTGGGCGGCGAGGCAAAGCTGGTGCTGCGTGGCGCTCGCAACCCAGCATGGTCGCCCAATGGAGAGCGGCTGGCATTCATCCTTCCCCGGCCCGGCCTCGGCGAAGCGCTCGCCACCGCAACCGCCGACGGCGCGGATGTTCGTATTGCCCTCGAGTCGAACGCCACCTATCCCTTCCTCCGCTTTCCGTCATGGTCGGCCGACGGCCGCTCCATTGCGGTCGAGCGCAGCATCGGCAGCGTGAGCGGCGAGATCTGGCTGGTCCCGTGGCAGGGTGGCGCTGCGACGGGGCTTGACCCGCCCGCGCCGGGCATCTACATGCGCCACCCCGTCTTCACCGCGGACGGGAAAGGCCTGCTCTATTCCTCGAACCGGGCGGGCGCCACAAACCTGTGGTACTACTCGCTTCAAGACGGAAATGCCACTGCGATTACGCGAGGGCCGGGTCCGGAAGGATGGCCCAGCGTCAGCCGGAGCGGGCGCATCGTTTTTATGACCGCCGAATCGCGGGATACGCTTTATGTGAGGCGACTCGATACCGGCGCCAGAACGAAAATCCTCGAACACTCTCCCTACTTGTGGGCGCCCGCGGTCTCACCCGACGGGCGCAAAATCGTATTCAGCCAAGCTGAGTACGACGGCTCGTGGCGGATTTGGGTGGTTCGCGTCGCGGGCGGCAAGCCCTGGGCGTTAACTGTCGGCCGGGAACCGCAAATTTACGGCCGCTTCAGCCGCAACGGCAAATGGATCACCTATTTCACGTGGGCGGCTGGCGCCGACCGGATCTGGCGGATCCCAAGCCGCGGAGGCTCTGCTGTGCCCCTTACTCCCGCCGGCGAGGACGCGTCCTTCGGCGATCTTTCCCCGGACAGCCGCGAGCTGGCGTTCACGCGCACTGAATCGCAATCCGCCTATATTTGTATCAGGCCCGTGGCGGGAGGAGCCGAGCGAAGGCTTACGTCATCGCCTTCCACCCTCGCCCGCTGGTCGCCGGACGGGCGCTGGATTGCCTTCACCCCGGACCGATCATTCGAAGCGGGCATCTACATCATTCGTCCGGACGGAAGCGGCGCGAAAAGGCTCACCGCGACGGGCAGTTGGCCCGTTTGGGTTGGAGACGGCAAGCGAATCGCGTTCCGCACGCTGGGAGCGGACGGAAACCAGCAGCTTCGCATCGTTCGCGTCAGTGATTCCCAGGTAACGCCGCTCAACGGCATCCAATTCTCAGGTGATAACTACCCGGTGGATTTTTCTCCCGACGGCAAGCTGCTCGCCTACACCAACGGAGCGACGTTCTCGTCGGAGATCTGGCTGCTGAACCAGCGCCCCTGAGCCCGCGTTTGCGACGCGCTCAGCGGCGGGTGCGGCGCCGAGCCGCTCGTTGCGTGCGCTCAGGAATGAATGGCCACGGGCGCGCCCTCGGTCTCGTAGCCTTCGTCCTGCATGATTTGTTGCGCTGCCGAGCGCAACTGCTGCTCCGTCGCGCTCCTGGGAAGCCCAGAATGGCGGCGAATGACCTCATCGCCGGCTTGAACCCGCACCAGCCATTTGTTCTTTTCCACATCCCACGAAACGTCCACCTGGTCCGCGCGCATTTAACACCTCCGTCGTTTCAAACGAGGTCGTACCTGAGGTCGTTCAGCACTCCGATCATACAGAAATTTGAATCACACGCAAGCCGTCGGTTATAATTCCCTGCCCGCCGGCCCCTGGGAGTTCCGCGCGGCTTCGGAACGGACACGCATGACGACCGAGATTGAGACCGAACGTACGGCGCCGCTCTTTTCGCCCGGAAACGCCCTGCCCTTTGTCCTCGTCACCGCGCTGTTCTTTCTCTGGGCCATTCCAAACAACCTCAACGACATCTTGATCAAGCAGTTCATGACCTCGTTCGAGATTACGCGTTTGCGCGCCGGCCTGGTGCAATCCGCATTTTATATGGGTTATTTCCTGTTTCCCATGCCCGCCGCGTTCCTGATGCGCAAGTACGGCTACAAGGCGGGCCTGGTAACCGGCCTCTGTCTTTTCGGCACGGGCTCGTTTTTGTTCTGGCCCGCCGCCGTCATTCGCAGCTATGCGTTCTTTCTGTTCGCGCTCTTCGTGATCGCGAGCGGATCGTCTTTTCTCGAGACCGGATCGAATTCGTTCATCGCGGTGCTGGGAGATCCACGAACGTCCGAGCGGCGCCTCAATTTCTCGCAAGCGTTCAATCCGCTGGGATCGATCACCGCCGCGCTGATCGGCACGATTTTCATCTTTTCGGGAGTGGAGTTGACCCCGCGACAGATCGCCGCGCTGAAAGCTTCGGGCCGGCTGGCCACGTATCTGCGCGGTGAAACGCTACGGGTTGTCGAGCCTTACATCGTGATGGGCGTGATTGTGCTGATCTGGGCTGTGCTGATCCTCAGAACCAAGTTTCCCAAGATTGCCGAGGAAGCCGAACCGCAGGAAACCCGTCACGCGGGCAGGCTCAGAGACTTGTTACATTATCCTCATTTCCTGCAGGGCGTGGTGGCGCAGTTCTTCTACGTTGGCGCGCAGGTGGGCACGTGGAGTTATTTCATCTCCTACATCCAGGATTACACCGGCAGCCGCGAAAAAGTAGCCGGATATTTTCTCACCGGCACACTCGTCGCGTTTGCCATCGGGCGCTGGGTGGCGACATACCTAATGAAGTTCATTCGCCCCAGTACTTTGATGGGCATTTTTGGTATCATCAACATCGTGCTGGTGGGCGCCGGCGTGCTGTTTCCAGGGTGGGTGGGAGTGTGGGCGGTGCTGCTGACCAGCTTTTTCATGTCGCTGATGTTTCCCACCATCTTTGCGCTAGGAATCAAGGGACTCGGACCGAACACGAAACTCGGCGGCTCGCTGATCATCATGGCCATCGTCGGCGGCGCCGCCGCTCCGCCCGCCATGGGGCTGATCTACCAGGAGTGCCACAGTATGGCGATTGCGATGGTTGTGCCACTTCTGTGCTACGTGATCGTCACTTACTACGCTTACTATGGCTCGCGGGTTCGAGTGCCCTCGCGAGAAACCGCGTGACCGAACGGAGGGGCGACGCGGTGCGTCGCCCGGCTACCCTGCATTGCACCTGATTGGTTCACAAGCTCTCGGGCCGGAGGAAGATAAATGAAAAAGCGCGCAGCATACGTTGTGCTTCTCCTTGCTTTGACCGCGGCCCTTGGGATAAAAGCCGCTGCGCAATCGTCCCAGACTGAATCCGGTGCGCGCCTCATGCTCACCGAGGGATGGCAGATTCAGTCCTCGGTGAAAGCGACGGACCCTGGAAGCGTGATCTCGACCTCGAATTATACGCCCTCGGGTTGGTATTCCTGCGCGGTGCCGTCCACCGTTCTCGCGGCGCTGGTTGCGAACAAAGTCTATCCGAATCCCAACTTCGGAATGAATCTCCGTTCCATTCCGGGCACTTCGTACCCGGTGGGCGGAAATTTTTCGATGCTCCAGATGGCCGCGAACAGCCCTTTTCGCGTCTCTTGGTGGTATCGCACTCAGTTCAATTTGCCCGCAGACTCGAGCGGCAAACAATGGTGGCTGCGCTTTAATGGCATCAACAATAGCGCCAACATCTGGCTCAATGGCCACCAAATCGCCGGCTTGGATCAGGTTGCGGGCATGTACCGGACCTACGAATTCAACGTCACACCTGAGGCCGTGGCGGGCGGGCAGAACACGCTCGCCGTCGAAGTTTTTCCGCCAACTCCGCAGGATCTCTCCATCACCTTTGTCGACTGGAATCCGCTCCCTCCCGACAAAGATATGGGAATCTTTCGGAGCGTCATGCTCAGCTCGACCGGGCCGGTGGCAGTGCGCAATCCGCAAGTCGTAACGCACTTTAATCTGCCCTCCCTGGACGTCGCCCACGTCACCATTGCCGCGGACGTTGAGAACGCAACGGGTCAACCGGTCGAAGGCGTTTTGAAAGCGAACTTCGGCAGCGTCTCGGTTTCGCAAAACGTGAGTCTCCAGCCGCACGAAACGCGCCGGGTGGCATTCGCGCCGGGCGGCTACCCGGAGCTTGATGTCTCGCATCCGCGGCCCTGGTGGCCTTGGCAATACGGCCCGCAGAACCTCTACCGGCTGCATCTCGAATTTGACACCGGCGGCAGGGCTTCCGACCGCGCGACCGTCGAGTTCGGTATGCGCGAAATCACCTCCGAGCTTGATTCAGCGAACCATCGTGTCTTCAGCGTGAACGGCAAGCGCATTTTAATCCGGGGCGCCGGCTGGTCACCCGACATGATGCTGCGCCCGTTACCTCAAAAAGTGGAGGATGAGATTCGATACGTCCGGGATATGAATCTCAATACCATACGGCTCGAAGGCAAATTGATGGACCGGCATTTCTACAACTTCTGTGACCGCGAGGGCATTCTCGTGCTCGCCGGCTGGTGCTGCTGCTCGCACTGGGAACGATGGAAGACATGGACGGCTAAAAACTACGAGGTGGCCGGCGAATCGCTGCGCTCGCAAGTGCGCCTGCTGCGCAATCATCCGTGCATCCTCGCGTTTCTCTACGGAAGCGATAACACGCCGCCGGCCGAGGCCGAGGCCGTCTATCTTAAAGTATTCCGTGAAGAACAGTGGCCCGATCCGACCGTGGCCGGCGCTTCATCGCGCAAGACCGTCGGTGCGGGCTGGACAGGAGTGAAAATGACGGGGCCCTACCAGTACGTGGGGCCGTCGTATTGGTACGAAGACCACACGCGCGGCGGGGCTTACGGGTTCAACACGGAAACAAGCCCCGGCCCTGCAATTCCCGTGCTCGCAAGTCTCAAGCAATTTCTACCTTCGGATCATCTGTGGCCCATCGACGCGGTTTGGAATGACCACGCCGGCGGCGGCGAATTCAAGAACCTCGACTATTACACCGAGGCGCTCGACAAACGCTATGGCAAAGCTAGCGATCTTAAGGACTACTCCGAAAAAGCTCAAGTAATGGATTATGAGGGCGAGCGCGCCATGTTCGAGGCCTACGGGCGCAACAAATACACCTCAACCGGGGTCATCCAATGGATGCTGAACAACGCGTGGCCCTCGACCATCTGGCACCTGTTCGACTACTACCTGCGCCCGGGAGGCGGGTACTTTGGAACCAAGAAGGCTTGTGAGCCGGTGCACATTCAATACTCGTACGATGACCGGTCAATCGCGGTGGTGAATTCAACGCTCGATTCGTACCGGGGCTACACGGCGCGCGTAGCCGTGTACGATCTCAGCCTGAAACAGAAATATTCTCACGAGGAGCGCCTTGATATCGGGCCGGATAGCTCGAGCGTCGCCTTCACGCTCCCCGAGTTGACCAAGCTCTCGAAGACGTACTTCGTGCGGCTCGAGCTGAGCGATGCTCAGGGACAAATCGTGAGCAGGAATTTCTACTGGCTCTCGGCCCGGCCCGATGCCTTCGACTGGGACCACTCGACGTGGTACTACACACCGCTCTCGCAGTTCGCCGATCTCACCGGCCTTGAGAAACTACCTGCCGTGAAGCTGCACAGCTCGGCTCGGGCGGAATCGTCCGGCGGCACAGCCGCTGAGATTGTGAACGTCGAGAACCCCGGATCGCATTTGGCGTTTTTCGTGCACCTCACGGTGCTGAAGGGCTCGGGGGGCGGCGACATCGAGCCGGTGTTCTGGCAGGATAACGATTTCGAGCTGATGCCGGGCGAGAGCAGAACGGTCAAGGCTTCGTTCAGCGAATCCGATCTCGCAGGCGCCAAGCCCGAGGTGGAAGTGAGCGGCTGGAATGTGAAGCCTGCCGTGGCGAACTAAGCTCAGCTTACTGATTGCTAACAAAGCCGGTCGGAGTTGTCAATCTGAGCGCAGCGCAGAATCCCTGCATTTAAGTGTTAAACAAATGCGGAGATTCTTCGTCGCCTGCGGCTCCTCAGCATGACACGACCCGGGGTTTTTCTGCAGCCTGGTGCACCCGGCGCCTGCCGCCCTGAAGGGCGGCGCAACTGCAAAGCCAGGCGAAGCCGCACAACAGGAGATATCCCGGTTCATGCTGGACCTTGGATTTGTACGCAACAACCTGGACCTTGTAAGGCAAAGGCTTAACGACCGCGGCGCGCCCGCGCTGCTGGTTGATTTTGAATCGGCCGATCGTGAGCGCCGGAGGCTACTCTCCGAGGTCGATGCGCTCAAGGCGCGGCGCAACCGGGTCTCGGACGAAGTTGGCGCGCTGAAGAGGCAGCAGCAGGACGCGTCCGCTCTGATCGAGGAGATGCGCCAGGTGGGAGCGCAAATCGCCGAAATCGATCAGAAGGCCAAAGCGGGCGACGAAAAACTCCGTGATATCCTGGCCCGCATTCCAAACCTGCCGCACGAAAGCGTACCGGTGGGTAAGGACGCCGGAAGCAACCGGGAAATCCGGCGCTGGGGCGAGCCGCGAACCTTCGACTTTGAGCCTAAGGCTCACTGGGAGCTCGGACCGGCTCTCGGCATTCTCGATTTCGACCGCGCCGCCAAAATCGCCGGAGCGCGCTTCGCCGTCTACTACGGAGTGGGCGCACGGCTCGAACGCGCCCTGGCCAGTTTCATGCTGGATGTCCATACCCGCGAGCACGGATACTGCGAGGTGCTGCCGCCGTTTATCGTCAACTCAGCGAGCCTGTTCGGGACCGGCCAGTTGCCGAAGTTCGCCGCGGAGCTTTTCAAGCTTGAGGGAACTGACTATTGGCTGATCCCGACCGCCGAAGTTCCCGTGACCAATCTCTACCGGGACGAGACTCTGGATGCCGCCGCACTGCCGCTGAGGTACTGCGCGTGGACTGCGTGCTTTCGCAGCGAGGCGGGATCGTACGGCAAGGACACGCGCGGCCTGATTCGGAATCACCAGTTCCAAAAAGTCGAGCTGGTGAAATTCGCGCTGCCCGAACAATCGTATGACGAGCTCGAAAGCATGACTCGCGATGCAGGCCGGGTGCTCGAGCTTCTGGAGCTGCCTTATCGCGTGGTTGTGCTCTCGACGGGCGACCTCGGGTTCAGCGCCGCAAAAACGTATGATCTCGAAGTCTGGTTGCCGTCGAGCGGCGGCTATCGCGAGATTTCTTCATGCTCGAATTGCGAAGCGTTCCAGGCGCGGCGCGCCAGCATTCGAGTGCGGCGGGGGCAGGGGAAGAGCGAATTCGTTCACACGCTGAACGGCAGCGGGGTGGCGGTGGGGCGCACCTGGCTTGCGTTACTGGAAAACTATCAGCAAGCCGATGGCTCCGTCAGGGTGCCCAAGGTGCTCCGGCCCTACCTCGACGGCTTGGATGTAATTCCGCGAGCTGGCAACTGACTTGAAGCTCCCGCCTCGCTGTGCTAGTCTGGCCGGAGGATGAACTTTTACAGCGAGGTGACCTTCCCATGAGCAACTCGACCGCGGCCATCCGGGAACAGTTGATGGTCAAAGATCCGGAATATCAGCGCTTGCGAGAAGAGCACTCACGCTACAGCGCCCGCCTGGAAGAGCTCGAAGGAAAGCGCTTTCTGACCGAACAGGAACAGATGGACGAGGTCCGGTTGAAAAAGCTGAAGCTGCGCGCCAAGGACCGGATGGAGGAGCGCGTCCATCAGGCGATGAGCGTTTAACGTGCATTCCCTCTCTGGGCGCCTGCACCTGGGCGAGGTTTGAAACCTCATTTCCTCTTCATCCACCTCGCTGTGCGAGGCTTGATCTGGACCGAAGGTATTCCCTACTTTGTGTGAGACCGCGTAAGTCCCCATCCGCAAGCGCCACCAGCCGCTCCTGAAAACCTATGGTGAGAGAAGGATACGCGTACGGACTTCCGCTGCTTCTGATCGCGGCGGCGCTCTTCGCGTTAAAAATCTATGCGCCCGCGGTTGTTTTTCTGGTTATCGCCGGATTGGTGCTCAACTTTTTTCGCGATCCTAATCGGGAGGTTCCCAGCGACCCCCACGCCTTGGTTTCACCGGCTGACGGGCGCGTGGTCGAGATCACCGAGGAAGAACACGAGGGGCGCACGATGCGCCGCCTCAGCATTTTCATGTCCCCGCTCGACGTTCACGTCAATCGCGCGCCCATTTCCGGGGTCATCACCAAGGTGATCTACAAGCGCGGGTCTTTCCGCGTGGCCTCACGGGCGTCAGCTTCGGTGGAAAACGAGCAGAACTTTTTCATTCTGCAAGGCGAGCAGGGGACGGTGTACGTAAAGCAAATCGCTGGCGCTTTGGCGCGGCGCATCGTATTCTGGAAGCGGCCAGGGCAGCGATTGGAACGGGGCGAGCGCTTCGGCCTGATCAAGTTCGGCTCGCGCGTGGACCTGATCGCCGAACTCACCACCGAATGGCGCGTGAAACCAGGAGACTATGTTAAGGCCGGGAGCACGATCCTTGGAATCACAGAACCCCGACCTTGAGCCGGACCAGGGTAGGCCGCCGCGTCGGGGCATTTACATTTTGCCGAGTCTCTTCACGATCGGCACGCTCATCTGCGGCTATTTCGCCATCCTTTCGACTTTACGAGGCGCCGAGCTGCTTGCGAGCGGCGCGGGCGCGGCGCGCCTCGCGTTTGACGATGCGGCGATCAAGATCGGCTGGGCCATCGTCTTCGACGGCCTCGACGGCCGGATCGCCCGTCTGACCAACTCGGCCTCGAACTTCGGCAAGGAATTCGATTCGCTTGCCGATGTGATCACGTTCGGCATCGCTCCGGCGTTCCTAGCCTACGCCTGGGGCGTGCAGGCGATTGATTTGTCGTACGGAGCGCAGCTCGTCCACTACCTTCAGAAGGCGGGTTGGCTGGTGGGGTTTGCGTTCGTGATCTGCGGCGCCGCCCGGCTCGCGCGCTTTAACATCGACCGGGGCGCCTCGGCCGACCGCCGCTTTTTCGTAGGGCTTCCCATCCCCGCCGCGGCAGGCGTGGTCGCTGCGATCGTTCACTTTGAGAAATACCCGGTTCAGGATTGGCTGTTCGGCATCGCGTGGCTCGCCATCGTCGCCGGGGCGGCGTACCTCATGGTGAGCCGCCTGCGCTACCTCAGCTTCAAAACGGTTGACCTGCGCAAGAAGCGTTCCTATCTGTTGATTATCCTCCTCGGCTTGGTTGTCTGGGCCATCTGGTCGTACTCCGAGCCGGTGCTGCTCGCCCTGGCGCTCGTCTATTTTTTATCAGGTCCCGCACTGCGCCTGATCTCGAAGTCGCGCTCCCATCCGCCATCCCACAAACCGGAGAGCACGCGGGAGCGCGAGATCCACGCGATATGACGCCCCCCAAAGGTTTATTCCCGCTCCCGGCTCTCGCATTAGCTTTGGGGCTTGCCGCGCTGGCGCCGGCGTGCGGGTACCAGGCGGGCGGTCGCGGCGCGCTCATTCCGCCGGACGTGCAAACCGTGGCGGTGCCCTTATTCAAGAACGAGACGCCGCAGTTCAAAATCGAGCAGCGACTCACGGCCGCCGTCACCGAGCAGCTTATTGAGCGCACCCGCTATCGCGTGGTGCAGCGCACCGCAGGCGCAGATGCTGTGTTGAACGGCACGGTGACGGAGATTCGTCAGGGCGCGGTCACGTTCAACCCCAAAACAGGTAGCGCCACAACTCTTCAGATCGAGGTGGTTGCGGGCGTTGAACTGAGGGATCTGCACACGAAGAAAGTCATATTTTCGAACCCGCGGTACGTCTTCCGCGAGGAGTACCAAATCAGCCCGACGGCGTCGACGCTGATTGAGGAAGATCCGGCAGCGCTTGAGCGCCTTTCGCAAGACTTTGCGAGAACCCTGGTCACCGATCTGCTCGAGAACTTCTAGCCCCGGTGGAAAACCTGTCGGATCAGGGCTTTGGCCCGGCTCCGGCGAAACCTTGCAAACGCGCGGCGCGTTGAATTCATCTAATATCAGGGTGGGCTGTTAGGTGTGACGTCTTGCCGGCGTCTCGAAGGTGGCTCATGAATCCGGACCTGATTAAACCGATGGGAGACACGAAGCGCAACTCTTTCTTGCCGGGGATGATTGCGGCCTGCGCGATTATGGCGGCGTGTGTCTCCGCCGCGGCAGCGAGCCCGCAGGCACGAGCTTCCTCCACGCAGCGGGCATCCGTATCGACTTCGACGCCGCGCGTTCCTCCTCCCGATCCCGCGGACTCCACGCTTAAGGCGCTCTCGAGCATTCACGTGCTGTCGACCCTCGTTCAGGCGCCGGTGACGGTGACCGATTCGCAGGGTAACTACGTTCAGGATCTGAACGAGTCCGACTTCGAAATTCTCGACGACGGAGTTCCGCAGCGAATCACCCGCTTCGGCCTTGCGACCCAGCCCATCTCGCTGGTGATCCTGGTTCAGACGAATCAGACTGTCGAGCCATTGCTCGGCCAGGTACGCCCGCTCGGCTCCGTGTTCTCAGGTCTCTTCCTCGGCGACAAGGGACAGGCAGCGGTGGTTTGTTTTGATAGCAGCGTGCGCGTCCTGCAGAACTTCACCAGCGACCCGAACGCGCTGAGTCAGGCGCTCCAGAAGATTGCGGCCGGCGGCACGCGAGCGATTCTGAATGATGGACTGGCGCGGGCGATCCTGATGCTCTCCCGTGAGCCGTCAACCGACCGGCGCGTGATCCTCGTTTTTTCCGAAGGCTTCAATCGGGGCAGCGAAACGGGCCGGGATGAAATCATCCGCGCCGCCACCGCCGCGGGCATCGCCATTTACGGCGTGCGATTCGAGCCGGTGAATGCGCTGCTGCACAACAAACAGCCGGCCCCGGCCCCGAGCCCCATCGACGACAACATGGGAAGGCCCGGCGTGCCCGGCCATCCGCAGACGCCGGGATCAGTGCAAAGTTATTGGGACACGCCGATTGATGGCTTACCCTTGATCACGGATTCACTGAACGTGGTGCGGTCGGCTCGCCGCCGGGACCTGGTCGCTGCTTACGCAGATTACACGGGTGGGGTCGCGCTGGGAAATTGGAAGCAAGGTGCGCTGCAGGGACAACTCCAGAGGATCGCCCTCGACGTCAACAGCCAGTACATGCTCGCCTACGTGCCGAGCACGCTCCATCAAACCGGGTTCCACCGCCTGCGCGTTGTGGTGCGCGAACCCGGACTGAAAGTGCGAGCGCGGGCGGGATATTTTTATCTGACCGCGACCACCAAGAAAAAATAATCGCCCGACAGGATCAGTCGTACCCGCGGTAATCCCACACCTGGATCCGTTTTCTGCTGTCAAGCTCAATTTCCGCCAAATAGGGCCGCATGTTCTGCGGCCGTACTTTGAGGACCAGCGCTCGCGTGCTTTCCCCTTGCTTGTAGACCACCGTGAAGAGCACGTTTCTCTTCGCGTGGGTTCCGTCCGGCTTGATTTTCCAGTCGAGCTTCAGGTGTCGAACCTCGGAGCTGAGCTGCGGCCGATATTGCATAAGGGTGATCGACCTGTAGGGAATCGTCACCGACCCCTGGGAGCATCGAAACGTCAGGGCGACCTGTGAAAGTTCGAGATTGCCGCCGCAGCCGCTCGGAAACAGTTCCGTTCCGCCGGCGTAGTAGAAGTCCGGTGAGGTCCCGCGAACATGAGCGAACGCTGGCGCAACGCCGAGGAGCAATAACAGAACGGCCCAGTGCGCGTTTCTTCTTTTCATCGAAAACCCTGTCGTACTGAAGCAGCTTACCGCCCTCGAGCCAAATTGAAAAGGGATTATCGGGCGCAGCTCGCGATACCGCATTTCAGTTGGCTGAGATCAGACTCGACGCTTCATTTCGCGCGGCGCGGAGGCGCGCCGTTCCGGCATCATTGTCCACCGGAACCCGCGCTTCCGCGTACCAGGGAACGCTCAGGTTTCCCCAGCGCGCCGGACGGAATCTCCAGCGCGATACTGTCTGTCTCGCCTCTTCGAATTGCGCAACCGTTCCCGACAACTGCGTGCAGTCTACCACGAGACCCGTCTCGCTGACCAGCACGCGCACCGTGACGAACGGGTGTCCGGGTGGGATGGCCGAATGTTTCGGTGGCCGGGGAGGCCGCACCGATCGGGCCAGGAACTTGTCGGGTTCGGGAGGAAAACTCCTAAGGTTTCGCTCGATCAAGCTGAAGTCGACCTTGACTGTGGTCTGAAACGCCGCCGGCCCGGCGGCTGTAACAAACGGTCGGTAAACCCACTTCTTGATCGCCTGCAGTGCCGCCGCGGCGAGGAACGGATGTCCCCGCACCACATGAGCCCGCATTACTCTTCCAGCACAATCGACCGTCAGCAAAACGGCGACCTTGCCTCGAATGTAGTTGATCCTGGCGAGCGGCGGATAATGGGGACGCGGCTCGCTCAGGAGCAACCGCGTTGCGGAGCGCTGATTCAGGCGGAACGGGGCTGTTCCGGGCGCTGCGGCGCATGGCCGCGCTACTCCTGCCGCCCAAACAGAGCCGAGGCAGCCGAAAAACGCTAACACGAGAGTACCGGCCTTAAGTCGCCCGTACCTCATCGGACTCAAAGATCACCTGCGCCATCGCGTAACGGTGCGCGTGCGAGAGCGACACCGCCATTCGCGCCACGCCCATCTCGCGAGCAATCGCTTCGGCGCGTCCCCTGAGGACCAAATCCGGCCTACCACCCGGCTGGTGGACAATCTCCACATCAAGCCAGCGAACCCCCGCCTTCCATCCGGTACCCAGCGCCTTAAATGCGGCTTCCTTGGCGGCGAAGCGCGCGGCGTACCGCTCGGCCGTATCCTTGAATCGCTCGCAATAAGCAATCTCACCGGGTGTGTAGATTCGGTTCCGGAAGCGCCCTCCGTAACGCTTGATGCTCTCCCTGATCCGGTGGGTGTCAGCGATGTCGATGCCTGTTCCTACAATCATTCAGGTACTGCCTCGCCTCAGTGTCGGTGAGCTTCTCTGCGCCTCATCATACCACGCCGAAGGCGTGACCTTTCGCCCGACTTGCCCGCCGGTTGCGACCGAAAAGGCGCCCTGTGTTACGATTAGGAAATTCCGCCGGAAGTTCGGAGATCGCTCGTGAATGATGATCGAATGCCTGAAATCGAATACCGGCGCCGCACGCCTCGCGTCCGGGCGGACGGGAACGCCGTCCTGATCGCAGCAATTCTATTGGCGCTGCTGCTGAGCGCTCCAGCCCCGGGCGGTTTCGCCGCCGGTCGTGCAGCCGGTCAGCGGCTGAGCCTGATCTCGTCCGCGTTCAATGCGCAAGGAATGATTCCCAGCCGCTATACCTGCTCCGGCGCGAATGTATCTCCCGCGCTGATGTGGGCCAACCCGCCCGCGGGAACGCGCAGCTTCGCTCTGATTGTGACCGATCCGGATGCGCCGGGCGGCACGTTTACGCACTGGGTTGCATTTAATCTGCCGCCCGGGCAGCACCGCCTCTCTGAAGGGCTTCCCCAACGCGCGCAAATCGCCGCCGGAGGAGCGCAGGGATCGAACGATTTCCCCGGCATCGGCTACGAAGGTCCGTGCCCGCCTCCGGGGAATCCCCACCATTATTTCTTCCGGTTGTACGCGCTCGATTGCCGCTTGCCGTTGAAGCCTGGGGCAACGCGCGGGCAGGTGGAACGAGCCATGAAAGGACACGTGCTGGGCGAGGCTGTGCTGACGGGCCTCTTCGGGCGCTGAGCGAGCGTGGCGCCGGGCTTTACACGCTGCGGAAAAATGCACTGCGAACGGTCATTCTGAGCGAAGCGAAGAATCCCTGCATGTAAAAATCAAACAAATACGGAGATTCTTCGTCGCCTGCGGCTCCTCAGGATGACAGTTTCCGGGTTTTTCCGCAGGCTGTTTAGCTCGACATCTGCCGCCCCATTCGCTTCGCTCAGGGCAGGCTCTGAAGGGCGGCGCTACAGTAGAGCCAGAGCACAACGGAGCAGCAGGACTCGCCATTCTCTTGACTACTTTCATCGAGCGGCTCTTCTCTAAACGACTCGTTCTCTGCCTGGCGGCTGGCGCCAGCGTCGTGCTTCTCCTCTGGCCGGTGGAGCGGCTAAGGAGCGAGAATTTTGTTATTTACCTCTCGAACCAGCACAAACTGATTCCGGTTGAGAACATCGACGGCGTCACCTACCTGCCGCTCACTCCACTGCTGGCGCTAAAGGGACAAGTCAGCGGAGCGCAGGAAAAGCGCAGCTCGCTTAAGGTCCGGGTCGGCGGAACCGAACTGCAATTTCACGACAACCGGAGCCAGGTTCAGGTCGGAAAGTTTACGGTTACGCTCCCGCAGCCCGTTCTTCGGTATAACGGCACTTGGATGGCGCCCGCGAGTTTCATTTCGGGGGTGTTATCGCAGGTCAGCGGCGAGCCCATTCTCTATCATCCGGGGTCGCGCCGTATTTTTGTCGGCGACGTTCACCCTCTCTCCTACTCCGTTCATCTCCAGAAGCTGCCTACCGGCGCGCGCCTGGAGATTCAGTTCACGGGTCCGGTGGCGGCACAGTCGGCCGCGAGCAACGGCAAATGGCTGCTGTTTCTGGGCGGCGCCGCGATCGAGCCGCTCGAGTCCGTGATCCACTTTCAGGACCCCTACGTGAAGGAGCTTGCGTTCGACGACCAGGACGGGCGCCCTAAGCTGATCATCACGCCCGGCGTCGAGGGTCTGAACTTTTACCCGGTGTTGACGCCGAATCGTGAAAGTCTGGTCGCGGATTTCCGCATGCCCAAGGGCGCCGCACTGCCCCAGGCTGCGGCGTCGAACCGCGGAGCGGCCGCCGCGATTGCGGGCCACGCGGCGAAACCAACCGCGCCTCCCGCCAACGCTTCCGCCGCCCCGGTCCCGCAATTGCCCGCCATCGTGCTCGATGCAGGGCACGGCGGGGCCGACCCCGGCGCCCGCAGCCGCAACGGAGTCCTGGAAAAGAACCTTGACGCGGTCATCGTCGAGCAAGTGGCCGCGGCGCTCGACGCAACTCACAAATACCGGATCGTGTTCTCGCGCAGCGGCGACAATGACCCGAGCATCGAGCAGCGCACCGAGATCGCAAACGTTGCGCGGCCCGCGGCATTCCTCACCTTCCACGCCGGCGATATGGGCAGCCATTCCCCGGTCGTTCGCGTTTACACCTATGCGCCGCCGTCGCCCTTCGTGCCGAGCTCGAGCACGCCGGCGCCCTCGTCGTTCGTTCCCTGGAGGCTGGCTCAAGACGGTAGCGAGGCAAAGAGCAGGAAACTCGCGACGGCCCTTGCGCAGCGCTTCGCTTCCATTCAGGGAGCGACGGCGCCCGCGCCGGTCGCCGCGCCGGTGCGGCAGCTCCGCAGCATCGCCGGGCCAGCGGTGGCGATTGAAATCGGCTCGCTCTCTCCCGCGCAGGACGCCGGCGCGCTGGCTCAGCCTGCATTTCAGAAGCAGCTTGCGGCAGCCGTCGCCGCTGCGATCGCGGAGTTCGGGGGTTCGCCGCCATGACGAGGCGCACCCTGGTGATCGCTTTAATCGTCATTCCGCTGCTCGTAATCAGCGGGCTCTATCTTCGCTCGCTCATGCGCCGGGCGTTTTTTGAGAATCGCCCGCGCCCCGAAGCTGAAATGACCGCTCAGCTCCAGCAACAGGCGCTGCAAGCGGGCTCGGCCGGGCAGCGAACCGTTACGCTGTACTTCCCAGACTACGACTCGGGGACGCTCGTCTCGGAAACCCGGCAGATCGCGCTCGCGCCGAACAACGAAGACCGCATCCGCCAGATTGTCCTCGCTCTCGTCGCCGGCTCACAGCAGAAGCACGCGCGGCCGCTGCCCACGTCGACCGCCGTGCGCGCCGTGTTTCTCAGCGACGACGGCACCGCGTATCTCGATTTTTCCACTGACGTCACGAAAGATTTCCCAACGGGGATCGAAAGCGAAATCCTCGCGCTCCGGTCGGTGGTCGATTCGGTGGCGGCAAGCATTCCCGAGGTCCGTCGCATGAAGTTCCTCGTTCAGGGCCAGGAAGTGGATACGCTCGACGGTCACGCCGATCTCACGGGCTTCTACGCGCCCGACACAAACCCTACGCAAGCCAGCGCCAGCCCTGCGCCGGCAACCCCCTACTGAAGATTACACATTGTAGTGAACGAAACGCTGTAGCGGCGGTCTGCGACCGCCGGTTTTCGGCGCTCCCTTCCTGCGTCAGGGCAGGCTCCGAGCGCCGCTACAGAGAAAGAGCCTCGGGGCGCTTTCGGAAAATTTCGAGCATCGCGCCTTCGCGCCGCGCCCTTTTTAGAGCTTCTCAGGCGTTGGTGCGCGAACGAATGGCTTGGGTCGCGCGCAGCGCCGCGGCGGCGACGTCGTTATTGCGGTCGTGTGTGAGGGGGGAAAGGTGCGAGAGGCTTGAAGCGTCGCCGGAATACATGAGGACGACGCAGAGTTTGCGCCGGATGGTGGAGTTGCTGTCATTCAGGTAAGGATAGACCGCCGCCAGAAGGTCTTTTCGGCGCGTCAGCTCGATCAGGTAGCTTTGAGCCACGTCGCCGTGGGTGCGCGAATCGAGCGCGTCCACAAGGTCTCTGAGCCGCTGAGTCTGACCGATGGAAACCAGCGCGAAGAGAATCGCAAGCCTCACGCCCGCGTGCTTTTCGACGCTCATGCGCTGGTTGAGGGCATTCAAAGCGGCGGAATCGCGCGCTCGCGCCAGGCCTTCGGCGGCGTACTCACGCTGATCTCTGTCCGGGCTCTGGAGCGCGGTGAGGAACACCGGGTCGGAGGAGGGATTACCGATGAAAGCGAGCCCATCGAGCGCCGCGTTGCGGGTGTTCTTGTCGGTGTCGGTCTGATAAATCTGCTGCAGCTTCGGCACGGCGGACTGCGTGCGGAGAATGCCCACGGTGATGCACGCCGATTGCCTCACGGACTTGCTCGGCGAATCGAGCAAGTCGGCAACCTGCGGGCCCGCCGAAATCTCCTTGATTTTGCTGAGCGAGTCGAGTGAGTCTACGGCGAGCTCCTCGTCCGGCGAATGTGCGGCTTTGACGAGCTGCGGAACGGCCTCGCGAGCCGTCAGAATTCCAAGGCCCCGTGCGGCGTCACGGGAGGCCTGAATCGAGCGCGTGTCTTCCAACGCCGCCTCGAGCGCGCTGATCGACCGGGGGTCCACCCTGATCCCCGGACTGACGCGCGTGGTGTCGTTCTGGATCCACGCCACGGTATTGTTGTAGCTCCGCTTGAACGTGCCGCTGAATCCGAGCGCGGGGACGTTGCCGGTGTACCACCCAACCAGGGCGTCAACCGCGAGCGTTCGCACGTCCGGGTCCGAATCGTGAGAGGCAAAAACCAAGCCGTCGAGCGCGCCCGTAGTGTGCAGCTTTTCGAGGGCTACAATCACGCTCTTGCGTACCTTCGTGCTCGGGTCTTTCAAAGCCGCCGTGAGCGCGGGCACGGTCGAGGTGTCACCCGAATTGCCCAAATCCCGCGCCGCTCTGGCGCGGATGTTCGCGTCCGTGCTTTTCAGCTCGTCGGTGAGCGGGTTAACGGCTTGCTGCGAGCGCGCCTGAAGACCGAGGCAAAGGATTCCCAGCAAAACCGCCGCGCCGCACCGGCAAACACGCTTCATGAGATTCTCTCCTCTCCCCCTCCGCAACCCGCAGCCGCGCAGCCTAAGCGGCTCTGTCTCAGTATACATCGCCGGGGATTCACGACTTAAGTCGTCGCGTTCGCCGCCTCCCAACCGATATCCTGAGTGTGGATCGGGCGCTCGACGAGCGCCACCTGGCAACAGCACAACGCCGGGCAAAGATCGCGGGAGGGAAAATGGCCTATGTGATTGCCGAGCCTTGCATCGGCACGAAGGATACCGCGTGCGTGGATGTCTGCCCCGTCGATTGCATCCATCCGCGCAAGGACGAAGGAAATTTCGCCGACGCGACGCAGATTTATATCGACCCCGTGGAGTGCATCGATTGCGGCGCGTGCGTTCCCGTGTGCCCCGTGTCTGCGATTTTCCCCGTGGACGATCTTCCCGAGAAGTGGAAATCGTTCACGGACATAAATGCCAAGTATTACCAGCACTAGCCCGGCGGCTGTAACAGCGTTCCGCGAACGCGGAGGCGTTCGCCAGGCTCCGGGGCTACGCGTTGTTTTCTTGGTCGCCCGGGGGCGCCTTCGAGCCCATGAGTGACCGGCGATAGGATCCGAGAATGTCATCGAGCGAGATCACGCCTTCAAGGCGCGAGAGGTCGGCGCGATTGAGGACCGGAAGAAGGGGGCGCTCACCCATGATTCGCAGCGCCACGTCGAGCGTCTGATCCGGATGCACCCACGTCAAGCGCGTGCGGGATGAGAGCTGGTTGAGTGTTGCCCCGCTGTTGTCGTGCAAGGCTTCGAGTTCCAGCACCTCCTTCGTTATAGCGCTCCACGCGTCTTCGCGGGGATTCGACTGCCGGACAAGGAAGACGGAGGTGTTCTGTCCTCCGGCCCGTTCGAGCGCCTGCGAGACCGTCTCGCTGCCAAGCAGAATCGGGCCGTCGGCGGGCCTCATGGCATCCTCGACGCGCAACACGGTCTCCTCCCGCTGCTCCTCCATCGAGGGAAGCTCAACGTTATCCTGGCGCGACAAAAGATCGAACAGCGCCACCGATTGATACCTTCGCGAGATCAGATAAGCGATGGTGTTCGAGACCATGACCGGCAGGATGATGGAATAGTTCCCGCTCACTTCCAAGACCATAAACACGGACGTCATCGGCACGCGCAAAAAGCCGGCGAACAGCGTGCCCATGCCAACCAGCGCATAGGCGCCGACGGGCCCGGTAAGCGCCGGGAAGAAATGATGCTCCACGCCGCCGACTGCACCACCGAGCATGGCGCCGATAAACATCGTGGGCGCGAACATTCCGCCCGGCGTGCCGCTGGTAAACGAAAGCGTCGTGGCAACGATTTTGAAGACGGCGAGCGCCGCCAGAATTTCCCACGTGTATTCGCCCTGCATCGCCTGGTCGATGGAATAATATCCGGCGCCCATCACCTGCGGGAACCGCAAGGCGATCACACCGACGGCCAAGCCGGCCAGAGCGGGCTGCACATAATACGTCCATGAAGGCAGCGCCTTGAGCCGCGGCCGCAAGCTGGCGACCAGCTTGACAAACAACAGGGACGCAAAGCCGCCGATGACGCCAAGCACGGCGTAGGCCAGAAACTCCGAGGCATTCGCCAGCCGATACGGAGGAACGCGAAAAAGGGGCTCTGACCCGAGAAACACTCGCAGCACGACCACGCTCGCCACCGCCGAGAGAATGACCGCGCCCAGCACTCCGGCATTCCATTGGCCGATGACCTCTTCCAGCACGAAAACGGTGGCCGAGATGGGAGCGTTGAATGCTGCGGCGAGTCCTGCGGCCGCTCCAACGGGAGCAATCATGCGGATTTTATCGCGCGATAGGCGTAGGCGACGGCCGATCGACGACGCGATGCCGGCGCCGATCTGCAGCGATGGGTCTTCGGGCCCGAGTGACTGCCCGCTTCCAATCGCAAGCGCGCATAGCAGAAATTTCCCCACCACCGTGCGCGAAGCAATGTAGCCATCGTAGATGTAGACTGCCGCCTTGGTCTGGTTCACGCCGCTGCCCCGCACGCCCCGGAAAAACCGCATGACGCAGGCGCCGATCAACAGCCCCACGATGGTGGGCATCAGCAGCAGGCGCCAGGGAGATGCCGTCAGACCCGAGCCAAACAACACGATGTGGGTCCACTCGATCGCGATTTTGAAACAGACCACCAGGAGACCGGACCCGACCCCGATCAAAACCGCAAGGAACAGGAAGAGGTTGCCTTCGCGTAGCGACAGAGCATGCACGAGGAAGGCGCCGCTCCTGCGAAGGAGCGCGAAAACAGTTTCGCGAGGCGCGGCGGGTAAAGGCGTTTCTGCGGGAGGCGCGCTCGGCTGGGGCTGCGCCGGGAGTTCTTCTTTCACTCAGTCCGCCCCTCCGTTCCGCTGCGCGATAAGGAGCAACGCCTGGTCCAGGCCGAGCGGCGGACCGCACGCCCTATTGGTCTGGCGCTCGATCTGAAACACCAACTGCATCCCGGAATCGAGCAGGTCGGGATCGTTGCGTAAGGACCGCTCGGTCATCTCGGGCTTGGTGTTCATCGCCTGCGAATAAAGCTGCGGCAGGCCGGATTGAGAAGCGGGAGCCGGAGCCGTCACGTTCTCACCGCGGCTTTGGGCGCAACTCGCGAGGCGAGCAACGGCGGTGTCGAATGCGAGGATAGCACGCCGCCTTCGCACGGTCGCCGGCACGCGCCGGTCGAACGGGTCTATACGAAGCACGTCATCGGCTTCCTTCAGCATCTCGGCCGAATCCTGGTCGTGAGGATTCCCGGCGACCGCATCCGATAAATACCTTCGCGCCGCGCGATAGTCGCCCGTCAAAAACGCCGCTTTCCCGGCGCCGGCCCAGGCGGCGGGCTGATGGCGGTTCAGACGGAGGGAGCGCAAGAACTCCTTCTGTGCGGAATTGTAATCGCCGGATCTGAGGAATAGGCTGGCAACCTCTGTCATCTGGCCGGGGTTATCCGGTGTCTCGCTCCTGAGCGCCGTCAGCTCCTCAAGCGCCGCCGTGCGCTGGCCGTGGTCCAGCAGATACTCGCAGAGATCGCGCCGCAGGTCGCGCCGTCCGGCGTGCGATCCGGAAGGCCAGCTTCCGTCGATGGCATTGTGATAATAGCTGATCACCTCCGGCACGTTTCCGGTGCGCTCGGCCCAGAGTGCCAGCTCGAGGTTCACCGGACCATCGGCAGGGTTGGCGGACCAAAGCCTCTCCAAGTACGTGCGCGCCTCGACTTCGTGACCCGAATCGACCAGCGCTTGCGCCAGCCGCAGCTCGTAGAGCGGGTTTCCCCCTGCATGCGCGAGCGCGGCGCGGAAGTCCGTGAGTGCGGCCACGGGATTGCCGTGCGCCAGCATCGCGGCGCCGCTTCGATACCACCGCTCCCCGAGTTCACGCTCTTGCGCGTGGAACTGCTTAACTGTAATCGCGGTGACCACGAAGAGAAGCGCCACGAGAAGGCAGATCAATAGGACGATCGTCTCGCGCCGCAGCTTGAACCCCAGGGAATTGGCGCAGATTGGGCACTCCTCTACGCCCCGAGGAACGAGCTGCCCGCATTTTTCGCATAGCCTGTCGCCGTGCATTGAAGTCCTGACCGGTATTGTAGACGAATGGCTGCGGTGTTTCCGAATTTCTGGAGCACCCATTCACGTCGCGGCGCGACATGCTCCCCTCACCGGGCTCGCGGAGTTACCGTGAGCGCAGTCGAAGGGCTTGCCACCCTCTGCCGTCAGGAGAGAGCAGGAATCAACGAGGGCCCGGTAGCGGGGGCGGGTGAGGGGTCATTTTCAGGCTTTGCCGTCATCCCCGCGCAGCCGGGAATCCATTTTGGACTTCCACCGAACTCTCAGCAGAATGCGACCGCGCGGACAGGCGAGCCCGAGCCGGCGCGAATCTTCAGCGGGAGGGCGGCGAAGAAGAAGGTGTCCGGGAGCTCATCAAGGCAGCAAAGGTTTTCGATAATCAGCACGCGCTTTCCGAGAACCAGGGGATGAATAGGACCGCTGCGTAGCGCATCGGGGGGATCGGGAGAAAGCGTATCGACGCCGATTGCCGCAATCTCCTTCTCCAGGAGATATTCGGCGGCGTCCATCGCCACGCCCGGCCAATCGGTGACATAGCGCTTTTCCTGCGGCCGAATCGCCCAGCGCTCGTCCCAGCCAAAGTTGAAGAGCGCGATGTCACCGCGCTCGATCGGCACGTGGCTGCGCTCCCATTCCTTCACCAGCCCTGCCGGCACGGATTCGCCCTCGCGAAAACGGCGGCAGTCGAGCCGCACGCCGCGCCCGATCAACTGCCGAAGCGGAACGCGGTCAATAGTCACGTGCGCGTCCGGATGCGCTTCGCTCATGAAATGTGCGGGCGCGTCCACGTGCGTGCCGTTGTGCTCGTTCATCAGCAATTGATACGTGAGCGAGCGGTCGCCAAACTGGTAGGAGCTCCAGAGCGGATGGCAGAACTTCGAGTGCGTGGGATAGTGCGGCATGTGCTCCTCGAGCGGCTGGCTGAGGTCGATCAGGCGCATGCCGTTCAGGGCCTCACACAGCGCGGAAACATCGGCCATCATGCGGCTCCATCTGCCGTGTGTAATTCATCGCAGCGCGGCGTTTACAATCGCTTCAGCTCGTGCGCCCTGGCAGGTACATGCTGAGGAACCGCTGCGCCAGGATGAATCCATCTTTGCGAGCTTGCGGAAACTCGGCCGAATTGTTGCTCGGTGGCTCGTCCCAGAAGCGGTCTTCGTGCTCCACGGCGATGCCGCCCGAGAAATTTACCTGGAGTAGCACGGTGATGAACTTGGGCCAGTCAATCAGCCCCTGCCCAGGAATTCGATAGCGCCACCAGCCTTGGCCGTGAATTCCAACTTGCTGGAGTACCGGTTCGGTGATCTCGGTATCCTTGGCGTGAACCGCGAGGATGCGGTCGCGAACATCCCACGCTGCGCGCAACGGATCGATGAACTGCCTCACGAGGTGAGAGGGATCAAATTCAAGGCCCAACCGGCGGCTCGGCACCAGCGCAAAAACTTTGTCCCAAGCCGCGGGAACAGTGGCGAAATTTCCGAAAGTCGGATAGTTTTCCCATCCCATGCTGATGTCGAGCTTGTCGCAAACGGGCAGATATTTTTCGCCGAACACCTCCGCCAGCGCTTTCGCCTGGTCATCAAACGACGCATCTCGGATGCCGCCGCTGAAAGTGCCCACGAATTTGCAACCCAGGCGGTGAGCGAATTCAAGGCAGCCGACGAACTCGTCGTTCGCCCGGCTCCGCCGCGAGGGATCGCTGTCAATGTGGTTCGGTCCCATGCACTCGATGCTGATGATCCGCACGCGCGTCTGGCGCGACGCGGCGAGTATGGCATCGATATCAGAATCCGCGAGGTGCGGATTGAACGCGCGCCCCACCTTCACGACGACGCCCTGATATCCCGCCGACGCCGCGAAGGCGAGCTTCTCGGGCGAGTATTCCGTGATGATCGCCAACTGCGGAAATCCCTTTTCGTGGGGCGGCGCTTCTGATTGTGGAGGCGGCGCTTCTGCTTGCGGCGCCGCCATTCCCGGCACCGTCACGGATGCTCCAAGAGCGGAGGCTCCTCCCGCTTTGAGGAAGTCGCGCCGCCCGAGTCTGTAGTCGCTCATGCCTGGTCTCCTCGTCGAATTGATTGCTGCTGAATGTTGCCGGCCCCGAATCCGCGGCAAACCGGCCGAAGGTGTTCGGCAGCGCAACACCGCTGCGCTGCCGGGACTTGTAAAAATGGCAGAGTCGCGGCGGAGAGTCAAGGCCGGCCTTCGCGGCTTTCAGCGCCGGCCTCGGCCTGGCGGAATTCCGCTCACGCAACGCGGGGAATTCCGGGGCTCCGGGAGCCTCCGGCGGCGAAGACGGGCAGTTCCGGCGCGCGGGCGCGTGTCGTGGCATCATGGAGGATTGACTCATCGTCGGCAGCAGCCCGCCGTCCCGAAACCATTTTGTGAGGTCCAAGCTTGAACGTCATTGCGGCAATGCGCAGCATGCACGAAGCTCTCGAGGCGGCGATTGCCGAACGCGGGCGCTGTGAAAAGATTCTGCGAGCGTCGGGCTGGGCGGAGGGTCCGGTCACAATCGTGGGCAGAGGAGCATCGGCCATTGCGGCTCGGGCGGGGGCGGAAGCACTCGAGTGGCTGCTCGGCTGGCCGGCGCGCGCCGTCGAAGCCGCGGATTTCCTGAGCTATTCGCTCCCCGCTCTGCGCCCGCGTTCCATTCTCGTTGCGGTCTCCCGCGACGATGAAGATGAAACGATGGCCGAGATCACCTCGCGCGCCGGCCGCCAAGGCGCCCGCGTTCTCTTGCTCACGGCGAATCCGGACGGGCCGCTCGCACAATCCGCGCGAACCGTGCTCGCCTTCCCGGCCGCGCGCGCGGAATACGCCTACCTCACCGGTCCACTGATCGAGCATGCGGCCCTGCTGCTCCTCGCTGCCGAGGCGGCCAGGGTTTTCAATCCCCGCAATCCGCAGCTTGAGAAGCTCCCGTTTGAAGCTCTGCCCGATTGTTTGGCCAGCGCCGAAATTCACCTGTCCGACCCGATTCGCTCGCTCGCGCTCAAGCTCCGGGGGTTCCGATTGAAGCTCACGGGCGGGCGGTTCTATTGTCCTGCTGCGCTCGCGGCCGTCTCTGTTGCGCGCCAGATTGCTGCGCCTGCCGTCGAGGCGCTGACGCTCGCGGAAGCTCAAGAATTCGCGCCCAAAGCGCTGACCTCAAAAGACGCTTTCGTCTTTGTCTCAAGCTCCTCCTCGCGAACGAGGAAGGCTGTGCTCGCGCTCGCCGCGCGGCTGAAACAGGCGCCGGCACACTTGTTCGCACTCACCAGCACCGCCGACCAGGAATTGCCCAGCCTCTGCGAATTTTCCCTGCTCGCGCCCGACGTGCCGGAAATCCCGGGCTCGCTGCTCTCAAGGATTCTGCTCGAGCGCCTGATGATGGAGCGCGCTGGCGTGAAAACGGAGGAAGACGCTGATTAGCCTACCTCAGACTTGTCCAGTTAGGTCGACTCGCCCGGAGGCGAAGCGCGGCTTCGCCTCCTGACTTGCGGAATAGCTTTGCCCTTCCGTCGGCCGGTCCGTTAAGCAACCTGAGTTTTGGCTGGATGCGAACGCTAGGCCTTCGCGCCCGGCGAGAGTAAAAGGGACGAGATTTTGGCCGGAAAGCCGGAGGTTTTCCGCAAGCCAGGCGGCAGAGCCGCTCACCGCGCCGCCAATCTGGACATCCCGTGAGCCTGCCTCATTACCATTTAGCACGCTCCCGCGGCGGCGCCGAAGTCGCTGCGCCGGTTGATCACGCCCTACAACGGGATGCCCACCAGCCACCGCCCTCTGCTGGTCGCTCTCGCCGCGGAACTCTCCAAATCGTGACGCTAGCGCCCGCCTTAACCGTTTGTTCCGCCGAGACATTCTTGCATGAACGCCCGCACGTCCTGGCGCAACTGGTCGCGCGACGCCGAATTAATGTAGATCATGTGACCGGACGGGTAGTGGTGCTGGATGATGTGCTCCTGGTATTCGGGCTCAAGCTGAAGATGGTCGATCGTGTACTCAACCTCGTAAAAGGGCGTCGCCAAGTCGAAATACCCCTCGGCGACCATCACTCTGAGATAGGGATTGTCGACAAGCGCGCTGCGCAACGAGGGTGCGACATTCGCGTAGCCCGGGTAGCCGGTCCGCCCTCCCGGTCCGGGCGCATTCTGCCAACTCCAATGCGCGTTCACGTTGTAATCGAGGATGTGATAAGGCACGTCCGTCTTATAGTTCAGCTCGCTCCGAACGTAATTGTTGAACGCCTCGGTAAAGGGAGCATTAACGGCCGTGTCGCTCGGGTCTACGCCAGCCTGCGCCGACACGCCGGGCCGGTCGATGCCGGTCAATCGTGCGTCATACCGCCCGACGACGCGGTTTTGATCGAGGAGCAGCTCCTTGCGGAAATCGGAACCGGTGACGCGCAGGTTCGCGCGGTCAAGATACGCCTTAGGCAATCCGGTGTAGCGTGCCATCTGATTGACCACCGATTCACGGGTCGCGCCCGAAAGCTGATCGCCTTCGGCGAGCGCAGGAGCGTACACCGACTCATCCCAGTGCACAACTTCGGCGGCGAATTGGTCGAGCGGCTCGTTTTCGAGATCGGGCGCGAGCTTCTTGTGATACCACGCGCTAGTCGCGTAGGTGGGAACGAACAGGTCGTACGGCAGCTCGTTTCCCGGCGCGAACGAGAGCGTCTGGAGGTTCAGCACGGTCGAGACCAGCACGATGCCATTGAGCGCGATGCCCTGGCTCATCAGATAGCCGGAAAGCCCCGCCGCGCGCGTGGTGCCGTAGCTCTCGCCGGCCAGAAACAGCGGCGAGCCCCAGCGCTCGTAGCGGGTGAGGTAGAGGCGGATGAACTCTCCCACCGATTGAAGGTCGCCTTGCACGCTCCAGAAGCGCGCGTTGAACTCGGGCTTCACGGAACGGCTGTAACCGGTCCCCACGGGGTCGATGAAAACGAGATCGGTCTGGTCGAGCCACGTGTCCTGGTTGTCCTGAAGATGAAACGGCGGCGGCGGCAGATGACCGTCCGAAGTCAGCGTGACGCGGCGCGGACCAATCGCGCCCAGTTGCAGCCATACGGAGGAAGAACCCGGACCTCCATTGAAGCAGAAGGTGAGCGGCCGGCCGGATGCGGGCCTGGCGCCATCGAGCGTGTACGCAATGTAAAACATATGCGCTTCGAGGGTGCCCGCGTCATCGCTGATCGGCATCAGCGCCGCCGTGGCCGTGTAATTGAGCGCGCGGCCGCGAACCGTGATCTGATGATGCGTCACCACCGGCTTCTCTTCCTTCGCTTCCTCCTGCTTGCTGATGGGAGCAGGCGCGGGCGCGGGCGGCGTCGCCGGGGGCTGCGGGGCGGGACGAGTCGCCGCCGGACGCAAAGGTCGCCGTCCCCTTCCCTGCGCGCGAGCGACCGGGGATCGGAACAGCACTGCGCCCGCGAACAGCAGCAGCGCCAGAAGTTGGTAGGTTTGTTTAACCGGCATGAGCCCTCCTGTAAATACAAACCGCGGATCTGCGCCGCCGCGTGACGGACGCCCCGCCCTGCGCCAGCCGCGGCCGCGTGATCGAAGCAGGCTGCGAAAGTCCGTAGCGACCGGTGAGATCAGCGGCGCTTCTTCTCTTCGAGCGTGCGGCGCAAGATTGCCAGCACGGCGGTATCTTTTTCGTGCGCCGTTTCTTCCTTGGTTTCTATCACCGTTGACAGATCGAGAACTTGCACCTGCAATCCCGACCCGATTTCCATCGCCAGTGAGTCAGCCAGAAGATCATTGTAGCGACGATCTCTGCCGATCGACCCCAGGAGATCAAGCGGCCCAAATCGTGTCATCAGGAGCTGGTGTCTGGAAGAAGAGAGATGCGACGGTTCCGGTTTAACGTTTCTGCTGCCCGGAGTCCGGCATGAAGCGTTCAGCGCCTCCAGGGTCACCAAGAGCTTCCTAACATTCTCAGAGCTAAGCGAATGCACCACGTCAAGATCAAAAGTCGCGATCGGCGCGCCCTGCAAAACTGCTGAAACGCCGCCCACCACAATAAACTCGACCTGGCGCTCAGCGAGGCTGCTCAGGATCGCAAGAAAATCGGTTTCCGGATATTGCACGGCGCAATCTCTGAATTGACCTGACGGTCCGCTGCAGGGTCTGCAGGCGGTCAGCAGGGCTCATGGAAAGCATCCATCGAATGAGCGCCAGGTCCACTCCATCCTGGCTGAAGTCCGGGAGGTCCCGGGTTGGGGATTGGGTTTTGTCCGGGTCCGAGGGGACTTCAGCCACGGCCGTGGACCTTTCCGGAATTATCTAACTCTCTTACGCCCAATAATTGCGATCGAGCGAGCGGTACTGAATCGCTTCCGAAATGTGCGCCGAGGCCAGCGATGCCGCGCCATCGAGATCGGCGATCGTGCGGGCGACCTTCAAAATTCGGTCGTGGGCGCGCGCGCTCAGTCCCAGCCGATTCACCGCGCTTTCGAGCAGGCGTTCGCAATCGGGCGGAAGGTCGCAGTATTTCCGGATTTGCCGCGGGCTCATCTGCGCGTTGCAATAAATCTTCTCGCCTTCATAACGGGCGAGCTGCCGGTCTCGCGCCTTCCCGACCCGCTCGCGGATCGCCGCCGAGTTGTCGCCGCCCGAGTCGTCGCGCAGCTCGCGATACTTCACGGCGGGCATATCGATGTGGATATCGATGCGATCGAGCAGCGGGCCCGAGATCTTCGACACGTAGCGCTGGATCATGGGCGGCGTGCAGGTACACTCGCGCGACGGATCGTTGAAAAATCCGCACGGGCAGGGGTTCATCGCTGCGGCAAGCATAAAGCGCGCCGGAAAGGTGAGCGACATGGAAGCGCGAGAGATCGTCACCGTTCCGTCTTCGAGCGGCTGCCGCAGCACTTCGAGAACGTTGCGCTGGAATTCCGGAAGCTCATCGAGGAACAACAACCCGTTGTGAGCGAGGCTCACTTCGCCCGGCCGCGGCACCGCGCCCCCGCCAATCAGTCCCGCGTCAGAAATGGTGTGGTGCGGAGCGCGGAACGGGCGCGTGCCAACCAGCCCTAGTCCATTTTCGAGAACCCCCGCCACGCTGTGAATCTTCGTAGTCTGGATCGCCTCGTCAAAGGTGAGGGGAGGCAGAATGGTGGGAATGCGCTTGGCGAGCATGGTTTTCCCCGCGCCGGGCGGGCCGATCATTAGAATGTTATGGCCGCCCGCCGACGCCACTTCGATGGCGCGCTTTGCGTGGAGCTGGCCCTTGACTTCGTGAAAGTCGACCGGGTATTGACCCGATCGGGCCAGCATCTCGCTCACGCTGACGCGCGAGGCAGCGAACTCACGCGTGTCGTTCGCGAAATCGAGCGCTTCCACGAGGGACCGCAATCCATACACCGAGACGCCTTCCACTACCGCCGCTTCGCTCGCGTTTTCCACCGGAAGCACCAGCTTGCGAATGCCTTTCTGCCGCGCCATTGCCGCAATCGACAGCGCACCCTTGATCGGGCGCAGGCTGCCGTCGAGCGAAAGTTCGCCAAGAAACAGGTAAGATTTCAGCTCGGATTTCAGCAGCGCGCCCGTGGTTCCGAGTATGCCGAGCGCGATGGCGAGATCGAATCCCGAGCCTTCCTTCTTCACGTCGGCGGGCGCGAGATTCACGGTGATGACGTTGAACGGAAAATCCAGTCCGGAGTTTTTGATCGCAGACTTGATTCGCTCGCGGCTTTCGCGGACGGCCGCATCGGGTAAACCTACCGTCATAAAGTTCGGCAGTCCCGACGAGATGTCGACTTCCACTTCCACCAGAT
Organism: Terriglobia bacterium; assembly: GCA_050745265.1. GTDB lineage: Bacteria > Acidobacteriota > Terriglobia > UBA7540 > UBA7540 > RH2-MAG17b. The sequence goes on from JBOGKE010000175.1 coordinate 59,399, forward strand.
ACGCGTCGATACCGTAAACGGCCGCGCTGAAGGTTTTGAAAAGCATCGGGAGGATTCGCCTCTTGCGGCCGCCGCGCCGGACCGGCCGCCCCTTGAGTCCGGCGCGATTATATCAGATGTTTGCTCCCCCGGGTTTGCTATGATGACAGTCTGGCTGCCGCAAGTTCATCCCGAGCGGAAATACCGAGATCCTTCGCTTCGCTCTGGACGAGAAGCGAAGGGCTCACAATCCTCTCGTTTGGGCATACTTACATTTTCGGCCGGAGAGTATTCTCTTGAACGTCCTGCTGGTTTCGACATATGAACTCGGTCACCAGCCGTTCGGGCTGGCATCGCCGGCGGCATGGCTCAGGCAAGCCGGATTCACGGTGACGTGCCTTGATCTGTCGCGCGAGCCGCTAACCTCGGCCCCGGTCGAGCAAGCTGCCTTCATCGCGTTTTATCTGCCGATGCATACCGCCACGCGGCTTGCGATTCAGGTCCTGCCCGAAATTCGGAAGCTGAATTCCAGCGCGCACCTCTGCTTCTACGGCCTCTACGCGGCGCCCAACGCCCATTTTCTGCGCCAGTCGGGAGCGCAGACGATCCTCGGAGGCGAATTCGAAGCGGAGCTCGTTCAGGCTGCGGAGCGCGTTCGCGATGAGGGCGCGAACGGCTTTGCGTCTTCCACATCTATGGCGCGACTCGATTTCATTCCGCCCGACCGCCAGGGACTTCCTAGCCTCGGCCGCTACGCTCGCCTCGAGCTGCCGGACGGAACTTCAAGAATCGCGGGATATACCGAAGCCAGCCGCGGCTGCAAACATCTGTGCAGGCATTGTCCCGTGGTGCCGGTTTATAACGGCCGCTTTCGCATTGTAGCGCCCGAAGTTGTTCTAGAAGATGTCCGCTGCCAGGTCGGGGCGGGAGCGCAGCATATCACGTTTGGCGATCCCGACTTCTTCAACGGAATTCGCCATGCCGTTCGGGTAATCACAGACCTTCACCGGCAGTTTCCGAATCTCAGCTACGACGCCACGATCAAGATAGAGCATCTGCTGAAGCACCGCGAGCACTTAGGGACACTTCGCGATACGGGTTGCCTCTTTGTGACCTCGGCGGTCGAATCGGTGGACGAACGCGTTCTCGAACGACTCGAGAAGGGACATACCGCGGCGGATTTCCGGCGTGTCGCGGGCCTCTTTCGCGAGGCGGGGCTGGCGCTCTCGCCGACGTTTGTCGCATTCACTCCGTGGATTTCTCTCGAAGGGTATGCGGAATTGCTTGACACGATTGCCGGGCTCGATTTGATCGATAACGTGGCATCGGTTCAGCTCGGCATTCGACTTCTCATACCTGCCGGTTCGCGCCTGCTCGAGCGCGAGGACGTGCGAGCGCTGGTCAAACCATTTGACGCGAGCGGACTCGTCTATCCGTGGAATCATCCGGACGACCGGGTCGGCAAGCTGTACAGAGAAGTTCAGCGCGTCATCCGGTCGGGAATTCGAAGCCATCACTCGCGCCGGGAAATTTTCGATGCGGTGCGCAAAACAGCCCGGCGCGCTGCGGGCGTCCCAGACCCGATCGGTGCCGCGGCGCATCTTGGCGAACGAGGTCCGATTCCTTACCTCAGCGAGCCGTGGTACTGCTGCGCAGAACCGGCGGGGGACGAGCTGGCGCAAGCGGCTGGCGCGGGGCCAGGCGTCTGAAGCATCCCGAGGGACCCCGGCGCCGGGGAGGCACATCTGAACAGGCTGCTGAAAATGCTTCCGGCTCGCCGGTGCGCCAGCGCTGCTGAAAAACCCCGGAGCTGTCATCCCGAGGAGCCGAAGGCGACGAAGGATCTCCGTATTTCCGTGACTTCACAAATACCGGGATGTTTCGCGGAGTTTACCCTAAGTGAAGATACCGCGATCCTTCGCTTCGCTCAGGATGGCAGCGAAGGGCTAACCATGACGCGCTCGAAGAGCTTTTCGGCGACCTGCTGATCTAGGGGAGATCACGAATGAATTTTGCTGAGATTACGAAAGCGATCACTGAAGGATTGGGTCTGGCACGCCCCCCGATCGGGCTTGCCTTCCTTGTGGAACCGCCGGCGGGAATCCCGCGTTATTCCGAGGCGGTTCCCAGCGCCTGCAGCTTCTGGAAGATGGCTGGCGCTTCGCTCTTTTACGCGACCGCCGAAGACCATTACAATTGCCCGATCGGCGCCATGACGCAGGGCTTCAAACCTCCTGCGGACGTAATGGAACAGGCGATGGCGCTGATCGGCGAAATGGGAAAGATCCGGTACTTCGACGCGGTCGAGGTTGAAAACGTGCCTGGCGTTGAAAAGCCGCACCAGGTGATCGTTTACGGCCCGCTGGCGAGCTTCGGCGCCCTTGCGCCTGACGTTGCGATGATCATCTGCACTCCGTTCCAAGCGATGCTGCTTTCCGAGGCGACCGGCTCGTTCGCGTGGAAGGGCGCGGGGAAAGAAGCACACCTGTTCGGACGGCCCGCCTGCGCGGTGATTCCGAGCGCGCTCAAAGAATCCGCTCCGGCAGCAAGTCTCGGATGCATGGGCGCGAGAACTTTCGCCGGAATCGCTGAATCCGAAATGATCGTGGCGATTCCCGCCGTCAAGCTGGGGGATTTAACGGGGGCGTCGGCGCAGATCTTGCGCGCTAATTCCGAAATGCGGCGTTTTTATGAAACAAAGCGGTCGCAATTCGACGCCCGCCCCAGCGAGTAGAGCGCCCGCCCGGCGCGTCATGATCCTGTGCTCGACGACAGGCTATCAAACGCACGCTTACGCGGAGGCCGCATCGCAGATGGGCCTGGAAGTGGCGTTTGGGAGCGACCGTTGCCACGTTCTCGACGATCCCTGGCGCGATGGTGCGCTGGCTCTCCACTTCGAACATCCGGACGCCTCCGCGCGGCAGGTGGTAGAGTATGCGCGCGCGCACCGGTTAGACGCGCTCATTCCTTTGGGAGACCGAGTCGTTCCGACGGCCGCCCGCGCGGCTCAATCGCTCGGATTGCTTTCGCATCCGCCCGAAGCCGCCGACGTCTGCCGCCATAAGTTCCGCTCCCGAAACCGCCTCCGCGAATTCGGACTGAATGTCCCCTGGTTCGCGCGCTTCACGGTGGATGCGAGCGCGCAAGCGATTGTTGAGCAAGCTCGCCCTCCGTTTCCGTGCGTCCTGAAGCCGCTTGCGCTTTCCGCCAGCCGCGGCGTAATCCGCGCTGAGAACCCCGCCGACTTTGTGGCAAGTTTCGAGCGCCTCGGCGCGTTGCTCCGCTCACCCGATGTGCAGGTGATGCGGGAGGAGACGAGCCGGTATATTCAAGTGGAAGGATACATCGATGGGCGCGAGATTGCGGTGGAAGGCTTCGTTGATCGCGGCGATGTAACGATTCTGGCGATTTTTGATAAACCCGATCCCCTGGAAGGGCCGTACTTCGAGGAAACGATTTACGTCACGCCGAGCCGGCTGCCCGAGCCAGCGCAACAAGAAATCGAGGACGTTGTGCGCCAGACGGCCGCGGCGCTCGGACTATTTCACGGCCCGTTCCACGCCGAGCTGCGGCTCAATGGGCGCGGCGTGTGGCCGCTCGAAATGGCGGCTCGCAGCATCGGCGGCCTCTGCGCCAAGGCTCTGCGGTTTTCATCGCCCGCCCTCGGAAACGACGCCTCTCTCGAGCAACTCGCGATCGGCTTAGCCTTGGGAGAGGATATTCGTCCGGTATGCCGCGAAGAATCAGCGGCAGGCGTGATGATGATCCCCGTCGAGCACGGAGGCATTTACCAGGGAGTTGATGGCTTGGACGAAGCGCGAGCTGTTCGCGGCATTGAGGAGATTGCGGTCACCGCCCGGCCCTCGCAACGCCTGGTTCCCTTCCCTGAGGGTTGCAGTTATCCGGGGTTTATCTTTGCTCGGGGTCCGTCGCCTGAATCGGTCGAAGCGTCTCTGCGATCTGCTCACCAGAAACTTTCGTTCAAAATAACGTCCGGGCTGCCCGTACTCGCGCGACGGGGGTAACCGAATGTAGCGGCCATCTGCGAACACGGCTCTCCAAATGGGAGGCGCGGTGAGCGGCTCTGCCGCCTGACTTGCGGAAAGCCTGGGGCTTTCCCGCCAAAATCCCGTTCCTTTTATTCTCGCTGGGCGCGAAGGCTTAGCCTTCGCGCCCAGCGAAAAATCAGGTTCCGAAGTGGGCGATCAACACAAGGGCAAAGCCCTTCCCCAAGTCAGGCGGCAAAGCCGCGCTTCGCGTCCAGGTGAGCAGACGTAATTTGGACAAGGTTGAGCTGCAATCGCCGATCTCCCTTCATCCGAACAGGCGCTTGAGCAGCGGTTTGCTTTTCGGGGTTTCCTCGCGAACCGGCACAGCCGCCAGGAAGCTTTCAATCTGATCTGGCGTGATGGGTGGCGCGGCCGATCTCCAATACGACAGCTCTTTGAGCGCCGTCCACCGTTCCATACAGTGCAGGCACTCGGCCAGGCGCTTCTCAGCCGGCTGCTTCTCCTGCCAGCCGACCTGTCCATCCTGGATACGAATCAGGAGCCGCAGCGGCGGGCATGATTCTTCTCCGCACTTCCACAGCTCGGTCAGCAATTTCAGCCACGCTGACGGCTGCCATCCCGCATCCGCATCACTGCCCAGCGCGCCGGCATACGCAGGAGCCAATCGCGCCACGCTGCCCGCGGCAACCGACGGCGTGATCCGAAACATCTTCTCGAGCGTCGCATCGGAATAGCCCGCGAGCTTCAGGAATATAACTTCCTGGTGAACCAGGGGGAGCCCGTGCAGAGTCGCCTCGATCCCGGCCCGGCTCAACTCCGGCATCTGTCCTTGGGGCGCCCCGAGCGAAAGCGCGCGGCTACCCAGATGGTATTCACGCAGCCCACTCAGGAACTCCCGCTCCGACTGATGCTCAAACCCGCGCAGCAGGGTGTAATTGTCAGCCGCGACACCTCCGAGCGTCTCTTTCCATGTAGGATCGGGTGCGGCGGCGGGGAGATAAATGCGCGAGATCGTGAGGAAGACGGGCGAGTAATCAGCAATGAATCCGCGCCACGCCAAAGCGTCCGCGGCCTCGCAGCCGGCAATCGTTTTGTGGAAGGTTAACAATAAAGAATAGTACCAGAACCAGGTGCCGCCGGGCTCCGGCGCTATTTGTGTTCAGTGGCGGCGACGCTCTGTCGGAGGTGCATCACCACCAAGTTCGCGGTGTCATTCACGGCCTGAGCCAGCGACGGCGGGCGGTAGGGCTGGTGGATGACGTCCTGCCAGATCGACTTGCCATCCCTGCCGGTCAGAAAAACTTCCGAATGCACTTCCCTCAGGTGGGGAGAATCGAAGCACGTGCCCGCCAGAACAGCGTCGGCGCCCTTGCGAGAACTCACTACGCGGAAGGGACCATCTTTGGTGAGGTCGTCAGCTAATTTGAGGTTCAGCTTATCATCCATCAACTCAATGAAAACCGTCTTAACGTGGCGCAGCATTGCCGGATTCAGAACGCTCGCCGTAGTCGGGCCGCCGAGCGACGGCGGGCCCGGGTTGAGCGTGGGTCTCGGCGGAGCCGGCTCGGCGCCAAGAGTCGGCCGCTGTTGCTGCTGTTGCTGCTGGGATCCGGAGCCGTCCTGGGCAGGGAGCGCGGCGGCCGCGAACAGGATGATTGCCAACGCGATACAAAGGTTCTTCACGGTGCGCCTCCTGGCTCGGCACTACACCCATTTTATCAAAGAAGATAACGGAAGGAACGGGAGGTTCGACGCTGAACGGTCGCGAGGCCGAGGCTAGGGGTGGGATAATTCCGCTCAGTAGAGTGGGTGCGACCTTCGGTACTTCATCACCCGCTGCTCGTCTTTCATTTGCTGGATCTGGTTCCTCTGCTGCAGACGCAGCGTGCGCATGTTCCGCTGGAACTGGTGTTTTTCGGCGAGGCGTTCGGCGCGCGGGATGCGCTGGCCGCGATAAGACCGCTTCCACATCTTCTGCTCGATCTGCAATTGCCTGCGCTGCATCTTTTGCTGGCGTTTCATTAGCTTCAAGCTGGGCGCGGGGCCACCGGCTGAGACGACGGGTCCGGCGGCAACGCCGTAGGCGAGAACACAGGCGAAAAGGCACAGCAGGATTTTCTTCATACCAACTCCAAAGCTCGCTCCCGGTTCGAGGAGCCCACGGGCTACGTTTTGCCGGCGCAAGAGCGATTCCACTAGATTGTAGCGGCAGATCGAGAGTTTATCAATGAGTAAATAGGCGAAGGCGGGACCCGTCCGGGGGGCTTCACGGGCCGGGCTCTGCAGTTCGAAAATAGCAGATTGGAAATCGCGAATTCCAAGTTACACAGCCGTCAGTAGCCTCAGCTGAGGAAACCGCAGAAGCGTTCGGGTGACACCTGAAACCCAGGGAATATTTCCGCGGCCGAGCCCGTCCCGAGGTGGCGAGTCACCACCTCGGCGAAAACATCGCGAAAGTCTGTGGTGAGGGCAAGGTCGCGGTCCTGGTTGAGCTGGTGCGGACTCAAGCCGGGCCAGTTACCGTAGACCTTGCCCCCCTTTACCGGGCCGCCCATCACAAACATGACGTTCGCATGACCGTGGTCCGTGCCTCTATTCCCGTTCTCGCGCGCCGTGCGACCAAACTCAGACATGCTCAGGACGACCACGTCCGCCATGCGGTCGCCCATATCCTGGTGAAATGCCGCGAGCGAGTCTCCGAAATCTTTCAACCGGTTCGCGAGTTGCCCGGTGACGTTGCCTTCGTTGACGTGGTGGTCCCAGCCGCCAACGTCGACGAACGCGATCTCGAGTCCAACGCCGGCTTTGATGAGTTGCGCGACTTCCCGCATGTGCCGGCCCAAGGGCCCGTTCGGATATTGCGCGCCATTCTCAGGGAGGTAAGCCGCGCTTCCGATCTGGCGTAAGGTGTTGGCCGCGCTAAACGTCTCGCGCGCCGTGCTGCTGAGAAGCGGATCGGAGGCGGACGCGTAGAGCGCGTGGAAGGTATCTTCCATGCTTGCCATCGCAGGCTGGTTGGGATTGAGCCGGAGGCGGAAGTTGCGAATGTCCTGGATCGCGAGCGCGTGCGCGGGACCCTCGAGCGTCAGCGGCATGCGGGGAGCGGCGGCGACGGCGCGAAAGGGAGTCGAATCGGCTTCGGGTGTGTGCACCAGATAACGATTCAGCCAGCCGTCCTTGGTGTTTGGGTCGCCGGGCGTGGCGGTCTCCATGAAATCCTGCGCTTCGAAGTGCGAGCGCGTGTTGTTGGGCGAGCCCGCCGCGTCGACCACCGCGAGGTGACCCTGATCGAAAATGGGCTTCAGAGCATCGAGGCGCGGATGGAATCCAAAGAAGCCGTCAAGATCGATTGCGGCTTCGGCGGCGTCAGTGGCTTTCCCCGGAGCGGGAATGGCGATCGTGGGGCGCATCCGATAGTAGTCCTTCTCGCCGTAGGGCACGACGATGTTCAGGCCGTCGGCGGCGCCGCGCTGGAAAATCGCCACGAGCACTTTTTTCCTCGAGCTCGTGAGAGGGCTGGCAAAGGCCGTTCTGCGCAAAAAGGCGGGGACCGCGCCAACCCCAAACAAACTCAAGCCTGCGGATTTAAGGAAATAACGCCGCGTGGTCGCCATGGCTGAACCTCCGATGCAGCTCTCAGCATTCAGCGTTCAGGAGTCAGCTGCTGTCGCCTGACGGCTGATTGCTGAAAGCTATCTCTTCTGAAATTCCGGCGAGGCGATCATGAGCCCCGCGATCATTCGTGTTTCCTGGGCGGGCGGCAGATTATCCGTACTTTCCAGCTTGCCGAGGATTGCGTTCTCGGTGGAGGGTGATAGGCCGCCGCCGGTCAGCGCGTCCGCGAGATGGGTTAACGTTTCGCGCGGCGTCTGGCCTGCCTGCAAAGGCGCAAGCGTCTGCCAATCGATGGTAGTTCCGGGGATGCGCCCCAGGCACAGCGCGATAGCAAAATTCATGCGCGCGAGAAGCGCGCTGGAGTTGACCCAGGTGCTCGCAGCGTCATCGTAGCCGGAGGGCGCTTCATACTGAAACACCGGCTCTCCCATTTGCGCCATCATGCCAAGCAGTTGCCTTCCCCCGTCGGTGTCCGCGCCGACTGCGCGCAGCGTGCTCGCCACGTATTCAAAGGGCGACTTCACCTTTGCCTGGTAAGCTCCCTGGGAATAAAACTCGGGCGACGCCAGGATGGTTTCGAGCACCGAGCGAATGTCGCCGCGCGTCTGCAAGTAGGTCTCGGCGGCGCGATTCACGATGCTCGCCGGAGGATTATCGGCCACAAATCGCCGGCAAAGCTGCTCCGCGATGTGCTGCGCCGTGTACGGACTCATGGCCAGGAGGTGAAGCACTTCGAGACCGTCCTCGATGCCTTGGCCCGCCGGAATCTCACAGCCCAGGACCACTTTCTTCCCGTAATCGTGCATGCGCGGATTAAAGTAAAATTTCCCGCCCTGCCCCGGCCGCAGGATGGTCCAGCCGGTGAAGCAGCGAGCGACCTCGGTGACGTCCTTTTGCGTGTAATGAAGGCCGATCGTGTGGAGCTCCATGAGTTCGCGGCCATAGTTCTCGTTGAGGCCGCGGCGGTTCTTCTGATTGGTCATGCGAGGCAGCCGGCGAATACCAAATGGCCCCACCATGCCGGGACCAAACGGCCGAGGACCGAAGGGACGGAGCAGCGGGCCGACTCGGTCCTGCTGATCGGGTGAAGCACTCATCCAATTGTCCAGGTAAAAGAGCATGGCCGGACTCTGCGCCGTAGCCACAAGCATGTCTTCAAAATTCCCGAGAGCCCGTGGCCGGATGACGTTCTGCTCAAATGACGTGAGATAGTAGCGATCCGCCCCCTTAGGCCAGTAGATGTTGAAGTGGTTCATCCAGAAGTGAACCATCACTTCCTGCAACTGGCGGCGGCTGTAAACGGCGCGGAGCAACTCTTCCTGGCCGAGTTGCAGAAGAATCTCCCGCGGGCCCTGCGGCTTAGGCGCCGGAGCGCGAAGGGCGTTCTGAGGGGCATCCACAGAACTGGCGGCGTTAGCAGAATCACCCGGCTGTTCCCGCGACATCGACATCGCAGCGCCGGGGGTGTTATCCGGAGGGTCCTGTGCCGGCTGCGTTTCGGGCGCGCCGCGGCGCCGGTCGAGGCGGGCCAAACGTTTTTCCTCTTGCCGCTTCACCTGCATCGGTGGGCGGAATTCCTCCGCGAGCTCGGCCGGAGGCATCCCGAGCGTTTGCAAGCTCACGAGCTTCGATTCAACGGCCGAATCGTCGATTGTTTCCGGGTGAAGCTGCCGGCGGAGAAAATTGCGCAGCCCCATTTGTTCGACCCGTTCCACATCTCCCGGCCGGGGTCCGAACGTGATCCGCTCGAGCAGGATCGCGATCTTCTGTTGCTGATTCAGCGGCTCCTGCCACTTCCCCGGATCAGCCCGCGCGGCTTGCGGCGCTCCGGAGTTCGTGCCGGCCTCGCTTGCGGCGCCGGCCACTGGAACCGCGGCGAGCGATGCCGCCATCACTGCGAGCACCACCGTCGCGGCAATGTTCTTTATCTGGTCACGCATCTTCAAAGCGACCTTCGCGGACGAAGCGCCTTGGCGCCCTCCGCCATGCCGTCTATCGGCAGCCCGGGTCGCGGGCTTAACTTTCCTTCCCAGACAAACACCCCACCCGCCAAAAAGTTGCGCTCGCGCGTGCCCGTCCTTTCGAGCTGATCATTAAGCCGCGCGGAAATACGGACGGAGTCACGGTGCCCATTCGGCTATCGAAACGGGAGCGATAATCCCTAATAATTCTACCCCAGAGGCATTCTGTGCTGGGGGTGAAAATGATTTCGAGACATTCGGGTGACACAAGATGCAATGGGTGGATTACTCTCGCTGCGAGGCGATTAGCGGCGAAGCGCATGGCGTGGGTTCTATCAGCCGCGGCGATCGTGATCGGGCCGCTCTCGGGAGTCCGCCCCGCGCGGGCCGACATCGTTTCGAATCCAAACCCTATCGTTATTCCGGCGAATACGGGCGCGACATTAACCGCCGCCGACAACACGTTAATTCTCAGTATTTCGACATCATTCTACTATACTGCGTGCCCGCCGTATTGCCCTCCGGAATGGGACGTATCGGATGCAACGGTCACGGTCGGCGGCGACCTGGAAGTCGACCCTCCGGCCGACGGGTCCACGGCATCTCTGGCTCCAGGCTCGGCGATAGGGCCGGCGCAGCCATGCCTGGATGAAAACTTTTTCTACGAGGTGGAGAACGAGCCCGAGGAGATCGCCATCTTGGGTAACTTCCACGGCGGGCTTGTAGGTTTTGCGTTCAGCGACGCCGGGCAGGAGCATTACGGTTGGGCCGAAATAGACCTAGGCGCTAAGGCCGCCGTGACCGTGAACGGGTACGCTTACGAATCCTGCCCGAACGCTCCGATTTCGGGCGGCTTGGCCAGCGGTGGTGCAAGCTGCGGCGACTCGCCCGCGCCGGAATCAGGGACACTCCAATTGGCAGCCCTGGGACTGCTCGCGCTGTTTGCGGGGTGCCGAAAAGTCAAGGCTAGAGCCGCTCGGGGCTAATCAGTCTGTGTGACAGCTCGCATCCGTCGCGCCGGGCCCCTCAGCCCGGCACGTCGGTTTTCTTCCATTTGCCGCCCTGAAACGCGGCGCTACGCC
>JBOGKE010000176.1:0-27467 GCA_050745265.1 Terriglobia bacterium
CGGAACCGGCACGCCTTGGACGCCGCGTCCGGCGGGAGCTCGCAGACCGGAACAACGAACTCTGGCTATCCCCCGTAAGCACCTGGGAAGCGCTGCTGCTGAATGCCAAAGGTAGAATTCGCCTGCACGGCGATCTGGCGGGATGGCTGGCGCAGGCAACAGCCCACACGCGCGAAGCTCCTCTCACTCATGAAATTGTGCTTGCGGCGCGTGGACTGCCACTGCCCCACCCGGACCCCGCAGACCGCTTTCTGGCAGCGACGGCCCAGGTGCTCGGATTGATCCTGGTGACGGCAGACGCGCGACTGCTCGGGCTCGGGGACATCAAGACATTGGCCAACCGCTGATCTTCCCGCGCGAACCGCCCTCACCGCACAACGTGCACCAGCCAAATTCTTCGTACCACAGGCCTTCCGAGACGATGGGTTCTGATGCCAACCAGGGTCGCAGCTCGTTGAGATTTTTCAGCCCGATGTTGCGGTCCCGCATGCGCTCGATCAGGTGATCGCGGATGGCTGAGGGGAGCGGGATCAGGTTTCAATGCGGGGCATCAATCACCGAAGACGAAGCGCCCAAGCTCGTCTCCAAGGCCTTTCACATCTTCAGGATCGCTTGCGGCACGAAAGCGATCCGCGAGATCGAAGAAGGCTCTCTGCTTCTGCTCGCGGGCTTTGAGGCCCTCTTCGATGAGCTCCACGAGCACACGGTTATCGCTCAGGCGGCGCCGCTTTGCGGCGGCATCAACTTTTTTCGCCACTTCCCGAGGTAACGTCACGCTGCGCCGCACGTGCTTCGCTGAGGCTCGATTTCCTGCTGCCATAACATCAGTATACACCATTTAGGTGCAAAGGGATCCGAGCCAGCCCGCGAGTTTCGCGAACTGCCCAGGCTAAGGATTTAACCTGCTCAGCGCGAAGGCACGAAAGGGGGTGAACCAGTCCCTATTAATTTGCTCAAAATCCGCCGGAGTAAATGGCATCATTTCGTATCTCGCGTTGCGTGAGCTGTTCTTAAGGAATTCATACCAGCCCCACGCCTGTGTGTCGAGCACTCCAGTGCGCAGCAACCGCTCGGCAGCTCGATGTTCCCCTTTGCAATCTCGCACGTCGCGAAGGTCGCTCGCCACGATCAGAGCTCGAAACAAATGCACAGCGCTGTAAAAGAGCGCTGTAACGGCCCAGCCGGCAAACTCGCCGCTCCCCAGGTCGTAATGACGAACGAACTGCTCGTTATGCAAAGCCTTGTTTTGATGGGCCGCTGACGTTGCCATAGTCGGACTTGTAATAGAAGATGGTTCCGTCCAAATCACCTTCTTCCAGGCAGGTAGGACGGAGCACGACGTTGAAATCGAAGAATGTAGGAGGGTAGCGCAACACGACTTCAGCTTCTGCGGCAATGATCGGCGACCAATCCGCGCGATTGCTCGAGCGGAGATATGTCCATACCGTGACATCGGAACCGCAGGAGTCAACGTCATCAGCCACAACCGCTAATACTTGCGGGTTATTGCTCAAGAGCCTCGCAAATTCCCACAACGCTGCTTCCCAATTTGCCATGACGGGAGGGGGTGAATCGTGCCACGCCGCGCGACTATAAGTTTGGACAACGTCAGCTTGGGTTGCCATCCCTATGAATTCTCCGTTTCAAATCCGCTCGACGGGCAGGTCCGTATACGCCAGCCGATGCGTCGCGCTATCCCACAATTCAAACGTATAGGTTCCATTTTGTTTGAACGGTCTAAGTGGGAAACCCCAAGCCCATTGGGTCATGGCCCCGCCGGATTCCCAGTTATCGATCCTGATAGCAATTTCCTGTCCCACAGGATCCAGGATTTTCAATTCCAGCTTGCCCGGCTGAGCCAATCTCACCTTATAGAAGACAAAGAAAGTCCGGTTTTCCTCACTGCCGCTGCGAAGTTGGACGCGATCGAAGATTCCATGCAGAGTAGGTTTCATTCCAGGCCCAGAGACCACGCTCTCGCAAAGCAGAAATGCCAGCACTTGAGAGCCATTCATGGCATGAGGTTAACAAACTCCGAAACGGCCAGCAAGTAACGCAAACGATTGACTTGTTTAATACGCTTATGGCGGGCGGCGCAGACCCTTGGGCCGGCGTTAATCCAAAATCAACAAATTTGCGCAAAAGCCCTCTGCCACTTACTCCACGCTGGTGATTTCCTCGGCGATCCAGAGCTTGCCGGGCTCGAGTCCGGCGCGAAGGGCCAGATCGTGCGACATAAGCTGGAGGTGAAGCGAGTCGATGAGCGTGCCCATGCCGAGCTTGGCGGATTCCACGCGGACCACGCGCAGGTTCGTTCCTTCGGCGACTTCGAGGTCGCTGAAGAGCAGAACGCGCCCGCCGTGCGAGCGAATTTCCTCAGCCAGTCCCAGCAGAAACTTCGCCGTGGTGGTGGAGCGGACGCGCGGCTGGAGCATGCTTTTGCGCGCGATGAGGATGTAGCGATGAGCCGTGTTAATGATCTCGATCGGTCCGTGGCGGAACTGCGCCGCGCTGGTGCCCTCCGCGGCCAGCCGCACCACTTCCTTGAGCGTGAGCGCACCCTGGTGGACCGAAGAGAGATCGGGGCCGCGGGACATCAGCACCGTGTAGGTGGGGTGGTTGAAGAACTCCACCGTCGGTGGGATCAGCTCTTCGGCGCGATTGAGAATTCCCTCCTGCGCCTCGATGATCTCGAGCAGGGCGTGCGTCACCTCGCGATGCTCACGCCCGGCGACCGCCACGGCGAGGTACATCAGCACGGCCACGCTGCACATGTAGGTTTTGGTGGTGACGTCGCCCTGCCGTCCCGACATCATCGGGAGCAATAGCGACGCTTTGCGCGCGAGGGTGCTCGCCTCGACGTTCACCACGGCCAGCACCGGCTGCCCCTTGGGAAGCGCCTGCAGCAGCCGCTTCACTTCCACGGTCTCCCCCGATTGCGACACGATCACCAGAAGAACGTCGGGCCCGAGAAATTTTGAGTGGTAATGCAGCAGCTCCGCCGTCTCCCACACCAGAGCGCGAATGCCGAGCGCGGTGAGATACGCCTGTGCCGGGTAAGCCGCAAAGAGCGACGATCCCATGCCGGTGAAAATGACCACGGGCGGCCAGCCCTCCACCAGCTCGCGCAGCGCGCTGGTACTGATCGCGCCGGGGCTGGCGTAGTACTTGCGCACGCCTGCCAGCGTGGTGGGTTGCTGCGTGATGCCTTCCATCAGCGAGTCCATGAATCAGCCTCGGTCGGGTGCGCCCGGCCTGATCAGGTCCGGCGAACGCTTCAAGACCTCGGGCGCTTGTCGCGATGTTCGTACTTCGAACCGCGATGACGATCCCAAGGCTTGCGCTCTCAAAAGATTAGCAGAAACTCGGCGGGATTGACGGACCTGCGGAAAGACGTGCAGCAACGAGGCTCGGCCGCCTGTCGGGCTGAGCCCTCAGGAAGCGCGCTCAGCCGTGCAGGTATTTTGAGGGATTCACGGGCGTTTCGTGCACAAGCACTTCGTAGTGAAGGTGGGGGCCTGTGGCTCGCCCCGTCATGCCGACGGTGCCGATCACCTGGCCTTGCGTAACCTCCTGGCCCTCGACGACGAAAATCCGGCGCAAGTGCCCATAACGCGTGTCAACGCCATACCCATGGTCGATGACGATCTCGTTGCCGTAGCCTGCCTCGTCACGCCCCGACTGAAGCACGATGCCGTCGGCAGCGGCACGGACCGGGGTCCCGGTCGGCGCGGCGATATCGATGCCGGGATGAAATGCACCGTCGCCGGTGAAGGGATCGATCCGCTCGCCAAATCCCGCCGTCACTTCGCCCTGCACCGGCCAGATGCCGGGAATATCGTCCCCGCGTCCGGCGGGCCCGCCGAGCAGGGCGGGTAGCAGCGAATTGCGGAAGGGACCGGCGGCGGCCTGCTCCATACGATTAAAAGCGTAGAGTGACGTTCGGTAGCTGGCGTCCTCGCTTGAGCCGGCGGAGTCTGCGGCGAACGTCACGGGCGCTGCCTCAAGCGGCGCGCTGCGATTCAGCCCGTAGGTCACAGCCACTTCCGAAGCCAAAGATTCGAGCGAGCTGAGCTGCGATGAGGTATGCTTGACAACGCTTTGCAGAATCCTGTAATTGATCTTCAGGGCCTCGCGGTCGGCGCGCACATGGTTGTAGTTGGAGACCTTGTGGAGCATTCGCGCATAGCTGTTCGCCAATGCCGTGATTCCTACCGCGCCGGCGGCAAGGACCGCAACGAAACAATAGAGCGCGTATTTTGGAACCCTCACCTTCCAAGGCCGGCCCTGCGGTCCGACGAGCAGCAGTGTGTATAGCTTTCTCTTATCCATCGCCACCACCGTTATCTGTGGTTTCTGACGCTAAAAGAAGCGACAGCCCCTTTTCTCCATTGCACTTACTGCGCGTCCCCGGGCACGGACGCTGCGGCGGCAAGCAGGAACCCATCGTAATGGGGATCATGACGGGTGTCAAGGTAAACGGATCATAATTAGTCGCGATAGTAGTCCAATGAGACTATTATCTGACGTTAATCGCAGCGAACTGCTCTGTTATCCGATTTTAATCGCAGCGAGCTGCTCTGCCGATGCGAGCGTCGTTTTTGACCGAAGAGGCTTGGGTCGCATGGCTCCGGCGGCATTTGCGTGGCGCTGATGAGAAAGTGCGCCTTGGGGTAGGCGATGACGCAGCCCTGGTGGAGTTCCGACCCAAACGTCAGATTGTCGTTACATCGGATCTAAGCGTCGAGGGCGTTCACTTTTCGAGGTCCTTACATCCTCCCGATTCGGTGGGCCACCGCGCGCTCGCCCGGTCGCTGAGCGACATCTCGGCGATGGGGGCGACGCCGCGATTTGCACTCATTTCACTCAAGTTTCCGAGGGCCACCGATCGCTTTTGGCTAGAGGGCTTTTACCGGGGGATGCGGCGTCTGGCCGGACGTTTCGGCGTCGCGATTGTGGGAGGCGATACGGCGGTAGCGCGAGGTCGCATCGCCGCCGACGTAGTGGTCTTAGGCGATGTGGAGCGCGAACGGGCGCTCCTCCGTTCGGGAGCGCGATCTGGCGACTCGCTTTTCGTAGGCGGCGCGCTTGGCCTTTCCGCGCTCGGTCTCCGCCTGCTCCGAAAGCGTCCGAAGTCCCATCGCGGAGCCGCCGTTCAGTCGCACCTGTATCCCGAGCCTCAATGCGAACTGGGGCAGTTTCTGAGTCGAAAGCGACTGGCATCCGCAGCAATCGATATCAGCGACGGCCTCTCAAGCGACCTGATCCGCTTGCTGAACGCCAGCGGCGCAGGCGCACGTCTTTGGGAGAACCAGATTCCGACACCCAGCGGCGCATCGTCGCGGCGGATGGGGCTGTCTTTGGCGCTCGATGGCGGCGAGGATTACAAGCTGCTTTTCGCCGTCCCGGCGCGCAAGGTGCGCTTGCTGCCGCCGCGGTTTGAGGGAGCCGCCATTCATGAAATCGGGACCGTCTGCGAGATGGAGCGCGGGATCACGATCGGAGGGCGAAATGGCGCGCGGATCCTGCGCGCGGGCGGCTACGACCATTTCCGGCGAAGCGGAAAAGCCGTGATTCGTGGTTCGTGATTCGTGGGTACGGGAATCAGCAGCTACGGATCACGAAGCGCCAGCCGCGAAACACGAATCACGAACCACTGTTTTCGAGATACCCTCCTGCGTCAGGCCAAGCTCCAATCGCCGCTACAGCGCCAGCGATGATCGATCGCCGCTACAAGGGCCAAACTCCTTCTCGAACTCTTCCGATTTTTTGCGAAGCTCCAGCCAATCCGGGAAAATCTCGGGGGTTTGCAGCCACACGGTAAACCACGCGGCGATCTCGCGTTTTTCGCGGCGTTTCGCTTCATTCACGCGAGGATTCGCGGCCATTTGCGCGGCTCGTTGCTTGCCCTTCAGAGCCAGGGCGCGCACCTGATTTATTCCCTCACGGTCGCCGGTATCTCGGTAAGCGCGGCAGGCAGCGTCGAGATTGTAGATTGAGGCCTCGGCGCTCGCCAAATCGCGGAACCGCAGCAGGTCCTTCAGCCGGCTCGCGTACGGTTCGTCCATTCAGCGGTGCGCTCCCGTCTTTCGATCTTGCGTCCGGCGCTGTTGCTCGATCTGTTCGCGATAGCGCTCCACGTTGCGATTGTGCTCGGCGAGCGTATTTGCGAAGACGTGCCCGCCGTGATTGTTGCTCACGAAGTAGAGCGCATCGCCACCGGCGGGTTGCATCGCAGCGCGTATGGAGGCGGCGCCGGGGCTGCAGATCGGGCCGGGCGGCAAGCCGCCGTGCACGTAAGTGTTATAACGTGACGGCGTCTTGAGATCGCTGGCCGTGATCGCGGCCAGCGCCGGATCGCCCGAAGGGTTCGCCAGGCGCAGCGCGTACGCTACGGTGGGATCGCAATCGAGGTCCATGCCCTTCTCGAGCCGCCGAGTAAACACGCCCGCGATCTCGGGCCGCTCGGCGGGGTTCGGCGTCTCCTTCTCGATGAGCGACGCCAGCGTCACCACGCCGTGCAGCTTGCCCGAACCGGCGGCCTGCGGAAATTGCGAGCGCAGGACGTCGCGAAAACGTTTGAGCATTGTCTCGACTACTGTCCGCGCGCTGACGCCCCGCGGAAACCGGTAAGTGTCGGGGAAGAGATAACCTTCGAGCGAAGGCGCGCGGGGGTCAAGATCGCGGATGGCGGCCGGATCGCTCGTGGCCGCGAGGAACGCAGCCGGGTCAAGACCAATTTCGCGGCGATACGTCCGCGCCATGTCGAAGCGGTCGGAGCCTTCCGGAATTACTACCGAGTGGAGATAGACCTCCCCTCGCACTAGCCTTTCGCAGACTTGCGCCGCCGTCATGGGACGGTCGAACCGATACTCGCCGGCTTTGATCGTCTCGTGATGCCACCGGCCCAGCCAGTAGCGCAGGAGGAATGGAATCCTGCGGGCTAACACGCCGCGCGAGACCAGCAGGCTCGCCGTTGCGGGCGCCCGTGCGCCGGGGGAGACGACGACAATCAGAGCGCTGGGATAACCCTTGTACGGTGAGTAGAGTTCCTTCGCCGCCCACGCGCCGGCGACGACGATGACGATGATAACAGCGAGCAGAAGGATTTTCAGGAATCGCTTCATGCCTCGTCCCCCGCGTTATCCTCCGGAGTTTGCAGAGTGGCTTTCCAGTCGAGGTAACTTTGCAGAATGAGCGCCGCCGCGACGCGGTCGACGGCCCGCCGGCGCTTCTCGCGTCCGATGCCGGATTCACGCAGCAGGCGGTTCGCCTCGGCGCTCGTCAAGCGCTCGTCCCAGAGAGTGACGGGCCGGCGCAGGCGCTCCCGCAGCTTCTCGGCGAATCCGCTCGCGAGCCGCGACATGGCGTTTTCGTCTCCGCTCTTGCTCAGTGGGCGGCCCACGATTACTTCGCGAACGTCGTACTCATCCAGCCGCCGAGCGATCTCGGCGAAGTCGCTCGCCTGATTGGTGCGCACGAGCGTCGGCAGGCCTTGCGCCACCACGCCGAGCGGGTCGGAGACGGCAAGCCCCAACCGCTTCGTGCCGAAGTCAATCGCCAGGATACGAGGCTTCATTTCCGGTTCAGGCCCCGACGGGCTTCGGCTG
This sequence comes from Terriglobia bacterium, assembly GCA_050745265.1. Classification (GTDB taxonomy): domain Bacteria; phylum Acidobacteriota; class Terriglobia; order UBA7540; family UBA7540; genus RH2-MAG17b. The sequence goes on from JBOGKE010000176.1 coordinate 7,611, forward strand.
CGCCGGCGGCAGATCGAAGGCCTTCACTTCAGACTGGAAATTCACCTGGCGATGCGACCCGTCGCAGAATGGCTTATTCTGCGAATGACCGCACCGGCACAGGCTGACCTGAGTGCGCCCTCCCAGTCCGAACGGGTTTCCATCCTGATCCACAATCTCGAAATCGCCTGCCAGCCGAACCGAGCCGTTACTCCGCACCGTAATTGTGGTGGCTGCCAAATTTGTCCTCCCTCAAATCTAGGTTTAGGCCTTTCAGCAAAGAGGCCGTTCCTTTGTAAGTTTAGCAAGCTTTGCTTCGCCCTGATCAAACTCCGGCTGGATTGGGACCCGCCACGGGCGCTTCAGCAGTGTGCTTGAGCTTCTTGCCTGTCCTTCGTATTGATTCTCCGATCGCTCTTCACAGATGAGTGTCCCACGCTGTCCAGCCTCTGGCGCGGTATTGAGCCTCACAGAGCGCCGGTGCCCGCGCAGCCGGCGTTGGATTATACTTACTGGCATGGACGTCGAAAACACGATGCGCTTTATTCTGGAGATGTAGGCCAAGCACGAGGCCGCGATCCAAAAAGCACGACGAAGAGATCGCTGAGAACCGCAAGCTGGTTGCCGAAAACGCCCCCGCTATCGAGGCGAACACCGTCAGGATCGGGCAGCTTGTCGACGTCAGCCTCTCGCTGGCGCATCACGCCGAAGAAATGCACCGTCGGATTGAAGCGGGTTTTCAAGAAGTCAGGGAGATTCAGGCGACCACCGAATACAAGCTGAACGCCCTGATCGACACGGTAGATAAGCTCGCCCGCAACGGACACAAGCGCGAGTGAACCCTCGAGTCCATTCTCAGGAGAGAATCGGGGCGAGAGGATTTGAACCTCCGACCTCTTGGTCCCGAACCAAGCGCGCTACCAGGCTACGCTACGCCCCGATAAAGCCAGTGACGAGTGACCGATAAAAGGAGTAACAAGTGATCAGCGAGAAGCTGTCTTATGCTGAGCCCTTCGCTTGCCACCCTGAGCGAAGGGAAGGACCCCAGCGTTAGGCTCAGGGTAAACTCCGCGAAGCAACTCGGGATTAGACGAAAACGAAATGCAATCGATGCTTCGCTTCGCCCTGTCACTCACGTCGCTCCGCGACACCCCGAAGCATGAAAAAGCGCGCGCATTGTATCAGGGCATGGCTTGAGCGATGCCGTAAATTGGCGACGACCGAGGTGGCTTTAGCCCCTGAAGGCTTCAGCGGCTAAAGCCGAAAACAATCAATGGTCCACAAACGGCACGACTGAAGTCGTGCCCCCTGATATGCTGCCTTGACCGAACTTTTCACACTCCCTGGCAAGCAACGGCCAACATCAACCGCTCGCCGCGCTCCGTCGTAACTCGTCCTGCAATTCTGGTCGGGACGGCCAGATTTGAACTGGCGACCCCTTGCACCCCAAGCAAGTGCGCTACCAGGCTGCGCCACGTCCCGTCAAAGCAGTTAGACGAGAAACAAGGGACGAGTCCGCGGAGGTCGGGGCTTTTCTCGTCTCTTGTCTCTCGCCTCTGGTCTCTCGCTTTTAGCACTTGCGCGAAAGCATTGTCAAGATGCTCTCGAGCTCGCGCTGGATCGAGTTAAGTCCGGGCACTTTGGCGGGCGTGTCGAACAGGTGCGCCTGCTGCGGCTTATCTCCTTTCGCGCCGCCCGCGAGCTGCTTGCGCGCGCCGTCGATAGTGAAGCCTTGCTCGTAGAGCAATCGCTTGATCTGAAAAACGGCTTCAACATCCTTGCGGCGATAAACGCGATGCCCGGTTCGGGTCTTCGCCGGCCGCAGCGAAGGAAATTCCGTTTCCCAGTAGCGCAGGACGTACGGCTTCGTCCGGGCGAGCCGGCTGACTTCGCCGATCCGGAAATAGACCTTGTCCGGAATCGAAACTTCAGACGCCGCGCTGTTTCCCTTTTGCGAAACCCTGCGGTCGCGAGACATGCGCTCTCACATCCGTCAGCGGTGCCCTCCCTGTGGACATCTTAGAGAAAACGCCTAGATGCGTCAACCCGAAAGCCTTATTGCGTGTGCGGGAGACCGTAAAATGGATCCGGCCGCCGATCAGCCTCGAACGACAAGGCTTTGTTGAGGTTGACGGCCAGAATCAACAAGCGTGCGACGCCTGCGAACAGAACATATGGGCGTTATTCCTCATGCGGAATAATCCACGTGATTCCGAGTCCCGGATTATTCCGAGTGCGGACGGTGACTGCGGTGGAAAGCTGGTTCTAACGCAGGTGGGGCTCGGAATACTCAGAGTTCGGAGCGGAAGAGCGGTTCCTCGTTGGGCTGAATTCGCCGGCTGTGCATCGACAGGCCTGAACGCAGTCCTGCAAGGCGCCGGTTTTTTCGACGCCCACATCCCGGCGTGCACACGGGCAGGCAGTCGTGTTCGGACGTAGCGGTTGCCATGAGGGTTCAAGACGGTTTCGGATATGGGTCGGTTGGCGATCCCTATCTCAGACGATTCAACAGTTTGTTGTAAGCTTCGTGCGAGCCGATCCAGAACCAGTAGTAGTTGTCATCCCGTCGCCGCCCACACTCCTCCTTTCCGCGCAAAACCGAGCGACGGGTGATAGGGATTCTGGCGAAACAGCCGGAACTGCTTGTCCGCCAGCCGCTGGGCCGAGTCGGGAAGGCTTCTGTAGCAGTCCCAAAAGGACGAAAGAGCGAATGATCGAATAGGTTTTACGCTAGCGGTTTGAAGTCGCCCCTCTCGATTGCGGCATCAACCTCGTCGAGCATCTTCATACCGCGGCCGCCGGGAGAGAAGTCCTCCGAAATCTCTTCATTCCACTTCTCTCGGTCGAGGGACAGCAGCCAATCGACTAAGGCGCGCTTCTCTTCTTCGGGCAGTTCTTCGATCGCCGACTTGATGGCATTCAATGTCACAGCTCAAGCCTACCGCGACGAGACGCCATGCGCAAGCTGCTCATGCTTCTCGTGCTTCTCGCCTCGCTGGCGGACAGGACTAATTCGGGTGGCGGTGGTCAATCCGGCTTGGAAGCTGGCGCCCGTTACGCTCCGGTGCGGAATCATCAGAGCCCGGCGGGAAACCGTAACAGTTCGTCTTTGGGCTGAAAGGGCTGGATTTGGCCCTGAGCGGGCGCCAGTTTTTCCAAAGCCTTATCGTGTGTGCGGGAGACCGTAAAATGGATCCGCCTGCCGATCAACGCCCATCGATTACCGCACGCCTTCGCGACCGCTACTGAGACAAGCAGCGGTCACTGAAAGTGCAAGGGTTTGCCGTTCGCCACAGCGCCGAGCGAAGCGCAAAAATGCTTGGGTTGTTTCTCGGCTCCGGCTAAAAATAAAAATGCCCCAGAGATTGCCATCCCTGGGGCGGGGCCTGCTTCACCGTCCCACCCGACCCAAGGAGAGAACCGATGCCGAACAGATCCGAATCCTAGTCGGTCTAGCTCCCCACGCGTCGATGCTCGCTTGCTGGGAGCATCAGGCGTACAACGAGGCATACTTTTCAACCCTGGGCTTCACGAAGAGCTTCTTCGCCGCAGGTCCGGACATGGTAGGCGGTGCAACCACCGGATGGTCCGGTCTGTTGTCGAGCGGGAGCACCCTAACGGCCGCGCCTGAGCCCTCGAGCCTCGTGCTGCTCGGCATCGTCGCCCTGCTTGGGGTGTTTGTGGTCCGAAAACGGCTCGTCTTCCAGAGCTAGTTGTCACTTCAGTTTTGAACCTTCAAGGGCAAGCGGCTTCACCGCCGCTTGCCCTTTTTTGCGCCGCCTCTCGCCGAATTGTTTTCTAGTGTCCCGGCCCAACGTTCGTTGATTAACTCGGAGCGTCCGACATGGCGCGAGGCGAGCCGCGAAGCGGCGCAATACCGTAGCCCAGGGCGCGCGCCCCATAAGCGCTAACATAGGCTCGCTTCTCGGGCTCGGCTAGCTCAAAAAGCTGTGCGGCTCCCCGAAGTGGCCTGCTGTAAATAGCCGTAGGTGCAACCTACGGGAGCTGCAAGCGAATATAGCCCCGACCCTGGAGGGGTCGTACAGCTCCTGAACACGGGGCCGTCAACCCCTGCGGGGTTCGCGCCCGTTTTTCGATTCTATTTCCGTAGGTTGCACCTACGGCTATTCACCGTGTTGCCCTTCGGGCAACCGGAAGGAGCTCGAGCGCCCCTGTAGGGGCTTAGGTTAGCGCTTATGGGCCGACGGCTGGACGAAGCGGACCTGATCGCCCGGGGCTTTGCCCAGGCCTGCGCTGGAGCGGCCCTTCGGGCCTCCAAAGGTAGAACGTGCACGGCGACTTTTGACCCCGCCAGAGAAGACCCGTTTGCGTAGGTTCCACCCTCTTCGTGAGAAACGCGGTAACGAGCGAAGCCGGGCAGGCGAGCGCGGGATGCCGCGACTATGCGGCTTCCGCGCTGTGCGCCATTTGCCGTGCCGCGATGAACGCGGGCGGAATCGACGCCGGTGCCGGGCTCAGCAGTTTCCGCACCTTGGCGCGCAGGTGGACGACGGCAGCGCTGTGGATCTGCGAGACGCGGGACTCGTCGATATCGAGCGCGGCGCCGATCTGCTTCATCGTCTTCTCTTGCTCGTAGTAGAGCGCCAGCACCGCTCGCTCACGTTCCGGCAACATCGACGCCGCGCGCGCCAAGATCTCGCGCTGCTCCTGCCGGTAGCAAAGCTCGAACGGATCATCCCCGCCGGTGGCGGGAAGCTGGCCTTGTTCGATGGCGTGCGGCTCGGGGATCTGATTCGGCCGGAGCCATTCAACGCCCATGCCATTGAGTTCCTGAACGATGGAATACCACTTCTTCAGACTTACGCCGAGCTCGGCGGCCATCTCGTCGTCCGCCGCCGCCCGGCCTAGGCGCGCCTGAAGCTGCTGGTAAACTTTCTCCGCGCTCTTGTTTTTGCGGCGCATGTCGCGCGAAGCGGTGTCGAGCTCGCGCAGGCTGTCGAGGATCGCTCCGCGGATGCGATGCCGCGCATACGTTTCGATTTTGACGTGCTTTCGAGCGTCGAACTTGCCGAGCGCGTCGAGCAGCCCCACCACGCCCGCGCACGCCAGGTCGTCCACCTCGACGTGCTGCGGCAGCCGCTCGCGCATCTCAAAGGCAACTCGGCGCGCCAGCGGAAGCAGCTTCACCGCGAGCTCGTCGCGCGCGGGAAGGCTCTGGGCGGCAGCGCGAACGGAATGCGGCCGCGCGGCGGCGGTTTGATCAACCGCCTTGACGCCGCGGCGTGACCGTCGGTGCGTTGGGGAAGTCGTTCTCTCGGAGGTCTTCGTGGCAAACGTGCGATCGGCGCTCATGTGTTTCCTCTTTTCGGTCGATGGGCGAACTAAACTGCTCGCCTGCGTTGGGGCACACGACCGCTGAGGCGCGAAATCCAGTTTCAGCGCTCAGCGTTTGCTGTTTGCGTGTCGTGTTATTGCCTGCGCACACTGGAAAAGAGCACGCTGGATGCCAAGTCTCGGACGAGCTTTCGCCCGCCACTCGCCGGCGATCGACGGGAAATGGCCGCAGGTTAAATCCGCCCAATCGGAGGAGTGGATCATCTCCCCCCGCACCGCCTGACCGCCAGAACGTCTGCCCGAGCAAGCTCCCTGCGCTCAGCAGCTTATCCAGCTTCGGACGCGCGACGGCCCGTGGGCGGCTGGCGAGCGAACGAAAGCCGCGAGGTCCCGTTCCCAAACCGCGTGCGCGCAGCCGCTGCAGAAAAAAATCCCGAAGAGCGGCCGATTTTCCGGGTTCCGGACCGCTTCACGGCGCTCGAAACGGGGGCGCGCCGTTCCGTTACGGGAATCGGGGTTCCGCTTTGGAATAAAGAGCTTGCAGGCCTTTGAGCCCATCGCTGAAGAGCGCCCCGCGCGACTCAAGTGGCCGCGCCGAAGCGCCGATAGAGCTTTACGAGTGAAGTCAAATCGCGCGGCATTTCGGAGCCGGACGCAGCGGGAGATTCGGTGCGCGCCGGAGGGAAGGGATGAAGGGCGTCTGATGGTGAGTAAATCTACTTTGGAAACCCGGATCGATACGGCCATGGAACCGGTGATGGTGCTGCGGCACGTCTTCGAAGAATCGATGGAGTTGATGCACCCTGGAGACGTGATGCTCCTCGACGGCGCTCAAACCCTGCGCGAGCTTGTCGACACCGCATTCTGTGCCATTCTCGCCTGCCCGTTCTGCGGGAAGCTGGACCTACTGACGCAACCGCAGTATTCCGGGACCGACACCGTGATCTGTGGGTATGACGATTGCGCCTGCCATTTCCGCATCCGAGGCGGGCGGGACATCGCCTATCTCCCGGTGAACTGATCCCCGGCCGAAGGAGCTTCGGATGACCTGCCCGAAATGCAGCTTTGCGAACCCCGACACGGCGCGCTTCTGCCTTCGCTGCCACGCGCCCGTCTTATTCGTGTGCCCCGCCTGCGCGCGCGCTCAGGCCCACGGCGGAAAGTGCGATCAGTGCGGCGTGGACTTCGCGAAATACGCGGTGATGCTCGAATTCCAGATGCAGCGCGATTCGCGCCAGGGGCGCGAGCGGCGAAAAGGGCGCAACGACCTCGTCAAACAAGCGCTCCTGCTGCCGGTCACCGGCGGCTGGTCGCTCCTGAGGTACCTGCGTTCCTCCCTCCGCGATGAATAGCCCGTCCGGAGGAGTGTGGCGCGAGCGTCGCGTTGTAGCTCCCGGCCCGTGACCGGCGTGTTGAAGCCGCGCTCCGAGCCGCCCGTCACCCCGCAGCGTTTCCCGCACGAATAAAGCCGCAGAGAGAGCCCCCGCCGCTTCCGCCCGGCGCCGCTATTCTGCCGCGCCGCTCTGCGACCGAAGCCTTCGCCGCTCGCCTGCGGCTTTTCGAGTCTTTGTGATAACTGCGGCCGTAGCGGCGATCGGAGCCTGCTCTGACGCAGGAAGGGATCGCCGGGGACGATTTTTCAACCGCTTCGGCGATCGCAGATCCCCGCTACAGCTACCGGCGATCATAGACCGCCGCCGACTCTTCGCCCGCCTACCAGAATGCCTCCGATTATGTTAGTCTTGAGCCTTGGCTTGGTAGGCCAAGACCCGACGTTTGACATGGCGTTGATCGTTCCATCGCTGCTGGCTTTTGATCTTGCCCGGCTTGACGAAGCGGTGGAATTGATCGAGCGGGCGGGACCGCGAAGGGTTCATGTCGATGTGTGCGACGGTCATTTTGCGCCGGGCATCACGCTAGGCCAGCCCGTCATAGAAAGCCTTCGCAAAGCAACCGGCATCCAACTGGAGGTCCACCTGCGCGTCGAGCGCCCGGAACGCTTTGCGGGCGCGTTTGTCGATGCAGGGGCGAACCTGGTTGCGATCCACCCGGAATCAACCGCGCGTCTGCGGCATGCTCTCCATGAGATCGGCGTCCGGGGGGCGAAGCGCGGCTTGGTTCTCAACAGCTCGACGTCGGTTGAAGCCGTCACTCCCGTGCTGAATGCCGTGGATTGTTTGATTCTATTCAGCGAAGGACCCGAGTTTGATCTGGCGGGTCTCGTGCACGCCGTGCGCTCTTCAGCGGCGGCGCGGGAGCGATGCGGAATCTGGTTTGAAATTGCCGTCGAAGGCGCTCTCGATCCGGACCGGGTTCGCAGTCTCGAAGAGGTGGGTGCTGACGCGTTTGTGCCGATCGCGGCGAGCGCGAGCAATCGCGAGGCCGCGGCTCACATCCGTGAGCTCATTCGCTGCGTTTCCGCCGGCAGCGGCACGATAGCACATTGAGAGGAGCTTTTACTGGGAACGATGAACTTTAGAAATCCAGGCCAGACAATCAGAAAACCCGCGGTGTGGTTCAGCGCGATTCTCCTTGTAAGCGTTGCTCTTTTTCCGGGCTGCCTTTTCCATCGCCACCATCAAACCTCTGGAATAACGGTTGCGCCCGGCGAGCAGCCGGACAAAATTTTGTTGCAGAAGTCGCTCAACGAGATTCGGCACGGCCGATATCAGCCGGGTCGCCTCCTGTTGCAAGCTTTGATTAACACCTACCCCGACAGCGAGTATCTCTCGCAGGCGAAACTGGCCATCGCCGACTCATACTACAAAGAGGGCGGAATCTCCGGTCTGACCGAGGCGGAGGCGGAATACAAGGATTTCATCACGTTCTTCCCCACCGCGCCGGAGGCTCCGATGTCGGAATACCGAGCCGGAATGTGCCACTTCCGCCTGATCGGTAAAGCGAACCGCGACGCTTCGGAAGCGCTAGCGGCGCAAGCGGAGTTCAAGGAGTTCCTGCTCAAGTATCCCACGAACCCCCTGATGCCGGAGGTGAAGGGCCGACTGCGCGAGGTGCAGGAAGTGCTGGCGGAGGGCGAATACGACATCGCGATGTTCTATTATGTTCATCGCGCCTATCTTGCCGCCGAATCGCGCTTCCAGGACATCACCACGAAGTATCCGAACTTCAGCCAAGGCGACGAGGTCTTCTGGAGCCTCGGCCAATCGCTCGCCCAATTGCACCGTACGCGGGAGGCCGTCCCTTACTACGACCGCCTGATCATGGAATTTCCGCTGAGCCCCTACGTGAAACTCGCCAAGGCGCAGCTTGCGAGCTTGCACGCGCCCATCCCGCGACCCACACGAGCGATGCTGGCGCGCGCCGAAGCCGATGCCGCCGCCGCCCGCCGCAATCGCCGCAGCCTGCTTGACAAGGCTTTCGGCGGACTGAGCTCCGGTCCGGACTACTCCACAACCTTACACGGGCCGGTCGTGCTCGGCTCTCAAAACCAGATTCAGGTTCAGATTGCGAAGCTCGACAAAGCGCAGCCCTCAGTGACCTCCCAGGGATCGAGCTCCAATGGCGTCACCGTTCAGCCGGGAAGCGCCGCGGATTTGAAGAAAAACTCAGACCCTGCCCAGCCGAAAAGTCCGCCGGCAGCCGGCACCCCTGCGTCGTCCTCGACCGGCGTCAAGCAGCAGAACCTGTCGAACGGAGCTGACAGCTCAACCCCGGCGACGCCCCCGAAGAAAAAGGGCAAGCTGCACTTCCTGAAAAAGATTATCCCCTGAACTAAATAACGCCGAAAAACGTGTAGAGGCGGCTTTGTCAGGCTGCGGGAAAATGCACTTGGAACTGTCATTCTGAGTGCCACATGGGCCTGCGGCCCACCCATGGGAATGAGAATCAACGCGATCGTCACCCCCGGCGAAAGCGGGGGTCCAAGTCACTGGATTCCCGCTTTCGCGGGAATGACTGGTTCCGGTGATCTTCGACAGAGTGAAGCGAAGAATCCCTGCGTTTAGGAATCGAGCAAATACGGGGATTCCTCGTCGCCTGCGGCTACTCCGAAATGCTCGGCCGGAACCCCTCACCCGGCCCGCGGAGTCGACATGAGGAACTCCTCCGAAAAATTCGGCCCATGCAGCGTATCTCTCGGCGTGCGCCGGCTCACTTGCCGCTCGGCGGAGTGCCGCTTGAGCTGCTGCTTACCGGCGTTCCCGGGATGTTCGGGGGCGCGCTGCGGTTAACCTTTCCCGTAAGCGCATCGACGAGCTGGACGTTATTGTCCTGAAGAATGGTTCCCATCGCCTCCTGAAGCGTGACGAGCGCCTGAGCGTAGCCGGCCTGGGCGGTCACCACGTTGCCCTCCGCCGTGGTCAGCGAGCTCTGATCCTGAAGCACCAGCGTCACCGTGGACTCGCCCACCTGGAACTTCTTCTGCTCGTCGACAAGCTGCTGGCGGGAGTATTCGACCGCTTGGTTCGCCGCGTCGACCCGCGCCTTTCCCTGCACTACGCCGATCTCCGCCGTGCGCACCGCCTGGTCGATGGTGTTCAACTGCTGTTGAATTGTGGTACGGAGGTAGTGCTCTTCAAGCAGCGCACGGGCCGCGTCCGCTTGCGCGGCGCGATTGCGAATGGGCATCTGCAGCGAGAGCGCCACAGAGTAGCCCGGATAGCTGTTGTGAATCAGTTGCGAGAGCGCGGTGCCCACGCCTCCCGGGGCTTTCCCCACCTGCACCAGCGGGCTGCCCGCATAGAGGAGCCGGTCGCCAAACTGCCCGGCCGGATAGTAGGCCGCGGAGAGGTTGAGCGAAGGCAGAAGCGAGTTGCGGTCGGCCTTGAGCACTACGTGTTCGTTTTTGAGATTTAGCCGGTTGAGATCGATTTCAGGCCGGTTCTGATGCGCCTCCGCGAGTGCAGCCTCAAGGGGGGGAGCGTCGCCGGGCTGGGGAGTGGGAAGCGGCGTGGTGGGCTCGACCAGAGCGGTCACGAGGTCCCCGTTCACCTCTTTCGATAGCGCCGTCTTCATCACTTCCTGTTGCTGGCGGTACGTGGTCTGTGCCACGATGAGGTTCTGTTGCGCCGTCGCGAGCGAAGATTCAGCCTGGATCACGTCGAGCGGCGCGAGCGTCCCAATCTGCACCTGCCGCTTGTTGTCCTCAAGCAGCTTCTGATCGTAAGTCACCGCCTCCTGAGCCACGTCGACGTTTTCCTTGTCCTGGGCGAGCGTCCAGTAGTCATTCAAGATCGTCTGAATCGTCGCCGAAACCTGCTCTTTGAAATAGTCCTTGGAGATGCCAACGTCATTTTCCGCGATGTAGATGAATTTCTTGTTGGCCCGATAGCCAAAGCCGCTCAAAAGGTTCTGTTCGACCCCTACGGTGAGCGAGGTCACGACCAGAGGGTTGTAGAGCTGAGCCAGGGAGTTTGTGGAATCGCGCTCTCCCGAAAAGCTCACGATGTAACTGGTGCCCGTTGGGAATTCCTGGCCGACAAACGCGTTATATTCGGAGCCGTTCGTGCTCAGAAAAGGCGAGCCGAAAACGGTTTGGGTTTGAAGGGGCGACACGTGGTAAGCGAGTCCGGTGGTGAAGCCCACCACGGGATCGAAGGTGCCGATCGAGCTCACGTTGATAATGCCGAGGCCGCCGCCCGTGGCGGACCCGGCGCCGCCCGAGTTGAAGTTACCACCCGCGCCGCCAATGCCGCCGCCAATCGCACCGGCGAATTCGGCCGAGGACGAAAACGCGCCCTGAATGCCGCGATTCGCCTGGCCGCTTGAAGCGCGTACGCGGTCGATTTGCGCGTACTCCGGGTTGTAGCGCTCGACAGCGATGTCGAGGTTGTTTTCGAGCGCGAGCGACAGCGCGTCCTGCAGTGAGAGGCGCAGCGTGCCATTCTGAATCAATTGATAAAGGTCCTGGGAATTTACGAGGCGAAACGGCGGAACCCGCGGGTTCAGGTATGGCGCGACGATATTGGGGAACGACGGCGTGAGCTTGTACGTGCTGGAAACGGCTTGGTCAAACGCGTCGTTGGTGGTGCTAATACCCTGCGCGCGCAACGCCGGTACGCCCAAAACCGCGGCCAACAGCGCGGCGGAAACTACGGTACGGTAACGTATTCGACTCATTGCTCATCCTTTCTGTTCTTGCGGGTCGCCGGGGCTACTCCAACCCGGCCGTTTGTCGTCCACGAGATTACCCGTCGCTTCGCTCCGGGTCGGAACGGCGTGCGCCCGCTAACATGCCAAGACTTATGTACGAGAGCGACCCCGGCGAGGTTTCATCAGGGTTGGTGTGCCAACCCGCACTGGCAGCGCCGGGCTTCAGCCCGGCACACGTTTCTGGCCGCCCTGAAGCGCGGCGCTACGCGGCTGTCGGCACACGTGTCTTCTTCCACTTGCCGCCCCTTCGACTTCGCTCAGGGCAGGCTCTGAAGGGCGGCGCTACGCAGTTGACGCCGCGCTATCAGGCCGCCAGAACCTTAAAGTTTATCATCGCGCGAGCGTCCCCGTCAGCGCCTCGCAGCCAACGGAGCCCGGACGGCGCCTGGCCGGAGACTGAACTGAGGTTGCGACGAGGCGCCCGGCTGCGCTACTCTCAGGGGCGCCGGGCGCCGGGCGCGGGGACTCGACAGCCGCGCGTTCGTGCAAACCCACACTTTCGCGCAGCCCGCACTTTCGTGCAACGATGAACCGCTGTATTCGAGATGGTCGGCTTGCGCTCCGCGCCTTTCTGGCGCTCGCAGCAGTTGCGAGCATCGCCGGCGCCTCGCTCGCCTCCGCTCAAGCGTCTACCGAAATCGAGCGTCTGTTCGAAAACCACCGCTTCAAGGCAACGGTAGTGAAGCCGCCGCGCGGCGTCCTCAAGAAGCCCTATCTCGTTCCCAGCGGACCTTATTTCCAGCTCTTCGATTGGGACATGTACTTCATGGGCGTGGCGCTGAGCTACGATCGCGTGGGTAAGCCGCTCGCGACTTCGGTGGAGGATTTTCTGTCGTTCGTCGATGAAAACGCCAACGATCGCGGCTACACGCCGCGCGAGATTGCCCCGGAAGGCTTTTGGGCCTTGCCCGAAATGTGCAAGCCCTTCCTGGCGCAGGCCGCCGTGCGCGCCTCGCTGACGCTTGGCGATTTCAATTGGCTCCGGCCGGATTACCAGAAGCTTGCCGACACGCTGGCCTTCTGGGAGGACACGCGGCGCTCGCCGGATGGATTCTTCCGCTGGTATAACGGCGTCGAGAGCGGGGTCGATAACAGCCCGGCGGTGTCGGCCCGGCCGGCAAACGTCACGGAAGGCGTCGACTTGCAGTGCTACATCGAGCGCGAATACCGCGCGATGGCGCTGATCGCGCAAAAGTTGGGCAAACCGGCCGATGCGGCTCGGTATTCAGCGAAGGCTGACGCGCTCACTCGACTCGTTCAGACGAAGATGTGGTCGTCCGGCGACGGCATGTTTTATAACATCGATTCTCGAAACGGGCATTTCGTTCGCGTGAAGGAGTGGACGGATTTCACTCCGTTGTGGGCGCGCATCGCCACCCCCGAGCAGGCGCGCCTCACGATCCGCGATCACCTCCTCAATCCCCGCGAGTTCTGGGCACGTTACGGTGTTCGAACGCTCGCAGCGACGGAAGCCGGGTACAATCCGAAGTCGGGTTACTGGCGCGGGCCGGTTTGGGTGATCTCGAATTATCTCTTGATGCACGGCCTGATGAACTACGGCTACCCGAAAGCGGCGCAGCAACTCGCGAGCGAGACGGTGAGCGTGCTCGTGCGCGACCTCCATAAGACCGGGGGAATGAACGAGTGTTACGAGCCGGACACGGGCGCTCCCGCGGCCGGCGGAAACTTCTTAAGCTGGGACCTGCTCGCCGAACATATGATCGAAGAAGCAGCGGGCGGCGCCGACCCGACGGCCATCACACACTAGCAAACTGCCGATACATCCCGGGAGGTCTCATTCTGAGGAGCGCAGGCCGTCCCGTTCGCTCCGCTCAGGGCAGGCTCTGAGCGAAGCCGAAGGAAGAATCTCGGTATTTGTCTTGAATGAAATTTGAATTTGAGATTTCAGCGTGAGATTTCAGATTCGCCGCTCTGCCGCGCTGTGGTCTTCGCGCTGATCCTTCTCCTCGCGCCATGCGGATTGCGATCGACACCGGCGGAACGTTCACCGACTGCGTGTACATCGAGCGAGGAGCGCTGCGCGTTCTGAAGCTCTTTTCGACTCCTGCCAGCCCGAGCGCGGCCATACTTTCGGCGCTCGCGCGGATCGGCCCTCCAGCAACATCAGAGATCAGGCACGGAACGACAGTCGGCACGAATACGCTGCTTGAGCGCAAAGGCGCGCGAGTGGCTTTCGTGACGACTGGAGGATTTGAGGACACGATCGCCATCGGCCGCCAGCAGCGGGGGCGGCTCTACGACTGGTCGTGGTCGCCGCCAGCGCCCCTCGCTCCGGCAGATCTCCGGTTCGGGGTAAACGAACGCACTCTCAGCGACGGCACGATTCTGCTCGAGACGGACGAGCGTAAACTCGCGGCGCTGCTCGACGCCGTGCGCAGGGCCGCGCCGGAAGCGATCGCCCTCTCGCTTCTGTTTTCGTTTGCGAATCCCAGAAATGAACGCGCTGCGGCGGCGGCGCTGCGAAAGCTCGGCGTGCCCGTCTCAGTGTCGCACGAGATTGCGCCCGAGTTTCGCGAGTACGAGCGCGCTTCGACTGTGCTCGTGAACGCCTACCTCGCGCCCACGGTGGGCAAGTATCTCGGCGAGGTGGAGCGCTCGGTTCGCAGAACGTTCACGGGTTCGCGCCTCAGCGTGATGCAGTCTTCCGGCGGAATCGTTTCCGCCGCGGCCGCCGCGCGCGAGCCGGTCAGGACGCTGCTGTCGGGCCCCGCGGGTGGAGTGGTGGCGGCGCAAGCCGTCGCGCGCTTGTCGGGCTTCACGCGCATTATTTCGCTGGATATGGGCGGAACGTCGACGGACGTTGCGCTTGCCGGAGCGGACGAAACTCTGAGCACCACCACGCAGTCCGCAATTGGCGGTTTGCCCGTTGCCGTGCCAATGCTCGACATTCACACAGTCGGCGCCGGCGGCGGCTCGATCGCCCGCTTTGACTCGGGCGGGGTGTTGTGCGTTGGCCCGGAATCGGCAGGAGCGGATCCCGGTCCCATCTGTTTCGGGCGCGGCACGGAGCCCACCGTCACCGACGCCAACCTGCTGCTCGGGAGGGTGGCCAGCGTTCTCGGCGGCGAAGCGGTGCTCGACGCCGGGCGCGTGCGCGGCATCTTCGAAAAGGCCAGAGGCGGTGTGAAGTCTGCCGAGAGGTTCGCGCAAGGAATTGTGTCCGTTGCCGAAGCCGCGATGTCGCAGGCGATCCGCGTAATCTCGGTCGAGCGCGGCCACGATCCGCGCGAGTTCACGCTGATCAGTTTTGGGGGCGCCGGCCCCATGCACGCCTGCGCGCTCGCAAGCGCCCTCGGCATTCCCCGCGTTCTGGTGCCTCGCTTCCCCGGCGCGCTCTCGGCGCTCGGCATTCTCATCTCTGATGTAATCCGGGATTACTCTCGCACCCTCATGCTCCCGCCCGGCTCGGAGAAACTCGAGCGCTGCTTCCGGGAGCTCGAACGCCGCGGGCGGAGAGAAATGCAAGGGCTCGACTGCTCCTGCTTCCGCTCCGTCGATATGCGCTATCGCGGGCAGGGCTACGAGATCAACGTCAGCGCAGGGCCCCGCGCGGTCAAGCGCTTCCATCGCGCCCACGCCCAGCGCTACGGGTACGCGGATCAAACGCGGCCGGTGGAGACGGTGACCGCGCGCGTGCGACTGGTGTCGTCCACGGGGGGAGTTACGTTCACGAAGCAGCGCGTGCGCAGGGGAGACGGACGCCAGGCGATTGTGAACGAGCAGCGGACTGCATTCGACGGCCGCGCAGTCATGGCAAAGCTCTATGATCGCGCGCTGCTTCGCCCCGGCGATCGCTTTCGCGGACCTGCCATCGTCACCGAGTACAGCGCAACCGCGGTCGTTCCCCCGCAGTGCAGGGTCCGTGTGGACGAGTATGGCCAACTGATGATCGCCGTCCCGCGCAGCGCCGTCCCGAGGTTTTGAGGCGGGTAGCGCAGCGCGGTGGAGCCGCAAGTGGAAATACCGATGTCATTCCGAGCGCAGCGAGGAATCTCGCTCTGCGGTGAACCCGAAAACACTGCGAGATTCCTCGCTACACTCGGAATGACAGGTCCCTGGAAGCTTGCTAAGAAAACAAGATTTCACGCCCTTGCAATGCAGAGTTTCGCTTCTCAGAAACTCTGCGGCTTTGCTTATGCAAGGAGAAAAGCCGCGGAGCTACAAGACAACTCCGCGCTACCTCGCTGCGCGCCTTGATTTGAAGGAACGACGAGGAGCCCCTGTGCGCGACCGGCGCGAAACAATCGATCCCGTAGAGCTCGCCGTCTTCAAAGGCGCGGTGCACTCGATCGCCGAGGAGATGGGAGCGGTTCTTTGCCGCACGGCATCGTCGCCGAACATCAAGGAGCGCCGCGACTATTCCTGCGCGGTCTTTGAGGCATCCGGAGAGGTCGTGGCGATGGGCGACCACATGCCGGTGCACCTCGGCTCGATGCCGATGTCCGTCCGGCGAGCGATGGACGCACTGTCGTTTGAGCCGGGCGACGTTGCGGTTCTCAACGATCCGTACGCCGGGGGTACTCACTTGCCCGATATCACTTTGGTTCAGCCGGTATTCCTGCTGAGCCGGCGGCGGCCCGATTTCTATGTGGCGAACCGCGCGCACCATGCCGACGTCGGAGGGGCAACGTCTGGATCGATGGGACTCAGCCGGGAAATTTATCAGGAAGGAATCCGCATTCCGCCTGTCAAGCTCGCGCGTCGCGGCCGGGTGAATCGGGACGTTCTGGACCTGATCCTGAGCAACGTCCGCACGCCCGCCGAGCGCTCCGGCGACCTTGCCGCTCAGCTTGGCTCGTGCCGGATTGGAGCGGGCAGAGTTAAGCAGCTCGCCGTCCGATACGGCGCGCGCCGCGTCCATCGCAACATGCGGGCGCTGCTCGATTATTCCGAACGCTTGATGCGCGCTGAAATCGCGAAGCTCCCTCGCGGCAAGTTTTCCGCCGACGATTTTCTGGACGACGATGGAATCACGGATAAGCCGGTGAAGATCGCCGTGACCGTGAGCATCGATCCAAAGCAGCGCCGCGTGATCGTCGATTTTGCGGGCTCCGATCCCCAGGCGGAGGGCAGCGTGAACGCGGTGTTTGCGGTGACGTGCTCGGCGGTGTTTTACGTGTTCCGATGCCTTCTTTCCGAGGATGCGCCTGCGACAGCCGGTTTGATGCGGCCGATCGATGTGCGCGCGCCCGAAGGATCCGTCGTCAACGCGCGCCCTCCCGCAGCCGTGGCGGGTGGAAACGTCGAAACCTCGCAGCGAATCACGGACGTGCTTCTGAAAGCACTGGCGCAAGCCATCCCAGCGCGGATTCCCGCCGCGAGCTCGGGCACGATGAACAACCTGACCATCGGCGGCGCTGATCCGCGAACGGGCGGGACGTTCGCTTACTACGAAACGATTGCCGGAGGCATGGGCGCGCGCCCGGACCGCGATGGCGTGCCCGGCGTGCACACGCACATGACCAACTCGCTCAATACGCCCGTCGAGGCTCTGGAATACAGCTTCCCGTTTCGAGTCAGGCGCTACAGCTTTCGCCAAGGATCCGGAGGCCGGGGAATGTACCGGGGAGGAGACGGATTGGTGCGCGAAATCGAGTTGTTCGCACCGGCGCAAATCACTATTCTTTCCGATCGCCGCCGCATTCCGCCCTACGGCCTCGCGGGCGGAGAACCTGGCGCGCGCGGCCGCAGCGTTTTAATTCACCCCGATGGCACAAGCGAAGAGCTGCCCGGAAAGTGCAATTTCCGCGCCCGCGCCGGAGACGTCTTGCGAATCGAAACGCCTGGCGGCGGCGGCTGGGGCGCGCCTCCCGCGGCAGACGTAGCGCCGGGCTTCAGCCCGGCAAAATAGGAGGCGGAAACACGCCGTGTAGCGCCGCCCTTCAGGGCAGCACGATAGGACACGCGAACGTGCCGGTCTAAAGCCCGGCGCTACGGCGCATCACCCAAGCCCGGCTCATACTCCGATCACCAATTCTCCCCTCGCGCGTCTTATTGGAACAAAGAGCGGTTCATACTCGTACTTGCAGACGGGAGGATTCACGGTGTCCACGCTGATGCAAGATCTTCGCTACGCACTCCGCCGCGTGCGCCAGTCGCCCGGGTTTGCGCTGGTGTGCATTCTCACGCTCGCACTGGGAATCGGCGCGAACACTGCCATCTTCACCCTGGTGGACGCGGTATTGCTGAAGAGCTTGCCCGTGGCTGACCCTAGCCAGCTCTACCGCGTCGGAAACGCGGACAATTGCTGCGTCCTCGGCGGCATGCAGGACAACTGGGATATTTTCTCCTATGACCTCTACAAACAGTTTCGCGATCACACGCCCCAGTTCAGCCAACTGGCCGGCTTCCAGGCCGCTCCGCAAAATGTGAGCGCTCGCCGCAGCGGCGCTACGGGCCCGGCGGACGCTTATACCGCCGAATTCGTGTCGGGCAATTACTTCTCGACGTTCGGCGTTGGCGCATTTGCGGGAAGGGTGATCACGACGGTCGACGATCGGCCGAGCGCCACGCCCGTCGCTGTCATCAGCTATCGCACCTGGCAGACGCATTACGGCGGCGACCGTTCCGTGGTCGGCTCGACGTTCACCATCGACACGCTTCCGTACACCATCGTAGGCATCGCGCCGCCGGGCTTCTTCGGAGAGACGCTGCGCACCGACCCGCCGGATTTCTGGCTGCCCCTCGCC
This sequence comes from Terriglobia bacterium, assembly GCA_050745265.1. Taxonomy (GTDB): domain Bacteria; phylum Acidobacteriota; class Terriglobia; order UBA7540; family UBA7540; genus RH2-MAG17b. Next base: position 25,706 of record JBOGKE010000176.1, read on the forward strand.
ACCGAGCCGGCGCTCGACGCCGCGAACTCCGTCCTGAAGCACGCGGACCTGCACTGGCTGCACGCGATCGGGCGCGTGAAGCCGGGCGCGAATCCGGCGCGCATCCAGTCCGAGGTGACGGTGGAATTGCAGCGCTGGCTGCGCGCGCAGCCCGATTTGTCGGCATACCAGCGCAAGCAGATCAGCAAGCAGCACATCACCATCGCGCCGGGCGGGGCGGGCGTAACGCAGATGGAGGATCAAACGAAGTCCGGCCTGCTCTTGCTCGTCATCATCGCCGGTCTGGTGCTGCTGATCGCCTGCGCGAACATTGCGAACCTGTTTCTCGCGCGCGGCGCCGCGACGCGCGCCGACACAGCGATTCGCGTCGCGCTCGGCGCGCCCCGGTGGAGGCTGATTCGCCAGATTCTTACCGAGAGCATTCTGCTTGCGGTCCTCGGAGGTATTGCCGGGCTGGTGGTGGCATTCCTCGGAACGCGCGCCATTCTGCTGATCGCTTTTCGCGGCGCGCACTTCGTTCCTATCAGCGCCACGCCGTCGCCGGCGGTGCTCGGCTTCGCGTTTCTGCTTTCGCTCGTGACGGGCGTCATCTTCGGCGCCGCGCCCGCCTGGGTGACGTCGCACGCGCACCCGGCCGATGCGCTGCGCGGCGCGGGCCGCTCCACGCGCGACCGCTCCTCGCTGCCGCAGAAATCGCTCATCGTGCTGCAGGTGGCGCTTTCGGTGGTGTTGTTGATTGGCGCGGGCCTGCTGACGGAGAGCTTGCGAAACGTCGAAAACCAGAATTTCGGTTTCCAGCCGGACGGCCGGCTGATCGTGCTGGTGAATCCGGCGCTCGCCGGATACAAACCCAGCCAGGTATACGGCCTTTACCAGCAGCTCGAGCAGCGCCTCCCCCAAATTCCCGGCGTGCTCAGCGCCAGCTATTCAATCTACAGCCCGATGCGCGGCGACAACTGGGGCTTCGGATTCCACATCGAAGGGCGCTCGCCCGACGAGCGGGACGGAGCCTCTCTCGATTGCATCGGCCCGCGGTATTTCAACACGATCGGCACGCAATTGCTGCGCGGCCGCACCATCACCGATCAGGACACCGCCAACTCGCCTTACGTCGCTGTGGTGAATGAGGCGTTCGTCAAAAAGTTTTTCCCCAAGCAGGATCCTATCGGACAGCACTTCGGCATGGGCGATCCGAAATACGCCGGAGCGAGGGAGATTGTCGGCATCGTCCAGGACGCCAAATATCAGGACGCGCGCCGGCCCGCCTACCCGACGTTCTTCATGCCGTTCCTTCAATTGCCGAAAGATCCCAAGCTCTCGTTCTTTGTCGGCGCTTCCTACATCGGCGATATTGAGCTCCACGTCGCCGGCAAGCCGGAAAACCTGGAAGCGCAAGTCCGGCGCACGCTGGCCAATATCAATCCCAACCTCACCATCCAGAATATGCAGAGCCTTCGCGAGCAGCTCGACGGCAATTTCAATCAGGATAAGCTCATTGCGCGTCTGACAGGGCTTTTCGGCCTCCTCGCGCTCATCCTCGCCTGTGTCGGTCTTTACGGCGTCACTTCCTACGGTGTTGCGCGCCGCACGAATGAGATCGGCATCCGCATGGCGCTCGGCGCGGACCGCGGGAGGATTCTCGTTCTCGTGGCGCGGGAGTTCGGCGCGATGGTTGGGATAGGCCTCGCGATCGGGCTCGGTGCGGCATTCGCGCTGACGCGCCTCATGAACGCGCTGCTGTTCGGCGTGAGCGCCACGGACG
>JBOGKE010000177.1:0-5943 GCA_050745265.1 Terriglobia bacterium
ACCCGATCCCGCCCTCAACTGAGGAAAGGCGCCCCCGGCGGCCGGTCGACCTCCAAGACCAAGCGCATGCGGCTCCAAACTTCTCAAATCCGCGATTCGCGGCGCGTTCATGAATAATGCAGATTAGCGCCTGCCCTTCCGGGCTTGCGGGACGCATTCCCCGCTTCGCGTGTCTTATGAGCGGCTTCCATCTAACCCTTCCGGATTACCTGGTGGTAGCAGGATATTTCATCATCGTTCTCTGGGTGGGCTTTTATTTCCGCAATTACCTGACCACGGCCAAGGACTACTTTGCCGGAGGTCATCAGGTTCCGTGGTGGATGGCGGGGATCTCGCACTACATGTCGAGCTTCAGCGCCTTTTCGTTTATTGCGTACGCACAGATCGGATATTCCTACGGCTGGGTGGCTGTAACTCTTTTCTGGGTCACGGTCCCCGCTTGTATTCTGGGCGGTTTGGTTTTTGCGGGGCGCTGGCGGCGGGCAAGGATCATCACCCCGGTTGAGTTTGTCGAGAGCCGCTTCAGCGCGTTGTTGCGCCAGCTCTTCGCCTGGGCCGGAATACCGATGAAGATCTTCGACGATGCGCTCAAGGTCTTCGCCACCGGGCTGTTCGTTTCGCTTGCCGTCGGGCTCAGCCTGCATTGGGCGATCATCGCGTGTGGGGGCGTGATGATCGCCTACACGTTTCTGGGCGGCCTGTGGGCGCTCGTGGTCACAGATTTTGTCCAGTTTCTCATGAAGGCTTTGGCAATCTTGCTTCTGCTTCCGTTGGCCTTATGGAAAGTGGGTGGGATCAGGAAGGCGTTCACGGGATTGCCGGTTCATTTTCTCCGCCCGAGTGGGGGCCCCTACGGCTGGATCTACATTGTGGGATTCGCGGCGCTGATTGCCATCAGCTATAACGGCTCCTGGGCGCTGGCCCAGAAATACTACTCGGTCAAAGACGAGCGCGGCGCGACCAAGGCGGCCTATTTCGCGGCTTTTCTTAACTTTATTGGCGCTCCGGTGATGATCGTGCCCGCGCTCCTCGCGCGCAAGTTTTTGCCCGGATTGGTCGCCCAGCACCGGACCGCAGACGTCTACGTGCTGCTGGTACTCAAGCTGCTGCCGGCTGGGATGATCGGCATCATCATCGCGGCGATATTCTCAGCTACGATGGCGACCGTGAGCGCCGATTTTAACTCGATGGCTGGCGTTCTCACGCAAGATGTTTATCATCGGTTGATTAACCCAAACGCGCAGCAAAGCGGCCTGGTGAAAATGGGCCGACTGATCACCCTGGGCCTGGGGGTGTTGACGGTGGTGCTGGGCCTTTGGATTGCCATGAGCCGCCGCCAATCGCTCTTCCACCTCATGGTGACGGTATTTGGCCTTCTGTTGGCTCCTACATTGCTGCCGCTACTCGCAGGGCTGACCGTGCGAAGGCTGACGCGTAGAGGTGCGCTGGCGGGCTTCGTGGCGGGTTTGCTCACCGGCGTGCTCACCCTGGCGCTCAAGGCATGGTATCTCCCCACGTTGAGAGGCATCTCGCCGGAATGGGCCAATTATACCTTTGAGGGCATTTCGATCCTCATCAACACCGCGGCGACCATCCTGGCGATGTGGCTGGGGTCGCTGTACTTCTCAACCGACGAGGAGGAGCAGGGCCGCATCCGCCGTTTCTTCGCAGCGCTCGACCGGCCCGTCACGGCTTCAGAGGTCAAGGAGACCGGAGCTTCTCCTCTGCGCGCAATCGGCGCAGCCACGCTGGGCGTTGGACTGTTGATTGCCGTCGCAGGCATCCTATCTCAATCTTTCATGGCCCGCGCGATGGACCTGGCAATCGGGGCGGCCTTGATCCTCCTGGGCGCGGCTTATTTTCGCAAGGGCGCTCCACGCAGCAAGACCGCATGAACGGATTGAGCAGAACGCATGTCCGCGCGTCTCTTAGCAATCTCGCCATAACGCGCGTCGAGGTGATGTGTGCCCCATTCTTTCCGGCACGCCTGACCTGGAGGTTTTCGCAGTCGCCGCGCCGGGAGAACCGAATTCTGGTATCACACGACCGGAGAACCATGCCTGCGCACTTCGCGCGATTCAGGGAAACACGGTCAAGTCCCGGCGGGTCCCGGACGCGCCCTTGATACGGCGATCGGCTTCGGGTATAGTCTATTCATCTTCTAAGCTAGTCCAGTCGACCAAGCTCATGGGGCGCGCGGCATCTCGCTCTGAGCAGACTTGCTCGTTGGCGAATCGATCGCCGGACGCGCGATGATGCATCAGCGGGCCGGAACCCTTTCGGGTCTCACGGCGCCGGGCAGCCGGTTTACGGTTTGCCCGAGAGCCCGGGCAGGGCGGCTGGAACGGCAGCGCCGTCAATCGTCAACGCGAGGAGGAAAGTATGGCTTTTTGTTCGAAGTGCGGATCGCAGGTTGATTCAGGATCAGCTTTTTGCAAATCGTGCGGGGCGCCCATGGGAGCGGCATCCGGCACGACAGCTTCACCGGGGCCGGCGATTGCGGTGGGTTCCACGCCGATGGCCTCAAACGTGGCTGGATTGCTCACCTACGTGCTGGGCTTCATCACCGGAATCATCTTTCTGGTGATCGAACCTTATAAGCGCGACTCCTTCGTGCGCTTCCACGCGTTCCAGTCGATTTTTTACTGCGCGGCCTGTATTGTGATCTGGATTGCGTGGGGCATTGTGTCGAGTGTCCTCTTCTTCGGCAGTCTGGGCGTGCTGTGGCACGTCGTGCTGCTGAGCTGGATCGTGCTTCGAGTGGCGATGTTTCTGGTCTGGCTCTTTCTGCTTTACAAGGCGTATAACTACGAGCGCTACATGCTGCCCTTTATCGGACCGTTGGCCGCGAAGCAAGCGGGCTAGCCCTCGGCGGGAACGCGCGATCCGGCGGCAGCGAGCGTGGCGCCTAGGCGCTTCGGAAATCGACGCGCGCCTGGCGGATGGGCGGACCGATGACCTCGATCCGGTTGAGGTCACGCGTGCCGAGATTCAGGCTCTCGGCAAGCTTGAGCGTGCTATCGCATCGCTCGAAAGGCGCGGTTCCGCGCTCCGCCATCGGATCGAAGCCCATCAACGCCGTGGCGACGGCATCCGTGGCGACACAATTGGTGCCCGCGATCAGCAAGCCCGCATGTACGGGGCGGCACGATCGGATCCACGGCCCTTCCCCGCCCGCCACGGTCGAGATGCCGTCGATCACGGCGAGCTGGATGGGGCGCGCCGCGGCAAGGTCGGCCGTCACGCGCGGCACGCGATAACCCGGCGAGCGCGGCGATGAAGGGTTCTTCTCCGCGAGCGAGCTTTTCGGAGGCTGGCGGTTGCCGCTATGCAACATCATTCGCGAACCCTTCACCACTCTGCCCGGCTCGTCGATTCCGGCGGCGGTTCCATAGATCGTTGCCGGTGTGATGCCAAACGAATTTTTCATTGAGAGCGTCACGCCCGCCGTCGCGTGCTCCTTCAACTTGGCGAGCGAGACGTAAACATCGCAATCCTGGTAAGACCGGTTCAGATCGTACGCGCTGAACAGCATCCCGCCGCCCGGAACCCGCACACGGACGTATTTCCCCGACTGACCCGCGTAGTTGGTGTCCTCAAACTCAACCCCGGAGGCCGCGGAAGTGAACTCGGCCGGGTTCCACCCCGCCTGCGCCATGAATGCCTGGAGTGATGGCGACGGGCTGAGCGAGCTCTCAAGCAGCCGGATTCGCCGCGCACCCGCCCTACCGAGCAGATCGACGGTCGCCGCGATCGCGTCCGGATGCACCCAGTGCGTCATTCCCAGCGGCATCCCCCGTAGCGAGTCCGTTGCCTCCCCCGTCATGTTGAGCTTGATCGCGACGGTCTTGCCCTTCACCAGCCGGTCGATACCGCCAATCTGATCGAACAGCCTCGCGAGCGCCTGGTGTACGGCGGGGCCATAAGAATTGCAGCGGGCGACCGCGACCGCAGGCGCAGGCGCGTTAGATGTTGCGAAGAGGCCAGCCGGACCGAGACACGCGCCGGCGAAGGCTGCGCCCGCTCCCTGCAGAAACTGGCGGCGATTAACGTGGATGTTCATGGCGGTCCTCCGGAGATTCGGGCGATCAGATGCGTAGCACGGACCTCCGCATCTGAGGTCTACGGCGTTTTTTCGGCAGCCAAGAACCGTAGATCTCAACGACGGAGGTCTGCATTGCCTTGCAATGCTGTCATTCCTTGCCTTTTTGGCAAGGATCTGGACTCTGTCATTCCGAGCAAAGCGAGGAATCTCGCTCTGACTGCGCCGGGGAAAAACGCACGGCGAGATTCCTCGCCGCTGCGCTCCTCGGAATGACATGCGATTTGGTTGCGGCCGCTAGGCCGCGCTGCACTGCTCGTCGCGTCGCAATCTTCTCAAGTCAGATTTCCGGCAGTTCCAGAATCGCACGGGAAGCTGCGCGATGCAAACGGGCAGCCGCTTCCCTCGCCCTTGCGCGGCCCGAAACCGGTCGCACCGCGTTATGGCTTGGCGCTGGGTGCGCCGGCGGTATAGACGAACTGTTTGACCTCGGCTCGCTCCTTAGCGTTTTCCTTCACATCTTGCTGGTGGAGGCGATTGAAGGTTTGGAACTCCTGCTGAGCTTGGGCGCGATCTCCCGCCCGCACCAGCGCCTGGGCTAGCCGGTAGTGCGCATCGGCAAGGCGGGGCTGGTCGCGGATGGCGGCTCGATACTGCGCGATCGCATCTCCCCAGCGCTGTTCTTGCGCGTAGAGAATGCCCAACTGCAGACGAGCCTGAGCGAATTGAGGGCGAATCGATACGACCGTCTCAAGCAATTTTGCCACTTTTCCTTCATCGAGCGCCTGATTGGCGGTTCTCGATCCTTTCCACAAGCTCATCGCATAGTAATAAAGCGCCTGCGGATTTCGCGGCTCAAACGCGGCAAAACGCGCGAACCGTTGGGTCACGTCGGCCGCCTGCAAGGGCGAGACGGCGTAAATCTTGCCAAGAAAGGCATAGGGGCGGGGATCCGCCGGATTGATGTCAATCGCCCGGCAAAACGATTCGATCGCATCCGAATAAACCCCGCGCGAGTAAAGCGCGATGCCGTAACCCACCTGCATTCTCGCAGAGCGTGGGTAGAGCTCGACGCCACGTTGAAATACCTGCTCCGCCGCTTCGAGCGTGTGATGCAGCAGCAGTTCGCTCGCGTAGGCGAAGATGTTGGCTTCGCTCGGATCATCCCTCGCCGCAAGCTGGTCTTCGCGCACCGCGTCGAGATAGAGCCCGGTGTGCTCGTCGGAGGTAGCCAGCAAGGAGTGCAGATCCGCGCTGTTCGGCCCCGGCGCCTGGCGAGCCAGCAAGTTCTCGAGGCACTTTTTCGCCGCCGCATACTGGCCCGTTTTAATTTCCGCGAGCGCGAGATCGTAACCGTTATTCGGGGCCGAAGGCCGGATGCGCTGAGCCGCTGCCAGGTAAGGAATGGCCGCGGAAAGCCGATTCGCGCCGATGTAGAACTCACCCAGATTGTGGTTCGTGTCGTAGCTTCCCGGCTCAAGCCGGACGGCTCGCATAAATTCGCGCTCGGCTTCGGCATCACGACCGAGCTCCGCCAGGTTCGCCGCCAAAACCATCCGAGCGTCCGCCGACCCGGGATTCAATTGGACAGCGCGAGCTAAATACGTGTTGGCCTGGCTCGCATTCGACTTGCCGGCGTAAACCAGCCCCATGAGCTCGTTAGCTTGGAAATTGTTCGGAAACCGCCGAAGCACCGGCGCGAGCGCTCGCTCCGCTTGGTCGAATTGCCGTTGATTGTAGAATGCCAGCGCGCTCTCGAATTGGCGCCCCGCGCCCGCGGCAGCGCGCAGCGCTTGCCCGGCCAGCCACCCGCCGAAGCCGGCAATCAGGCCGAAACAAAGAACGCTCCGCAACGCCATGCTGCGCCAAGCCGTCATGCGACTATTCTAATCCGCCCGTCG
>JBOGKE010000178.1:0-1693 GCA_050745265.1 Terriglobia bacterium
CAGGTCAGCCTCGGCTGGCAGTCGCGCGCGTGGCATCGCGGCCGGGGACAATGTCGATCTGAAGCTGAGGATCGGAGGCGGGAACGTAAGTCGTCGGCAGGCCGAGCTCGCGCCGCACGATATTTGCGCCCTGCGCGATGGCGCTGGCCTTGTAAAATGCGATTTCGCGGTTCGCGCCCTGGCGTCCAAAGCCACAGTCGCTTGAAAGGATGAGGCGCTCGGCGGGAATGTACTTGAGCGCCGTGCGGATTTCGAGCGCCACGTCTTCTGGCCGGTCGGCCTGGAGGGTCCGATGGCTGACCACGCCGATGGCGATCTTCTTCTTGAGGTCTTGCTTGAAAGGCTCAAATAACTCCAAGTCCTTCTGGTTGCGATCTTTCATCTCAAGCGTCCACACGTCGCCCCGGCAGCGCTCAAGGTAGATTTCGATCGAATTCGCGTAGCTCGTGTCCTCCATCACACGCTGCATGTTAGGATTGCCCCAGCAGGTGTGGATCCACAGTTCCACGTCGTCGAGCCCCTGGACCTCGCGGTTGAAGGCGCCAATCAGAAACTTCACCTCCTCATGGTCTTTGCCGAAAGCGTTCGCCATGAAGTGGAACGTTGGCTCCTCGGTCTGGATGCACCGGCAGCCGGCGTCGCGGAGCGCGAGAAGTTCCTTGTTCATCGCCTCCGCCATGTCCCAGATCACCTCGCGCTTGTCCTTGTATTTAGGTGTGTGGATGTCGAGGAAGAGAGCCATCACCTGGGAACAGCAGGTACCGAACTTGACGGGCTTGCGCGTTTTCGACTGTGCGAGACGCCAGACCTTGGGATAGCCGAGCGGGCGGTGTTCAATTCTGTCCACCACGTGCGGCCAGCGCCAGCCGGTGTAAATCTCATTCAGGAGCGTGCCGGGCGGATAATGGAGCCACGGAGCGGTCGTCTCCTCCGGCTGAAGGTAATCTCCTTCCAGTCCCGACCAGCGCTGTAGCGGGTAGTGGTGCCAAGCTCGACCCGCGAGGTCCTCGTCCACATGGAAGTCTCCGTGCGTCAGAACGTCGAGGCCGGCGCGCTCCTGATCGCTGATCACGACGGCCATCGCGTCTTGGAACTTCTCGCGAAAGCGCACGTCGAGCATGCAGGTGTCGAGCGGGCGTCCCCACATGCTCGTGTCGAACCAGCGCGGGCGCGGAAAAGAACCTGTAACCGTGGTCGGAAGAATCAAGTCGGCAGTTGCAGTAAACACGGGCTCCTCCTGCGGCGATTTTACATCGACGCGGGTTTAATGACGAGAGGCACGGCAGAGGCGGGAGCGTGGGCCCAGTGTCGTCGACGTTATGTTAACGTCGGGCGTGGCACGGCCCGGCAGCGCGCACGGATGGCCCGCGGATGGAGCGCGGGAACGAATTTATCCGAGAATTTCTTAAACAAAAATCGTAAGCGTGTCTTCGGCGCTCCATTTGGGCCGAGCTATAAATCTCGTCCCAGCCTGCGATATCCATAGACCAGTGATGCCATCTGGGGGCATCGATAACCGCTCGGCGGCTAGTTGGGGGAAGGCTTTTCTACGTGATCGATAACGAGGACCTCGGCGGGAGCTCTGGTGGATTGGAACTTCAATCCGAGTTGCTCCTGTATCGCGGTGAACAGGCCCGGAGGCGCATTGGCATCTTTGGCCGGGGGCGGGACTCTGGCTCCCATACCGGCGAAT
>JBOGKE010000179.1:0-2826 GCA_050745265.1 Terriglobia bacterium
CGAAGTGAACGAGTCGGAAAGTAGGGCTGACCTGGCGGATCGCCGACAGACACGCGAGAACGCAGCGGCGGAGATTGTCGCGGCTCGCGCTACCCGCTGCGTTGTGCCCTGAGCAGAGCCGGAGGGCCCAGGGTGACACGTTCCGCCGCTCGGTCATTCTGACCCAGCGCGCGTCCATCTGGCGAGTACTTGCGTACCATGACGAAGCGGCCGTTGCATTAAAGAATATTCCGGCCCAGCCGATAGGTTTGGGTGGCTAGAGAAAGAGGCATAAGGCAGGAAGTCCTGAGCAGGCAACGGCCGGCCCCAGGTTCTGCGCCTGAGGCCCGCAATGCCAACAATTCTGAAAGGAGAACTCCATGGGACTAGGCGTCCTGTTTAATATCCCTTCTCTTCAATCGCAGAATCAATTGACGAAGACCAATAGTTCGCTGCAAAACACCCTCACCCAGTTGACGACCGGCTCTCGGATTAACAGCGGAGCCGATGACCCGGCAGGGCTGCAGATTTCAAACCTGCTGAACGCGTCGGTGGCGGCCCTGAACCAGAGCGTCAACAACGCAAGCAACGGCATCGGGCTGGCGCAGGTCGCCGATGGCGCGCTATCGCAAGTGGGCACGCTGCTGAACACGGCAGTCACCCTGGCCACCGAAGCTGCGAACGGCGGCCTCTCAACGCAACAGTTGAACGCGCTGAGCACCGAGTACAACAACATCCTCGGCGAGATCGGCAACATCGGCACCAACACCAACTTTAACGGCACCTCGGTATTCTCGGGAAGCACCACGAGTATCTTCCTGACCGATCTGACCACCAGCTATACGATCGGCGTCACCACCACGGTGCTCGACACCACGAACCTGGGTCTCACGACCACAAACCTTGCGACATCCGGGAATCCGCAGACCATCCTGCAGCAGATCAACTCGGCAATCGTCAACGTCGGCAGCCTTCGTGGCAACATCGGCGCGGCGATCAGCCAGTTGCAGGACGGCCAAAACGTGGACACGGTCGAAGCTCAAAACACCACGTCGGCGCTGAACACCATCACCGCGGCCAACATCCCGCAAGTCGTCTCCAACCTGACCAAGTATTCGGTGCTCGATCAGACGGGCATTTACTCGCTGACGCAGGCCAACTCGCTGCCGCAGGCGCTCCTGAAGCTGCTCGGGTAGGCTGTTCCTCCGTAGTTACCGACCGTGGGGGCGTTGAGCGCCTTCACGGTCTTTCTTTCTGCAGAGTCAAATTGAGGAAGCTCGATGGGTTCGTCGCTCGGTTTCGGACTACAGATCAATACCGCCGGCCTCGGTCTCAACCAGGGGCTGAACGTTCAGCAGACGGTGGCAGCGCTGGTGCAGGCCGCTGAGGCGCCGCTCACCCAATTGCAGAATCAAGAGGCGGGTTATACGATCCAGGCCTCGGCGATCAACAACATCAACACGCTGCTCGGAAATCTGCAAACCGCGGTACAGGCGCTTCAGGACTCGGCCGGCGGTCTCGCTGCGACAACCGCTACAACGTCCAATGACGCGGTCGTCACGGCCACCTCTTCATCGGGGGCGACGGCCGGCAACCATACGGTTACGGTGACCTCGCTTGCCACCACGTCCACCTACGACACCAACCCTCTGGCGACCGGCGATACGGCGATCAGCCCCGGATCATTCTCGCTGCAGGTGGGTTCCGGGTCTCCCGTGGCGATCAACGTGAACAGCACGAATAACAACACGACGCTGAACACACTCGCCACGTACATCAACGGTCAGAACGTAGGTGTTACGGCGACGGTGATCACAGACGCCAACGGCGCCCGGCTCGGTCTGGTGAGCAACACCAGCGGCGCGGCTGGCAACCTGACGGTTTCCGGCAATTCCACGAGCCTGACGTTCAACCAGACGGTCACGGGAACTAACTCGTCGATCAACGTTGATGGCGTTCCGCTGAACACCACGAGCAACGTGGTGAGCGGAGTGATTCCGGGAGTGACCCTGGCGCTCACGGGCACGTCGCCCACCGCGGCCACGATCACCGTCGGCGCCGACACGAAACAAGGGAGCGACACGATCAACAGTTTCGTTTCGGCGTACAACGCGGTCATCCAGGCGATTAACACTCAGTTCACCTATACGCAAGGCGCGACCTCGCAGCCGCCGCTTTTTTCGGATAGCTCGGTGGAGGCGCTGCAACAGTCCCTCTACAACGACGTCAATTACTCGATCTCCGGCAACAGCGGCTACAACTCACTCGCTTCGCTCGGGATCAACTTACAGCAGGACGGGACGCTCTCCGTTGACAGCGGGACCTTCAACACCGCTCTGAGCGGCAACGCTTCCGCGGTGCAGAACTTTTTCCAGCAGAACAACGGGACCAGCGGCTTCGCGGTGAATTTCGGGAACGACCTGCTCAACCTGACGAGTGCGGGGAACGGCCCGACTTACCTCGATCTTCAGGGGATCACCCAGAATCAGCAGGACCTGAAAAACCAGATCAGCGCGTTTCAGGCGAACGTCAATCAGCAATCGCAGCTCTGGCTTCAGCAGTACGCACAGGTGAACTCGCTGCTGCAAACACTGCCGCTGCAACTCGAACAGCTCAACGCCGAACTCGGCAACATCAACACCAGCCTCTCCAGCTCGTCCTCTTCTTCGTCCGGCTTATGATCGACGCGACCAAAGCGTACCGCCAGCGCCACATCGTGTCCGACAGCCTGCCCGATGTATTCATCCAGGCCTATAACGAACTTTCGCGGCTGCTTTACTCGGCCGCTCTTGCCGTCGAGCGCCGCGACATTCAGCAGAAGACGGCCGATCTCAACCGCGCGCTGAC
>JBOGKE010000180.1:0-1922 GCA_050745265.1 Terriglobia bacterium
TCGCCAGAACCCACGCCGGGAAAGGCGCAAGAAGAAATGACCAGTAGGACGCGGAAAAAATGTGGGCGACTTCGGCGCCCTCAAGTCCCTTCCAGAGCGCAAAGAGGTAGAGAGGAGTTCGGATGACCGTGCGAAGGTAAGGCACCTTGCTCGCCCAGGCGAGGGGGCGTGGAAATTCCGGATCGACGGGGATAAACCGCATTGCCACCGCGGGATCGTCCCGCCACTTTCTGATCAGCAGATCGGCCTGGGCGGATTGCCCTCCGATATATCGGAGCGACGGCGCAACCAGCGCCACGCGCGCGGCATGGCTCCGGCTCGCCGCGAGTGCAAGGTTCGCGCCTGTTTTTTCGCAGGCGAGCAAGCTCGAATAAAGCGTTTCGTACTGGCTCGCCATCGCATCCGCGGAGAAGCGGGCGCTCGCCAATTCCTTCGCGCGCTTCGCAAATACGGAGCGCAATGTCGGATCAGCCACGAGGCGTTCGAGCGCGCCGCTCAGCCTTTCGTCGTCATTGACCGGAACGAGAAATCCCGTCTCCCCGTCATTCACGAGCTCGGCGTTGCCGCCCACGCGCGTCGCGACCACGGGAACGCCGGCGGCCATGGATTCCATGATCGCGTTAGACAAACTCTCGGAGCGCGAAGGCAGGACCGAAATATCCATCGAAGCCAGAACTTGCGGAACATCGTTTCGTTCGCCCAGGAAACGGGTTCGGCCGCTGATCCCAAGTTTGAGCGCCAACTGTTCGAGCTCGGACCGCAGCGGTCCATCGCCGGCCAGCACAAATTCGAGCTGCGGGTATTTCGGCGCGAGCCGCGCCGCAGCGCGCAAAAATACCGGATAGTTCTTCACCGGATCATTCATGCGCGCGATCATGCCGATGCGAATTATGCGAGGATCGCGCGGCAAAGCCGGCGCCGCGCCCGCGAAAGCGCCATCGGCGATTCCGTTGTGGATGATGCGCACCTTGCGCCCGGCCCATCTCCGAGGAAGAGTGTCCGCCGCCGCGTGGGAATTACAGACCACGCGGTTCGCAAGCCCAAGGACCAGCCTTTGGAGCCGGATCTGCGAAGGGCGAAAACAATCGCCGAGCTGGCGATGGCTGCCCAGCACGACGGGAACGCGTGCGAGGCGAGCCGCGGGAATCAAGACGAGGTTCGCATAAAGATCGAACGAGTGAGCGAGGTCCACTCGATGGGCGCGCAAGAACCGGATCAGCTCCCACCGCGACTTCCACGAACGCATCGCGTAGAGGCTGCCGCCCAGCGGGAATTCGCGCACCTCACCCACTTCGGCCAGAAACGGGCCTGTTTTCAGCAGGCAGCCGAGCGTGACCTTAAAGCCCCGCTTGCGCAAGCCGTTCACGAGAAGCACGAACTGACGTTCGGTTCCTCCTGTTTCAAACGAATTGATCATCAGGAAGATTGAGGGCGGGTTATTCGACGGCGAATTCACTTTTTGACCGGACACGAGGCTGACAAGCTTACGGGGCCGCGCCAGTCCGGCCGGGCTGAGCCTTGGCGCTATGACGAGGCGAGCGCTGCGGACTGCGCTTCCCGCGCGCGAGGAGCCTCAAGAAAGTTGCGATGCCAGAGCTCGAAGACAAGCAGCATCCAGATGAGGGCGGACTGGTCGCGCCGCCCGGTATTATGCTCGTTCAGGAGCTGCTGAACCGCGCGAGGATTAAAGTATCCGCGTGCCAGTGTCCTGGGCTCGAGGAGCAGTTGGGCCAGCTCCTCCTTGAGCTCATGCCGGAGCCAGTGCACCAGAGGCAATGCGAATCCGCGCTTGGGACGGTGAATTACTTCAGGAGGAACGCCGGCCCTCTCTGCGAGCTTCTTCAGGATATATTTTTGCGTGCCCCCTCTCAGTTTCCACCCGCTCGACAAAGCAGCCGCGCGCTCCACGAATATATGATCGA
>JBOGKE010000181.1:0-1718 GCA_050745265.1 Terriglobia bacterium
ACAAAAGGAGATTTCGCGTGCCGAGAGAAATGGACACCCGCTCGCGCTGATGATGTGCGACGTGGATCATTTCAAGCGCGTGAACGACCGGTACGGTCATATGATGCGGGATGAAATCCTGGCGCAGATCGCGGCGATTCTGAAGTCCTGCCTGCGCGGCTCGGATCACGTGGTGCGCTACGGAGGCGATGAGTTTCTGTTAATCCTCGCCGACACCGACGAGCCCGGCTCGATTATCGTGCGCGATCGAATCGTGCAGCGCGTCGCCGAGTGGGATGCCGTGCACCGCGTCGGCGACGTTCCGCTGTCCGTCAGCCTCGGGCTTTATCATCACGTCGCGGGGCAGTCCGTGGATCAGGACCTGGCCGAAGTTGACTCGCGGCTCTACGCCGGGAAGCACGCGGGCTGATCGGCAGTTTTGCCGCCGGGGATCCAGCCGCACCGAACGCAAACGGGCTTGAACAATCGCGACAAACCATAACCTGTCCGCTACGATCCTGCCCGGGTAACTCGCGGCGGCTCTGGCGGCACGTGATCGCCGTCGCCGGAAGAGTTCGGAGCCTCCTCGACGGATCGCGTGGGCAGCGGAAGCGGGTGCATTTCCGCACGGACCCTCGGCAAACTGTGGGGATAGTGCTCCTGCAGAAAAACAATGAGTTGTTCGCGAATGTAGCACCTCAGATCCCAGGCCGTCCCTGCGTCGTTAGCGTCCGCCAGGATTCGCAATTGGATGCCGGTCGCCGTCGCGTCCACTACCTGCAGCACGACCACGCTGCCTCGCCATTTATCCGTGCTGTGAACCACGCGGTCGAGCTCCTTGCGAAGCTCCGCGAGCGGCACCGTGTAATCAACGTGCAGGTGAACCGATCCGATCAGTTCCGCGTTTGTTTTGGTCCAGTTCTGGAACGGGTGTTCGATAAAGTAGGTGAGGGGCAACACCAATCGCCTCCAGTCCCACGTCCGCACCACCACGTAGGTGGAGTTGATTTCTTCGATCCAGCCCCAATCGCCTTCCACGATCACGGCATCTTCCAGGCGGATCGGCTGCGTGAGCGCGATTTGCACGCCGGCGACGAGATTGCCAAGGGTCGGCTTCATCGCCAGGCCAATCACGAGCCCCGCGAGACCGGCCGAGGCGAGAAAGCTAGTGCCCACCGCCCGCACGTGCGGTATGGTCAGCAAAATGATCGCAACCGTCACAATGGCGACGAGCACCGCGAAGATGCGGCGCAACATCAGCGCCTGCGTCTTCATGCGCCGGGCCTGCAGATTGTCCGCGACGTCCACGCGGTAATGGGAGACCAGCAGATCGGTGAACACATCAGCCGTCAGAACGATGAGCCATGCCACGACAACGATGAGCGCAACTCCGATCACGTGCTCGGCGGGGTTGCGGATCGCCGAACGGACTGGGACCAGCGGCACGACCAGGAGAAGCGCGATCAGCGGGAACATCAGCTTCGTCGGACCGCGCCCGTGGCGGGCTAGCGAGATGTCGATGATATGCTTGGTGCGGCGGGCGCGCCGGTCCAGCAGACAGAAAACGACGTAGCGGATCACCAGCGAGATGATGATCGCTCCCGCGATTAACCCGGCGCCGAAGAGCCAGTTCTGCCAAAGCTTATCAAAGTGAATCATCACGCCTCCTTCCGGCTCAGGCGCGCCCCTGCCCCGCTGAACTGGAAAGGAATCCTTGGAGTAAAGATGCGTCAGTGCGG
>JBOGKE010000182.1:0-3566 GCA_050745265.1 Terriglobia bacterium
CCGAGGATCTCGGCCGCTTGCCACCAGGTGATCTTCTTGGCCAGCGCCCGCAAAATCACTTCTTGCACTTTCATCGCCCGCTCCTGAACGGTTCCATCGTAGTAGCTCATGTCGCCTCCGACATGAAGCTCTACCATGCCCCGCCTTAAAAGCGGACATTTCACTCGCTAATTGAACCGGACATATCATGTGCTAACAACATCAGCCACAAAGGACGTTTGCGACAGCGGCCTTTACAGTTATAAAATAGGGCGCTTACGGAACATTCTCTGGCCACGCGGTAAGACTTTGCAAGAACGACTTGCCTTATGGAAGCCAAGCCCAAGAGACCGATTGGTGTTGACTTGTTTTCCGGGGCGGGTGGGATGAGCCTTGGGTTCGAGCAGGCCGGCTTCGATGTCGCGGCGAGCGTCGAATACGACCCCATTCATTGCTCGACGCATGAGTTCAACTTCCCCCGATGCATGCCGATCTGCCGGAGCGTCGCCGACATTGACGGCGAATACATCCGCCGTAATTCCCGGATCGCCGACGCCACAGTGGATGTCGTATTCGGAGGCGCGCCGTGTCAGGGCTTCTCGCTTATTGGCCACCGGGCGCTGGATGATCCCCGCAATTCGCTGGTTCGTCACTTCGTACGCCTCGTCCTCGATCTCAAGGCCTCTTATTTCGTGTTCGAGAACGTGAAGGGCCTGACCATCGGGGAGCACAGGCGATTTCTGGAAGAGATCGTCCAGGAATTCCGGAAAACCGGCTACCTAGTCGTCGAGGACTACCGTGTGCTCAACGCGGCGGAACATGGCGTGCCGCAGGACCGCAAGCGGCTCTTCCTGCTCGGCGCTCGCAAAGGATTTCCGCTGCCCGAGTATCCCGACGCGACGCATTCACCGGATCGAAGCGAGCCGGGCCTTTTTGTCGAGCAGACGCCAACCGTTTGGGATGCCCTGAGGGACTTGCCGGAGGCCGATGACTACGACGAGTTGCTAACAAGGGATTGGGTTAGAGCAAGCTTCAAGAAGCCGACCTATTACAGCGCGCCGCTGCGTGGGGCTGTCCTTGATACTAACGACCATTCGATCCCACGCAAGTTCGATGCTGGGTTGTTGACTTCCAGCCTTAGGACAGTCCATACCGATCTCTCGAAAAAGCGCTTTCTCGAAACGAAGCACGGCGAAATGGAGCCGGTGAGCCGATTTCTGAAGCTCGATCCGAAGGGCATCTGCAACACGATCCGCGCCGGCACGGCAAGCGACCGAGGCGCATTCACATCGCCGCGGCCCATCCATCCGTATTCGCCGCGTTGCATCACGGTCCGCGAGGCCGCGCGGCTACACTCCTACCCCGACTGGTTCCGCTTTCACGTGACGAAGTGGCACGGATTCAGGCAAATTGGTAACTCCGTTCCCCCTCTCCTGGCGCGCGCCGTCGCGTCCAAGGTCCACGAGGCCTTTCGCAACGACCAACCGCGCAACGGCGAGAAGCCCATTTCGCTCGGCGACGCGCAGCTACTCTCGTTCGACATGTCCGAGGCTGCCGCGCGCTGTGGCGTTCCGGCGAACACCGTTCCGCAGCGCATCCGGCGCGATTACGGTGCTCATGCCTAAAGAGCAGGACGAAGCCAAACCGCGCAAGCCAAACCGCTATTCCGTCATCATCAAGGAGATCTTCGACCGGCATTACAAGAAGGGCCTAACGCAGTTCGAGTTCACTCGGGAAGAGTTCGCGGAGATCGCGCGCGAGCTGAACATCGCGCTTCCGAAGAACCTCGGAGACACCATCTATTCGTTCCGGTTCCGGACGGCGCTGCCGCCGGAGATCGTCGCGACGGCGACGAAGGGAATGGAATGGGGCATTGAGCTCGCGGGGAAAGGCCATTACCGCTTCAAGCTTGGGAAGCTCGTTCGAATAGTCCCGAGGGCAGAACTCGTCGCCATCAAGATACCCGATGCCACGCCAGAGATCATCACCGCCTACGCGCTTACGCATGAACAGTCGCTTCTCGCCAAAGTACGCTACAACCGCCTGATCGACGTCTTTCTCGGCATCGCGTCGTATTCGTTGCAGAACCATCTGCAGACCTTCGTTAAGGGAATGGGGCAGATCGAAACCGACGAAGTTTATGTGGGCGTGAACCGTCACGGCCAGCAGTTCGTCGTGCCAGTGCAGGCGAAAGGCGGAACGGATCAGCTTGGAGTGACCCAAACCCGGCAGGACATCGCCTGCTGCCTTCAGAAGTTTCCGCGCCTCACCTGTCGGCCCGTTTCCGCTCAGTTCATGACGGACGACACCATCGCCATGTTCGAGCTTGCCCTGCAGGGCGACGACGTGAAGGTTGTCGAGGAACGGCACTACAAGCTGGTGCCTTCGGAGCAAATCAGTCCCGACGACCTCAAGCTCTACGCCAAGCGGTAAAATGATCGGTGATTGGCCATGGACCACGTGACGAAAGAAGTCCGGTCCAAAATCATGGCGGCCGTCCACTCGCGCGGCAACACGACCACCGAGCTGCCGTTAGCGAAGCTGCTCTGGGTCGCCGGCATAAGGGGCTACCGGAAGCATTGGCCCGTCGCGGGCAAGCCCGACTTCGCCTGGCCCGGGCGGAAGGTCGCGGTTTTCGTGGACGGATGCTTCTGGCACGGATGCAGATGCAAATACTTGCCCCGCACGAACACCGATTTCTGGCGAAACAAGATCGAGACCAACAAACGCCGTGACCGCCGTGTCACCCGAGCGTTGCGTCGCGAGGGCTGGACCGTCCTACGAATAAAGGAATGCGTCGTGAGGAAGCCGTCGGCCCTAGCCCGGATCGTGTGGGCGCTCGGCGCTCGCTGAAGACAGCTCACGATGGTTTACAATTGCGGTTCCGTCAGATGCAAAGAGGCGAAAAACGACGCCTGACGAATAACGAGACTTAGGCGCCGGAGGCAAACTACGTGGCTACCGACCTCACCGACGCAAAGGCTTCGGCCAATCCGACAAAGGCTTTCTTCGTAAGGATGATTACGAAGGACCTCTTTCTTGAGGACTGCATACTCGACCTCATCGATAATAGCGTCGACGGGGCGTGGCGAACCGAGGGCAACCCTCCGATGGGACTATCGGAAGGTGCCGACCTGTCGAAATACTCAATCTCCATCGCGCTATCGCCGACATCGTTTAGCATCATAGATAACTGCGGCGGAATGACTCTCGACGACGCGGTAAAGCACGCCTTCAGCTTCGGCCGCACGGCCACCGAAGCGAATCAGGACTACAGCATAGGAGTTTACGGGATTGGGATGAAGCGTGCCGTCTTCAAACTTGGAACCGACGTCAAAATCCGATCGACCTTCACGGACGACAACAAACAGCGTTTGCCCTTTGCCGTTCCGATAAACGTGCCTGTTTGGGCGGCGAACGATGCGCCGCCATGGGACTTCGACATCGAACCCGACGAGCCTCACCCCGCGAACGGATCGATCCAGCACCCTCGGCGTCCGCAAATCTGGCAGACAACCTCGTCGCCGACGTTAGCGGTTGCGTCCGGCTGGCGATCCAGCATTAAATCGATCCCGGCCGGTTCGCAG